>NZ_CP011868.1:4241161-4847041 GCF_001294645.1 Pseudonocardia sp. HH130629-09
TGATCTTCTTGATGGACTGCGTCGACCGGATACGCCGGCGCAGCACCCGGATCTGTGCCGCCATCGGGTATCAGCCTCAGTTCTTCTTGACCGTGACGGTCTCCTGCTCGACATCGTCCTCGTCGAGGGCCTCGGCGGCCCTCTCCTTGGGGACGACCGAGGAACCGTCGGAGGCGGTGAACTCGTTGCGCTTGAACTCGTCGACGGCCTTGGTCAGCGTCTCGACGGCGTCGTCGGAGAGCTTGCCGGTGTCGGTGATCTCGTTCAGCGCACCCGAGGCGTGGCGGCGGGAGTACTCGCGGAACTCCGCCTCGAAGCGCTGCACGTCCGCGACGGGCACCGAGTCGAGCTTGCCGGAGGTGCCCAGCCAGATCGAGACGACCTGGTCCTGCACCGAGACCGGCGCGTACTGCGCCTGCTTGAGCAGCTCGACCAGGCGCTCGCCACGGCCCAGGGCGGCGGCCGAGGCGGCGTCGAGGTCGGAACCGAACGCGGCGAACGCCTCCAGCTCGCGGTACTGCGACAGGTCCAGCCGCAGCGAGCCCGAGACCGTCTTCATGGCCTTGATCTGCGCCGAGCCACCGACCCGGGAGACCGAGATGCCGACGTTGATCGCCGGGCGGACACCCTGGTTGAACAGGTCGGACTCGAGGAAGACCTGGCCGTCGGTGATCGAGATGACGTTGGTCGGGATGTAGGCCGACACGTCGTTCGCCTTGGTCTCGATGATCGGCAGACCGGTCATCGACCCCGCGCCGAGGGCGTCGGAGAGCTTCGCGCAGCGCTCGAGCAGACGCGAGTGCAGGTAGAAGACGTCGCCCGGGTAGGCCTCGCGGCCCGGCGGGCGGCGCAGCAGCAGCGAGATCGCGCGGTAGGCCTCGGCCTGCTTGGACAGGTCGTCGAACACGATCAGGACGTGCTTGCCCTGGTACATCCAGTGCTGCCCGATGGCCGAGCCGGTGTACGGGGCGAGCCACTTGAAGCCGGCCGGGTCGGACGCGGGGGCGGCGACGATCGTCGTGTACTCCAGCGCACCGGCGTCCTCGAGGGACTGCCGGACGCCGGCGATCGTGGAGCCCTTCTGGCCGATGGCGACGTAGATGCAGCGGACCTGCTTCGTCGGGTCGCCCGACTCCCAGTTCTCCTTCTGGTTGATGATCGTGTCGACGCAGACCGCCGTCTTGCCGGTCTTGCGGTCGCCGATCACCAGCTGGCGCTGGCCGCGCCCGATCGGGGTCATGGCGTCGATCGCCTTGATCCCGGTCTGCAGCGGCTCACCGACGGACTGGCGGTCCATCACGCCGGCCGCCTGGAGCTCGAGCACGCGGCGGGCGTCGCTCTCGACGTCACCGAGGCCGTCGATCGGGTTGCCCAGCGGGTCGACGACCCGGCCGAGGTACCCCTCGCCGACCGGCACCGAGAGGACCTCGCCGGTGCGGGTGACCTGCTGGCCCTCCTCGAGGCCGGTGTAGTCGCCCAGGACGACCGCACCGATCTCGTTCTGCTCGAGGTTCAGGGCGACGCCGCGGACGCCGCCCTCGAACTCGAGCAGCTCGTTGGTCATGGCCGAGGGCAGTCCCTCGACGTGGGCGATGCCGTCACCGGTGTCGGACACGATCCCGACCTCGCGGCGGGACGTTCCGCTCTCCAGCGACGAGACGTAGCTGGAGATCGCACTCCGGATCTCCTCGGAGGAGATCGTCAGCTCTGTCATGGCTGCGTCGTTCCTTCTCTCGAACGGGGTCTTCGGGTCGTTCCGCCGGGGTCCGGCGGTCACTCCGAAGCAGGTCAGCTGGGCAGGGACCGGCGAGCCGTGGCGAGTCGACCCGCCACGCTGCCGTCGATGACCTCGCCGCCGACCTGCACGACCAGGCCTCCGAGGAGGCTCCGGTCGAGCTCGACCTGCAGGGAGATCGTGCGGCCGTACATACGGCCCAATGTCTCGGCGAGCCTGGTCTCCTGCTCGGAGGAGAGCTCGACGGGTGTGCGCACCTTGGCGACCGAGCGGTCCCGGCGGGCCGCCGCGAGCTCGGCGAGCTCCTCGGCGACGACGTCGAGGTGCCGGCCGCGGGGCAGCCGGACCGACTCGCGGAGGAGGGTCGCGGTGACCGGGTAGACCTTCTCGCCGAGCACCGAGTCGAGGAGCTGGACGCGCCCCTCGACCGGACGCGCGGAGTCGCCGAGCAGGCCCGCCAGCTCCGGCTCGCGGGCCACGATCCGGCCGAACCGGAACAGCTGGTCCTCGACCTCGTCGAGGGAGCCGTTGCGGTCCGCGATCGCGATGGCCGCGCGGCGGGCCAGGCCCTCCGCACCGGTGACGATGTCGCGGGCGGTCGACCAGCGCTTGCGCACCAGCTCGGAGACCAGGTCCACGGTCGGCTGCGAGAGCTGGGACCCGAACAGCCGGCGGACCAGGTCCACACGGGAGTCCTCGGGGGACGACGCGTCGGCCAGCAGACGCCGGACGGAGCGCTCGGAGTCCAGGAACCGGGCCACCGCGAACAGCTCGTCCGCGGTCGTGGTCAGGTCCCGGGCCGACGCGGAGTCGGTCCAGGAGTCCAGCCGCTCGGTCAGCACCGCGAGGGACTCACGGCTGGCGGGCTGCAGGACAGCCGCCATCAGTTCGCCCCGCTCCGCTGGGCCACGCCCTGCTGGTCGAGCTCACCGAGGAACGAGTCGATCGTCGCGGAGCGACGCGAGTCGTCGGCCAGCTGCTCGCGCAGCAGGCGCTCGGCCAGCTGGACCGACAGGCCCCCGACCTCGTTGCGCAGGGCGCGCTGGGCGGCGTCGCGCGACGCGGCCACCTGCTCCTCGCCACGGGCCTTGATGCGCGCGGCCTCGGCCTCGGCCTCCTCGCGGAGCTCGGCCTTGATCTGCTGGCCCTCGGCCCGGGCGTCGTCGCGGATGCGCGCCGCCTCGGCCCGGAGGCCGGCCAGCTGCTCCTCGTACTCCTTCTTCAGCCGGTCCGCCTGCTCCTGGGTCTCCTGAGCACGCTTGAGGCCGCCCTCGATCGCATCGGTGCGCTCCTCGTAGAGCGACTCGAAGCGGGGGACCGCGAACTTCCAGAGCACGACGAGCAGGATCGCGAACGCGACCACACCGAGGACGAGCTCGTCGAGGTGCGGGAGAATCGGAAGCGGCTGTTCGGCGGCGAGAATCAGTTCCACCGTGTGTCCTTCCCTGACATGGCCGCCGGTACCGGGACCGGCATGAGAGTGATCTGCCGGCTCTTACTGCGCGATGAAGAAGAGCACCAGGCCGATCAGCATGACCAGCTCGGCGAGAACGAAGGTGGTCCAGCCGATGCCCATCAGCTGGCCGCGGGCCTCCGGCTGGCGGGCGGTGCCGCTGATGACGGCCGACCAGATCAGGCCGACGCCGATACCGGCGCCGATGGCCGAGGCGCCGAACCCGATGGCTGCGAGGCCCGGGTTGATGTTGGCGGCTTCCTGGGCCAGAACCTGGGTGACGTTCACTTCGGGTTTCCTTCCGTCGGGTCCGCGGAATGCGGGTCGTTCGGTGTATCGGCCCGGGCGGGCCGGCGGATGAAGCAGGTGGTGCGAGCGCGGTGCCGGCGGCACCGGGGTCTCGGTGGTGCGGTCAGTGGTCCTCGGAGATCGCCGCGCCGATGAAGACGGCGGCGAGCAGGGCGAAGACGTAGGCCTGGATGACCTGGACCAGCGCCTCCAGGAACGTGAACGCGATCCCGGCGGCGAACACCACCGGGGACGCGATGACGAGCGCGGAGCCCGCCGACAGCAGGAACGCCGCACCCACGGCGGTCAGGGCGAGGATGAGGTGGCCGGCGAACATCGCGGCGAACACACGCAGTGCCAGCGAGAGCGGCTGCACCAGGAACTTCTGCAGCAGCTCGATCACGATGATCAGCGGCGCGATGAAGACCGGGACGCCCGGCGGGAGCGCGGCGTGCTTGATGTAGCCGAAGAACCCGTGCTTCTTGAACCCGGCGTAGTGGTAGAAGACGTAGACGAACAGCGCCAGCGCGATGGGGAACCCGATCCGCGACAGCGTCGGGAACTGGATGAACGGGACGATCGCGAAGATGTTGTTGACCAGGATGAAGCTGAACAGGCCGAGGATCAGCGGGATGTACCGCTTGAACTCCTCCGAGCCGATCTGGTCACGCGCCATGGTGTTGCGCGGGATGTTGTAGAAGGACTCCAGCCCGAACTGGAATCGGCTCGGCACGATGGACAGCTTGCGCGTGCCCAGCGTGAAGACGGCCGCAACGATGATCAGCGACAGGACCGCCAGCACCATCGGCTTGGTGACGGCGCCGAAGATCGGCGGGTACTCGAACAGACCTGCGCCGGGCGGAGTGAACTCCTCGGCCGCCAGTACCAACGTGCCCAATGGGGGTCCTTCCGGTGCTCCCGCTCCGCATCCACGCGGAACGGGGGATCGCCTGCAAGGTGCCTCGTGATGCGATGTGTTTCCGGGCGACCGGGTCGAAACACCGGAAGTCACCCACATCGCCTACGTGGCGGATGCTATCAGCCGTACTTCTACACGACGTCGGGGGCTCGCACCCACCTCACCAGCGCGTTCGCCCGACGAAACGATCTTGATCGGGCCCGGCGGGCCGCCTCCGGTGATTCACCGTTAACTCGCCCGCGGGTCGCCGCCCGGTCATCCGCCGGACGCGCCCGCCCGACCCCGTGGACGCCTCCGCGGGCACCACAGGAACGGACGAATCGGTCGTCGAACCCCAGGTCAGGCATCTGTGGACCCCGGATCGGTGCCGATCAGGATCTGGAGCTTCTGCCCCGTCCAGGCCTCCGCCGCCGTGGTCGTGATGAAGACGACGAGCATCGTGACGGCCAGTGACATGCGGTGCAGCCCCGGCCCACCCCCGAGGGTGAACAGGGCGAGCAGGAGGATGATGGCCTTCAACGCGAGGCCGCCGAATGCGGCCAGCATCACAGCGCCGGGCTCGAGATGAGTCGTCCGCAGCATCAGCATCGGCGTCAGCAGGGCCGAGCCGGTCGCCAGCAGACCGCCGAGGGCCGCCGCGGACAGGCCGGGGACCCCGGCCGCGATGACCCCGCCGACGGCGCAGACCACCGTGGTGGCCACGCCGACCAGGGCGGCACCGCGGGCCATCGACCCCGACAGCCGCCGTACGACCTGCGCCTGGCCGAGCGCGGGACCGTCGTACTCCACGGTTCCCCAGCGGTCCCATCGCCACACGGTGCGTCCGCCTCCCGGCTCACCGGCCGCCCCACCAGCGGGTACGGCTCCGCGCACACGGTAACCGGCGGGTCCGACACCTCGACCGGCGCCGTCGCGGTCGGCACCGTCGCGGTCCCCACCGGCACCGGTCGCAGCCGGCACCGTCGCGGTCTCGGCCGTCCGTCCGGCGGCCGGACCGCCGCGGGACGGACAGCGTTCGTGACCGAGGACACCTGAGCCCCTGGCCAGGGCGGACGGGACGGGTGGTCAGGCGTCGCCGTCGTGACCGGGGTGGTGCGCCGGGGTGGGGACGGTCGGCTGGTCCCCCGGTGCCGCGGCGGGGCGGGCGCGGTGGCCGTCGGAGTTCCCGTCGCCCCGGGGGTGCTGCGGGCCGCGGGCGCCGTCGGGACGCTGGCCCGCAGCTCCGGGGACCCCCGGGTCCGGTGCGGGCGGGCCGCCGGACGTGCGCGGCATCGTCGGACGGACCGGGACCGGCCGCGACGGGGGCGGTGGGGTGGGCGGGCCGGCGGCGTGCGGCGCCGGCGCGACGGGCGTCGCGGGGGCCCGTGTGCCGGGTCCGACCCGGGCCGCACCACGGGCGCCCGCGGGGCGGTGCACGCCACGGGGCCACGGCTCGGGCCCGGCGGCGACGTTCCCGCCCGGCACGACCCGTCCGGGCACGGGCCGCGTGGTACGCCCCTGCGACCCGGTGCGGTCGGCAGCGGCAGCGTCCGCCGCCGTGTTCGCGCCCGGGCGACGGTCGGCGGCTCCGTTCGCGGCAGGGTTCCCGGCGGAACGACGATCGCCGGCCCCGTTCGCCGCCGGCCTCCCGGCCGAACGACGGTCGGCGGGGCCGTCCGTGGCTGCGTTCGCGCCGCTCCGATGGCCGGTGGCGCCCGTCGCGGCCGGGCTGCCGCCGGAGCCGGGACCGTCCGTGGTCGGGCTCCCGCCGGACCGGTGGTCGTCGACGTCGGAGGTGGGCAGGTCGTCGGTCGAGGCGATCGCCGTCTGGCCGGCGGGGGACGCCGCCGCGGAGGCGCTGCGCATCCGCGACCGGTGCGGCACGGCCGAGGCCACGAACGCCACCGCCAGCGCGATCCCGGTCGCGGCGAGCACCAGCCCGGTGCGCGGGACCAGGGCGAGTGCGACCGCACCGAAGGCGATCACCGCGACCCACAGGTAGACCAGCAGCACCGCGCGCCGGTGGCTGTGCCCGACCTGCAGCAGCCGGTGGTGCAGGTGCATCTTGTCCGGGCTGAACGGGCTGGTCCCGGCCCGGGTGCGGCGTACGACCGCCATGAGCAGGTCGAGCGACGGGATGAATACGATCCCGACCAGCACGATGACCGGGGAGACCAGGGCCAGGATGTTCCCGGCCGCCGTGTCGTCGGGCGGGATCCGGCCCGAGGCGGTCGTGATCGCCGCGGAGAGCATGACCCCGACCATCATCGAGCCGGTGTCGCCCATGAAGATCCGGGCCGGGTGGAAGTTGTGCGGCAGGAACCCCAGGCAGGACCCGGCGAGAACCACCGCGATCAGCGAGGGCACGAACGCGGCCGGGTCGTTGCCGTTCTTGCTGATGAGACCGACGCAGAACACCGCGGTCGCCAGCGTGGTGATCAGCCCGATGCCGGCGGCGAGCCCGTCGAGTCCGTCGACGAAGTTCATCGCGTTGACCAGCACCACGGTGACCAGCACCGTCATGAGCACCGACTGCCCCTGCCCCAGCAGCAACAGCGAGCCGCTGAGGAAGGACTCGCCGCCGATGGGGATCCACACGGTCACCCACTGCACGCCGTAGAGCACCAGCAGCCCGGCCGCTGTGACCTGGGCGGCGAACTTGGTGAGGGCGTCGAGGTCGTAGCGGTCGTCGAGCATCCCGACGCCGACCAGCAGCGCGGTCGCGACGACGACCCCGACCACCTCGGTGCTCTGCTCGAAGTAGGCCAGCCGCAGGGCCGGGAGCTGCAACGACAGCAGCAATCCGGCCAGCACCCCGCCGAACATCGCGAGGCCGCCCCACCGCGGGGTCGGGGTGACGTGCACGTCCCGTCCCCGCGGCCAGGCGACCGCACCGACCTTCAGCGCCAGCATCCGGACCGGCCCGGTCAGCAGCAGCGTGGCGCCGGCGGCGACCAGCCCGACGAGCAGGAGCTCCCGGATGGGGAGTCCGTACGTGAACTGGTCAGTCGGCACGTCGCGAGCGCCTCTCCGCCTCCGCCGTGGGTCTCAGGTCACCCCCGAGGGTAGGCCGGTGCCTTCGCGACGAGTGCGGTGACCGCCTTCGCGACGTCGGCGAGCTCGGCGTCGCCGGTCGCGGTGTCGTGCTCGGCCTTGACCGCGCGGGCCAGCAGGGCGCCGACCTCGGCCATGTCGGCCTCGTTCATCCCCTGCGTGGTGACGCTCGGCGAGCCGACCCGGATGCCGGACGGCTTCATCGGCGGCGCCGGGTCGTAGGGGATCGCGTTCTTGTTCAGCGTGATGCCGGCACGGTCGCAGCGGGTCTCCGCCTCGGAGCCGGTGACGCCGATGGGCCGCAGGTCCAGCAGGGCGAGATGGTTGTCGGTGCCGCCGGAGACGGCGCGCATGCCCTCGGACTCCAGGCTCTTCGTCAGGGCCCGGGCGTTCGCGATGACCTGGCGGGTGTAGGCCTGGTACTCCGGCTGCGCCGCCTCCTTCATCGCGACGGCCTTCGCCGCGACCGCGTGCATCAGCGGGCCGCCCTGGGAGAACGGGAAGACGGCCTTGTCGATGGCCTTCGCGTGCTCCTCACGGCACAGCACCATGCCGCCGCGTGGGCCGCGCAGGACCTTGTGCGTGGTGGCGGTGACGACGTCGGCGTAGGGCACCGGCGACGGGATGGCCTTGCCGGCGACCAGTCCGATGAAGTGCGCGGCGTCGACCATGAGCTTGGCACCGACCTCGTCGGCGATCTCGCGGAACACCGCGAAGTCGATCAGGCGCGGGTACGCGGTCGCCCCGGCGATGATGATCTTCGGCTGGTGCTGCTTGGCCAGGTCGCGGACCTGGTCGTAGTCGATGACCTCGGTGTCCTCCCGGACGGTGTAGGACACCGCGTTGAACCACAGGCCGGAGAAGTTGACCTTGCTGCCGTGCGTGAGGTGGCCGCCCTGCTTGAGGTCCATGGCCAGCACGGTGTCGCCGGGCTTGGCGAACGCGGCGTAGGCGGCGAGGTTCGCGCTCGCGCCGGAGTGCGGCTGGAGGTTGGCGTGCTCGGCGCCGAAGAGCTCCTTGGTCCGGGCGTTGCCGATGTTCTCGGCGACGTCGACGACGCCGCAGCCGCCGTAGTAGCGGCGGCCGGGGTAGCCCTCGGCGTACTTGTTCGACAGCGTCGACCCGAGGGCGGCCAGCACCGCCGGGCTGGTCAGGTTTTCGCTCGCGATGAGCTGCAGTCCGCCGCGCAGGCGCTCGAGCTCGTCCAGCACGACGCCGGCGATCTCGGGGTCCTGCTGCTGCAGTGCGTGGAAGTCCGGTCCCCAGAAGGTCTGCTCGCTCACGCCGGGACACGCTACCCGCTGCCATCCCCGCAGGCTGCGGCCGTGCAGGCGTGATCACACCCGCGTGCGACCCGGATCAGACCCGGTCGATCTCCTGGCCGACGACCTCCTCGACCTGCTCGGCGGTCACCCCGCCCTCCCGCAGCAGGCGCGGACGTGCGCCGGTGAGGTCGACGATGGTCGAGGCGACCGGGTCGCCGGACGGGCCGCCGTCGAGGTAGACCTGCACGGTCGAGGCCAGCTGGGTGATCGCCTCGGTCACGTTGGACGCCGGCGGGTTGCCCGAGGTGTTCGCGCTCGACACCGCCATCGGCCCGGCCTCGCGCAGCAGCTCCAGCGCGACCGGGTGCAGCGGCATGCGCAGCATCACCGTGCCGCGGGTGCTACCCAGGTCCCAGGCCAGCGACGGCGCGTGCTCCAGGACGAGCGACACCTCGCCCGGCCAGAACGCCTCGATCAGGGCCCGCGCGGACTGCGGGACCGTCGACACGAGACCGTCGATGGTGGTCCAGGAACCGACCAGCACGCCGACCGGCATGTCCGGACCGCGCCGCTTGGCGGCGAGCAGCGCGCGCACGGCGGTGCCGTTGAACGCGTCGCAGCCGATGCCGTAGACGGTGTCGGTGGGCAGGACGACCAGCTCACCCGCCCGGACGGCGCGCGCGGCGGCGGTCAGACCACGCGTGCGCTCGGCGGGGACGCTGCAGTCGAACAGCGGCTGGGTCTGCGGTGCACTCACGGTTCGCGAGGATACGACCGCGCCGCGGGCAGCCGCGGGGCGGCTCGCATCCGCGCGGGTCAGGGGCAGGGGACGCGGCGGGCGGTGACGAAGCGCGGGCGACCGGTGAGGTCGTCGTGCTCGGTGACCTCCCCCAGCGTGCGACGGCGGCGCAGCAACGCCGGGACCGTCTCGCCGTGGGTGTCGTCGTGCTCGATCGCGAGGTGTCCGCCGTGCCGCAGCCATCCGCTGGCGCCGCGGACGACGGCCTGGATGATCTCGGTGCCGTCGGGACCGCCGAACACCGCGCCGGGCGGGTCCCAGCGCTCCACCTCCGGCGGCACCGGCGTCCCGTCCGGGACGTAGGGCGGGTTGCAGACGACCAGGTCGACCGCACCCTCCAGCTCGATGAGCAGGTCGGTCCACCGGACGTCGGCGACGTGCAGGGTCACCGGGCGCCCGCCCGCGGCGACGTGCGCGTCGAGGTTGCGCCGGGTCCATGACAGCGCCGACGGGTCGGCCTCCAGTGCGTGCACCTCGGCGTCGGGCCGCGACACCGCGAAGGCCAGCGCGAGCGCGCCGGACCCGGTGCACAGATCGAGCACCCGGGGGCGGTGCACGTCGCGGATCGCGGCGAGGCCCCACTCCAGCAGCAGCTCGGTCTCCGGGCGCGGGGTGAACACCCCCGGCCCGACGGCGACCTCGACCGGGCCGAGCACCGCGGTGCCGAGGATGTGCTGCAACGGTTCGCGGGTGGCGCGGCGGGCGACGAGGGCCTGCAGCCGTTCGACGACCGGCGGGTCCACCAGCGGGGTCATCAGCAGCGTGGACCGTGACGAGCCGAGCACGTGCGCGGCGAGCAGCTCCGCGTCGACGCGCGGGGACGCGACTCCGGCGGCCGCCAGGGTGCGCTCGGCCTCCGCGATCGCCACCCGGAGCGGCAGCCGGCTGCCGGCCGCCGGGCTCGTCGTCTCGGTCACGCGTCCAGTGTCGCGGCTGCGGGGCGCGGGGACACCGCAGGTGACCGGTGCATCACCTGAGCGGGGGATCATCACTCCTGCTCCTGCTCCCCCGCCATGGCCTCGGCACGCTCGGCCGCGGTCAGCGCGGCGAGGACGTCGGCCAGGTGGCCGTCGAGGACCGCGGACAGGTTGTAGGCCTTGAACCCGACCCGGTGGTCGGAGATCCGGTTCTCCGGGTAGTTGTAGGTGCGGATCCGCTCGGAGCGGTCCACCGTGCGGACCTGCGAACGGCGCTGCTCCGAGGCCGCCTCGGCCGCCTCGGCCTCGGCCTTCGCCTGCAGCCGGACCCGCAGCACGTCCATCGCACGGGCCTTGTTCTGCAGCTGGGAGCGCTCGTTCTGGCAGGTCACGACGATGCCGGTCGGCAGGTGCGTGATCCGCACCGCGGAGTCGGTGGTGTTGACGCTCTGCCCGCCGTGGCCCGACGCCCGGTAGACGTCGACCCGGATGTCCGCGTCGTTGATCTCGACGTCTCCGGCGTCGTCGGTGTCGGGGAAGACCAGGACGCCCGCCGCGGAGGTGTGGATGCGGCCCTGCGACTCGGTCACCGGGACACGCTGCACGCGGTGCACGCCGCCCTCGAACTTCAGCGCGGCCCACGCCCCGTCGACCGGGTCCTTGCTGCGCAGCGACAGGGTGATGTCCTTGTACCCACCCAGGTCGGACGGGGTGGAACCGAGCACCTCGACCTTCCAGCCGCGGCTCTCGGCGTAGCGGGTGTACATCCGCACGAGGTCCCCGGCGAACAACGCGGACTCCTCGCCGCCCTCACCGGACTTGACCTCCATCAGGACGTCGTCGCCGTCGTGCGGGTCGCGCGGGCGCAGCAGCTCGGTCAGCTCGGTCTCGAGCTCGACGATGCGGGTGTCCAGGGCGTCGGCCTCGGCGGCGAAGGTGCGGTCCTCGGCGGCCAGCTCGCGGGCGGCGTCGCGGTCCTCACGGACCTGAGCGAGCTCGCGGGCGCAGCGCACGACCGGCCCGAGCTCGGCGTAGCGACGGCCGAGCTTGCGGGCCTGCGCCTGGTCGGAGAGGACGCTCGCGTCGGCGAGGCGCTGCTCCAGCTCGGCGTGCTCGTCGAGCAGGGCGTCGACCGACTGCGTGCTCATCGGTGGCTCCTTCGAGGCGCTGGGGCGGGAACGCGAAACGGCGCCCGCCTCCTCGCATGCGGCGAGGCGACGGGCGCCGTGTCGGGAGCTACTTGGCGGCGCGCTCGCGCTTCCCGTAGCGGGCCTCGAAGCGGGCCACGCGGCCACCGGAGTCCAGGATCTTCTGCTTGCCGGTGTAGAACGGGTGGCAGGCGGAGCAGACCTCGACGCTGATGGCGCCGTTGTTCTTGGTGCTGCGGGTGGTGAACTGGTTGCCGCAACCGCAGGTGACCTGGGTGTCGACGTACTGAGGGTGGATTCCCTCGCGCATGGCTCTCTCCTCATCGTTGGCCGCCGGGTCCCTGGTAGGACCAGGGTGAACCGGTGCCGGGAAGCTGACGGTCCATTCAACCATCCGGGCCCCGGTGGAATTCCCACCGGGGCCCGGACGGCGCGGCTCGGACTAGTCCTCGTCCTTGCCGGGGGTGTTCTTGGCGACCTGCATCAGGAACTCGATGTTGGTCTTGGTCTTCTTGAGCCGGCTGAGCACCAGGTCGAGGGCCTGCTGGTCGTCGAGCGCGGCGAGGACGCGGCGGAGCTTCACCATCACCGCGTGCTCGTCGGGCGACATCAGGAGCTCCTCCTTGCGGGTGCTCGAGTCGCCGACGTCGATGGCCGGGAAGATCCGCTTGTCGGCGATCTTCCGGTCCAGCTTGAGCTCGGCGTTGCCGGTGCCCTTGAACTCCTCGAAGATCACCGTGTCCATCGTGGACCCGGTCTCGACCAGCGCGGTCGCGAAGATGGTGAGCGAGCCACCGTCCTCGATGTTGCGCGCCGCGCCGAGGAAGCGCTTCGGCGGGTAGAGCGCCGTGGAGTCGACACCGCCGGACAGGATCCGGCCCGAGGCGGGCGCGGCCAGGTTGTAGGCGCGGCCGAGCCGGGTGATGTTGTCCAGCAGAACGACGACGTCGTGCCCCATCTCGACCAGGCGCTTGGCCCGCTCGATGGACAGCTCGGCGACGGCGGTGTGGTCTGCCGGCGGGCGGTCGAAGGTCGAGGCGATGACCTCGCCCTTCACCGACCGCTGCATGTCGGTGACCTCCTCGGGCCGCTCGTCGACGAGGACGACCATGAGGTGGCACTCGGGGTTGTTCGTGGTGATCGCGTTCGCGATGTTCTGCATGATCGTCGTCTTGCCCGCCTTG
Organism: Pseudonocardia sp. HH130629-09; assembly: GCF_001294645.1. Classification (NCBI taxonomy): domain Bacteria; kingdom Bacillati; phylum Actinomycetota; class Actinomycetes; order Pseudonocardiales; family Pseudonocardiaceae; genus Pseudonocardia; species Pseudonocardia sp. HH130629-09. The sequence continues at coordinate 4,253,903 of NZ_CP011868.1, forward strand.
GGCGGGGAGACGATCAGCGCACGCTGCCCCTTGCCGACCGGCATGATCAGGTCGATCACGCGGGTGGTCAGCTGCGACGGGTCGGTCTCCAGGCGGAGCCGCTCGTTGGGGTAGAGCGGCGTCAGCTTGGTGAACTCGGGCCGGTTGCGCGCGGCCTCCGGGTCCCGCCCGTTGATCGAGTCGACGCGCACCAGCGGGTTGAACTTCTGCCGCTGCTGCTCGCCCTCGCGGGGCTGGCGGACGGCGCCGGTGATGGCGTCGCCACGCCGCAGGCCGTTCTTGCGGACCATCGACATCGACACATAGACGTCGGTCGGGCCGGAGAGGTAACCGGTGGTCCGGACGAACGCGTAGTTGTCGAGGATGTCCACGATGCCGGCGACCGGCAGCAGGACGTCGTCGTCGCGGATCTCGGTGTCCACGCCGCCGCCGGCGCCACCACCGGTGCGCTCGCGGTCCCGGCCGCGACGGCGGTCGCGGAACCGGCGACCGCGGCGGCCGCGGCCGTCACCGTCGTCGCCGTCGTCGTCGCGGAAGTCGTTCCGGTCGGCACCCCGGTCGTTGTTCCGGTCGTTGACGCGGTCGCCGTTGCGGTCGTTGTTCCGGTCGCCACGGTTGTCGCCGCGGTCGCCGGTCCGGTCGTTGTTGCGGTTCCCGCGGTTGCCGCGTCCGGAGTCGTCGCCGTCGCGGTTGCGTCCGCCACGGCCGTTGTCGCCGTTCGCGCCGTTGCCGCGGCCGTTGTCCTCGCGGCCCTCGCCGTTGCGGTCGCCACCGCGCTCGGTGTTGCGGTCGGTGTTGCGGTCGGTGTTGCGGTCGGTGTTGCGGTCGGCACCGCGGCCGCGACGGCGGTCGCCGTCGGAGCCGGTGTCGTCGCCGTCGGCGTCGCGACGGGCGTCGCGCTGGCCGGCGTCCCGCTGACCCGCGTCGGACGCGGTGTCCTTCGCGATGTCCTTCGGAGCGTCCTTGGGGCCGGCGTCCTTCTGGCCGTTGTCGTCGCCCTGGCCGCGGCGGCGGGTCCGGCCACGACGGCCGGCGCCGTCGGCGTCCTCGCGACGCTCCTCGGCCGGGGCCGGGGTGCTCTCGGCCTGCGCCGGCGCACTCGCGGCCGGAGCGGCCTGCTCGGGCGCGGCGGCCGGGGCGCTCTCGGCGACGGCCGGGGCCGCACCGTTGCCGGACGACGTGCCGGAGGCGGCGTCGGTCGCGGTGGCGTCGGGGGCGCCTGCCGGCCGTGTCGCCGCACGGCGACGACGGGTGCGCGGCGCGGGTGCCTCGGCCTTCTCCGCAGACTGTCCGCCCTGGTCACCGGCCTGCTCGGCGGGTGCCGAGGGGGCGGCCGGCGCAGCGGCGCCGTTGCCGGCGGGAGCCGCGGCGGTGTCGCCGAGGGCGAGCTGCGACGCGTCCGCGCCGTCGGAGCCGGTGGCGGCGGCGGGGTCCGCCTTCGCCTTCGGCTTCTTCGCGGGGGCCGCCGCCGCTCCGCCCTGACGCTCCTTGATGGCCGCGATCAGGTCGCCCTTGCGCATGCCGGAGATGTCGGGGACGTTCAGCTCGGTGGCCAGCTGGCGCAGCTCGGCCAGCACCATGCCGGACAGGCCGCCGCGTCGGCGGGGCGCCGCCTCGGCAGACGCGGTCCCGGTACCGGCGAGATCGGTCTCGCTCACAGAGTTCCTTCCTGACCGACCCGGTTACCTGTCCAGGTCAGGGGATGTCACACGCTCGGCCGATACGGAGACCCCGTATCGGCAGCATTCACAGATGGAGTCCCACGACGACGTCGCGGGAGTCAGGCCGCCGTTCGGGATTCCGAGTCCAATTCAGAAAGGAGATCGGGCGAGCGGGCCCGGCCGCAAGACTACGCCGATGTCGCGTGGATCGCCATGCGCGGTCGAGACTAGTCCGTACACCCCGGGGCGGCAACAACCCCCCTCGGACGACGCGCCGACCCACGGGGTCGCGTACCTCACGTTCCCGGCACGGAACCGGGATCAGCGGACCTCGACGTGCACACCGGTGGTGTCGACCGGCAGCCGCTGCACCGCGAAACCGTCGGTGTCGACGCCGTCGGGCAGCGCGCCGTCGCCGGTCAGGGCCAGCACCGTCGGCCCGGCGCCGGAGATCGCGGCCGGCACGCCGTGCTCGCGCAGCGCCTCGACCAACCGCAGCGACGACGGGTACGCCGGGCGCCGGTAGGGCTGGTGCAGCCGGTCCTCGGTGGCCGCCATGAGCAGGTCGGGCCGCCGGGTCATCGCCAGCACCGCCAGCGCGCAACGGCTGCCGGTGAACGCGGCGTCGGCCAGTGGGACCTGCTCGGGCAGCAGCCCGCGGGTGGTCTTGGTCGAGGACTCGACGTCGGGCACACAGGCGACCGGGTGCACGTCGGGGTGAACCTCCAGCTTCTCGGCGTGGAAGCGCCGGGCCGACCCCGCTGCCTCCCAGGCCACCACGAACCCGCCGAGCAGGCTGGCCGCGGCGTTGTCGGCGTGGCCCTCCATCCCGGCCGAGAGCTGCAGCAGCGCGTCGCGCTCCAGCTCCGGGTCCCGCCCCGCCAGGACGGCCGCGGCCGTCACCCCGGCGACGGCGGCCGCCGCGGAGCTGCCGAGACCGCGCGAGTGCGGCACCGCGTTGAGGCAGCGCAGCCGCAGCCCCGCGGGCGCCCCGCCGAACGTCTCGAAGGCCAGGCGCATCGCCCGCAGGACCAGGTGACGCTCGTCACGGGGGACGTGTCGGCAGCCCTGCCCCGCGACGTCGACGAACAGCCCCGGCGTCTCGAAGGTCTCGACCTCGATCTCGTCGTACAGCGCCAGGGCCATGCCGAGGGAGTCGAAGCCGGGGCCCAGGTTGGCCGTCGACCCCGGCACCCGCACCAGTACCCGCGTCGGGCGGCCCATCAGGCCAGCTCGAGCGCCGCCGCGACCGCGCCGGGGTCGATCGGCACGATTTCCGGGTCCGGCGCGGTGAGCAGGGCGGTGTCGGGGTCCTTGAGGCCGTGCCCGGTCACCGTGCACACCACCAGCGAGTCCGCCGGCAGGGTGCCGTTCTCCCGGCTCTGCAGCAGCCCGGCGACGCTGGAGGCCGACGCCGGCTCGACGAACACGCCCTCCTGCGCGGACAGCATCCGGTAGGCGGCGAGGATCTCGTCGTCGGTGACGGCGGCGAAGCGCCCGTTCGACTCGTCGCGGGCGGTGGTCGCGCCCTTCCACGAGGCGGGGGCGCCGATCCGGATGGCGGTCGCGATCGTCTCGGGCTCGCTCACCGGGGCGCCGTGCACCAGCGGGGCGGCACCGGCGGCCTGGAACCCGAACATCCGCGGCAGCGCGTCGACGATGCCGTCGGCGTGGTAGCCGCGGTAGCCGTGCCAGTAGGCGGTGATGTTGCCGGCGTTGCCGACCGGCAGGCAGTGCACGTCCGGGGCGCGGCCCAGCTGGTCGCAGATCTCGTAGGCGGCCGAGGCCTGCCCGGCGATCCGGGTCGGGTTCACCGAGTTGACCAACGCGATCGCCGGGTAGTCGGCGGTGGTCTTGCGGGCCAGCTCCAGGCAGTCGTCGAAGTTGCCGTCGATCTGCAGGATCCGGGCGCCGTGTGCGACGGCCTGGGCGAGCTTGCCCAGCGCGATCTTCCCGGTCGGTACGAGCACCGCGCAGGTCATCCCGGCACGGGTCGCGTAGGCGGCCGCCGACGCCGAGGTGTTGCCGGTGGAGGCGCACAGCACGCTGGACTTGCCGTCGGCGAGCGCGGCGGTGACCGCCATCGTCATGCCGCGGTCCTTGAACGAGCCGGTCGGGTTGGCGCCGTCGACCTTGAGGTAGACCTGGCAGCCGGTCCGCTCGGACAGCCGCGGGGCCGGGAGCAGCGGCGTGCCGCCCTCCCCCAGGGTCACCACGGTCCAGTCCGGCTGCACCGGCATCCGGTCGCGGTAGGCCTCGATGACACCCGGCCACTGGCCGGGCGGTGGCGGCGCGACCGCGCCGGTCACCTGGGTCACCGGACCGAAGGGACCGGAAGCGGGCCCCCGGACTCCTCGCACGCTGCCCGTCACGACCGGCCCACTCCCTGATCCCTCGTCGGTGGTCATTCGCCCATACCCAGTGCGCTCACCGCGCGGCCCAGGCCCTCGACGCGCAGCACCCCGGCGACGCCGAGGACGTGGTCGAGGTCCAGCAGCGCCGACACCGTCGCCGACAGCGCGGCCTCCGGCGCCGAGTGCGTGACGACCGTCAGCCGGGCCTGGCTACGGTCCGAGCCGTCGGCCCGGTCCACCGAGCCGTTCACGCCGCCGGTCTGACGCACCGCCGCGATCGACACGCCCTGCTGCGCGAACTCGCCGGCGATCGCGGCGAGCACGCCCTCGCGGTCGGCCACCTCGAGGTCGACGTGGTAGCGCGTCGGCACCTCGCCGATCGGGCGCACCGGCAGGCTGGCGTAGGCCGACTCGCGCGGCCCGCGGCCGCCGCCGACCCGGTTGCGGGCCACCGCCACGAGGTCGCCGAGCACCGCGGAGGCGGTCGGCGCGCCGCCGGCGCCCTGGCCGTAGAACATCAGCTGGCCGGCGGCCTCGGCCTCGACGAACACAGCGTTGAAGGCGCCGTCGACGCCCGCCAGCGGGTGCGAGTCGGGGACCATCGCCGGGTAGACCCTGGCGGAGACCGACTCGGCCCCGTCGGCCGCGACGACGCGCTCGCAGATGGCGAGCAGCTTGATCGTGCAGCCGAGCCTGCGGGCGGCCGCGACGTCGGACGCGCTCACCTCGCGCATGCCCTCGCGGTGCACGTCGGAGGCGGTGATGCGGGTGTGGAACGCCAGCGACGCCAGGATCGCGGCCTTCGAGGCGGCGTCGTAGCCGTCGACGTCGGCGCTGGGGTCGGCCTCGGCGTAGCCCAGCCGGGTCGCCTCCTCCAGCGCATCGACGTAGGAGGTGCCGCCCGCGGACATCGCCGAGAGGATGAAGTTCGAGGTGCCGTTGACGATACCGGCGACCCGGGTGATGCGGTCCCCGGCGAGGGACTCGCGCAGCGGGCGGAGCAGCGGGATCGCCCCGGCGACCGCGGCCTCGTAGTAGAGGTCGGCGCCGGAGGCGTCGGCGGCCTCGGCCAGCGTCGGGCCGTCCTCGGCGAGCAGCGCCTTGTTCGCCGTCACGACCGAGCGGCCGGACTTGAGCGCCTCGAGCAGCCAGCCGCGGACCGGCTCGATCCCACCGATGACCTCGACGACGGCGTCGACGTCGTCGCGCGTCACGAGCTCGCCGGCGTCGGTGGTCACCAGGTCCGGGAAGTTCTCGGTCAGCCAGGGGTGCCGGTGCGGTCGTCGCACGGCGACCCCGGCCAGCTCGATGCGGGCCCCCACCCGCGCGGCCAGCTCGTCGGCCTGCTCGGTGATGAGCCGGACCACCTCGGTGCCGACGGTGCCGCAGCCCAGCAGTGCCACCCGGACGGCGCCGGTCTCGCTCGCCACGTGTCCTCCTCGCGTGCACGCACCCCTCGGGCGCGCTCCGATCATTCCTGGTCGGACGGGTGCGGACGGGTCCGGGTGGTGGTTCTCACCCGGCTGCGCTCACACCTCGAAACGGAACTGGTCCTCCAGTGTCTCGCGTCGCAACAGGGTCCGGTCGACCCCGTCACGCACCGCGACGACAGCGGGGCGCGGCAGCCGGTTGTACCCCGACGCCATCGCGTAGCAGTAGGCCCCCGTCGCCGCGACGGCCAGCAGGTCGCCCGGCGCGAGGTCGGCCGGCAGCCAGCAGTCGCGCACCACGATGTCACCCGACTCGCAGTGCTTGCCGACCACCCGGGACAGCACGGGGGTGTCCCCGCCGGGCACCGAGTCGCGCCCGCTGGCGCGGGACACCAGCCGCACGTCGTACTCCGCGTCGTAGAGGGAGGTGCGGATGTTGTCGCTCATCCCGCCGTCGACGCTGACGTAGCGCCGCGAGTACCCGCCGAGCGGGACGTCCTTGACGGTGCCGACCTCGTAGACGGTCACGGTGCCCGGCCCGGCGATGGCCCGGCCCGGCTCGACCGCGATCGCCGGCACGTCCAGCCCGGAGGCGGCGCACTCGCGCTTGACGATCGCGCGCAGCTCCTCGGCCAGCGCCGGCATCGACAGCGGGGTGTCGCCCGGCCGGTAGGCGATGCCGATGCCGCCGCCCAGGTCCAGCGTCCGCAGCGCGGTCAGGTTCTCGCCGCCGTGCTCGGCGTGCAGGTCGGCGAGCACCTTCACCACGCGGCGGGCGGCGGCCTCGAACCCCTCGGTCTCGAAGATCTGCGAGCCGATGTGGCTGTGCAGCCCGACCAGGTTCAGGTGGCTCGCGGCGAGGACGCGGCGGGCGGCCTCCAGCGCGGGCGAGTCCTTCTGGTCCTGGCTCGCGATGGAGAACCCGAACTTCTGGTCCTCGTGCGCGGTGGCGATGTACTCGTGGGTGTGCGCCTCGACGCCGACGGTGAGCCGGATCAGCACCGGCGCGACGGTGTCCCGCGCGGCGGCGACGTCGGCGAGCCGGGCGATCTCGTCGAAGGAGTCGACGACGATCCCGCCGACCCCCGCCTCGACCGCGGCGTCGAGCTCGGCGAGCGACTTGTTGTTGCCGTGCAGCGCGATCCGCTCGGGCGGGAACTCCGCACGCAGTGCGACGGCCAGCTCACCGCCGGAGCACACGTCCAGCGACAGGCCCTCCTGCGCGACCCAGCGGGCGATCTCGGTGCACAGGAACGCCTTCGCCGCGTAGTGCACGGCCTGCGCCCCGAACGCCGCGGCGAACTCGGCGCAGCGGCCGCGGAGGTCGTCCTCGTCGAGCACGAACAGCGGGGTGCCGTGGGTAGCGGCGAGATCGCGCACGTCGACCCCGGCCAGGCGCAGCGCGCCGTCCTCACCGCGGGCGGCGTGCCGCGGCCAGACCGCCGGGGCCAGCTCGTCGAGCGCCGCGGCGCTCTCCGGGCGGGGCCCGGCCGACTCCGGTGCAGGGGTGAGGCCCGCGTGCATCGGGCCTGCGGGGTGTGCCCTCATGTCACATCCGTTCCGGGGCGTCGACACCGAGCAGCGCGAGGCCGTTGGCGAGCACCGTGCGGGCCGCGACGCAGAGCGCGAGCCGGGCCCGGTGCAGGTCGGAGACCTCCTCGTCGCCCTGGGGCAGGACGCGGCAGGAGTCGTAGAACTTGTGGTAGGCGCCGGCGAGCGACTCCAGGTAGCGGGCGACCCGGTGCGGCTCGCGCAGCTCGGCGGCGGTCCGCACGACGTCACCGAACTCGCCGAGGGTGCGGATCAGGTCGCCCTCGCGGGCATGGGACAGCAGGCCGTAGTCCTCGCCCGGGGTGATCCCGAGGTCGGCGGCGTTGCGGGCCAGCGAGGACAGCCGGGCGTGCGCGTACTGGACGTAGAACACCGGGTTCTCACTGGTCCGGCTGGCCAGCAGGTCCAGGTCGATGTCCAGGCCCGAGTCCACCGACGAGCGCACCAGCGAGTACCGCGCGGCGTCGACGCCGACGGCCTCCACCAGGTCGTCCATCGTCACGACGGTGCCGGCACGCTTGCTCATCCGGACCGGGACGCCGTCCTTGACCAGGTTGACCAGCTGTCCGATCAGGACCTCGACGACGGCCGGGTCGTCCCCGAACGCGGCCGCGGCGGCCTTGAGCCGGGCGACGTAGCCGTGGTGGTCCGCGCCGAGCATGTAGATGCACAGGTCGAACCCGCGGGCCCGCTTGTCGCGCAGGTAGGCGATGTCGCCGGCGATGTAGGCGGGGCGGCCGTCGGACTTGATGACGACGCGGTCCTTGTCGTCGCCGTGGTCGGTCGAGCGCAGCCACCAGGCGCCGTCGGACTCGTAGAGCGAGCCCTTCTCCTTCAGCGCGGCGACGGCGGTCTCCACCGCGCCCGAGTCGTGCAGCGACTGCTCGTGGAACCACACGTCGAACTCGACGCGGAACTCCCCCAGCTTCTGCTTGATCTCGGTGAACATGAAGCCGACGCCGACCCGGCGGAACACCTCGTCCCGCTCGCTGTCGGGCAGCTCCAGCGCGCCGGGCTCGGCCGCGACGACCCGCTGGGCGATCTCGGCGATGTAGGCCCCGCCGTAGCCGTTCTCCGGGGCGGGCTCACCCTTCGCGGCCGCGACCAGGGAGGCGACGAACCGGTCGATCTGGGCGCCGGCGTCGTTGAAGTAGTACTCGCGGGTGACCTTCGCGCCGCGCGCGGTCAGGACCCGGCCCAGCGCGTCGCCGACCGCGGCCCACCGGGTCCCGCCCAGGTGCAGCGGTCCGGTCGGGTTGGCGGAGACGAACTCCAGGTTCACGTTGCGCCCGGCCAGCTCGTCGCCGGTGCCGTAGCCCGCGCCCGCGGCGAGGACCTCCCCGACGATCGCGCCCTGCGCGTCGGCGGCCAGGCGCAGGTTGATGAACCCGGGCCCGGCGATCTCGGCGCTCGCGACGCCGTCGCGGGTGGCCAGCTCCTCGGCCAGCCAGGTCGCGAGCTCGCGCGGGTCGACACCCGCCTTCTTGGCGGTGCGCAGCGCGATGTTGGTGGCGTAGTCGCCGTGGTCGGGGTTGCGGGGACGCTCGACACCGGCATCGGCCGGCAGCGCGGAGACGTCCAGGTCGCGTCGGAGCAGCACGTCCCGCGCGACGTCACGGACCAGGTCGGCGAGCACGTCGGGATTCACCAGCGGGATTCTACGGAGGGACCCCCGGCACCCTCATGCAGGTATCCGCACCCCGACCGGCGACGATGCGGGGCGTGACGTCCCCTTCCACCGACCGGAGTACCCGCGCCCCCGTCGTCTCCGGGGCGCTCGCCCTGCTGCTCGGGGCGGTCCTCGTCGCAGTATCGGTCGGCTACAACCGGGGCAGCCTCGTGCCGCCGCTGGACGACGTCTACATCCACCTGCAGTACGCCCGGCAGTTCGGCGACGGCGAGCCGTTGCGCTACCAGCCCGGCGCCGAGATCACGACGGGCGCGTCGAGCCTGCTCTGGATGGTGCTGCTCGGCGCCGCGCACGCGGTCGGGCTCGACGGCCGGTGGCTGCTCGCCGTCGCCGTGGTGGGCGGGGTCGTCGGGGTCACCTGTGCGGCGGGGTTCACCTCGGCCGCCGCGACCCGGCTCGGCGGGCGCGCGGCCGGGTGGTGGGCGGGGCTGCTCACCGCGCTGTGCGGGACGCTGCTGTGGGGCGGGGCCAGCGGCATGGAGGTGGGGCTGCTCGCGGCGCTGGCCACCGGGACGCTGCTGTCCTACCTGCGCGAACGTCCCCGGTTCCGCGCGACGCCGGTGGTCGCGGCGCTGTTGGCCCTCACCCGGCCCGAGGGCTTCCTGCTCGCCGCCGCGTTCACCGCCGCGATGGCGTGGACGCTGCTGCGCCCGGCCCCGGGCCCGGCCGCGCGGGCGGGGCGTCCGTGGGGACGGCTCGCGCTCGTCGCCGTGCCGGTGGTGGTGTTCGCCGGGCAGCTGCTGCTGTACCGGGTGCTCACCGGGACGTCGCAGGCCAACGGCGTGCTCGCCAAGTCGTGGCTGCACACCGGGTTCCTGCGCCAGCCGCTGGAGATCGCCGACCACGTGCAGCGCAACGTCGCCGCGATCCTCGCGTCGCTGTCCGGGCTGTCCGGGCAGGACGTGCTGGCGCCGCTCGCGCTGGTGCTCGCCGTGCTCGGCGTCGCCGTGCTGGCCGCGCGCCGGGAGCGCGTCCTCGCGGTGGTGCTCGGTGGCGGCCTGGCGTCGGTGGTGCTCGCCGTCGCCACCCTGACCACGGCGATGTGGCAGGACCTGCGCTACCTGCAGCCGTTCCTGCCGTTGCTGCTCCTGCTCGTGGTGCTCGGTGCCGGGCTCGTCGGGAACCGGGCGGCGCGCACCGGGCTGCTCGCGGTGGTGCTGCTGTTCACCCTCGCCGCGACGCCGGCCTGGGCGCTGCGGCTGGGCCAGCAGGCGTCGGCCATGCGGGAGGGCCCGGTGAGCGTCGCGCAGTGGATCGCCGGCAACGTGCCGCCGGGAGACTCCGTCGCCGTCAACGACGTCGGCGCCGCGGCCTGGTTCGGCGGGCACCGCACCGTCGACATGGTCGGGCTGACCACGAACGGGATGGCCGCACCGTCGCTGAACGGGCCGGGGACGCTGTACGAGGCCCTGCGGGCACTGCCCGGGCCCGAGCGGCCGCAGTGGTTCGCGGTGTTCGACCGGTGGGGCGGGGTCCCGGTCGCCGACCTCGGCCGCGCCGGGCTGCTCGGCGCCGAGCCGGTCATCACCTTCGGGCTCGCCGGGCCGGCCCGGCCGATCTCGGCGTCCGCGCCGCAGACCTGCCAGCTCGACCGCAGCTGCGACCGGGTCAGCATCTGGCGGGCGGACTGGTCCGCCGCGGACTCCGCGCAGGCACCGGGCCTGCCGGTGCCCGGCCGGATCGTCGACCACCTGAACGTCGGGGACATGGCCGACGAGGCCGCGCACGGCTGGACGACCGACCCGCCGGTGCTCGGCGTGCAGCCGGACTCGGTGCTGGACCGCGCCGGCGTCGCACCCGGACGGCTCGTCGCCGACAGCGGCCGACACGTCGTCGGCGGGGAGACCTTCACCCTCGGCGGGACCGTCCCCGGCCGGCCGGTCACCCTGACCGGACGGATCGGCGCCGGGCCCGCGCTGCCAGGCGAGCGGACCCGGGTGGTCGCCGTCGACGTGGACGGCCGCCCCGCCGGGGAGTGGACGCTGCCGGACGCGCAGCCGTGGGCGCAGGCGTCGTTCACGGTGCCCGGCGAGCTCGTGACCGGTGACCGCATCACCGTGACCACCCGCCCGGTCGCCCCGCTGCTCGCGCCCTACCCCGACTACCGCTCCTACGGGTGGTGGGCGAGCCGGTGACGGGGCCTTCCTAGACTCGGTCGAAACCGCCCGCCGACCACGAACAGGACTCCCCATGGCCAGCGGCAAGTCAGGCAAGAAGCGACCGTCGATGCCCAGCGCGGTCGGCCAGCGCCAGTTCCCCTGGGGCATGGTCGCGGCGATCACCGTGCTGGTGCTGCTGGCGGGGGCGTTCATCGTCTACCCGCTGGTGCAGCGCAACCAGAACCGGGCATGGGAGCCCTCGGAGGACAACCGGAACCCTGCGCTCGCGATCCCCGGTATCGTCAGCCAGGAGTACCCGGGCCTGCAGCACGTGCTCGGCTTCCAGCGGGTCGCCTACACCCACAGCCCGCCCTTCGGCGGCGCGCACGACGGATTCTGGGCCGCCTGCAACGGCGTCGTCTACCCGAACCCGGTCCGCTCGGAGAACCTCGTGCACTCCCTCGAGCACGGCGCCGTGTGGGTCGCCTACAACCCCGACACCCTCGACGAGGCCGGGAAGGCCGCGCTCGCCCAGCGGGTCGAGGGCCAGCCGTACACGGTCATGTCGCCCTACCCGGGCCTGGACGCCCCGATCTCGCTGCAGTCCTGGGGCAACCAGCTGAAGGTCCAGAACGCCGACGACGAGCGCATCGACCAGTTCATCCGCGCGCTGCGGCTCAACCGGTTCACCCACCCCGAGGTCGGCGCCTCCTGCGACGCACTCGGCGCACAGGGCTTCGACCAGGACAACCCGCCGGCCTTCCAGCCGATCCCGCCGCAGTCCGCCGTCGACGGGCAGACGGTCCTGCCCGAGAACCAGGGTGCGACCCCGGGCGGTGCCCCCGCCCCCGACCCGACCGTCCCCGGAGCGCCCGCCCCCGCGCCGGCACCGGCTCCCGGGCAGTGAGCGCTCCGCGGCAGGAGCGCTCCCCCTGGAACAACCCCCCGGCCATCGCGTTCGGCCTGGTCGCGCTCGTGGCCGTGCTCGTCGCCGGGTTCGCGGTGCGCGGCGCGTTCGGCCCGTTCGTGCCCGAGCCGGGTTCGGTCGACGTCGGGTTCGCCCAGGACATGACGGTGCACCACCGCCAGGCCGTCGAGATGGCGTCCTGGGAACGCGACCGCGCCGCCGACCCGCGGGTGCGCCAGCTCGCGTTCGACATCGAGACCACCCAGAACCAGCAGGTCGGCCGGATGCAGGGCTGGCTCGGCCTGTGGGACGCCCCGAGCCTGCCCAGCGGTGGCCACATGGCCTGGATGGGCTCCTCCGCGCACGTCGGGATGGCGGGCATGTCCGGCATGTCCGGCGGTACCGCGACGATGCCGGGAATGGCGAGCACCGCGGACCTCGCGCGGCTGCGCGCCACCCCGCCCGGCACGGCGCTGGACGTCGAGTTCCTCCAGCTCATGCTCCGCCACCACCAGGGCGGGGTGTCGATGCTGGAGTACGCCCGCGACCACGCCGACACCGGCGAGGTCCGCAACCTCGCGGCCCAGATGCTCGCGTCGCAGAACTCCGAGGCCGAGCTGATGCGCGGGCTGCTCGCCGAGCGGGGAGCAGCGCCGCTGCCGCTGGGCTGATCACGCCCGGGCCCCCGTGCCGGGGGCGCGGGCACCGTGCGCTACTGTTCTCCCATCGCACGGCCCCCGTAGCTCAGGGGATAGAGCACCGCCCTCCGGAGGCGGGAGCGCAGGTTCGAATCCTGCCGGGGGCACTTCACGGATGGGAACGGTTCGCCGTTTCCGTCCTTTTTCTGTTGATCAGGCTGTGACCGGCCGGGTTCGGTGGACGCGGTCAGGGCGTCGGTGCTGGCGGTGTGGGCGGCGGGCATGGTGTCGCCGGTCAGGGTTATGCGGACCTGCAGTTTGTTGGTGGGTTTGTCGTAGTGGGCTTCGAGGCGTAGGGCTTCGAACAGCCGTCGCAATAGGGGTTCGGGCACGGTGGTGAGGTCGCAGGACCCGACGGGGAGCAGGTCGAGCAGCTCGGGGTTGGGCTGGTCGACCTGTTGGGTGTGGAGTCGGTCGAGGTGTTCGCGTAGGTGTGCGCGTTCGGTTCCGAGTTCTTGGCGGCGTCGGCTGATGTCGGCGACGAGGTCGGGGTCGAGCTCGTCGGCCAGTTCCAGGGTGCGGATCAGGGCGGTGCGTCGCTTCTCGATGTCGGAGATGGCCTTCGTCGTGGCGCAGACGCGGCGCTCGTGGTCAGCGGCCGCTCCGGCGGCGATCTGGTGGGCTGCGGCCCCGAGGAGTTGCGCTCGGTATCGGCCGAACACGTGGTCGGCGAGGAATCCGTTCACCGCCGCCACTACCGCGTCTTCTTGGATCCAGTAGCTGCCGGAGTGACCGTCGGGGACCGGCTGGCCGGGTTTAGGGGCGCATGCGTAGTAGGCGCGACCGCGGCGGGTCTTCCCGAACAGCCGGCGTCCGCACCAGCGGCAGAACAGGTGCGAGCGCAGTAGGTAGGAGCGTTTGGTCTGCGGGTGTGGGCTCTTCCCGGGCGCGGTGCGGGATCCGAACCGGCGGGCGGCGATCTCCTGGGCGGCGATCCAGGTCTGCAGCTCGACGAGCGCCTCGTGGGTGTGTTTTGAGGACCACACCCACTCCGAGAGCGGGTTCAGCGCCCCACGTCGGGTCTTGGTCGCCTGCTTGTTCCACACCATGTACCCGGTGTGCTTGGGCTGGGTCAGGACCTCCCGCACGCTGGACGCCGTCCAGGCGCCGACGGCGCGGGTCGGGTCGGGAGGGGTCGGCGGCGGGTTCGAGACGAGGTCGGTGTTGAGCCGGTCGGCGATCGCCTGGTAGCCGAGTCGTTCCCCGACCCGCCAGCCGAAGATCCGTTGCACGACCTGACCCTCGACGGGGTCGGGCAGCAGCCGTGTCTTGGTCCGCGCGCCGTCGCGGCCTTTCCCCCGGTGCCCGCCCCCGGTGTCGGTGATCGCCTTCCCGGCGACGGTGACGGTCTCTCCGCGGTACCCGTACGGGGGTTTCCCGACCGAGTAGCCCTGTTCGGTGTGGGTCTCGAATCCGCCGCGGGCGCGGGCCAGCATGTCGAGCGCGTACCATTCGGCGACACTCTGTTTCACACGCCGGGTCAGCACTGATGCCGGGACGATCGCGTCGCTTCGGGCGCCGACGTGAATGGTCTCATCCGCCGCCCACAACGCGATCCCGGCCGCCTGGAGACGGTGTTCGATCATGGTGCCGTAGTAGACGCGCCGGGCGATCCGGTCGATCTGTTCACAGATCACCGCCTCGAACCCCGGGTCTGGTGACTCCGCCCGTGCCAGCAGATCCTGCACCCCGCCGTCACGGGGGATGGGGACCTCGACGCTCGCGAGTCCGCGGCCGCGTTCGGCCAGATCGATGCGTCCGGACTCGACGTCGTAGAAGTGCCCGACCACCACGCAGCCTTCGGGCAACGCGGCCCGGCAGGTGGAGAGCTGGCGCAGCATCGATCCGACCGGGTCCTGCTGTTCCTCACCCGAGGTGCGACCGAGGAAGGCCACTCGCACCGCCGGTCCCCCGGAACCGGGATCTGAGGCTGGGGTGGCGTGGGTCGCGGCGCCGGGGCCGTGCTGCATCCACTGCCGCAGCACCTCCGGCGCTGTACCGCGCTGGGTGTCCATCTCGACCGTCCTCTCCGACCTGCGCGACCACCGCTGTCCGCCGCCCGTCACCGGGGCCGGCGGTGCGTCCGCATCCACTCGTTGATCTCCCACAGAACGCGTGCCTGCTCTGCACGTACCACCACACACTCGGACTCCGACGCCGGAGTGACGATCTCCCCGTCGACGAACAATCGCCCCGAAACACCATTCTTTCCCGACTCCCCTGACTGCGGAGAAGAATAGTCCGTGGAATGTCGCCGATGGCGCCCATTCGCATGTCGATGATAACGCCGACCGGTGCCGGATCCGGGACCGCTATCGACCTGATCCATTCTTTCTGCGCATTTGCCGGTGACCTGATCGGGACTGTTTCAAGATCGGTGTTTTCGGCCCGACACGCCGGGCTGAGGTCCGGCGAGATGGGCACGGACAGTGATGACATCGGACCTTGTGGATCCAAGCGAGGGTGACCCGAAGCCTGCTCGGCAGGCGTCGGCGGAGCGGGCCGCTGCGGCGGCGATGGTGGCCGAGGCGAAGGCGCGCGGGCTGGCGTTGACCGGCCCGGACGGCCTGTTGAAGCTCTTTACCAAGAATGTTCTGGAAACGGCGCTGAACGAGGAGATGACCGAGCACCTCGGGCACGACAAGAACCGGGCCGACCCCGGCCGGGAATCCACCAACGTGCGGAACGGGTCCCGCTCGAAGACGGTTCTCTCGGATGCCGCGGGTGACGTGGAGATCGACGTTCCGAGAGACAGGGCCAGCACTTTCGAGCCGCAGATCGTGAAGAAGCGTCAGCGGCGCCTCACAGATGTCGACGAGGTCGTACTGTCGCTGTATGCGAAAGGGATGACGACCGGGGAGGTTTCCGCACATTTCGCTGACATCTATGGGGCGTCAGTATCGAAGGAGACGGTCTCGCGGATCACCGACAAGGTCGTCGCCGAGATGAATGACTGGGTTGGTCGGCCGTTGGATTCGGTGTACGCCGCGGTGTTCATCGACGCTGTCCACGTCAAGGTCCGGGACGGGCAGGTCGCCAACCGGCCGGTCTACGCAGCCATCGGCGTCACCGTGGACGGCTGCAAGGACGTGCTGGGGCTGTGGATGGGCGTCGGCAGTGAGGGCGCGAAGTTCTGGATGAGCGTGCTGGTCGACCTGAAGAACCGCGGCGTGCGTGACGTGCTGTTCCTGGTCTGCGACGGCCTCAAAGGACTCCCGGAGGTCGTGGCCAACGTGTGGCCGCAAACCATTGTCCAAACCTGCGTCGTGCACCTGATCCGAAACACTTTCCGGCTGGTGGGTCGACAGGACTGGGACGCGGTGAAGCGCGACATCAAACCAATCTATGCCGCGCCCAACCCGAATGCAGCACTTATCGCTATGGATGAGCTCGACGAGAAATGGGGCCGTAAGTACGCGGCGATGATCCGGCTATGGCGCAACGCGTGGGAAGAGTTCGTGCCGTTCTTGGACTACGACGTCGAGATTCGAAGGGTGATCTGCTCTACGAATGCGATCGAATCGCTTAACGCCCGCTACCGGCGCGCGGTGCGGGCGCGTGGTCATTTCCCCACTGAGCAGGCTGCGATGAAATGCTTGTATCTTGTGACTCGCAGCCTGGACCCGACCGGGACGGGCCGCACGAGGTGGACGATGCGTTGGAAGCCCGTGATCAACGCGTTCGCCATCACGTTCGGTGACCGCTGGCCGGGAGCCGAGACCTACTGAGCAACGACGCCGAAACACCGATCACGAGACAGGCCCGCCGTTGACAGCACCGAGGAAGTTCAGCGACGAGATGCGTGAGCGGGCCAAGCGCATGGTCCGGGAAGCACGCCAGCAGGAGCCCGGCTTGTCGGTCAACGCCGCGTGTAAGCGGATCGGACCGCAGCTGGGGATCCTTCCCGACACGCTGCGGGGCTGGTGCAAGCAGGCCGATATCGACGACGGTCTGACACCCGGGGTCACGACCGAGGACCGCGACGAGTTGACCCGGCTGCGGCGGGAGAACGCCGAGCTGCGGCGGGCGAATGAGATCCTCAAGACTGCCTCCTTGGACTCAACCGGTCAGCGCAACACCCGGGTAGTTGATCATGATAGGGGTGTGGGATGGCGCGACTGGGACGACCTGGGATGTCCGATGCCGACCGCGCGGATCTGTGGGTCCGGTGGGGGCGTGGGGAGTCGATCAGTGACATCGCTCGGGCGATCGGACGCCCGCCGGGGTCGGTGTTCACGGTGCTCAAGTCCACCGGTGGCTACGTGCCGCCATCACGTCGTCGCCGACCGGGGACGCTGACCGCGGCCGAGCGGGAGGAGATCTCTCGTGGTCTGGCCCAGTATCGTTCGATCCGGGCCATCGCGGCTGGGCTCGGTCGTCCGGCCTCGACGGTGAGCCGGGAGGTCGCCCGCAACAAGGGTCGGCGTGCCTACCGTGCTGTGGACGCCGAGGACCGCGCCTGGCGCCGGGCCCAGCGCCCCAAGACGTGTCTGCTCGCCCGTCGTCCGCTGCTGTGTGGGTTCGTCGCTGCCAGACTGGGTGAGGACTGGTCGCCCGAGCAGATCGCCGGGCACCTGGCCAAGCACTACGCTCCGGGATCGGGGATGCGGGTGTCACACGAGACGATCTACAAGTCGCTGTTCGTGCAGACCCGCGGTGTGCTGGCCAAAGACCTGCAGAAACACCTGCGGTCGGGCCGTCCGATCCGGCGTAACGTGCACAACACCACCGGTGGGCAGTGGCGCTCGCAGATCCCCGGCGCGGTCTCCATCCACGACCGGCCCGCCGAGGTGACTGATCGGGCGGTGCCCGGGCACTGGGAAGGTGATCTGCTGCTCGGGCGTGGCACCACCCAGATCGCGACCGTGGTCGAGCGCGCGACCCGGTTCACCGTGCTGGTCGCGCTCGGAGGGCGCGACATGCACACCGTCGCCCACCAACTGTCCCGGCAGATGGCCCGACTGCCCGAACACGTCCGCAAGTCGCTGACCTGGGACCGCGGGATGGAACTGGCCCGCCACACCATCGTCACCGCCCGGACCGGGTTGGACGTCTACTTCGCCGACCCGGCCAGCCCCTGGCAGCGTGGCACGAACGAGAACACCAACCGGCTACTACGCCAGTACTTCCCGAAGGGCACCCGGCTCGACCACATCACCCAGGCCCAACTCGACCGCGTCGCGGAACGCCTCAACACCCGACCGCGCAAAACGCTTGATTTCGACACCCCGGCTGATAGATTCGGAGCACTGTTGCGCTGACCGGTTGAGTCCAAGTCGGCGTTTTTCGCCTCGGCGGAGCTCGACCGCCGACTGCGGTGATCGTCGACTACATCGACGCCCACAAGGGCCGGTTCGGGGTCGAGCCGATCTGTGCTGTGCTGACCCAGCACGGCGCCACGATCGCCCCGAGCGGCTACTACGCAGCCAAGACCCGCCCGCCGTCGCGGCGAGCGCGCTCCGACACCGGGCTGGCCGAGACGATCGAGGCCACGTTCTGGGACCGAGCCAAGGGCCGCGGGGTCTACGGAGCCCGCAAGATGTGGCACCAGCTGCGCCGAGACGGCGTCCCGGGCGCCGACGGCGCTCCGGTCGCCCGCTGCACCGTCGAGCGGCTGATGCGCCACCTGGGCCTACGCGGCGCCCGCCGCGGAGCGCCAGTGCTGACCACCCGACCCGACCGACAGGCCACCCGGGCGCCGGATCTGGTCGATCGGGACTTCACCGCCGCCGCACCCAACCGGCTCTGGGTAGTGGATCTGACCTACGTGCCGACCTGGTCGGGGATGGTGTTCACCGCGTTCGTCTCCGACGTGTTCTCCCGACGCATCGTCGGATGGCGTTGCGCTTCCTCGATGCCAACCGAGCTCCCGCTCGACGCTCTGGAAATGGCGTTGTGGACCCGTGACAGCGCAGGTCAGACGACCGACGGGCGCCTGGACGGGTTGATCCATCACAGCGATGCAGGCAGCCAGTACTGCGCTATCCGATACGGCAACCGCCTCGCCGAGGCCGGCGCGATCGCCTCGATCGGCTCGGTCGGTGACAGCTACGACAACGCCCTGGCCGAGTCGGTGATCGGGCTCTACAAGACCGAGTGCATCCGCCGTGACGGACCGATCCGTGCGGTCGAGGATCTCGAGCTGGCCACCGCGAGCTGGGTGCATTGGTTCAACACCCAGCGGCTGCACTCCATGATCGGCAACTGTCAACGGCGGGTTGGGAGTGACCCCGTAGCGACGGATTGGAACTGACCCCCGGCGTGGTGTGGTGATGGTCAGTCGTTGCTGGCGCGGTTGTGTTTGGCCAGGAGCTCGCGTCGGGCGCGGGTGCGGTAGGAGTCCCCGGACAGGGTCAGGACTTCGGCGTGGTGGACGAGGCGGTCGATCATGGCTGCGGCGACGACGTCGTCGGAGAAGGTCTCGCCCCAGCGGCCGAAGGGCAGATTGCTGGTGACCATGACGCTGCCTTGTTCATAGCGGGAAGCGATGAGCTGGAAGAACAGGTTCGCTGCGTCCTGGTCGAACGGGATGTAGCCGACCTCGTCGATGATGATCAGTTTGTAGCGGCGGATCTTCTTCAGCTCGGCCTCGAGCCGGCCGCTCTGGTGCGCGGCGGCGAGTCTGGTGATCCAGTTGCTGGCGGTGTCGAACAGGACCGAGTAGCCGGCGTGGGCGGCTTTGACGCCGAGCCCGATCGCGAGGTGGGTCTTCCCGATCCCGGGCGGGCCGAGCAGGATCACGTTCTCGCACTTGGCGACGAACGTGCTCGTGGCCAGGTGGGCCAGGATGTCGCGGCGCAGCGAGGGCAGATGGTCGAGGTTGAAGTCCTCCAAGGTCTTGACCTGGGGGAAGTGCGCGGTGCGGATCCGCATGACCGTGCCCTTGGACTCGCGGTCGGCGACCTGGCGCTGCAGCAGCGCGCCCAGATACTCCTCGTGCGACCAGTTCTCCTCACGGGCCTGGGCGGCAAGCTGTTCCCAGCTGGCCGCGATGGTCGGGGTCTTCAGGACCCGGGTCAGGTAGGCGATCATCGCCGGCAGTCCGTCGGGGACCGCGGCCAGCACCGGACCGGCCGGCCCCGAGCTCCCAGCGGGGTCGGTGGTGATCTTCGGTGGTGTGGTTGTCATGAGCTGCTCGCTTCCTCGGCAGTGGAGACGAAGTCGACACCGAACAGGGCGTCGTAGTCGGGCAGTGCGCGCAGGGTCACCGGGTGGCCGTCGAGGTGACGGCGTGCTGCGGCCTGTCGGGTGTTGCGGTCGTGGGCCAGGGCGCGGCGCATCGCCGCGGCGGTGTGCTGGTGCGCCGGGTCGGTGATCACCGCGTGGCGGGCCCAGCTGCGGTCGTGACGGGCGACGACCTGGCCGGCGCAGTAGACGACGACCTCGCGCGGTGAGGCGGCGACATCGACGAACCGGCCGATCATCTGCGGATCCACGGAGTAGTCGTTGGCATCGACGCGGACGTAGTAGTCCCGTGCCAGCCGGATCCGCTGGGCCAGCCCGATCGGCGGGTCCAGCGGCGGCAGCGGAGTCATCGCCGCGTAGTCGTGGGCGAGCACGTCCACCGGGCGGCCGCCGATCGCTCGGACGGTGCGGGTGTTGGCCCGGGCCAGCCAGTCGTCGATCTGGTGGTTGAAGTCGGCTGGGGAGGCGAAGCGACGTCCGGGCAGGAACGAGGTCTCGAAGTAGCCGTTGTTGCGTTCGACCAGCCCCTTGAACTCCGGATCCCGCGGTGGGGCAAGCCGGATCCGGGTGGCCAGAGTGCCGGCGAACGCAGCGGCCGGTGCCGAGACCCGCCCGGTCCCGCCGATCGCAGACTCCCGGTCCCAGACCAGCGTGCGGGTCACCCGCCCGACGTCGCTGATCAGCTGCCACATCCCGGACAGGATGTCCCCGGCCTGGCGCGAGGGGATCATCGTCGCGGACAAGAACCGCGAGTAGCCCAGCGTCATCACCAGCACCGGTAGGACCCGTTCCTAGCCTGGGCCGACGGGGATCGTGGTCTCGGGGAACCACAGGTCGCACTGGGTGATCTCGCCCGGTGCGTAGGCGACCCGGTCGACCGGGTCGATCCCGACATACTCGGGGCGGATCTGGCGGATCCGGTCCTTGAGCACGGTCAGCGAGTGCTCCCACCCGATCCGCTCTGCGATCACCGTGGCCGGCATGCGTGGGAACTGCGCCAGCAATGCCCGCACCTGCGGCTCGACCGCATCCGCCAGCGATCCCCGCGGGCCCCGTTCCCGCTTCGGCGGGCCCGGCGCCCGCAACGCGGAGCGCACCGTGTTGCGGGCCACCCCCAGCCGGCGGGCGATCTCCTTGATCGGGACACCCTCGGCCCGATGCAGACGACGGATCTCGGCCCAGTCCTCCACCGACAACACCCCCTCAGCGTCGTGCAGAGGGGGTCAATCCCAAGCCGACGCTAGGGGGTCAGTCTGAGCCCGTCGTCGACAGCAACATGCCGCCGATCGAGTACGAACAGAACTACTACGCTCACCAACCAGCCCGAGACACTCCGATCTCGGGAGAACTCAGCCTCCACTGAGCCTTTCCCAGTAGGTGCTGGTTGATCATGTGGTTCGGTCGTGCTCGACGTGGAGCAGGACGAGCGCGGCGGCGGTGATCGCGCCGATCCGCCAGGGGCAGAAGCTGACCCGGCGTAGCGCCTTGAAGGTGGTCTTGAGCAGGGAGTTCCCGCGTTCGGCCACAGCCCTGACGGCGGAGTGCAGCGTGTTGACGGTGCGTTTGTCCACCGACAGTCCGCCGCCGGTGGGGGTCTTGAACGGGCAGGTCAGGCGGGTGTTCTCACCCTCGTAGCCGAGGTCGGCGAGCACGACGTGGGTGTCGTCGGTCCAGCCCTCGATCGCGTCGAGCAGGCCGGGGTGACCGCGGGCGCAGGTGGTGTCGTGCTCGCGGCCCGGGCGCACCGGGGAGGTCCACAACGGCCACCCGTCAGGCGCGGTGAGGACCTGAACGTTCCCGCCGTGGACGTGGTGCTTACCCGACCACCACAGATCCACTCCCGGGGTCGGTCCGGGAGTGCGGGAGCGGTCAGTGTGGATCACGGTGCCGTCGAGGTGAACGTGGGTGTGCCCGGCGGTGCGGGCCGCGAGCAGCGCGCCGGGCAGTCCAGGCGCGGCGGCGGCCAGAACGTCGATGCCTTCGTGCAGGTAGCGGTAGGTACTCGACAGGCTCAGCTGGTTGTCGGCGGCGAGCTGGGCGACCCGGGTCGCGTCGAGGAACCAGCGCAGCACCAGCACCGCGTGGCGGTCACAGTCCAGCGCCCGACGCCCGCTGCGGGTCCCGCGCCGGAGGCGTTCCTCGGCCAACAGCCGCGACAACATGGACGCGGTGGGCTCCCCGATCGGGAGCACGGCGGTGTAGGTGACAGGATCGGGCACGCGGGACCTCGGTGGTGAGTCGATCTTTGAGCGGACCGATCTCTTCTACTGGGGTCCCGCACCCTCGTTGAGCACCTCCACGCCCCCGGCGTGTCGCCGCCAGCCGCTCCCCACCACTGGGAAAGGCTCACTGAACCCGGGGCGCTTCAGCCGAGCCGAACCGCAGATGGGTCGGGGACATGACCGAGATCCCCACCGCGGCCGGGAAGTTGTATCTGGCCACGGTGATCGACCTGTACTCGCGGCGGCTGCTCGGCGCGGCCACGGGGCTGCACCCGAACGCCGAGCTGGCGTGTGCGGCGATCCGGATGGCGGTGGCGGCCCGCGGCGGGGCGGACCGAATCGCCGGGGTGATCTTCCACACCGACCGCGGGTCGACCTACACCGCGGGCGCGTTCACCGCTCTGTGTCGGCGGCTCGACATCCGTCAGTCGATGGGCCGGGTCGGGTCGTGTTTCGACAATGCCGCGGCGGAGGCGTTCTTCTCCAGCCTGGAGTGGGAAGTGCTGTCCCGCAACGACTTCGACACCATCAGTAGGGCGCGGGCGGCGGTCATCGACTGGTGTTACGGCTTCTACAACCACCGGCGGCGACACAGTGCCGCCGCCGGGCTCTCACCGATCAACTACGAGAACGCCGCCCTCACCCGAGACGCGGCATAAGAACCCTCCACGATCTCGGGGGAACCGCAGTCCGAGTGGGTCGAGGGGGTTGAGACACGGCCACCGACCGTCCTGCCCGGGTTGGTCGGGGTCGAGGAGGACCAGCCGGTCTCGGGTGTGGTCGGGGAGGCGGGCGGTGATGTCGTCGACGAGGTCGCCCTTAGGGTCGATCACGATCGCCGCCCGCCCGGCGGCGGCGTCGGCCAGGACCTGGTGGACCAGCAGCGTCGACTTCCCCGCCCCGGTCGCCCCGAGAACCCACAGGTGATGTCGGGCGTCGGCGACCGACAACCCGACCGGGCGCTCGGGGACGGCGTCGGAGTCCCCGAGCAGCCGCACACCCACCCCACCCACCGGCACCTGCGGAGGCGGCGCGACAGCGGCGGCCCCGGCACGCTGCAGGCCGGAGACGTGGTCGTCGGTGGGCAGGTGCGCCAGCGCGGCGACCTCGGGCACCGACATCGGGTCCCCACGACGCAGGCGACGCCGCTCGATGGCGTGTTGCGGGCGGTGGAGGGGTCGGCGTCTGAGGTGGTTGTGTCCGGAGTGTTGGGCGAACGCCGCGCCGACCGCCCGCGCCCGCCGGGCCGCCCGCGCCCGCGCTGTGCGCGCCGCATCCCGGCCCGGGCCGGTGGGGGTGACGGTGCAGAGGTAGCGGACGGCGACGGTGTGTCCGCCGCCGGCGCCGTGGGCCTTGCTCGCGGCGGCCCGGTCCTGGGCGGAGGCGACCAGCCGCGCCGGGCCCCGCTCCCCCACGCTCGCCCGCCGGTGGGATCGGCTGGTGTGGGTGGGGCCGTGGACCGCGGTCGAGACCATCTCCTGCGCCAGGGCGGCCATCACGGCGGCGGCCCCACCCAGGATCCTGGCTCCGAGGTCGGCCGTCCGCGGGTTCCGGACCAGGGTGGCGAGGCGGGCAGCGGAGATCGGGCGGGCCAGCACCTGCACCCGCACTCCCTCGGTCGGGGTCAGCGGTGTTGCCGCGCCGATCAGCGCGCGCAGCGGGTCCAGGCGATGCTCGGACCGCAGCGGCAGCGCGGCCGGGCGCGCCAGCCGCAACCGGCCACCCGCCACCCCCACCTGCCGAGGTTGCGGTGGCGGGGTGAGGGTGATCGTGGTGCGGGTGCCGGGCCAGGCGCTGCGCGCGGCGGCGGCGATCTGAGCTGCGGGGACGGTAGCGGGAACCCACACTGCGATCTGCATGCCGTCGGCGCTGAACCGGTACTCGAACACCACGTGCGGGGCGGGGCGCAGTGTCCATCGGGGACGGAGCAGGCCGAGCAGGTGCTGCCAGAACACCACCGCTCCGGTTGGGTCCACCCGCGGCGGCGCCAAGACCTCCACCCGCGACGCCTCCGCCCACGCCCGGCGATCCCACATCCGCCCGACCACCCACAGCCCGACCGCCACCAAGGAGACAACAGCTACTGCGAGTAACAGCGGGCGCAGGTACGCAGCGACCCACCCCGATACACCTCGCAGGAGATCTCCGCCCCACAAAGCCGAGGAAACCGTCGCGAACCCAGTCGTTGAGCTCAAGTTCAATGGCATCAACACAGGTCTCACCACGTCGGCTGTCCTGTCCTCCAGGAACGGACAGAACAGGGTCGGTCAACATCAACATCAACCTCCGCCAGGCGACTACCCGCCGTGGACTGGATCGCGGGGCGGGCCAGGGACCGCTCGCCGTGGCGCTCGGTCGAGTGCTCCGGTAGACGACGCAGCCGTCCCGTCGGACCGCGGCTCGTGTTAACACCAGGTGTCTGACAACGATGTGAGGACCGGGGGTGGGGAGACAGATGAGGCTCAAGCAGGAGAGCCGGGTGCTCAAGCAGAAGGCGCTCGACTCGTTGATCTTCACGATCGAGGCCTTCAACTCCCCGCACGCGGCCGGACGAGCAACCCGGGTCCTGCTGCATCTGCAGCATGCCTTCGAGATGCTGCTCAAGGCCGCCCTCGTCCAGACCCGCGAGAAGCGGGTGTTCGACAGCGAGACCGGACGCTCCATCGGGTTCGAGCGCTGCCTGCGCCTGTCCGCGGAGAACCCCATCATCAAGCTCGCCGACGCCGACGCAGGCACCCTGCGCGCCATCGACGCCATGCGCGACGACGAACAGCACTGGTTCAATCTCGTGCCCGAGCAACTGCTCTACCTGCACGCGCGCGCCGGAGTGACGTTGTTCGACGAGCTGCTGCAGCGGGTGTTCGGTGAGAGTCTGGCCGAGCACCTCCTCGGCCGGGTCCTTCCGCTCTCCGTCGACCCGCCGCATGATCTCGCCTTCATCCTCGACGAGGAGTACTCGCAGATCGCGGCGCTGCTGCAACCCGGTCGAAGGGCCGGGCACGAGGCACGGGCACGTCTGCGAACTCTGCTGGCGATGGAGGCTCATGTGGACCCCGATGCCATAGTGTCGGACCGGGACGTCACCCGAGTCGAGCGCGCCGTCCGAGACAACCACCCGCGCGACCAGGTGTTCCCCAGACTCGACGAGATCGCCACCGCGATCGACGGCGAAGGTGTACACTTCACCGATCACCTCACCAAGACCGGCGGCGCGCCCGTGCGCTACGTTGCGGACGACTCCATCCCTGCAGCCGGGATCCGCGAGGTCGACCTGCTTAAGAAGTACCACCGCTCGCCGGCCGACCTCGCCGAAGCGCTCGCCATCTCCATGCCGAGAAGCACGGCACTGCGCCGCCATCTGCGCATCGACGAGGACGACCGCTGCAGCCATCTGTTCGAGCTCGGCGCAGTGCAGCAACGTCGGTACTCCGACAACGCCTACCGCATGATGCGCGACGCAGTCGACAACGATGATCTCGAAGCCGTCGGGGCGGCTCATTCGCCGAAGCGCAGTACGCGCTCGTGGGAAAGGTGCGCGGAGCCGGGGTGCCGTGCCGGGTAGACCTACCACCGTCGACCTCCATGCTCGGTCGGCCGCGGTCCACCTGAACCGGGTTTGACGACGACGTAGCCGGAGTCAGTCCGCAGTTCTGGATGACATGCCAAGAACTGCGGTGACGTCGTGATCAGCTTGTCTTCCTCGGTGGAGGCGAGGGCGGCGAACGCGACCCGGTGGTCGCCTCCGGTGAGCAGGCCGTCGCCGCGTTCGGCGGTGAGCAGGAAGCTGCGTTCGCCCGCCGAGAGCCCGAACACGGTGGCGACCTGGTCGATGGCTTGGGGGGCTTGGCGGAGCAGGATCTGGGTGGCGGAGTTGGTGATCACCGCCCGCCCGAGATCGGAGGCCAGGACGTCGGCGGTGTCCTGGGTCGCGACGACCAGACCGCACCAGTGCTTGCGGGCGGCCTTGGCGGCGCGGAGCAGGAACCGGGCGCCGGCGGGATTGGTCAGCAGCATCCAGGCCTCGTCGACCACGACCAGCCGCCGGCGCCGCTCGTGCGGGTGGGTCACCGTCCGCCACACCGCGTCGAGCACCACCGTGGTCCCCACCGGGCGCAGCGCCTCGGGGAGCTCCTTGAGCGACCACACGGTCAGGTGCCCGCCGGCGGGGTGGGTGGTGGGGCCGTTGAACAGGGTGGAGTGGCTGCCGTCGACGAACGGCCGCAGCCGCCGCGCGAGGTCGGTGGCGACTTGCCCGGCACCGTCTCCCGTCCGGGGGGGCGGCCGGTTCCTCGGCAGCTGTCCCGTCACCGGAGCCGGCCTCGGGGCGGGCGTCGGGGTCGAGGGCGCGGGCGATCGCACCAGGTGCCGACGGATACGAGGGTTGGAGGAGGGCGTCGCGCA
Organism: Pseudonocardia sp. HH130629-09; assembly: GCF_001294645.1. Lineage (NCBI taxonomy): Bacteria > Bacillati > Actinomycetota > Actinomycetes > Pseudonocardiales > Pseudonocardiaceae > Pseudonocardia > Pseudonocardia sp. HH130629-09. Next base: position 4,280,101 of record NZ_CP011868.1, read on the forward strand.
GGTCGCCCAGCAGCGGTGCGGGGCGGGCCTGTCTCGTGATCGGTGTTTCGGCGTCGTTGCTCAGTAGGTCTCGGCTCCCGGCCAGCGGTCACCGAACGTGATGGCGAACGCGTTGATCACGGGCTTCCAACGCATCGTCCACCTCGTGCGGCCCGTCCCGGTCGGGTCCAGGCTGCGAGTCACAAGATACAAGCATTTCATCGCAGCCTGCTCAGTGGGGAAATGACCACGCGCCCGCACCGCGCGCCGGTAGCGGGCGTTAAGCGATTCGATCGCATTCGTAGAGCAGATCACCCTTCGAATCTCGACGTCGTAGTCCAAGAACGGCACGAACTCTTCCCACGCGTTGCGCCATAGCCGGATCATCGCCGCGTACTTACGGCCCCATTTCTCGTCGAGCTCATCCATAGCGATAAGTGCTGCATTCGGGTTGGGCGCGGCATAGATTGGTTTGATGTCGCGCTTCACCGCGTCCCAGTCCTGTCGACCCACCAGCCGGAAAGTGTTTCGGATCAGGTGCACGACGCAGGTTTGGACAATGGTTTGCGGCCACACGTTGGCCACGACCTCCGGGAGTCCTTTGAGGCCGTCGCAGACCAGGAACAGCACGTCACGCACGCCGCGGTTCTTCAGGTCGACCAGCACGCTCATCCAGAACTTCGCGCCCTCACTGCCGACGCCCATCCACAGCCCCAGCACGTCCTTGCAGCCGTCCACGGTGACGCCGATGGCTGCGTAGACCGGCCGGTTGGCGACCTGCCCGTCCCGGACCTTGACGTGGACAGCGTCGATGAACACCGCGGCGTACACCGAATCCAACGGCCGACCAACCCAGTCATTCATCTCGGCGACGACCTTGTCGGTGATCCGCGAGACCGTCTCCTTCGATACTGACGCCCCATAGATGTCAGCGAAATGTGCGGAAACCTCCCCGGTCGTCATCCCTTTCGCATACAGCGACAGTACGACCTCGTCGACATCTGTGAGGCGCCGCTGACGCTTCTTCACGATCTGCGGCTCGAAAGTGCTGGCCCTGTCTCTCGGAACGTCGATCTCCACGTCACCCGCGGCATCCGAGAGAACCGTCTTCGAGCGGGACCCGTTCCGCACGTTGGTGGATTCCCGGCCGGGGTCGGCCCGGTTCTTGTCGTGCCCGAGGTGCTCGGTCATCTCCTCGTTCAGCGCCGTTTCCAGAACATTCTTGGTAAAGAGCTTCAACAGGCCGTCCGGGCCGGTCAACGCCAGCCCGCGCGCCTTCGCCTCGGCCACCATCGCCGCCGCAGCGGCCCGCTCCGCCGACGCCTGCCGAGCAGGCTTCGGGTCACCCTCGCTTGGATCCACAAGGTCCGATGTCATCACTGAGCCTTTTTCAACCTGACCAGCGAGCTTCTGCGTCAGGAGATCGCGAAGGTTGCAGCGCAACTGCTCTGACCACAGCTGCACAGGTCACCGGCTCGCTAGCTCGGCGTCTGCACCCACACAACCAGGCCCCTGAGCTGCCGGAACGGCAGGTTGAAAAAGGCTCACTGTCCGTGCCCATCTCGCCGGACCTCAGCCCGGCGTGTCGGGCCGAAAACACCGATCTTGAAACAGTCCCGAGGGCGACGCGAACGGGTTCGCGGCGGAGCTCCTCATGCCCGCAGAGTCGATCCGACCGCACCTGCGCAACCTGACGGTGGGCCGGCTCTACGACCTCAAGCGCGAGTGGGGAGTCTCGATGCAAGCGATCATCGAGCGCGCCTACCACCTCAAGGTCATGACCCCCACACAGCGGACGGCGTTCTACAAGCGGTTCAGCGCAATGGGATGGCGAACCACTGAGCCGATCAGCGACGAGTTGCCGCGAGAGCGGCCACAACTCGCCCGTGCCATCGGCGACACGATGGCGGCGAAGGGCCTCACCCCCGCGGAGATCGCCAAGCTCGCCGGGTTCCCGGAGACGGTTGAAGACCACCCGTTTCGGCCATCCGGCTCCCACCTGCGCGCAGTGTGAGGCGGACGTGACCGGACACCCGGACACGTCTGCGGACCGCCACCACGCCCTGGGGCAATCGGTCGGCCCGGCGTCGGCTTCCGCATCGCAGGCGAGCGCATCCTGTGTATATGAACGACCACCACAGCGACGGCGTACGGACGGCAGCCGCCGAAGCGGCCCGCCGGACCCGGGCGGTGGTCGCCGAGATCGCAGACCCGGCCTCAGAGATGGTGTCGGCGCCGGCGTCCCGCAACCAGCTCGAGGCGCAGCCCTGGCGCTCGACACGGTCGCCGCCGATCAGCCCACCGCGGTCGCTGCCGTGTCATCGAGCGCACGGTCGAGCGTCGCCCGGGAGCACCCGACCAGCTCGGCGATCTGGGCCGTGGTGTGCACGCCGCCGTCGCGCAACGTGCGGGCGTGCTGCAGCTTCGCCGCTGGCAGGATGCCCGTTCCGATCCTTCTAACGGGCTGCCGTGGCGGCCACGCCGCCACCGGCGTCACTAGCCCCTGACCCCATTACCGGCCGACGACGCCGAAATGATCATGCGACGCCCACGGCCATACCCCAGCGCAGTACCGCACCCAGCCGCAACGACGCACACCAGATTCACCCGAACGACACAACAATCGTGGAGCAGAACCCTGACCCCACTTCGCACCATGGAGCAGCGTGCTCCACGATTGCTCCACGATGACGCCACAGTGGACACAACCATGATCAAATAAAACGATCATCACATGATCGAGAAGTCCAGCAGAACCGCAGGTCAGACGCGAAACAGGCGGCACCACCAATAAGTGGTACCGCCTGCTCTCATGGGTGGAGCTGAGGGGATTCGAACCCCTGACCCCTTGACTGCCAGTCAAGTGCGCTACCAGCTGCGCCACAGCCCCTTGCGACATGAAGAACACTACACCGGCCGGTTTCCGGCCCGGAAAGGGGGGTGCCCCTCCCGGCGCCGCGACCTACCGTCGACCCCGTGCAGCCCTCTGACATCGGACGACTGACCACCCTCGGCGCCCCTGCGGTGTCCCCGGACGGCGCGCACGTCGCCGTCGCGGTCCGCCGCGTCGACCTCGGCGCCAACCGGTACCGGACAACGATCTGGCTCACACCGACCGACGGGAGCGGTCCACCGCGGCGGCTGACCGGCTCCGAGCACGGCGACTCCTCCCCCGCCTGGTCGCCGGACGGGACGCGGCTCGCCGTCGTCACCGGGCGCGACGGCGGCGGCGCACGGCTGCGGGTACTGCCGATCGGCGTCCCGGGCGAGCCGGTGGTGGTCTGCGAGCGTCCGGAGGGGATCTCCGAGCCGGTGTGGTCGCCGGACGGCACCCGGATCGCGTTCGTGTCCCGGGAGCGGGCGGCCCGGTGGGCCACCGGCGACGACGACCGGGCCCGCGAACCCCGCCGGATCGACCGGCTGTTCAGCCGGCTGGACGGGGAGGGCTGGATCATCGACCGCCCGTCGACGGTGTTCGTCGTCGACGCCGGGGGCGGCGACACGGTGGCCGTCGCGGGCGGGCCGTACGAGCACTCGTCGCCCGCCTGGTCGCCCGACGGGCGGACCCTCGCCGTCGTCGCGGACCGCGAGCAGGACTGGGACCTGGACGAGACGGCGCGGATCTACCTCGTCGATGCGGCGGGCGGCCGCGAGCCGCGGCTGCTCACCCGCAGCGGGCGGCACCACACGCACCCGTCCTGGGCGCCGGACGGCACCCGGCTGGCCACCCTGGCCTCCGACGACCACCTGGCGGCTCCGGCGCACGCGTCGCCGGCGCTGGTCGACATCGCGACCGGGCGCGAGGACGTCCTGGCGACCGGCATCGACCGCACCTGGCGGCCCTACCCCGGCGCCCGCGCCCCGATCTGGGACTACGGGCACCTGCTGGTGTCCTGCGAGGACCGCGGCGGGGTGCACCTGTACCGGGTCGCGGCCGACGGACCGGGTGCGGGCACCGCGGAGGCGCTGCTGACCGGCGCGCGGACCGTCGCCGCCTACGACCGCGCCGGCGGGAGCACCGTCGTGCTGGTCACCGACCACGACCACCTCGGGGAGCTGCACGTCACCGACGGCGGGTCGCTGCGCCGGCTCACCGCGCTCACCGAGCCCTTCCACGACGCCGTGCCGCGCGGACGCACCCCCTACCGGCTGGCCGTGCCGTCCCCGGCCGGGGACGGCGACATCGACGCCTGGGTGCTGCTGCCCGACGAGCCCGCCACCGGCGCCGGCGGCCGGCTCCCGGTGCTGCTGTCGATCCACGGCGGCCCGATGAGCCAGTACGCCGACGCCTGGTTCGACGAGTTCCGGCTGTGGGCGGGCGCCGGCTACGCCGTCGTGTGGTGCAACCCGCACGGATCGACCGGCTACACCCAGGACCGGGTAAGGGCGATCCGCAGCCCACTGGCGGAGACCGCGCCCGGGACCGGCTGGGGCGGGATCGACGCCGACGACGTGCTCGCCGCGCTCGACGGCGCCCTCGCGGAGTTCGACCAGCTCGACCGGGAGCGGGTGGGCGTGCTCGGCGGGTCCTACGGCGGATACCTCACCTCGTGGCTGGCCGCGCACCACTCCGACCGGTTCGCCGCCGCCTGCAGCGAGCGGGCGGTGAACAACCTGGAGTCGCTGGACTGGAGCTCCGACGCGGCCGGGTGGTTCGGCCACGAGCTGGGCCGCTCGTGGCTGGACGCGCCGGAGGAGTACCGGCGGATGTCCCCGCTGCACCACGTCCGCGGCATCGACGTGCCGATGCTGATCCTGCACTCCGAGGACGACCTGCGGTGTCCGGTCGAGCAGGCCGACGCGTTGTTCGTCGCGCTGCGGCTGCTCGGGCGGCCGGTGGAGTACTGGCGGTTCCCGGAGGAGAGCCACGGGATGTCGCGGGACGGGTCGCCACGCCACCGCGTCCAGCGGGTGCAGATCATCCTCGACTTCTTCGGCCGGCACCTCGGCGGGCGCAGGCCGGCGCAGGTGCCCGCGGGCTGAGGGCGCGGGCCGAGGGCGCGGGGCCGTGCTCAGCCGGCCCGGCTCCGGCCGTCGTCCCCGTCGGGGTCGGCGGCGTCGCCGAGATCGTCGGGGTCGGAGAGGCCGCCGACGGTGTCGGTCTCCGGGCCGACCGAGCGCGGTGCGCCGTCGGCGGCCCGGACCGGCTCGCCGACGGGCTCGCGCAGCCGTCGCAGGGCGGGGTCGTCGGCCCAGAACTCGTCGAACCCGTGCTCGGCGAACCGGTCGGCGACGCGGTGCATCGCGATGTCGTGACGCACGTAGAGGTGTGCGAGCAGCACCGCGGCCGGGTCGTCGGTGTAGAGGCCCCAGGTGCGGTCGGCGGTGAGGCCCCCGATCACGGCCTGGTCCCGGTCCGCGACGACGACGAGCATCCGCCGGCCGAGGTTGTCCTCGACCGCCGACGGGGCCGAGTAGCGGTGCTCGATGTGCCAGCCGACCGGGTCGTCGTCGACGCCGAAGACGACCGTGGCCACGTCGACGCCGTGCTCCTCGGCCCGGCGGATCGTGGGCTTCAGCGTCTCGACGTCCTCCGGCCAGCCGAGCACGTACAGCTCGGAGCGGGCCGCGGCGGCGACGTCCTCGGCCCGTTCGAGCAGCATCCGGCGCTCGGTCAGCGAGTGCACCAGCCGCACCTGCGGCGGCGCGGTCAGCCGCGGGATCTCGTTCTGCAGTATGCCCAGCGTGCGGTCGAAGTCGCGGCGCATGCGCTCCAGCAGCGTCGCGGGCGGCAACGGCACGTAGCCGGTGCCGTCGGGGGCACGGACCTCGAAGGCCGCGCCGCGGCCGACGAGCTTGCCCAGCGTCTCGTAGACGGTGCTGCGCGGCACCCCGGACCGCTTCGCCACCTCGTAACCGTTGACCGCCTCGCCCGCGCTGACCAGCGCCACGTAGGCCTTGGCCTCGTAGCCCGACAAGCCCAGTCGCTGGAGCTCTTCCGTCACCCGACGTACGGCCATTACAAGATCATCTCAATCGTTCGTCACCGTCCCGCGACATCTCGCCGCGTCCACTCCCCAGGTCGATCGCGGGCGACCGATCGATACACCCGAATCCGCACCATCATCACAATCGTTGATCGGGCGCGCGCGTCACGCCGGCCCGCATCGCCGCATCCGCCTCACGGAGGATCTCCCGCATGGCCGCTCCGGCGGCAGGGGCGTCACCCGCCCGGACGGCGTCGGCGACGTCGCGGTGCAACCGGATCGCCTCCGGTTCCGGACGACGGGGCATCAGGTGGTGCCGGGTCCGCCCGGCGAGCACCTCGGCGACGACGTCGCCCAGCGCCGCGACCATCTCGTTGCCCGAGGCCGCGAGCAGGGTCCGGTGGAAGAGCTGGTCGGCCTCCAGGTAGGCGAACAGGTCTCCGGCGCGGCCGTGCGCGGTCATGTCCATCACCGCACCGACCAGCACCCCGCACTGCTCCGGGGTCGCCCGGTCGGCCGCCAGCTCGGCAGCCAGCGGTTCGACGCCGCAGCGCAGCTCGGACAGCGACCGCAGCTGCTCGTCTCGGCCCGGGCCGTCGAGCCGCCAGCGGATCACCCTGGGGTCGTGCACGTTCCACTGCCCGCGCGGGGAGACGGTGGTGCCGACCCGGCGCCTGCTGCGCACCAGGCCCATCGACTCCAGCACCCGCACGGCCTCCCGGACCACGGTCCGCGACACCCCGTAGCGGTCGCCCAGTTCCTCGGCCCGCAGGACCTCACCGGGGCCGATCGTGCCTGCGGCGATCGCGGTCCCGAGCCGGTCCAGGACGTCCGCGTGCAGTCCCGTGCCCTCCGTCGCGCCGCTCACGGTCGAATCGTGCCACCTCACGATGCCGAGCACCGGAAAAGACATATCTGAACCGATCCGGTGTTGAACACGTAATACTTATGACCGACTCTGGTCCCACAACGACCCGGGTACTCCCGGTCCGCGTGCCGATGCCGCCACACCGTGAGGAGCCGATGCAGTGACGCAACAGCCGGCGACACACCAGCCACCACCCCGCCCCCTCGTCGTCGTGATGGGGGTGTCCGGCTCCGGGAAGTCCACCGTCGGCGCCGCCCTCGCCGACGCACTCGGTGTCCCGTTCACCGACGCCGACGGTCTGCACCCGGCCGCCAACATCGCGAAGATGACCCGGGGGACCCCACTCACCGACACCGACCGCGAGCCCTGGCTCGACGCCGTCGGCGCCCGGTTGGCCGAGCACACCGGCACCGGGCTCGTCGTCGCCTGCTCGGCGCTGCGCCGCACCTACCGCGACCGGCTCCGCGCCCACGCGCCGTCGACGGTGTTCGTGCACCTCTCCGGCGACGCGGCGGTGCTCGCCGAGCGCATGGGCGGACGTTCCGGGCACTTCATGCCGACCGCGCTGCTCGACTCCCAGCTGGCCACCCTGGAGCCGCTGGCCGCCGACGAGGCCGGGACGACCCTGGACATCCGGAGGCCGGTCGAGGAGATCGTGGCGGGCGCCGTCGCCGCCACCGGGTCGGAGGTGGCCCCGCGATGACGCTGCACCCCGCACTCGTCCTGGCCGCGGAGCAGGCCCAGCCGGTCGCCTCCGCCGGCCGCCTGGTGACCGCCGCGCTGGTGGGGATCGTCGCGCTGGTCCTGCTGATCACGCAGTTCTCGCTGCACCCGTTCCTGGCCCTGACCATCGGCTCGCTGCTGGTCGCGGCGGTGGCGGGCATGTCGATGGGCGACGCCGTGACGGCCTTCTCCGACGGCTTCGGCTCGACCGCCGCGAGCGTCGGCACGCTGATCGCCTTGGGCGCGATGTTCGGCAAGCTGCTCGCCGACTCCGGCGGCGCCGACCGGCTGGTCGACACGATCGTCTCCCGCTCCGGCCCGCGGACCCTGCCGTGGTCGATGGCCGCCGTCGGGGCACTGATCGGCCTGCCGATGTTCTTCGAGATCGGTCTGGTCATCCTGATGCCGGTGATCTTCCTGGTCGCGCGCCGGGCCCAGGTCTCGCTGATCGCCGTCGGCATCCCGGCACTGGCCGGGCTGTCCGCGATGCACGGTCTCGTCCCGCCCCACCCCGGCCCGCTCGCCGCGATCGGCATCCTCGACGCCGACCTGGGCATCACCCTGCTCCTCGGCGTGCTCGTGTCGATCCCGGTCGTCGTGCTGGCCGGGCCGCTGTTCGCGACGCTGGCGGCCCGCTGGGTCGACGTCTCCCCGCCCGCGTTGTTCGAGTCCCCGGTCGCGGCCGGGAGCACCACCGCGTCCGCCGCATCCGCCGCATCCGCCGGATCGGCCGGATCGGCCGGATCGGCCGGGACCGGCGCGGGTGCCGACGCCGGTCCCGGGTCCGGTGCCGATTCCGACGCCGGTGCCGATTCCGGTGCCGGCCGCGACCTGCCGGACGGCGGTCCCACTCGGCGCCCCGGGTTCGCCGCCACCCTGGTCACGGTGCTGCTGCCGGTCGTGCTCATGATGGGCAAGGCCGTCGGCGACATCGCCGCACCCGAGGGCAACCCGGTGCGCGCCGCACTGGACTTCGTCGGCACCCCGCTGGTCGCGCTCCTGCTGTCGGTGCTGGTCGCGATGGTCACCCTCGGCACCGGCTCGGGGATGAACCGCGCCGGGATCATGGGCTCGCTGGAGAGGTCGCTCCCCGCGATCGCCGGGATCGTGCTGATCGTCGCCGCGGGCGGCGGGTTCAAGCAGACCCTGGTCGACACCGGGATCGGCGCGATGATCGCGGGCTGGGCCACCGGCGCCGGCATCTCCGCACTGCTGCTGGGCTGGCTGGTCGCGGTGGCGATCCGGCTCGCGACCGGGTCGGCGACCGTCGCGACGGTGACCGCCGCGGGGATCCTCGTGCCGCTGCTGCCGACGCTCGACCCGACCCAGACCTCACTGCTGGTGCTGGCGATCGGCGCGGGCTCGCTGTTCTTCTCCCACGTCAACGACGCCGGGTTCTGGCTGGTCAAGGAGTACTTCGGGCTCACCGTCGGCCAGAACATCAAGACCTGGTCGATCATGGAGACCGTCATCTCGGTCTCCGGCCTGGTCCTGGTGCTGCTGATCGACCTGGTGCTCTGACCCCGCTCAGACGACGACGCCGGCCCGGGTCGCCGGGTCGGCGACCGTCGCCCGGGACCCGGGTCCGTCGACGTCGGCGACGGTGCGGGCGAGCCGGCGCACCGCCTCGGTCAGCACCGGTCCGGGGTGGGTGAACGGCACCCGCAGCCGGTCGGTGAACGCGTGCCCGGCCCCGAACCGCGGGCCGGGCGCCAGCACCAGACCGTGCCGCGGGGCCGCCGCGGTCAGCGCCGTCGAGACGTGGGCACCGAGGTCGCACCACAGCGCGAGCCCACCGTGGGGCACGGTGAAGCGCCAGTCCGGCAGGGTCGCCGCGAGCTCGGCGGCCAGCAGGTCGCGCCCGGTGCGCAGCACCCCGACCCGTTCGGCCCGCAGCACGTCGAGCCGTTCCAGCACCTCGACGGCGACCAGCTGCTCCAGCACCGGCAGCGCCAGCTGGGCCCTGGCCAGCCGTCGTCGCAACCGGGCCGCACGCTCGCGGCCGGCCCGGACCCAGCCGATCCGCAGCCCGCCCCAGGCGATCTTGCTGAGTCCGCCGACGGTGACGACGTCGTCGGGTCCGGCGGCGTGCGCGGCACACGGCAGCGGCCCCGTGGCGCCCCCGCGCAGGTCCAGCTCGGCGAAGGTCTCGTCGACCAGGGCAACCGTGCCCTGACGGGCGAGGCGCTGCACCAGCCGGGCGCGGGCGTCGTCGTCGAGCAGACGGCCGGTGGGGTTCTGGAAGTCCGCCATCAGGTACGCGGCCCGCGCCGCGGTCTGCCGGGCGGCCCGCGGCAGCACCGTCTGGGGCGTCGCGCCGGCGCCGTCCACCGCCACCGGGACGGCGACCGCTCCCACGTCGGCGACGACGTCGAACGCCGACGGGTAGGTGGGATGCTCGACGAGCACCCGGTCCCCCGGCCCGGCCAGCTCGGCGAGGACGATCCCGATCGCCTGCAGCGCCCCGCCCGTCACGACGACCTGCTCCGGCCCGGTCGGGAGCCCCCGGGTCGTGAACCGGTCGGCGATCGCGGACCGCAGCGCAGGCAGGCCGTCCGGCCCGTAGCCGTGTCCGGCCAGCTCCGCGGCACCCCGCTCGACGGCGCGGGCGACCAGGTCGGGCAGTACCGCGGGCGCGGCCGGGGCGGCGTGGGCGAGGTCGATCGCGCCGTGGTCCACCGGCCCGGGCGCCCACACCCCGTCGACACCACCGGTCCGGTCCGGGAGCCGCACCCAGGTGCCCGACCCGTGCCGGGCGTCGGCCCAGCCGTCGTCGCGCAGCTCGCGGTAGGCACGGGCGACCGTCACCCGGCTGACGCCCAGTGCCTCGGCCAGCGGCCGCTCCGCCGACAGCCGGGTGCCCGAGGGCAGCCGGCCGTCGCCGGTCAGCACCCGCACCGCGTCGGCCAGCACCCGGTAGGCCGGGCCGCGCCCGCCGTGGACGTCGCCGCACAGCGCGGCGAGGCGCTCCGCCCCGATCCCCTGCGTCATTCCCGATCCAGTTTCGCTCGAGTGGCACGGTGACGACAGGCCACCGATGGAAGCAGCATGCCATCTCGTGACGATCGACAGTTCCCGCTGGTCGCTGCGGATGCCGCGGCGCACCCGGCGGCTCTCCCAGCTCGTGGTCGGCCTGGTCGGCTACGCGGTCTCGATGGCGCTGATGATGCGCGCGGCCCTCGGCTCGATGCCGTGGGACGTGTTCCACCAGGGCGTCGCGGGGCGCACGGCGCTGTCGGTGGGGGCGGTGACCGTCGTCGTCGCGGTCGGGGTGCTGCTGCTGTGGATCCCGCTGCGGGAACGGCCGGGGATTGGCACGGTGACCAACGTCGTCGTCATCGGGGTCACGGTGGACCTGGCGCTCGCGGTGCTGCCCGCCCCGGAGGCACTGTGGCTGCGGGTGGGGTTCGCCGCCGCCGGGATCGTGCTGAACGCGGTGGCGACGGCCGCCTACATCGGGGTCGGGCTGGGACCGGGCCCGCGGGACGGGCTGATGACCGGACTCGCGGCCCGCACCGGGCTGTCGGTGCGGCTGGTGCGGACCGCGATCGAGGTGACGGTCGTGCTGGCCGGGTGGGCGCTGGGCGGCACGTTCGGCCTGGTGACGGTGGCCTACGCGCTCGCCGTCGGGCCGCTCGTGCAGTGGTTCCTGCCGCGACTGGCCGTCGGCGCGGTCAGCCCGTCACGCGGGACAGCCAGTCCCCGTTGCTCAGATCCATCTTGACGCCGTCGACCAGCACGGTCGGGGTGCCGAACCGCCCGCCCGGTGCCGCCGCCGGGTCGGCGGCGGCGGCACCGGTCGCGTCCGCGATGGCCTGGCTGTTCGCCTGCCGGGCGACGCAGCCGCTGAAGTCGCCGGTCGCGCCGAGCTCGGCGCCGAGCGCGGTCAGCTCCTGGACCGACGTCCCGGCACTCCCCTCGGCGGGCTGGTCGGCGTAGAGCCGGGAGTGGTAGGCGGGGAAGATCCCGGCGTCCGCGGCGCACAGCGCGGCGTTGCCGGCCCGGGTCGAGTAGCCGGGCGGGGAGGAGCGCTCGTCGAGGATGACGATGTGGTGGTAGTTGACCTTCGCCCTGTTCTCGTTCATCGCCGCGGTGAGGTCGTCGGCGTAGAAGGACTCGAACTGCTTGCAGCTGGGGCAGAGGTAGTCCTCGTAGACGTCGACGGTGACCGGCGCGGCCTGGTTCCCCGCCCTCACCACCACGCCGTCACGAGCCACCGGGTAGGTCGGCCCGGTCGCCGCGCCGTAGTTCTGCCAGAGGACGTAGCCACCGGCGGCCAGCGCGACGATCAGCACCAGCGCCCCGATGGCGAGGTTGCGGCCGAGCCCGCCGGACGTCTTGGCCGAGGTGATCCCCGCCGCCTGCAGCCGTGCCTGGGCGGCCGCCCGGCGCTCGCGCTCGTTCTGTCCCATCAGCGTCCCTCCGTCGCGTTCACCGGCGCCCGCCGGTCGTGGTGGTGTGCCGCGGCCCGGTCCCCGCGCCCGTCGAGGGCGAACAGCGTCCGCGGGCGCACCGTGAGGAACACCGCGGTGCCGAGGAAGGCGAGGTCGCGCAGCAGGGACAGCCCGTAGCGGGTGTCCTCGGGGTCGACCGGCCCGCCGCCGCCGAAGCAGCCGCAGTCGATCGACAGCCCGCGCGCCCACGCCTGCACCAGCCCCGCGACGAACGCGAGCAGCAGCACGGTGCCCACCACCGCGGCGAGCCGGGTGGCGAGGCCCGCGAGCAGCAGCAGGCCGAGCGCGATCTCCAGCGGCGGCAGCAGGGTCGCCACCGGCACGACGAGGGCGTCCGGCAGCACCCGGTAGGCGGCGACGGCGACGGCCGTGGTGAACGGCTCGCTCAGCTTCACCGCTCCCGACACCAGCCAGACCGCGGCGAGTCCCAGTCGCAGCACGGTGCCGAGCACGTCGAGCGGGCGGGCTGCGGTCACGACGGAGGAGCCTAGCGATCCCCGCCGGGTCAGAACTCCTCGCGGGCGGACTCCTGCTCCAGCAGCGCGTCGAGGTCGGTCAGCCGCTTCATCGTGGCGACGGCGCGGGCGGTGCGGTTGTTGCCCGCCATCGTCTCCTCGTGGCGGTGCACGAACTGCCAGTAGCCCGCGGTGAACGGGCAGGCCTTCTCCCCCACCCACACCGTCGGGTCGAAGGCGCAGCCGGAGCACAGGTCGGTCATCCGGTTGATGTAGGCGCCGCCGGAGGCGTAGGGCTTGGTGGCCATCCGTCCGCCGTCGGCGTGCTGGCTCATTCCGATCACGTTGGCGGGCATCACCCAGGCGAACCCGTCGACGAACGCCGTCGCGAACCAGTCGTTGAGCTCCGCGGGCCGGTAGCCGCGCTGCAGGGCGTGGTTGCCGAGGATCATCAGGCGCGGGATGTGATGGGTCCAGCCGCGGTCGCGGACCCCGCCCAGTGCGTGCGACAGGCAGTTCGCGGTGACGGCGTCGGCGTCGGCGTCGGTCCACCAGTCCGGCAGCGGCGTGCGCGCCCGCAGGTGGTTGCGACGCGTGTAGCCGCGCCCGAAACGCCAGTACAGCTGCCAGACGTACTCCCGCCAGCCGAGGATCTGGCGGACGAACCCCTCGACGCTGGACAGCCGGGCGTCCCCGTCGCGGTAGGCCTGCTCGGCGGCGTGCACCGCCTCCAGCGGGTGCAGCGCACCCAGGTTCATCGGCACCGACAGCAACGAGTGCGCCATCGCCCAGTCCTGCTCCAGCACCGCGTCCTCGTACGGGCCGAAGGTGTCCAGGCGGTGCCGGACGAAGTGCCGCAGGGCCGCGGTCGCCTCCTCGTGGGTGACGGCGAAGCGGCGCGGTCCGTCCCGGCCGACGGTGGGGTACCCGGCCGCGTCGAGGTCGGCCCGCACGCGCGCGTCGACGTCGTCCTCGCGGGGCTGCCAGGGCGGCTCGACGTCGAGTGTCCGGGCGCCCTTCGGCGGGGACTCGCGGTTGTCGTGGTCGTAGTTCCACGTCCCGCCGACGGGCCTCTCCCCGTCCATCAGCACGGAGAACCGCTCGCGCTGGGCGCGGTAGAAGTCCTCCATCCGGAAGGTCTCGCGGTCACCGGCCCAGGCGTCGAACTCGTCCTTGCCCAGCGCGAAGGTCGGGGTGGGCCGGACCTCGGTGACCAGCCCCTCCCGCACGAACCTACGGACCATGTCCGAGGCGGGGAACGACGTCGGCTGGTGCACCACCACCGGGCGGCCGACCCGTTCCAGCGCCTCACGGTAGGTGTCGGTGCGCAGGTGGGTGACCCGGTCGCCGAGCTGCTCGGCGAGGTGGCGCATCCCGGACAGGAGCAGATGCAGCTTCTGGCGGTGGTGGCGACGCCTGCCCAGCGCCCGCGCGGACTCGACGATCACGATCTCGCGGTCGGCGAACTCCTCGGTGTCCCACACGTGCGGGCCGAGCTGGTCGGCGAACAGCCACAGCGGAGCCGTGTCATCGGACGACATCGACCCAGTGTCGGGCTGGTCGCGCACCGCCGCGCGGCGAACGCATCCGTCCTATCGTTGCGGGTGTGAACGATCCGGAGCTGGAGGCGGAACTCGCCGACCACAGCCACGACCACTCCCATCGGGACGTCTCGGGCGGCTGGCTGCGCGCCGCCACGTTCGGCGCGATGGACGGCCTGGTCACCACGATCGCGCTGGTCGCGGGCGTCGGCGGGGGCGGGGCGGACCGCGACCTGATCGTGCTGACCGGGCTGGCGGGCGTCGTCGCGGGGGCGTTCTCGATGGCCCTGGGCGAGTTCGCCTCGGTCGGCACCCAGAACGACGCGCTCGACGCCGAGGCCGCCGTCGAACGCCGCGAGCTCGTGCTGCACCCGCGCGCCGAGGAGCACGAGCTGGCCGCCCGGTTCCGCGAGATGGGACTGACCGGGCAGACGGCGGACGCCGTCGCGCGCGAGGCGCACCGCGACCCTGAGCTGGCGCTGCGGATGCACGTCAGCCAGGAGCTGGGCGTCAGCCTGGACGACAAGCCCTCGCCGTGGGTGGCGGCGACGTCGTCGTTCGCCGCGTTCGCGGTCGGCGGCCTGATCCCGCTGCTGACGTTCCTGCTCGGCTACGGCTCGCTGGCGCTCGGCCTCGCCGTCGGCGGGGTCGGCCTGCTCGTCGCGGGGGCGCTGACCTCGCGGTTCACCTCCCGGTCGTGGTGGGCGGCGGCGCTGCGCCAGCTGGCGTTCGGCGCGATCGCGGCCGGTGCGACCTACCTGGTCGGGATGCTCATCGGGGTCAGCGCCGCCTGAGCGGGCTCAGTCCTCGACGCTGATCACGCGGGCCGGGCACACGTGCTCGGCCTCCTTCACCGCGTCCCGGTCGCCCTCGGCGGGCGAGTCGGTCAGCAGATCGACGATTCCGTCGTCGTCCTGGTCGAAGACGTCGGGCGCGGTCACCACGCACTGGCCGGCCCCGATGCACAGTTCCTTGTCCACGATCACGCGCATGGACATCAGAATGCCACCGGCAGCGCGTGCACACCGTAGACGGCCATGTCGTCGCGGAACGCGATCTCCGAGTCCGGCACGGCGACCCGCAGTCCCGGGAAGCGCCGCAGCAGCGCCGGATAGGCGATCTGCAGCTCGAGGCGGGCCAGCGGCTGCCCGAGGCACTGGTGCACCCCGAACCCGAACGCGACGTGCCGGTTCGTCCCGCGGGACACGTCGACCTCGTCGGGGTGGGGCCACTGCCGCGGGTCGCGGTTGGCCGCCTCGGCGGCGAGCACCACGCCCTCCCCCGCCCGGATCGTGACGCCGCCGATCTCCAGGTCCTCGGTCGCGACCCGGCGACGGCCGATATGGGTGACGGTGAGGACCCGCAGCAGCTCCTCGACCGCGCCGCGGACCTGCGTGGCGTCGCCGTCGCGGACGGCGGCGAGCTGGTCGGGGTGGTGCAGCAGGGTCAGCGTGCCGAGGGCGATCATGTTCGCCGTCGTCTCGTGCCCGGCGACGAGCAGCAGCAGCGCCGAGGCGCTCGCCTCGTCGACGGTGAGGTCCCCGGCCGCGACCCGGGCGGCCATGCCGCCGAGCATGTCGTCGCGCGGCTCGGCCAGCCGGGCCCGGACGAGTCCGGCCAGATAGTCCTGCAGCGCGTCCGACGCCGCGGCCGAGGCCTCCGCGCCGGAGGTGAGGTCGACCATGATCCGGCTCTGGGCCTCGAAGAACGCGTGGTCGGCGTAGGGCACCCCGAGCAGGTGGCAGATCACCAGCGACGGCAGCGGCAGCGCGAACGCCTGCACCAGGTCGGTCGGGTTCTCCCCGGCCTCCATGCCGTCCAGCAGCTCGGTGACGGTCTGCTCGATCAGCGGCCGGAGGCGCTCGATGCGGCGCACGGTGAACTCGCCGATGAGCATCCGCCGGTGCCTTGCGTGCTCGGGACCGTCCATCATGATGAAGCTGCGGCGGCGCCCCTGGGACCGCACGTGTCGCGACCGCGAGGTGGCCGGGTAGCCCTCGCGGTCGGCGTCGGCGGACAGCCGCTCGTCGGCTAGCGCGGTGCGGACGTCGTCGTAGCGGGTGACGAGCCAGGGCGTGCTGCCGTCCCAGATCCGGACGCGGGCGACGCCCGACCCCCCCGGCGGGGCACTCGTCCTCACGGATGCGGGCGAGTTCGGCGGGCGGGTCGAAGGGGCACTCACGCGCCATCGGGTAGGTGGGCACGGGTTGGGTCACGGCGGTCATCGGCATCACTCCCATCAGGGATGTTAGCAATGCACAGTTTCGTTTGCGCAACGATCTTTCCCGGGGAGCGACCCTCCCGGGAGACGCGAACGGCCCCGTCCCGGGATCGGGACGGGGCCGCTGGGCGGTGGAGGTGCCGGGAATCGAACCCGGGTCCTCCGTCGGTTCACGAGGGCTTCTCCGTGCGCAGTCCGCTGTGTCTCTACTCGGATCCACCGGTCACGCGAACAAGCCGGTGTGACGATCCCAGCCGCTGTTGGATGTCCCCTGCGGTTCCGCGGCCGAACCGCAGGGTGAGTCCCCTGAATGATGTCGGGACCCGGAGCGGGGACGCCTCCGGCCCGACAGCCCCTACCTGGTGATCAGGCAGCGAGCGCGTAAGCGCTCTGGGCAGTGCGACTGTTGTCGGCACTTGTTTTTTTGCGACGCATGGTTAACGAGATCATCGTCGCCTTCCTCGGCACGCTTCACCTCGATCAACGATCGGAGTCGAAACCGTTCACCCCCTGGTCGGGTCCCGTGGGACCCGCGGTCCATCTGCATTCCGCCCAGACGTACCCGGGCGGACGCACAGCATAACGCCTCGCGCACGCCCGGACATTCCGGTTGCCGGTGGGTGGCGTGTCACCCGGCCGCGACCTCGTAGGTGTGCCCCGCGGCGCGCAGCCGGTCGACCAGCACGTCCCCCAGCGCGGTGGCCGGGGTGAGGCAGCCCGCGCGGTCGGGCAGCGCGGACCCGCCCAGGGCCAGGGCGAGGCCCGCCTCGGCGAACATCACCGCGGTGGCCGCGTAGCCGGGGTCCCCGGGGCCGGACACCCGCACCCGGTAGCGACGCCCGGACTCGGTCTCGGCGCGGACGTCCATCCGGAACCAGCCGCGCTCGCGGGTCCGCTCCGACGGCCCGGCGCCCGGCGCGGGCAGCACCCGGTCGAGCAGCGGGCGGATCGGCCCGACCATGAACGCGCCGACCAGCGCGCCGAGTCCTGCGGTGACCACCGCCGCGGCGACCGCCCCGGACACCCCGCGCCCGCAGCCCTGCAGCTCGCCGTAGCGCAGGCCGCGGCCGTAGGCGTGGTCGAGCAGCGCGTTGGAGCGGCGCACGATCCGGGTGTTGTACGACGCCATCACGAACGGGGCGGTCCAGGTGCCGTCCGGGAGCCGGGCCGGCGGCCCCGCGTCCGCGGGCTGCGACGGTGTCGGCTCGGCCGCGGGGTCGGGGCTCAGCGAGTGCGGACGGGCGGCCAGACGCCGGGCGTCGCGGTCGGTGCGGACGGTGTCCAGCTGCCCGCGCAGCGAGTCCACCGTGCCGCCGGAGACCCCGCCGCGCATCGTCGCGACCGTGCGGACCTCGGTGAGCCCGCCGGCGCCGTCGGCCTGCGCGGCCCGGTGCGCGAGCCACACCCCCAGATCGGAGGGGACGGAGTCGTAGCCGCAGGAGTGCACGATCCGCGCACCGCTCGCGCGGGCGGTCTCGTGGAAGCGGTCGATCGCCTCGCGGACGAACAGCACCTCACCGGTGAGGTCGGCGTAGTGGGTACCGGCCTTCGCGCACGACCCGACCAGCCCCAGGCCGTACTTCGCGTACGGGCCGACCGTGCTCAGCACCACGCGCGCGCCCGCGGCGAGCCGGTCGGTCGCGGCCGGGTCGGCGGCGTCGGCGACGATCAGCGGCCAGTCCCGGGCCGACCCCGGCAGCGCGGCCCGGGTCGCGGCGAGCTTGGCCTCCGAACGCCCGGCCAGCGCGATGCGCACCCCGGGCGGGGCGTGCTCGGCGACGTGGCGGGCGATGAGGCCGCCGACGAAACCGGTCGCGCCGTAGAGGGCGATGTCGACCGGGTCACCCGGGGCGGCCCCTCCGGTCGGGTCGTGCTGCGGGCTGACCATCTAGGAACTCCTCGTGTCGTCGACGCCCAGCAGCGCGGCCGGGGCGTCGTGCAGGACCGAGCGCAGGAACGCCGTGCCGAGGCGGGGTTCGGCGGCGGCCCAGTCGGCGATGGCGGCGAGCTGCTCGGCGTAGGCGTAGGGGATGTTGGGGAAGTCGGTGCCGAGCACGATCCGGCCCGGGTACTCGGCCAGGCGCGCCGGCCAGTCCGACGGCAGCGGGGAGAGCCGCTGGGAGAACGCGGTGCCGACCATCGTCGTGTCGAGCACCAGGTTCGGGAACCGGTCGAGCAGCTCCAGCGCACCCCGGAAGTCCGGCATGCCCGCGTGGGCGAGCACGATCCGCAGGTCCGGGTGGGCCTCGAGCACCTCGGCGAAGATCTGCAGCCCGGTGTACTCGCCGGGGATCGGCCCGTCGCCGCAGTGCACGACCGCGGGGACACCCGCGTCGGCGAGCAGCCCCCAGGCGTCGCGCAGCAGGGGGTCGCGCGGGTCGAACCCGCCGACCTGGACGTGCACCTTGACCAGCCGCGACCCGTCGGAGACGGCACGGCCGAGGTAGTCCACGACCGAGGGCTCCGGGTAGAGGGTCGCGGTACGCACCGCACGCGGGTGGCCGTCGGCGAACTCGCCCGCCCAGCCGGTGAGCCACTCCCCCATGCCCGGCTTGTGCGGGTAGGTCAGCGGGGCGAATGCGAGCACGCCGAGCCGCTCCAGGACGGCATAGCGCTCGTCCTCGGGCAGGCGGTAGTGCACCGGCCACGGGGTGCCGTAGTGGGTCTCGGCGGCGTCGAAGTAGGCCCAGACCTTGTCGAGCATCCGCTGGGGCAGGAAGTGCACGTGCACGTCGACCAGGCCGGGCAGGCCCAGCTCGGCGGTCCAGCGAGGCACGTCGGCGTCGTCGACCGGCGGGACGGGAAGATCCACGGCCCCACCCTAGGCGGGCCGTGGCTCAGCCGCGCAGGTCCCGGGCCCGCCCCTTGGCCGCGCGGCCGACGGCGCGCGCGATCTCCTTCTGCGCGTCCTTCTTGGCCAGGTCGCGGCGCTTGTCGTAGTCCTTCTTGCCCTTGGCCAGTGCGATCTCGCACTTGACCTTGCCGTCGTTGAAGTACAGCGACAGCGGCACCAGGGTGAGCCCGCCCTCGCGGGTCTTGCCCATCAGCCGGTCGATCTCGCCGCGGTGGAGCAGCAGCTTGCGGGTGCGGCGCGGCTCGTGGTTGGTCCAGCTGCCGCGCACGTACTCCGGGATGTGCAGGTTGCGCAGGAAGATCTCGCCGTCGTCGATCGTGGCGAAGGCGTCGACCAGCGACGCCCGGCCCAGACGGAGGCTCTTCACCTCGGTCCCCTTGAGCGCGACCCCGGCCTCGAACTCCTCCAGGATCGCGTAGTCGTGCCGGGCCCGACGGTTCTGCGCGATCACCTTCCGGCCCTGTTCCTTCACCCCACCAGCCTACCCGCGGTGCGCCACCGGCATCCGACCGCAGCGTCGCCAGAGCAGTGCTCTTGCACATCGGCGACGCCGCGTGCAGACTCTTCGCGAGAGCAGTGCTCTCGTATCGGACCAATGATCGCAGGAGGCGGGCATGACGACGACGGTGCTGGTGACCGGGGCGACCGGTGGGATCGGCGGGCACCTGCTGACCGCGCTGGCCGGCCGGGATGTGACCGTGCGGGCGCTGGTCCGCGATCCCGACCGCCTCGCCGGTGCCGGTGCCGGTGCCGGCGTCGGCGTCGGGGTCGAGGTCGTGCGGGGCGACCTGCGCGACCCGGGCGCCGTCGCCGCGGCGCTGCACGGGGTCGACGCGGCGTTCCTCAACTCCCCCTCGGCTCCGGACGCTGCGACGACCCAGATCGCGGTGGCCGACGCCGCCGCGACCGCCGGGGTGAACCGGCTGGTGCTGCTGTCCCAGTTCGCGGCGCGGGTGGACTCCCCGGTGCGGTTCCTACGCTGGCACGCCGCGGTGGAACAGCACGTCCGCGACCTGGGCATCGGCCACGTGGTGCTGCGGCCGAACCTGTTCCTGCAGGGCCTGCTGGCCTTCGCCCCCCCTGGTCGCGGCGACCGGCCGGTTCGGCGCCCCGATCGGCGACGCCGCGGTGAGCGCGATCGACGTGCGCGACGTCACCGACGCCGCCGCGGCGGTGCTCACCGGCGCCGGACCCGACGGCGCGGTGCACGACCTGACCGGACCGCGTGCCGTCACCCACGCCGAGATCGCGGCGGCCCTGGCCGAGGCGACCGGGCACCCGGTGTCGTTCGACGACCTCACCCCGGAGGCGTTCGCCACCGCCCTGGACGGGGTGCTGCCACCCTGGCAGGCCGCGGGACTGGTCGAGGACTACGCCCACTACGCGCGCGGCGAGGCGGCCCGGGTGGACGACGCCGTCGCCGTCCTCACCGGCCACCCGGGCCGCACCCTGGAGGAGTTCGCCCGCGACCACGCCGCGGCGTTCGCCCCCGCGTGGCTGAGCGCTCAGACCTTCACGTAGGCCCGCAGCGTCACGTACCCGGTGATCCCCGCGACGAGCGCACCGGTGGGCACGAGCAGCGCCGAGACCACCAGCACGTCGGTGATCCGGACCGGCGGGATCACCCCGGCCTGCCCCATCGCGGCGAACAGGTCGTCGACGACGGCGTACTTGGCCGCGACCAGACCGATCCCGGCGAGCGCCCCGCCGACGGCACCGGCGATGGCGGCCTCGACCAGGAACGGCAGCTGTGTGGTCCAGCGCGTCGCCCCGACCAGGCGCATCACGCCGACCTCCGTGCGCCGCATGAACGCCGACACCTGGACCGTGTTGGAGATCAGCAGGATCGCCGCGAGCGCCTGCACGACGGCGAGTGCGAACGCCACGTTGCGCACCCCGTTCAGGAAGTCGAACAGGGTCCCGACGACGTCGCGCTGGTCGATCACCCCGCGCACCCCGGGCCTGCCCTCGACGGCGGCCCGGGCGGCCGCGGCGCCCGCCTGCTGGTCGGTGAGGGTGACCCGCAGGGTGGCGGGCAGCGACTGCGGCCGGGCGACGTCGGCGACCGACTGCCCGGCGAACAGCTCGCGGAAGCGGGTGTAGGCCTGCTGCTGGGACTCGAACGTGACCCCGCCGACGCCCGGGGCGGCCTCCAGCGCGCTGCGCAGCGACGCGCACGTCGGCCCGCTGCAGTCGGGATCGGTCTCCGAGACGTCCGGGGTGAGCGCCACCTGGATCTCGAGCCGGTTCGTGTAGAGCGCGGAGATGTCGTCGATGGTGCGCAGCACGAGCAGGCCCGCACCGACCGACATCAGGGTGACCGCGGTGGTCAGCACCATCGCGACGGTCATCGTGACGTTGCGGCGCAGGCCGGAGGAGACCTCACGGGTGAGCAGGGCGGGGCGCATCTACCGGCCCGCCCCGTACACCGCGCGGGCCTCGTCGCGCAGCACGGCGCCGTCGGCCAGCTCGATCACCCTGCGGCGCATCGCGTCCACGATGGACGAGTCGTGGGTGGCCATCAGCACCGTGGTGCCCCCGCGGTTGATGCGCTCCAGGACCTGCATGATCTCCCGCCCGGTCTCGGGGTCGAGGTTGCCGGTGGGTTCGTCGGCCAGCAGCAGCGGGGGCCGGTTGACCGACGCCCTGGCGATCGCGACGCGCTGCTGCTCGCCGCCGGACAGCTCGTGCGGCAGCCGCTCGGCCTTGCCCTGCAGCCCCACCATCTCCAGCAGCTCCGGGACCGCGATCCGGATCTCCGACGGCTTGCGCCCCAGCACCTCGAGCGCGAACGCCACGTTGCCGGCGACGGTGCGCTTGGGCAGCAGCCGGAAGTCCTGGAACACGCAGCCGATCCGCTGGCGCAGCCGCGGCACCTTGCGCCGGGGCGACCCGGCGACGTCGAGGCCGTCGACGAGGATGGATCCCGAGGTGGGGACGTCCTCGCGCAGCAGCAGCCGCAGCAGCGTCGACTTGCCCGACCCGGACGGTCCGATCAGGAACACGAACTCGCCCGCCCCGACCGTCGCGGAGACCCGGTCCAGCGCCGGACGCCCGGACGTCGGGTACCGCTTGGTGACGTCCCGCAGCTCGATCACGGAGCGGGACGGTACCGCCGCCCGGAGTGCACGGGCGGTGACGACACGCCCGTCAGTCCGGTCCGGCGACGACCGGGGCCCGCGACGGGTCGAGCGCACCGGCGAGCCGGTCCAGGACCGGGGCCGCCGCCCGCAGCGTGACGGCGTCGGCGTCGTCGAGGTCGTCGAGGGCAACCCGGATCTGCCGCGACCACGCCGCGTCCAGCAGCTCCCGGTGCCGGGCGGCCCGCGCCGTGGGGTGGAGCAGGGCACGACGACCGTCGGCCGGGTCGGTCCGGCGCTCCACGAGGTCACGTTCGACCAGCGACCGGACGGTGGTGCTGACGTTGCTGGCCTGCAGGCCGAGCCCGCGCGCCACCGTCGAGACGGGATGCCCGGGACGCGCGGAGACCCACCGCAGGACCTCGTGCTCGGACCCGGTGATCGCGTCCAGCCCGACCGCGCGCTCCCCCGCCGCCCGCAGCGCGCGTGACAGATCGTGCACGGCGTCCACCAGCGCCGCCCAGTCGTCGTCACGCTCCTTGACCTCGGCCACAGAGGCGATACTACGCGACAGTTCATATATATCCTCATAGGTAATCGTCGCCGGAGAGGACGGTCATGACCGTGGGTACCGAGCAGGCCGCGCCGAGGACGGTGCGGGGCCGCACCGTTCCGGACGGTGTGTGGATCAGCGTCCTCGCGCTGCTGACGGCCGTGGCGCCGCTGGCCACCGACATGTACCTGCCGGTGCTGCCGACCGTGGCGGCCGAGCTGGGGGCGTCGGCGTCGGCGTCGCAGCTGACCCTGACCGCGTTCCTGGTGGGGCTGGCCGTCGGGCAGCTGGTGATCGGCCCGCTCTCCGACAGCTGGGGGCGGCGACGCCTGGTCGTCGCCGGCACCGTGCTGCTGTTCGTCGCGTGCCTGGCGAGCGCGGTCGCGCCGTCGGTCGCGGTGCTCGTCGTCGCCCGGGTCCTGCAGGGCTTCGGCGGGGCGGCCGGCCTGGTGCTGAGCCGCGCGATGATCTCCGACCGCACCACCGGTGCGCGGACCGCGCAGCTGTTCTCGCTGATGATGGCGATCAACGGGATCGCGCCGGTGGTGGCCCCGGTGATCGGCAGCTCGCTCGGTGGGGTGGTCGGCTGGCGGGGCATCTTCGTGGTGCTGGCCGGGCTGGCGCTGCTGATGCTGGTGTCGTCGCTGGTCGCGGTGCACGAGACGTTGCCGGTCACGGCCCGCAGCACCGGCGGTGTGCGACGGACCTTCGCCGACGTCGGCGCGCTCCTGCGCCGCCGTCGCTACGTCGGCTACGTGCTGGCCTTCGCCACGGCGTTCTCGATGATGTTCGCCTACATCTCCGGGTCGCCGTTCGTGCTGCAGCAGACCCTCGGCCTCTCGACGACGCAGTACGCCCTCGCCTTCGGGGCGAACGCGGCCGGCCTGGTGCTGGGCAACGTCGTCAGTAGCCGGCTCGCCGCGCGGATCGCCCCACGGCGCCAGCTCGTGACGGCCGTCGGCGGACTGGTGGTGCTGTGCGCGGCCCTGCTGGTCGTCGTGCTGCTGGGAGCGGCGCGCTGGCCGGTGCTGGTACTGCTGTTCGCGACGCTGACGACGCTGGGCTTCGTGATGGGCAACAGCGCGGCGCTGGCCACCGGTGAGGTCCGCGACCGCGCCGGGGCCGGCTCGGCCCTGCTGGGGGCCACCCAGTTCGGCCTCGGGGCCCTGGTCTCGCCGCTGGTCGGGTCGAGCGCGACGGCGATGGCCGTGACCATGCTGACCGCGGCCGCGCTCTCCGCCGTGTCGCTCGCCGCCCTGACCCGCGGGGGGACCGCGGCCGACTGAGCCCCGCCCGGGCTCGCCCGCGGCACCGCCCCGCCGCGCCGCCCCGCCGCACCGCCGACCCGCCGCACCGCCGACCGACCCGCCGCGCGTCGGACGCGCGCCGAGATGCAGCTCAGCGGAAGTTGTCGATCTCTGCGGCCCGCTGAGGTGCATCTCGGTGCACCGCGACCGCCCCGGGGCGCGGCGCAGACCGCGACACGCACCTCGCGAGACGCGAGGCGGGCGACGGGACGCGGGGAGCGTCGTCAGGGGGCGGTGATCTCCACCGGCAGCCCGGGGTCGGCGAACGAGACCGTGACCGCGCCCGGGACGGCGGCGCCGGCGGTCCGCGTCCCGGTGGCCAGGGCCTGCGGCTCCAGACGCAGCCGGAGCAGCCGTCCGCGGTCGGCGGGGGCGGCGTCGGGGGCGCCGAGCCAGGCGGTGAACCGCGGGGTCGGCGAGACCAGACCGGCGAGCTCGTCGAGACGGGTCCCGACCGCCGGGTCCGGGGCACCGGCCCGTGCGGCGGCGAGGTCCACGGACCCGGTGTAGGTCGTCGCGGCGACGCCGTCGACGTCGGTGGTCCCCGGCGCGGCGACGACGTCGCGCAGGCCGGGGGCGGCGTGCAGCATCCCGCCGACGGCGCCGACCGGGACGAGCCCCGTGGACAGCGGCTGCCAGCGGTCGCTCCCACCGAAGCGGACCCAGGCACGGTCGTCGAGCACCCTGACCTGGGCGCCACGGGTGCCCAGGGCCACGGTGAGGTCCGCGGCGAACGGGGTGAAGCGAGCAGGGCCGGAGGCACGCACCGGGCCGGTGACCGAGTCCAGCTCGACGTCGACCCGCGCCGACCCGGCGTCGACGAGCGCGGTGCCCGCCGCGGCCACGGCGTCCTGGGCCGAGGGTGCGGCGACGGCCGCGGGCGGGGCACCGTCCGCGGCAGGCTCCTGGGCACCGCCGGTGCACCCGGCGAGCGCGAGCAGGACGAGCGCGCCGCAGGCGGCGGCCGCGCGACGACCCCGGCTCACGAGGCGGATTCGGTCTGCTTGCGCCAGCGGATGCCGGCCTCGATGAACTCGTCGATCTGGCCGTCGAGCACCTGCGAGGGGTTGCCCTCCTCGTGCTCGGTGCGCAGGTCCTTCACCAGCTGGTACGGGTGCAGCACGTAGTTGCGCATCTGGTTGCCCCAGGAGGACCCGGCCTCCTTGAACGAGTCGCGCAGCTCGCGCTCCTCCTGACGCCGCTTCTCCAGCAGCTTCGCCTGCAGCACGGCCATCGCCGAGGCCTTGTTCTGCAGCTGGGAGCGCTCGTTCTGGCAGGCGACGACGATCCCGGACGGGATGTGGGTCAGCCGGACCGCGGAGTCGGTGGTGTTGACGCCCTGACCGCCGGGCCCGGACGCGCGGAACACGTCGACCCGCAGGTCCTTCTCGTCGATCTCGATGTGGTCGGAGGTCTCGACGACCGGGGCCACCTCGACACCGGCGAACGACGTCTGGCGCCGGCCCTGATTGTCGAACGGCGAGATCCGCACGAGGCGGTGGGTGCCGGCCTCGACCGACAGCGTCCCGAACGCGTACGGCGCGTGGACGGCGAAGGTGGCCGACTTGATGCCGGCCTCCTCGGCGTAGGACGTCTCGTAGACGTCGGTGCCGTAGCCGTGCCGCTCGGCCCAGCGCAGGTACATGCGCAGCAGCATCTCGGCGAAGTCGGCTGCGTCGACCCCGCCCGCCTCCGAGCGGATGGTCACCAGGGCCTCGCGCTCGTCGTACTCGCCCGAGAGCAGCGTGCGGACCTCCAGCGAGGAGATCTCGCTGCGGAGCTTCGCGCGCTCGGCGTCGGCGTCGGCGACGGCGGACTCGTCGCCCTCGTCCTCGGCGAGCTCGTAGAGCACGGGCAGGTCGTCGAGCCGGCGGCGCAGGTCGTCCAGCCGGCGCAGGTCGCCCTGGGCGTAGGCCAGCCGGCTGGTGATCTGCTGGGCGGCGTCGACGTCGTCCCAGAGGTCCGGCCGGCCCGCCTGCTCGGACAGTTCCTCGATCTCCTGGCGCAGCCGGGGCACGTCGGCGACGGCCTCGATGCTGGACAGCGTGGTGTCGAGGTCCTTCAGGTCGGCCTGGACGTCGGAGTTCACAACGGTCGAGGGTACGCGGGGTGCGCCCCGGTTCAGTCCTGGGGGATCGCGTCGATCAGCTTGATCATCGCCCGGGTGTGGGCGACGGCGAAGTCCGCGACCGGGCGGCCGTAGGGGTCGTCGGTCGCGCGGGCGGCGGCACGCGCCACCGCGAGCCGCTCGGCGTAGGCCTCACGGGCGGCCGCGACCAGCTCGGTGCGCTGCTTGACCGTCAGCGTCCCCGCGTGCAGCAGCCGCAGCACCAGCGGGCTGCGGACCGCGTCGGCGTCGCCGCCGGTGGCGAGCCAGTGCTTGAACGACCGCTTGCCCGCCGCGGTGATCACGTACTGCTGGCTGGCCCGCGGGCCCTGCTTGCCCAGACGCAGCAGCGCCTCCTCGGTCAACGCGGGCAGCTCGCGGTAGACCTGGCTGCGGGTGACGGAGAAGAACAGCCCGAACCGCTCACCGGCCGCTGCCACCAGCTGCCCGCCGGTCATCGGCCCTCCGTGGAGCAGGCCGAGGAGAGCGGCGGCGGTGGCGTTGACCGGTGTGACGGGTGCCATCGTCCGACGGTCCCACGTCCGCGCCGGGCGCGCGAGTCCACAGCGCACATCCGCCCTGAGCAGACGGCGTGCACTGTGGTCTCGCGCCGGCCTCGCGCCGGTCTCGCGCCGGCCTCGCGCCGGCCTCCGGCCCGGCCGCCGTGAGCGGGCCGGGCCGGACGACGCGCGGCCCGTGGACGGGTCAGGCGCCGACGGTCAGGGAGGCGATCCGCTCGCGGGAGACGGCGACGTCGCCGTACTGGCCGGCGAGCCGCTTGGCGCGCTTGTAGAAGAAGTGCGCCTCGTGCTCCCAGGTGTAGCCGATGCCCCCGTGGAACTGGATCATCGCCGCGGTCGCCTGGAGCGCCACGTCGCTGCTCTTGGCCTTGGCGACGGCGACGGCGAGCTCGGCGTCGGCGAGCCCGGTGTCCACCGCGTGCGCGGCGTAGAGCGCCGCGTGCTCGGCCATCGTGACCCCGACGTGCAGGTCGGCCAGCGCGTGCTTGAGCGCCTGGAACGACCCGACGGGCACACCGAACTGGGTGCGCTCGCGGTCGTAGGCGACGGTGCGGGTCAGCGCCTCGCGGGCGATGCCCACCAGGTCCGCGGCGACCAGCACGGTCGCCCGGTCGGTGAGCAGCCGCTGCAGCTCGACGGTGGTGCCGGGCAGCGTCTCGACGGTCCCGCCGCTGCACGACGCGAGCCGGGTGGTGCCGTCGTAGCTGCCGACCGGCGACGCCGTGGCGCCGGTGACCAGCGCCAGCCCGGGCAGGCCGTCCTCGGCCGGCGCGACGACGACGTCGGCCAGGGCGCCGTACTCCACCACCGGCAGACCGGACGCGGCGCTGCCCCGGGTGGTGAACGCGCCGACCGCCTCGCCCGCGGCGAGCTTCGGCAGCCAGGCCGCCTTCTGCTCGTCGGAGCCGGCGAGCCGGATCGCGTCGGCGGCCAGCACGGTGCCGCGCCACGGGCCGGGGGCGACGCCCGCCCCGAGCGCGCGGGCGATCACCTGGGCCTCGACCAGGCCGAGACCGAGGCCGTCGTGGTCCTCGTCGACGGTGACCGCGGTCCACCCCTGCTCGCCGGCCGCGCGCCACAGCGACGCCGGGTTGCCGTCGTCGGACGGGTTCTCGACGACCGTCCGCACGGCGGCGAGGTCGAACCGCTGCGCCAGGTAGTCGCGCACCGCGGCGCCGAACTCCTGCTGGTCGGAGGTGAGTGCGAAGAACATCGGTGGCTCCTCCTGCGGATCAGCGGGGCAGGCCGAGCACGCGCTCGGCGGTGACGTTGCGCTGCACCTGGGACGAGCCGCCCCAGATCGTGACCGAGCGCGACCACATGGCCTGGGCGTGCAGCGGCCGCAGGTCGGTGCCGTCGGTCAGGGCGTCCAGCGTGGCGTCCTCGCCGAGGATCCGGTCGTAGACCTCCCAGAGGTCCTGGAACGCCTCGGACCACTGCAGCTTGGTCATCGACGCCTCGAAGCCCAGGTCGCGGCCCTGCTCGACCTGGGTGAGCACGTGCATCGAGTGCAGCCTCAGGCACTCCAGCTCGGTCAGGACGCGGGCCAGGTCGTCGCGGATCACCGGGTCGTCGGCACGGCCCAGCTTCCGCGCGACGGCGGCAATCTCGTCGTACTGACGACGGAACTCGGTGTACTGGGAGATGCCGGACGCTCCGCGTTCGAAGGACAGCAGCAGCATCGCGGTGCGCCAGCCGTCGCCGATCTCGCCGAGGCAGTCGGTGACCGGGACGCGGGCGTCGTCGAAGAACACCTCGCCGAACTCGCTGGCCCCGCTCATCTGGCGCAGCGGCCGCGCGGTGACGCCGGGCTGGTTCATGTCGATGAGCAGCATCGAGATGCCGCGGTGCTTCTCCGACCCGGCCTCGGTGCGGACCAGGGTGAAGATCTTGTCGCCGTGCACGGCGTTGGTGGTCCAGACCTTCTGGCCGTTGACGACGAAGTCGTCGCCGTCGCGGACGCCCTTGGTGGACAGCGCCGCGAGGTCGGAGCCGGCGCCGGGCTCGGAGAAGCCCTGGCACCACACGACCTCGTTGCGCAGCAGCGGGCCGATGATCTCCTTCTTCTGCGCGTCGGTGCCGATCGCCATCACCGTCGGCGCGAGGAAGGTCAGGCCGAGCGGGTTGACCGTGCGCGGCGCCCGGGCGCGGACGGTCTCCTCGTCGTAGATGGCCTTCATGCCGGGGGTGCCGCCGCGACCGCCGTACTCGACGGGCCACTGGATGCCGGCGAACCCGGCGTCGGCCTTGTCCCGCTCCCAGTCGCGCCGCAGCCGGAAGCTCTCGGAGTCCTCCAGTGACTCCCAGAACCCGGGGCGGGTCCACTCGTCGGGGATGTGGGCGCGGAGCCAGGAGCGCAGTTCCTCGCGGAACTCCTCCTCGGCGGGGGTGAAGGTCAGGTCCATGGATGCACCCGTTCTGCGTGTGAGGTCGGCTCTGTCCCACCCCGGAGCCTTCCATACCCGCCGGTAACCTGCTTCCCACGGCGTGCCCGTGGCCGGTGGCGGTATGCGCGGAGTACCATTCCGGTATGCGCAGCGAGCGGGTGACGGTCACGCTGCCGGCCGAGCTGGTGGCAGAGGCGAGGGACGCGGTGTCCCGCGGATCGGCGGCGAGCCTGTCCGCCTACGTGGCGGAAGCCGTGCAGGCACGGCAGGACCGCGACCGTTCCCTGGCCACCCTCGCGGACCTCTACGGCGGTCCCCCGCCGGCCGACGAGCTGGATGCCGCGCGCCGTTCGCTGCGCCCGGTTCCGCCCGTGGCCGTCGGCTGAGCCCGCGATGATCGGCGGACGCGTCCTCGATGCCTCGGCTCTGGCGGCCTTCGCGACCGGTCGCCCCGTCTACATGCGCGCCCTGGTGTGGGCCGCGGTGGAGGAGAACATCGTGCTCGCGGTGCCCAGCGCCGCCCTCGGCCGCGCCTGGTCGATGGTCGACGCCGAGCACCACGCCGCGTTGCAGGTCCTGCTGGGCCTGCCGAACACCGTGATCCACGAGCTCTCCCCGGAGAGCGCCCAGGAGGCCGGGCTGCTGCTCGCCTCCCAGGGGCTCGACGACATCGTGACCGGCCAGGTCGTCACCGCCGCCCGGCGCCGGGGCTGGCCCGCGGTGACCGGGGACCCGGGGTCGCTGCGCAAGCTCGACCCGATGGTGCCGATCGAGGAGCTGCCCTGAGGGTGCTCAGGCACTCTCCTCCCGCAGCCGGGCCCGCAGGCGCGCCAGCTCGTCGTCGGTGAGGCCGTTCTCCTGCAGCCAGCCGACCGGGCCGCCGTGGCGCTCGTCGAGCAGCCGCAGGAACTCGGCCATGACCTCCGCCCGCGGGCGGTGCCGGTCGAGCTCGTCGGCGGGCGGCATGGGCTCGCCGGAGGCGGTCGTCCACTTCTCGAACAGGGCGTCGATCCGGGTCGCGGACAGCGCGTAGTCGGCGGTGATCTCCTCCCGCGGCACCCCGACGGCGGCGCACACCAGCGCGACGAGCACCCCGGTGCGGTCCTTGCCCGCGGCACAGTGGACGACGGTCGTGCCGGAGTCCAGGGCCGCGATCCGGCGGACCCCGTCGACGACGTACTCCCCCCGGCCCTCCAGGTAGGCGAGGTAGTGGCCGAGCATAGGGTCGAGCGCCGCGTGGGCGTCCCCGGTCTCCGGCAGCGCGATGCCGGTCTCGGGGATGAAGCTGAGCCGGTGCACCGGCACCCCGGCGTCGGCGAGCGCACCGAGGCCGTAGGTCGTGCGCTCGCGGTCGGTGCGCAGGTCCAGCACCTGGACCACGCCCAGCTCGTCGGTGAGGTACGCGACGGCGGCCGGGCCCAGCCCCTCCAGGGACTCGGTGCGCAGCAGGACGCCGGTGCGGACGCGGCCCCCGCCGTCGAGCGGGAGGCCGCCGACGTCACGGGCGTTGGCGAGGCCGTCGACGGTCAACCAGCGGTCCGGTACGAGATCGGTCACGACCCCAGGTTAGGCAGCCCGGCCCGCCACGGCAGCGGTCGCGACCCAGGGTTCACCGGCCGTGCACCGGCGGGCGACGCAGCGCGGCGGGCAGCGTCCGGGCGCCGTCGCCGTACGCGGCGGCGGCGTCGTCGCGGTTGACCAGACGGCAGGTCGTCATCGACAGGCAGCCGCAGCCGATGCAGCCGTCGAGGCCGTCGCGCAGGGCGGTCAGCGCCTCGATCTGCTCGTCGAGCCTGCCGCGCCAGGACCGCGACAGCCGCGCCCAGTCCGACCGGGTCGGCGTGCGGTCGGCGGGGAGCGCGTCGAGGGCGGTACGGACCTCCTCCAGCCCGATCCCGATGGACCGGGCCGCCCGGACGAACGCGAGCCTGCGCAGCACACTGCGCCGGTAGCGGCGCTGGTTGCCCGACGTCCGGGTCGCGGAGATCAGCCCCTCGCGCTCGTAGTAGCGCAGCGCCGAGTGCGGGAACCCGCTGCGCTCGACGATCTCCCCGATGGTCAACAGGTCGCCCGTGTCCATCCCCGTCCCCCGTCCGCCACCCTGCCGCGGCCGTCCCCGCGCGCCGCTCCGCGCACGAGGACGGCCCGTGAAAAACCTTGAGACAACTCTAGTATTGCGCCGTCCGTCGCCCCCCGCCACCTGCGGAGACCACCGTCCGTCGGCCGGGTTGCACCGTCCATCGGGTTGCCTCACGCACTCGCTCAAGATCACGAAACCGGTGAACGGTGTCTGCCGCGCGGCGACCGACAACCCCGGTGCTGGACCCCCGGGGCGGGGGCCTCTACGGTTGTCCCCAGTCATCACGGCCCGATCACGAGCGGGCTGGAGCCGGACTCCCCGACCGGCTCACCCGGGACCCCCGACCCGGCCGTTCGTGCGCGGTGCCGTCCGTGATCCGAAAGGCGTTTCCTTGACCGGACACCGCTCCCCCGGTGGCCACCACGGGTTCCCCCGATCCGTGGCGACCACACCCGCAGCAACGGCCGCTGCGCCGTCCCTCCGCGCGCCGCGGCACGGCGGCACGGCGCACGCCGCGCGCCGTGCGGGCACCCGCACGGCCGCCACCGGCGCCGCGTTCGGCGTGCTCGCCTCCGGTGCGTTCGCCGCGATCGTCCCGACCACTCTGGACGGGACCTCCGCGCAGGCCGACGCCGAGGAGGGCGGCACCACCGCCGCGACGACGCTGGCCGCGTACTCCGCGAACATCCCGTCCGCCACGAAGGCCACCGACGGCTCGACCTCCGGCTTCTTCAGCCCGGTCTCCTTCGCCCAGCCGTCCGCCGCGTCGGGCGCGCTGCAGTCCGCGGCCCCCGCCGGCGACGCCGACCTCGCGTCGCTGGGCAAGGCGCACGA
Source organism: Pseudonocardia sp. HH130629-09 (assembly GCF_001294645.1). NCBI lineage: Bacteria > Bacillati > Actinomycetota > Actinomycetes > Pseudonocardiales > Pseudonocardiaceae > Pseudonocardia > Pseudonocardia sp. HH130629-09. Next base: position 4,311,992 of record NZ_CP011868.1, read on the forward strand.
GATCGCGACGAAGATCGCCGCCGAGCACGCCAAGGCCGCCGCGGCCGAGCAGGCGCGCGCAGCCGAGAAGGCCCGGATCGACGCGATCGTCGCCAAGGGCGGGCTGGACGGCTGGATCGCCGAGGCCCTGGACCACATGGGGCTGTCCCAGTCCTACACGGCCGGGCTCAAGCGGATCATCCTCAAGGAGTCCAACGGCAACCCCAACGCCATCAACAACTGGGACTCCAACGCCGCGGCCGGCAACCCGTCCGAGGGCCTCATGCAGGTCATCCCCTCGACGTTCGCGGCCTACGTGCACCCGGACTTCGCGGACCGGTCGATCACCGACCCGATCGCGAACATCACCGCCGGCGTCCGCTACATGATCGACCGCTACGGCATCGACACCCTCGACGCGGGTGGCCGGGTCGGCAGCCACGGCGGATACATCGGATACTGAGCGACACCCTGACCCATGACGGCGGTCACCGGGGGAACCCGGTGACCGCCGTCGTCGTTGAGCGGCCGGAACGTAAACTTTCCTTCACCCGACCGTGCCGAACGAGGAGCTGCCACTCGTGACGTCTCCCGGTGGAGCACCCGCCGCCCGCACCGGAACGACCGCCGGCGGTGCCACGCGTTCCCGGTTCCGTCCGGAGCTGCAGGGCCTGCGCGCCCTGGCGGTGCTGCTGGTGGTCGTCTACCACGTCTGGGTCGGCCGGGTCTCCGGCGGCGTCGACGTGTTCTTCCTGATCACCGGCTTCCTCATCACAGGTGGCCTGTACCGGGCCGCGGCGCGGGGCGGGATCGACGTGCTCGCCACCTGGCGACGTCAGTTCTCCCGGCTCCTGCCGGCGATGACGGTGGTCCTGACCGCGGGTGTGGTGGCCGGGTTCTGGCTGCTGCCGGAGAACCGGTGGATGCCGACCGTCCGGGAGACGGTCGCGTCGCTGCTGTTCCTGCAGAACTGGGAGCTGGCGCACAACTCGGTCGACTACGCGGCCCGCGACAACGCGGCGAGCATCGTCCAGCACTTCTGGTCGCTGTCCATCCAGGGCCAGTTCTACCTGCTCGCGCCGCTGGTCGTGGCCGGCGTCGCGATCGCGACCCGGCGGGACGGGGCCGACCTGCACCGGCGGCTCACCGGCACGCTGCTCGCCGTCGGCGGGGCCTCGTTCGCGTACTCGGTGTACCTGCCGCTGGTGAACCAGCCGCTGGCCTACTTCCACTCCGCGACGCGGATCTGGGAGTTCGCGCTCGGCGGGCTGCTGGCGCTGTGGATCTCCCGGATCGAGGACCGGCCGGAGCTGACCCCCGGCACCCGCGCCGTGCTCGGCTGGGGCGGCGTGGTCGCGCTGGTCTCCTGCGGGATCCTGCTGCAGGTGGACCGCGCGTTCCCCGGCTGGGCCGCGCTCTGGCCGACGCTGGCCGCGGCGATGGTGCTGGTCGCCGGGCGGTCCGGGCACCGGTTCGGCGTCGACCACCTGCTGTCGGGACGGGTGCTGCGCACGATCGGCGACCTCTCCTTCCCGCTGTACCTGTGGCACTGGCCGATCCTGACGCTCACGCTGGTGCGCACCGGGCAGGACCGGCTGGACCTGGAGCAGGGCGCCGCCGTGATCGCGGTGTCGTTCGTGCTGGCCTGGCTGACCCACCGGTTCGTCGAGCAGCGGGTCGCCGCGCTCGACGTGGGCCGCGCGCTGCGCACCGGCGGGGTGCTGGCGCTGACGGTGCTCGTCGCCGCGGGGTCCTGGTACGGGCTGGCCGCCGCGCGGGCGTCGACGCCGGTGCTGGCGGGCTCGCCGTCGCACCCGGGCGCGGGGGCGCTGTCCCCGCAGTTCGACCTCGCCTCGCTCGACCCGGCCGACGCCGAGCTGACCCCGTCGCTGGTGCAGGCGCCCGACGACTGGAGCTACCACGGCACCAGCTGGGACTGCGGGCCGTCCGAGCACGGCGCGGAGCTGGAGGTCTGCACGGTGCCCGCGCCGGACCCGGAGACCTCGGAGCGGACGGTCGCCGTGGTCGGCGACTCGCACGCCCAGCAGTACGCCGCCGCGCTCGCGGTGATCGCCGAGCAGCGCAACTGGTCGATGGTGGGCATGTTCCGCGGGGCCTGCCCGATGTCGGTGCGCTCGGAGGCCGTGCCCGAGGACCAGGGCTGCACCGACTGGAACGCCGCGGTGCACGACCAGCTGGTCACGGCGCCACCCGACGCGGTACTGACCCTCGCCAGCCGCGACGTGCGTCCAGGGCTGCACGAGCAGACCCCCGAGGGGTTCGTGCAGGCCTGGCAGCGGCTCGACACGGCCGGGATCCCGGTCGTCGCGGTCCGCGACAACCCGCGGTTCGACTTCAACGTGGTCGACTGCGTCGCCACCCAGGGCCGGGGCGCACCGGACTGCGACGTCGACCGGCACACGCTGTACCAGCCGTACCCGCCGTGGTCGGTGGTCCCGGGTGTCCCGCCGAACGTGGTGTTCGCCGACCTGTCCGACGGCATCTGCGACCCGGCGCTCTGCCGCAGCGAGGTGGGCAACGTACTCGTCTACAAGGACGACAACCACCTCACCGCCACCTACGCCGCGACCCTCGCACCGACCCTGGCGACCGCCTTCGACGAGCTCGACTGGTGAGCCTCAGGCCGGGCGGACGCTCCGCCCGGCCACGGCGACGACGTCACCACGTCGGAGCTGCGCGCCCCGGCGGTGCTCGGGCATCCCGTTCACCGTGACCTCGCCGGCCTCGAGGATCTCGCGGGCATCCGCGCCGTCCTCGGCCAGTCCGGCGAGCTTGAGGAACTGGCCGATCCGGATCGGCTCCTCACGGATGGGGACGTCCTCGGGGATCGGCTGTGGTGTCGGCATGCACCCAGTGTCCCCGCCGTAGCATCACCCGGTGTGGGTGACCACTACTTCAGCGCCACGCCGTCCGTCGCCAGCCACCGCGGCTCGGTCCGCCTGCACACGTCCGGCGTGGACCTGTCACTGGTGACCGACACCGGGGTGTTCTCGCACAGCCGCCTCGACCGCGGGACGAAGGTGCTGCTCGACACCGCACCGATGCCGCCGGTCCGCGGGCCGCTGCTCGACGTCGGCTGCGGCTACGGCCCCATCGCGCTCACGCTGGCCAGCCGGCGCCGTCGGCTGCCCGTGTGGGCGGTGGACCTCAACGAGCGCGCGCTGGGCCTCACCCGGGAGAACGCCGAGGCGGCCGGGCTGGGCAACGTGACCGCCTGCCGGCCCGGGGAGGTCCCCGACGACGTGACCTTCGCCGGGATCTACTCCAACCCCCCGATCCGCTCGGGCAAGGCCGCGCTGCACGAGCTGCTGCTGCGCTGGCTCCCGCGGCTCCTCCCCGGCGGGCGGGCCTACCTGGTGGTGGCGAAGAACCTGGGCTCGGACTCGCTGCAACGGTGGCTGAGCGACGAGCAGGGCTTCCCGACGACCCGCCTCGCCTCCGAGCGCGGCTACCGGGTGCTGGAGGTCGCACCGGCGCCCTGAGCGGGCGGGAGCAGACCGTCGACGAGCGCGTCGACGACGGCGTCGGTCGGGGTGTCCGGGTCGATGGACAGGGTCAGCCGGTCCAGGAGCAGGCCGTCGACCGCGTAGTGGAACAGCGCGATCTCCGCGGGCCCGCCGGGCAGCCCCGCGGCCCGGTTGTAGGCGACGTCACCGGCGAACCCCGCGCGCAGCCACTCCCCCATGACCTCGGCGACCTCCGGCCGCCGGGCGGCCTCCAGGCGCAGCTCGAAGAGCGCCAGCGTCACCTCGGGTTCGGCGCCGAGCCGGCGCACGACGTCGCGGATGTGGTCGGCGAACATCGCAGGCCCCGCCTCCCCCGCCCGCATCCCGGCGACGGTCTCCGGGTCCGGCGCCAGCCGCTGCCCGATCCGGTCGGCCAGCGCACGGACGAGCTCGGCGCGGGTCCGGAAGTAGTTCGACGCCGTGCCGGTCGGGACACCGGCCTCCCGGTCCAGCGCACGGTGGGTCAGCCCCCGGGCGCCCTCGCGGGCCAGCACGGCCAGCCCGGCGTCGGCCAGCCGCTGCCTGCGGTCGTCGTTGCGTGCCATACGGGGACCGTAGACGAACCACGACGCCTGTTGTACTTTCGATCGACCACAACAGCAGTCGTGGTTGATCGACCCCGGAGGTCTGCCCGTGCGTGAGCTCATCTACTACGTCGCGGTCTCGCTCGACGGCCGCATCGCGGCCCCCGACGACACCTTCGACGCCTTCCCGCAGACCGGCGACCACATCGACATGATCCTGCGCGACTGGACCGACACGATCCCGGCCGTCGGGCTGGAGATGCTCGGGCTGACCGCGGACAACACCCGCTTCGACACCGTACTGATGGGCTGGAACACCTACGCCGCAGGCCTGTCGGTCACCGCCGACCCGTATCCGCACCTGGAGCAGTACGTCCTGTCCCGCAGCCGCCCCGCCGACGCGGTGCCCGCCGGGATCACCCTGACCGGGCGCGACCCGGTGGAGCTCGTCCGCGAGCTGAAGCAGCGCGACGGCGCCGACATCTGGCTCTGCGGGGGCGGGCGGCTCGCGACCGCGTTGGCGGGCGAGATCGACCGGCTGGTGCTCAAGGTGAACCCGGTCGTCCTCGGAGCGGGAAAGTCCCTGTTCGACGACGCCGGCGGGTACCACCCGCGGTCCTGGGAGCTGGTGCGGTCGACGCCGTACTGCTCGGGCGTGGTCGTCGCCGAGTACGCGCGGACCCCCCTGACAGGACGAAGGCCCCCAGGGGGTACCCGGGGGCCTTCGTGAGTGGTAGCGGGGGCAGGATTCGAACCTGCGACCTCTGGGTTATGAGCCCAGCGAGCTACCGAGCTGCTCCACCCCGCGCCGAACGGAACCGCGTGCATTCCGTCTGTGTTGTAGGCACAACCCTACACACCGGGCCGGACCCCACCCGCAGGGGGGGTCCGGCCCGACGAGGACCAACTGCGATCAGCCGCCGGCGCTCTGGAACGCCGCGACAGCACGGTCCAGCGCCGCCAGCGCCTCGCCCTGCCTGGCGAAGTCACCGGACTGCTGGGCCGCCTTGAGGTCGTTCAACGCCGTGCGGATCTGCTGCGCCGCGGTCGCCTGCGCCGCGTTGGGCGCCGCCGGGGTCTGGGCGCCCTGACCGTTCGGCGTGGTCGGGGTCGTGGGCGTCGTCGGTCGGCCGGGCTGCCCGGTCGTCGGGGCGGCTCCGCCCGCGGCGGCACCGGCGCCGGCGCCGAACACCTCGTCGAGAGCCCGGGACAGGCTCGCGTCGTAGCCGAGCCGGTCGCCGTAGAACACCAGGACGCGGGCCAGCTGCGGGTAGGTCGAGTTGTCCTGCCCGCCCGCACGCTCGATGTAGACCGGCTCGACGTAGAGCAGACCACCGGCCACCGGCAGCGTCAGCAGGTTGCCGTAGTCGATCGTGGTCTGGTTCTGCCGTAGCAGGTTCAGCTCCGACGACACCTCGGGCGAACCGAGGAACCGGGCCTGGACCTGCTGCGGGCCGAGCGTCTGGGTCTCGTTCGGCAGCTGCAGCACGGTCAGCTTCCCGTAGGTGTCGGGGTCCGAGCTGGCCGAGACGTAGGAGGCGAGGAACTGCCGCCGCAGGCTGACCAGCGCACTGGTCAGCTGGAACGACGCGCCTTCCTGCCCCGGCAGCCCCGCGTAGATGTAGTACGGCGGCTGCGCGTCCTGGCTGCCGCCGTTGCCGCCCTGCACGGTCGGGTCGGACGGGACGTCCCAGAACGACACGGTGGAGAAGAACTCGTTCGGGTCGTCGACGTGGTAGCGGGTCAGCAGCTCACGCTGGACCTTGAACTGGTCCTCCGGGTAGCGCAGGTGGGCCTGCAGGTCCGGGGTGATCGCCGAGCGCGGCTCGACCGTGCCCGGGAACGCCTTCTCCCAGGTCTGCAGCACCGGGTCGGTCTCGTCGAAGGCGTAGAGCTTCACGGTGCCGTCGTAGGCGTCGACCGTGGCCTTGACCGAGTTGCGCAGGTAGCTGATCGTGTCGTTCGGCAGCTGCTGGCCGTTCGGCCCGAGCCGCGAGTCCGACGTGGCGTCACCCAGCTGCACGCGCTCGGCGTAGGGGAAGTTCTGCAGCGTGGTGTAGCCGTCGATGATCCACTGCACCCGCCCGTCGACGACGGCCGGATACGGGTCGTTGTCCAGCGTCAGCCACGGGGCCACCGCCTGCACGCGGTCCCGCGGGTTCCGGACGTACATGATCTTCGAGTCGGCGTTGATCGAGTTGTTGAACAGGATGTTCCGCTCGCCGTAGGCCAGCGCGAACACCGTGCGGTTGAACAGCCCGCCGATCGGGACGCCGCCGGCCCCGGTGTAGGTGTACTGCGCCTCGTCGGAGTCGTACTCCCGCGGCGGGGTGCCCGGCTCGGCGCCGACGATCGAGTACTGGTTGTCGAGCAGCTCGCCGTAGTAGATGCGGGGCTGCTGGACGGGCACGAAGCCCTGCTGCTGGGTGTCGGAGACCTGGAAGTTCGGCAGGCCGCCGGAGCCGCCCGCGTCCTCCAACGCCTCGTTCACCTGGTTCGCCGGCGCGGCCACGATCCCGTTGCCGTGGGTGTAGACCAGGTGCCGGTTGATCCAGTCCTGCTGGTTGTTGACCAGGCCGTTGGCGTTCATCTCGCGCGCCGCGACGATGTAGTCGCGGGTCTGGCCGCCGACGGTGTAGCGGTCGATGTCCAGGCTGGGCGAGAACCCGTAGAAGTTCCGTCGCTGCTGGAGCTGGGTGAACGTGCGGTTGAGCTTGCCCGGGTCGAGCAGCCGGATGTTGGGGATGGTGTCGGTGTCGGCCCGGACCTGGGCCGGTGTGGCCTCCGACGTGCCCGCGTAGGGCGTGATGTCGACCTTGTCCGGCCCGATGCCGAACGCGTCCCGGGTCGCCGCGATGTTGCGTTCGATCGACGGGGCCTCGTTGACGTTCGCGTTGGGCGCGACGACGAACTGCTGCAGCACCAGCGGGAACGCCGTTCCGACCAGGATCGAGGACACGACGAGCATGACCACGGCGACGGCCGGGATCTGCAGGTTCTGGCGGAACGCCGCGACGAAGAACGCCAGGGCACAGATCACCGCGATGACCAGCAGGATCAGCTTGGCGGGCAGGACCGCGTTGAGGTCGGTGTAGGTGGCGCCGTAGAACGTCTGCGCGTTCCGGTTGGACCACAGCAGGTCGTAGCGGTCGAACCAGTAGGCGACGGCCTTGAGCAGCACGAACACCCCGGCGAGCACGGCGAGCTGGGCACGCGCGGCGGTGGAGACGAAGCCGGAGCGGCCCGACAGCCGGATGCCGCCGAAGATGTAGTGGGTCACCAGCGCGAGCACGAAGCAGATCGCGACGGCGACGAACAGCCAGTTCAGGCTCATCCGCAGGAACGGCAGGGTGAAGGCGTAGAACCCGATGTCGTTGCCGAACTCGGGATCGGCCCGGCCGAACGGGGTGCCGTGCAGGAACATCTGCACGGTCTCCCACTGGGTCGGTGCCGCGAGACCGGCGATCAGCCCGATCACGACCGGCACGCCGACGGCGAACACGCGCAGGCGCTGGATGATCGTGGTCCGGTAGCGCGCGACCGGGTCCTCGGGGCCGGACACCGGCACGAAGACCGGGCGGTACCGGTAGGCCAGCCACAGCGTCAGCGCGACCAGCCCGCCCACCACCAGGGCCACGACCCCGAAGAGCACGATCTGGGTGAACAGCCGGGTGAGCTGGACGCTCCGGAAACCGACCTCGCCGAACCACAGGTAGTCGACGTAGAAGTTCAGCAGCCGCGAGCCACCGAGCAGAAGAACTACGAGGACGCCCGCGGCGACCAGCAGGATCCGGGTTCGGCGGGTCAGCGACGGCGCTCCCACAGGGGGCCGCATGGACGACACGGGCACACTCCACAGTTCGGGTACGACACGTGGAGAGCGCGGCCGGCTGGGGTGACGGCACGGTTCTCCGAGGGCAACTGTACGGAGGTTCGGTGAAGTCGCCGTCGGGTCCCGGCGTGTCGGGACGAAAACGACACATCGGGCAGCTCGGCACCGGCACCCCGACCCGCATCGTCGCAGGACGGACCGGGGTCGGGCGCACCCCCGCCGTCGCACGATCGTAGGGTTCCGTCCCGTGGGCGTTCGATCTTCGACGTGGGTGACCGCGGTCCTCGTACTGCTGGCCCTCACCGCGGTCGGGACGGTGGTCCCCGCGCCGGTCGTCGCCCTCGGGCCCGGGCCCACGTTCGACACCCTCGGCGAGGTCGACGGCACGCCCGTGGTGTCGACGGAGGGGCTGCCGACCTACCCGACGACCGGGCACCTGAACATGACCACCGTCGGCGTCACCGACGGGATCTCGACGCTGCGGGCCCTGGGCATGTGGGCATCGGGCACCTACCGGCTCGCGCCGCGCTGGTCGCTGTACCCGCCCGGCGAGTCCACCGAGCAGGTCACGCAGGCCAACCAGCAGGAGTTCGACGGCTCGATCGCGAACGCCGAGGCCGCGGCGCTGAACCACCTCCACCTGCCGACCCGGGTCACGGTCGGCGCGCTGACCCCCGGCTCGCCGTCGGCGGGGGTGCTGGAGCCGGGCGACGAGATCCGCGCCGTCGGCGCGACCCCGGTGACCTCGGTCCAGGGGCTGCTCGACGCGATGGGCGCCGCGCGCCCCGGGGAGCCGGTCACCCTCACGATCCGGCGCGGGGACGCCGCGCCGCGCCGGGTCACCGTCACCCCGGCCGCCCACCCGGACGACCCGGCGCGGGCCTTCCTGGGCATCACCCCGGCCACCTCCCCCGCCGAGGGGCAGAAGCTGACCATCTCCCTGGGCGACGTCGGTGGTCCCTCGGCCGGCCTCATGTTCAGTCTGGCGCTGGTCGACAAGCTGACCCCGGGCCCGCTGACCGGCGGCCGGTTCGTCGCCGGCACCGGCACCATCGACGCCGAGGGCCGGGTCGGCCCGATCAGCGGCATCCGGTTCAAGATGCTGAAGGCCCGCGAGGTCGGTGCGCAGACGTTCCTGGTGCCGGCCGCGAACTGCGCCGAGGCCGCCGAGGACGCACCCGACGGGCTGCAGCTGGTGCGGGTCGGGACCCTCGACGAGGCGGTCGGGGCGCTGACCACCCTCGACACCGGCGGTACGCCCGCCGGATGTTCCTAGTTCCCCGGTCCGCCCGCAGCGAACACGGCCCCACCAGGCCCGATCCACCGGCCGTGGGGCGGCGACCACCCCCCCGGCCCCGCGTACGGTGGACGCCATGAGCGACGTCCCCTTCGGCTTCGGCCCCGCCGACCGTGACCCCGACCGCGAGCCCGGCGACCAGCCCGACTCGGGTTCCGGCGACGCCTCCGGCAAGGACGGGGGTGCGTCGGGCACGGGTGGGAAGGGTGAGCCCGAGGGCCCGAAGGACCCGTTCGGCTTCGGGTCGCACCCGCAGTCCGACGACCCCTCGGGGCCGTCCGGCGGCGCGGGCCAGAACCCGTTCGCGGCGTTCGGCACGGGCGGGCTCCCCGGCATGCCGGGTATGCCCGGCGGCGGCCAGTTCGACATGAGCCAGCTCGGCCAGATGCTGTCCCAGCTCGGCCAGATGCTCTCCAGCAGCGGCTCCGGCGACGGCGGGCCCGTCGACTACGACCTCGCCGCCCAGATCGCCACCCAGCAGCTCGCGCAGTCGACGTCGTCGCTCACCGACGCTCAGCGCAGCGGGGTCGCCGAGGCCGTGAAGCTCGCGGAGCTGTGGCTCGATCCGGCGACGTCGTTCCCCTCTTCCGGCGGCGAGGTGAAGGCCTGGACGCCCTCGGACTGGGTGCGGGCCGGGATGCCGACCTGGAAGCGGCTCTGCGACCCGGTGGCGACGCGGCTGTCCTCGGCCTGGGTCGAGGGTCTGCCCGAGGAGGTCCGCGGCGCGGCCGGCCCGATGCTGGGGATGCTCGGCAAAATGGGCGGGATGGCGTTCGGCAGCCAGCTGGGCCAGGGCCTGGCCCAGCTCGGCAAGGAGGTGCTGACCTCCACCGACCTCGGCATCCCGGTCGGCCCGGAGCGCACGTCGGCCCTGCTGCCCGAGGCCGTCGCCCGGTTCACCGAGGGCCTGGACCGCCCGGCCGGCGAGGTCACGCTCTTCCTCGCCGCGCGCGAGGCCGCCCACCAGCGGCTGTTCACCCACGTGCACTGGCTGCGCGAGCGGCTGCTCGGCGCCGTCGAAGAGTACGCCCGCGGCATCACCGTGGACACCTCACGGATCGAGGAGCTCGCCCGCGGGATCGACCCGTCGAACCCGGAGTCGATCCAGGAGGCCATGCAGTCCGGCATGTTCGAGCCGGAGGACACCCCGGCGCAGAAGGCGGCGCTGGCCCGGCTCGAGGCCCTGCTCGCCCTGATCGAGGGCTGGGTGGACACCGTCGTCGCCGAGGCCCTGGCCGAGCGCCTGCCCGGGGCCGAGGCGATGCGCGAGACGATGCGTCGCCGCCGCGCCTCGGGCGGACCCGCGGAGCAGGCGTTCGCGACGATCGTCGGGCTGGAGCTGCGGCCGCGGAAGCTGCGGGCCGCGGCGGACCTGTGGAAGCTCCTGGGCGCCGAGCGCGGCGTCGAGGGTCGCGACGCGGTCTGGGCCCACCCCGACCTGATCCCGTCGGCCGACGACCTGGACGACCCGGCCGCCTTCGTGCGCGGCGGCACGGCAGGCGGGGCCGTCCCGGACGACCCGATCGCCGAGCTGGAGCGCCAGATGGCGGCCGACGCGGAGAAGGACGCGGCGAACGACGCAGACAAGAGGGCCGAGTCGGCCGGGCCGTCGGAGAAGCCCTCCACGGAGGACACCGACGGCACCGACGGCGAGGACGGGTCGGGCCGGTCGGGCTCCTGAGCCCGGCTCAGGTCCCGGTCGCGCGGACCGGCTCCACCCCGGGGCCGGTCCCGCCGAACCCGCCGACCTCTCCGTCCGCGTCGGCGGACCCGTCGGTCTCGTCGGCGGTGGCCTGGTCGCCGTCGACACCGCTGATGCCGAGTTCGGCGGCGGCGTTGAGGCCCTCCAGGTAGCCGATGGCCCGCTCGGTGCGCGGGTAGCGGCGCACCCAGGACCAGAACACGTCGTCGTGCGCGGCGGACAGCAGGTGGGCCAGCTCGTGCACCAGCACGTAGTCGACGACCCAGCCCGGCGCGTCCCGCAGACGTTCGCTGATCCGGATGGTGGCGTCGTCGGGGGTGCAGGACGCCCAGCGCGTGCGCATCACCGGCACCCACCGGATCGACGACGGCCGCGCCCGCCCCTCCAGCCAGCGCTTCGACAGCTCCTGGCCGCGGCGCATCAGGGCCTCGTCGTTGTCGCGGCCCGGTGAGCGGCGACGTGCCTCGCTCGCCTCGACCCGCTTCACCATCTCCGCGACCCAGTCGCGTTCCTGCTCGGGGGACATCCAGCCCGGGATGAACACGACGAGCCGCTCCCCCTCCCGTCGGGCACTGACCATGCGCTTCCGGCGGGCGCTGCGTCGGACCTCTACCGGGGGACTCGCCATGGCTCCAGGGTAGGCCGCCGCGGTTCGCGGGTGCTAACGGCGCGGACGCGTTCCGGCCCCGTCGCCACGCGGACCGGGCACCGTGGCCCGGGTGACCGGACTGCCCCCACGGCTCGCACTCGCCGCCCACCTCGCCGTCCTCCCCGCCGGGCCGCGGGCCCGCCGGATCGGGTCCGGCCCACCGCGCGCCCGGCTGCTGGAGGAGCTGTCCCCCGCCGCCGTCGCCGCGCTGGACCGGCTCGTCGACGGGCCGTGCGTGACCGGTGCGCTCACCCGGGGCGACGACGAGGTCGCGGTGCTGCTCGCCGTCCTGTGGCGGGCGGGGCTGCTCGCCGACCCGGACGTCGAGGACCGGGTCCGGCGGCGCCGGGAGGGCACGCTCGTCGAGGTCCGCGGCGCGGACGCACTCGCCGTGGCGGTCGTCGCCGGGCTGGCCCGGGCCGGGATCGGACAGATGTACCCGCAGGTCCACGGCGTGACGGGCGCCGACGACGTCCTGGCCGGGCTGCCGGTGGGGCCGGGCCGGGACCGCGAGGTCGAGCTGCGTGCCTTCCTGCGCGACGCGGGCGTCGGCACCGATCCGCCCCGGCGGGTCCCCGCGGACCTGGTGGTGCTCGTCGGCGACGGGCCGCTGCCGCCGGAGTCGCCGATGGAGCATCTGTTCGTGGCCCTGCGCGACGGCTGCGGCGCGGTCGGGCCGCTCGTCCTGCCCGGCCGGGGGCCGTGTCCCGACTGCGCCGGGGCGCCCGGCACGGCCGGGGTGCCGTCGTCGGCGGCACCGCACGTGCTGGTCGCGACGGCGGCGGTGGCGGTCGGTCAGGTGCTCGCCGCCGTCGACGGGCCGGTGCGCGGCGGGGCGCCGCCCGCGTCGTGGGGAGCGGTACTGGAGGTCGACGCGGAGGCGGCGACGGTCGTCACCCGACCGGGCTTCCGACGCCCCGGCTGCCCCTGCGGCACAACGGCCGGGCCGCTACCGGCCGGTGCGCCGGGGCCCACCGCGCCGTGCGGGACCACCCCGGCCGGGTGGACAATCATGGTGTGAGCGACATTCCCCGACGGACCGTCTCGCGCACCGCCAAGCTCGCCGGCCTCCCGCTCGGCGTCGCCGGACGTGCCGCGGCAGGATTCGGGCGCCGTCTCACCGGTGGTGACCGCGACGAGATCGCCGCCCAGCTCGCGGCCAAGAGCGCCGAGCAACTGTTCGAGGTGCTCGGCGAGCTCAAGGGCGGAGCGATGAAGTTCGGTCAGGCGCTGAGCGTGTTCGAGGCGGCCGTGCCCGACGAGTACGCCGAGCCCTACCGCGAGGCACTCACCAAGCTGCAGGCCGCGGCGCCGCCGATGCCCATGGCCGACGTCGACTACATGCTCACCCAGCAGTTCGGGCGGTCGTGGCGGTCCCGGTTCGCCGACTTCGACGAGACCCCTGCCGCCTCGGCCAGCATCGGCCAGGTGCACCGCGCGGTCTGGAAGCGCGACGGTCGCGAGGTCGCCGTCAAGGTGCAGTACCCCGGCGCCGAGGAGGCTCTGCGCTCGGACCTGCGCCAGCTCGGGCGGATGAGCCGCATCCTGCAGCCGCTGGTCCCCGGGATGGAGATCAAGCCGCTGGTCGCGGAGCTCAAGGACCGCATGGAGGAGGAGCTCGACTACCGCGACGAGGCCGCCTACCAGCGCGAGTTCGCCGCGTTCTACGAGGACGACCCGGACGTGAAGATCCCCCGCGTGGTCGGGTCCGCACCCAAGGCCGTCATCACCGAGTGGGTGCAGGGCCGTCCGCTGGCCTCGATCATCCGCGACGGCACCCGCGAGGAGCGCGACCACGCGGGCAACCAGCTGGCCCGTTTCCACTACTCCGCGCCGGACCGCGCACACCTGCTGCACGCCGACCCGCACCCCGGCAACTTCGGGATCCTCGACGACGGCCGCCTGCTCGTCCTCGACTTCGGGGCCGTCGCCCGGATGCCCGACGGCATGCCTCCCGAGCTGGTCACGATGACCAAGTACGCGCTCGAGAGGCGCAGCGGCGACCTGATGGCCCTGATGCGCTCGGCCGGGTTCGTCCGCGAAGGCGCCCGGATCGAGTCCGGGCAGATCCTCGGCTACCTCGCACCCTTCACCGAACCGCTGGGGACCGAGGAGTTCCACTTCAGCCGCCGGTGGATCCAGCAGCAGGCCGAGCGGGTCGGTGACCTCCGCAGCCCGGAGGCGGCCATCGGCCGGTCGCTGAACCTGCCCCCGCGGTTCCTGCTGGTGCACCGGGTGACGATGGGGACCGTCGGCATCCTGTGCCAGCTCGACTCCCACGTACGGCTGCGGGAGATCGTCTCCGAGTGGCAGCCGGAGATGTTCGAGCCGGACGCCCCCACGGGCTGACCCCCCTCGCTCCAACGGTCCTCCGGGCAGGGGTGTGCTGTCGTCGCTGTGCTCTGCTCACGGATACGCAGCACTGCAGGTGAGCGCGGTCTCCGGGTTCGTTGCGTAGCCAGGGACGTCCGGTCGGGCGCGGCCCGGCCGGGCCGCCACCACTGCGCGCTCGACGGGGTTCTCCCGGCGCGTCGACCAGGTGCCACCCCGACGACTCGGCATCCGGTTCACTCGAACCGGACGGCCGCACCATCACCCAATTGACATACCGGTGGTATGCTGAGTTCGTTCACATACCGCCGGTATGCAAAGAGGGTGCGCCGTGCTCCACAGCTGCTACCCGGTCCTCGCGACGGCCGACCTCCCGGCCGCCCGCGCGTTCTGGACCGGGCCGATGGGATTCGAGAGCGTCTTCGACGCCGACTGGTACGTCAGTCTCCGGCGCGGGCGCTTCGAGCTCGCCCTGCTCGACCGGGACCATCCGACGATCCCGGCGGCGTACCGCGGCCGGTCGGCCGGCGGGATGCTGGTGAACATGGAGGTCGACGACGTCGACGCCGAATGGGACCGCCTCGTCGTCCGCGGCGGCCTGGAGGCCCTGCTCCCGGTGCGGGACGAGGCCTTCGGACAGCGGCACTTCATCGTCGCCGGGCCGGACGGGGTGCTGGTCGACGTGATCACCGAGATCGCCCCGTCGCCGGAGTTCGCCGACGCCTTCGCCGGCTCGCAGGCTCCCTGAGCTGCGGTGCTGCGTATCGGTGAGCAGAGCACAGCGACGAGCAGGCACCCTCCCACCCGCGGCACGGCAGGTCCCGGACACGACGGTGCCCCGCCCGGACGCGGGTCCGGACGGGGCACCGACGGATCGACCGTGGGATCAGCCGGCGCGCAGCCGCGCCCGCTCGGCTCGGGAGGCGGCCCAGGCCGCGATCCAGGACCAGCCGCGGCCCGCGGTGATCCGGCGCGCGAGCCGGTGCTCGGCCGCCACCCGTTGCGCTTCCTGCTGATGGGATCTCGCCAACGCTTCCTGGATGAGCGTCATCACGTTCTCCTGGTTCACGAGGTGGGACGAACGGTCGGTGTGGGACATCGGTCGCACGGCCGGTGCCGGCTTCAGGTCGTTCATGTCGGTCTCCTCGGGTCTGGTGGGTCGGCGGTGCCGCGGTGCGGGTCGCGCCGGTGGTGCTGTGGTCAGCGGCTCGCGGCCAGGGCCAGTGCCCGGTCGCGCTCCAGGTCGGCCTTGCGGGGACGCCCCCTCGGGCGCTTGCGCGGGACCACCCGACCGTGGTCGAAGATCTCGCCTCCCCACACGCCCCACGGCTCGGCGCGCTCCAGCGCGCCGTCCAGGCAGGCCTGCCGGAGCGGGCAGCCGCCGCAGCGGGACTTGGCCTCCTCCAGCTCGGCCGGGGCCTCGGCGAACCACAGGTCGGCGTCGCCGTTGCGGCAGGGCAGGGCCGAGCCGCGGCCGGACGGCCCGCTCGGCACCGACCGGAGCCGCACCTGGTCGGGTCCGACGCCGGCGCCGGACTGCTCGGTGATCATTCCGCCGTCACACGGAACGGATCGCACGTACACGATCGACCTCCTCGATCGAACTTCTCTGCTACGGGTCAGGACCGGTCTGGTCAGGGTGTGTCATCTCTCGGGACGGAACCTGGGACAAAAAATCGGGGCCGCGGAACCCGTGTGCGTGGGTTCCGCGGCCCCGATGGGACTCGCTGGGTGCTGAGGAGGTCAGGTACCCCCTCGGCGCCCGGGAACGAACGCAGCTGTGCACTTGTCATCGAAGATCGGGCCGGCGACCGCGACCGACATGCCGCCCTGCGGGTACACCTCACCCGTGGAACGGGGCGTCGACGGCGCGAGCAGCGCCACCCCCTGCTGACGACGACGGACGCCGGACTCCGCGGTGACCGCGATGCCCGCGTGAGCGACGTCGTGCGCGACGACGGTCTGCTCCGGGACGCACACCGGGGCCGGGGCCGGGGCGGACAGGGTGGCGCCGATCAGGTCGGTCGTGTTGATCGTGCCCATCTCGTCACCTCCTGCGGTTCCGCCCGCGGTCTCCCGCGCGACGCGTCTGTGTCGGGAGCGTGGCGCTCCACCTGGTGCCGACGACACTAGAAGTGCTGCACACGGCACGGCAACCGATTATTCGAAGTCTCGCCGGAAGTTCACGCAGATCCCTACCGAAGAGGGGGACGCGCCCCCTCCGACTCGTGCTCGGCGAGCACCCGGAGCACCTCGTCGCCGTAGCGGTCCAGCTTGGCCGCGCCGATCCCCGGGATGCCGACCAGGGCCGACGGGCCGGTCGGCCGCTGCTCCGCGATCGCGGTGAGCGTGGCGTCGGTGAGCACGACGAAACCGGGCACGTCCTGCGCCTTCGCCTCCGCCGCCCGCCACTGCTTCAGCCGGTCCAGCAGCTCCAGGTCCACATCGGACGGGCAGTCGTCGCAGCGGAGGAGCTTGGTGGCGGTGGTGCCGAACAGCGGGGTCCCGCAGACGCGGCACTTGGGCCGGGCGCCCCCGGGGCGGCGCTCGCCGGCCACACGGGACGCGGGGTGCGAGTCCGGGATCAGTCCGTAGAGGAACCGCGAGCGGCGTCGCTTCGGGCCGCGCCCGGAGGCCCGGGACAGCGACCACGACGTCGACAGCACCCGCCGGGCGCGGGTGACGCCGACGTAGAACAGCCGGCGTTCCTCCTCGACGGCGGCCTCGTCGTCACCCGCGTGGCCGATGGGGAGGGTGCCGTCGGCGAGCCCGACGAGGAACACCGCGTCCCACTCCAGGCCCTTCGCGGCGTGCAGCGACGCCAGCGTGACGCCGTTGACGACGGGCGCCTGCGCGTGGTCGGCGCGGGTCTCCAGCTCCACGCACAGCCGCTGCAGGTCGGCCTGCGGCTCGACCGCGGCAAGCTCCTCGGCGACGCCGACCAGCGCCAGCAGCGACTCCCACTGCGCGCGCAGGGTGGCACCCTTCGGCGGCTCGTCGGTCAGCCCGGCGCGCGCGGTCAGCACCGCGCGGGTGACGTCGACGAGGTCGGTGCCCGGCCGCTGGTCCGGCGCCGCGGTGCGCAACGCGAGCATCGCCCGGCGGATCTCGGGCCGGTTGAAGAACCGCTCGCCGCCGCGGATCTGGTAGGGCACCCCGGCGTCGGACAGGGCCTGCTCGAACGCCTCGGACTGGGCGTTGATCCGGAAGAGCACCGCGATCTCCGACGGCTCGGTGCCGTCGTTGATCAGGGTCAGGATCCGGCCCGCGACGGCGGCGGCCTCCCCCGCCTCGTCCTCGTGCTCGGAGAAGTCCGGGTCGGGCCCCGGCGGGAGCTGCCCGACGAGCTGCAGCCGGGACCCGGCGGGCCGGTTGCGGGCCGCCCCGATCAGCTGGTTCGCGCAGCCGACGATCTGTGGGGTGGAGCGGTAGTCACGCTGCAGGCGCACGACGGCGGCGTCGGGGAAGCGGCGCGGGAACTCCAGCAGGTAGCGGGGTGAGGCGCCGGCGAAGGTGTAGATCGTCTGGTTGGCGTCGCCGACGACGGTCAGGTCGTCGCGGTCGCCGAGCCAGGCGTCGAGCAGGCGCTGCTGCAGCGGGGTCACGTCCTGGTACTCGTCGACGACGAAGCACCGGTAGCGCGACCGGAACTCCTCGGCGACGCCACCGTGCTCCTCCAGCGCGATCGCGGTGTGCAGGAGCAGGTCGTCGAAGTCGAGCTGCTCGCTCGCGTTCTTCAGCTCCTCGTACGCGGCGTAGACGGCGGCCACCTGCTCGGCCGGGCCGGGTGTGTCTCGACGGCGGCGGGCAGCCTCGGCCGCGTAGTCCGACGGGGCGACCAGCGTGGACTTCGCCCACTCGATCTCGGAGGCGAGGTCGCGCAGCGCGTCGGAGTCGGTGCCGGCCCGGGCGCGGGCGGCGGCCTGGCCGACGAGCCGCAGCTTGCCGTCGAGCAGTGGCCACGGGCTGCCACCGACCATCTGCGGCCAGAAGTAGCGCAGCTGACGCAGCGCGGCGGCGTGGAACGTCCGGGCCTGCACCCCGGACGCGTCCAGGGCACGCAGCCGGGTGCGCAGCTCCCCCGCGGCCCGGGCGGTGAAGGTGACGGCCAGTACCTGGCCGGCGGCGACATGGCCCGAGGTCACCAGGTGCGCGATCCGCCGGGTGATCGTGCGGGTCTTGCCGGTGCCCGCCCCCGCGAGGACGCACACCGGGCCGCGCGGTGCGTACACCGCGGCCCGCTGCTCGGGGTCCAGACCGTCCGCGCCGACCGGGTCCGGCACGGCGCGGGTCGCACGGGCGGGGCGGGCGGCGGATCGGGACGGCACCCACCCATCCTGACACCCACCCCCGACGGTCACGGGCCGCCCGCCCCGCCTGTCCGGGTGCCAGGCAGGTCACAGCCGACGGGGAAGAATCCGCGGAGCTGACCGGTTGTACCCGACATGGCGGACCTGACGATGTACACGACCAGCTGGTGCGGCTTCTGCCGTAGACTCAAGCTGCAGCTCGACCAGGCCGGCATCGGCTACCGCGAGATCGACATCGAGCGCGAGCCGGACGCCGCGCCGTTCGTCGAGAAGGCCAACGGCGGCAACCGCACGGTGCCGACCGTCGTGTTCCCGGACGAGTCGGTCGCGACGAACCCCAGCTTCTCCGAGGTGAAGACCCGACTCGGGGTCTGACACCTTCCCTGATCTCCCACCACGGAGCGCGACGGCCCGCCACCGGTACCTCACCGGGGGCGAGCTGTCGCTTCGTCCGTGGGGTCAGCCCCCGGCCACTGCCCAGGACTCGAGCATGGTGCGCGCGATCGAGACCTTGCCCGGCAGTATAACGACCGGGCCGTCGCCGGGGTCGGGCTCGTCCCGGGAGCCCCAGTCGCCGCGGGCCAGCGCCGCCCGCAGCGTGTCCCGGGTGATCCACAGGGCGTCGGCGATCTCGCCGTCCTGCGGGGTCAGCGGCACGTCCGGATCCCCGATCGCGTGGAAACCGACCATCAGCGACCGCGGGAACGGCCACGCCTGGCTGCCGAGGTAGCGCACGTCGGACACCGCGATGCCGACCTCCTCGGAGATCTCGCGGTGCACGCACGCCTCCAGCGACTCGCCGGACTCGACGAACCCGGCGAGCACCGAGTAGCGCCCGGCCGGCCACACCGGCTGACGGGCGAGCAGGACGCGGTCCGCGCCGTCGTGCACCAGGCAGATGATCGCCGGGTCGGTGCGCGGGTACTCCTCGTGGCCGTTGTCGCAGATCCGGGCCCACCCCGCGTTGTGCGGGCGGGTGCGGGTGCCGTCGATCGCACAGAACCGGGCGCGGTCGTGCCAGCTCAGCGTGGCGACCGCACCGGTGAGCAGCCCGGATCCGAGCGGGTCGAGGAACGCGCCGGCGGCGCGCAGGTCGGCCCACTCCCCCTCGCCGGTGAAGATGTCGCTGTCGGCGGTGCGTTCGGTCCCGACACGCACCGCCCAGTACGGGACGCCGTCGCGTTCGCCGAGCAGCACGGCCTCGGCCGGCGGCTCCGCGGCGACGTCGGTGCCCGCGCGGGTCCGGACGTGCCCGCCGCGGCCCGCCGCGTCGTCCCAGGCGGCGGCGTCGACATCGCGGAACTCGCGGCCCGGCTCGACCTCCCAGTCGACCGGGGTGCGGCCCGACTCGTCGACGACGACGACGCGTGCCGTCGCCCAGGTGTCGCGCACGTAACCGGGGTCGAGGCGCCGGTTCTCGTCGCGGGACAGCGCGTTGCGCGACAGCACCGGCTCCTCGGTCAGGGAGAAGTCCCCGCGGCTCATCGCCCGCCTCCGCGGACCACGCCGCCGAGCGCGGCGAGCGGTGGCCCGATCACGTCGGCGTCCCCGACGATCACCCCGGTGAACCGGGTCGGCGCGAACAGCGCGGTGGCGGCCTCGGCGACCTCGTCGACGGTCACCTCCTCCAGCCGGCGCGGCCGGTCCCGGAGCCAGTCGACGTCGAGCCCCGCGGCGTGCAGCGCGGACAGGGTGCCGGCCAGCGCGGACTGGCTGTCCAGCGAGATCAGCAGCGAGCCGATCCCGTAGCGACGGGCCGAGGTGACCTCCTGCTCGGCCGGCGGGACCGCCACCATGCGGCCGAGCTCGTAGCGGGTCTCCAGCAGGGCGGCGGCGGTGACGTCGGAGGCGACGTCGGCGTCGAGGCCGAGCACCGCACCGCCGGGCACGAACTCCTGGCCGGAGTGCGCGCCGTAGGTGTAGCCCTTGTCCTCCCGGATGTTCTCCATCCAGCGCGAGGAGAAGTAGCCGCCGAACACGAGGTTCGCGAGCTGGAAGGCGGTGTAGCGCTCGTCGGTGCGGTCCAGGCCGGGCGCGGTGAGGCGAAGCTGGGACTGCACGGAGCCGGGCCGGTGGACCAGTTCCAGGTCGCCCGCCCGCGGCATCGACGGGGCGGACAGCGAGCGGGCGGGGTGGTCACCGGTCCATCCCCCGAGCCGGCGGGCGACCTCGGCGATCGCGGCCTCGGGGTCGATGTCGCCGACGAGGACCAGGCTCGCGCCGTCCGGGACGACGACGTCGGCGTGCAGCTCCCGCACGCGCTCCGGGGTCACCGCGGCGACCGCCTCGGCGGTCGGCATCTCCGAGACGATCGGGTGGTCGCCGAAGCGGCGGCGCATCAGCGCCTCGCGGGCGACGGTGCGCGGCTGCGCGCGGGCGACCGCGATCCGCTCGGCCAGCCGGGATCGCTCACGGGCGACCTCGGCGTCGGGATGGGTGGCGCCGGTGAGGACGTCGGCGAGGACGTCGAGGACCGTCGGCAGTCCGGTGGCCAGCGCGGAGCCGCCCGCCTGCAGGTACTCCGGGTCGACGGCGACGCCGAGCTCCCCGCCGACCGAGGCCAGTGCGTCGTCGATGCCGATCCGGTCGCGGCCCGCGGTGCCGGTCAGGACGGTCTCGGCGAGCACCTCGGTGCCCGCGGTGCGGGCGGCGTCGGCGACCGGCTCCGGAGAGGCGGCCGGGATCCGCAGGACGGTCTCGACCAGCGGGACCCCCGGACGGTGGGCGGCCAGGACGGTCAGCCCGTTCGGAAGGGTCTCGGTGAGCACGTCCGGCAGCGGCACCTCCTTGGTCCGGCCGAGCGCGGGCAGCGGGCGGGGGCCGCGCTCGGTGCGGCCGATCTCCTCCGCGCTGCGGTGGGTGCGGGCGGCGCTCACGCAGGGCCCCCTTCGGTGTGGTTCACGGTGCCGGGACGGGTCGGGGCGCTCACGCGCCGCCGTCCCCGGGCGGTTCGGCGGCCGGCTCGACCAGCAGGACGGCCCGCCCGGAGGACCGCAGCCGGGCGGCCGCGGCGGCGACGTCGGCACCGGTCAGCGCGGCCAGCCTGCCGGGGAGCTCGACGGCGAGCTCGGCGCGGCCGTAGAGCAGCTCGCGGGCGCCGAGCCCGAGCATCCGGTACATGACGCGGTCGTCCTCGCGGTGCAGGGCGGCGACCCAGCGGGCGGTCTGGCGCGCCAGCTCCTCGGTGTCGGGGCCCTGCTCGGCGAGGCGGTCCAGCTCCTCGTCGACCGCGGCGGTGACCCGGTCCGCGGACACCTCGGCCGGGTGCACCGCGGTGATGGTGAAGGTGTCGGGGTCGCGGGCGTCGAACGGGCCGCCCATCAGGCCGTTGGACGCCGAGACGTCGGTGACCAGGGCCGCCCCGTCGGCGCCGCCGTGGACCAGGCGGCGCTGCAGCCGCGAGGCTTCGCCGTCGGCCAGGACGGTGGCGAGCATGGCGTGGGCGAGGTAGGCGTCGGGCTCGGCCGCCGGGTCGGGGACGCGGTAGCCGAGCGCGAGCGCGGGCAGTGGGGCGTGCGCGTCGGCCACCGCCTGCCGGCGCTCGGCACCGGGAGCGGGCTCGGCGAACGACGGCCGCTGCGGGACGGGCCGGGCAGGGATGTCCCCGAAGTGCCGCTCGACCAGGGCCAGGGTGCCGTCGACACCGTGCTCGGACAGGTCGCCGTGCACCGTGACCAGGGCGTTGCCCGGCGCGTAGAAGGTGTCGAAGAACGCGGCCGCGTCGTCCAGGCTCGCCTGCTCCAGCTCGGAGAAGTCGCCGTAGCCGTTGTGCGCGTTCGGGAAGGCGTCGTAGAGGACCGGGGGCAGCAGGATCCACGGGAACCCCCGTAGGGGCGGTTGTGGACGTTGAGCCGGATCTCCTCCTTCACGACGTCGACCTGGTTGCGCAGGTTCTCGACGGTGAGCTTCGGGGCCCGCAGCCGGTCGGCCTCCAGGAACAGCGCCCGTTCCAGCGCCGCGCCGGGCAGCACCTGGAAGTAGTCGGTGTAGTCCTGGTGGGTCGAGCCGTTGAAGATCCCGCCCGCGGACTGGACCTGCCGGAAGTGCTCCAGCTTCTCCAGGCTCTCGCTGCCCTGGAACATCAGGTGCTCGAACAGGTGCGCGAAGCCGGTGCGGCCCTCCGGCTCGGAACGGAAGCCCACGTCGACGTGCACCGAGACCCCGACCACCGGGGTGGCCGGGTCCGGGACGACGAGCACGCGCAGCCCGTTGGCCAGCGTGGCCCGGTGCAGCTCGAGAGCGGTTTTGTCGGCGATCACGGACACGGGAGCGAGGCTATCCCCCACCCCCGACAACCTGCCCGGTCAGGCGTGCTCGGGCGGCAGGATCACGAACTGGCGCAGTCCGAGGTCGCGGTAGGTGACCGGGCCGCGCGGGCCGGGGGTGTGGTCGACGTTGATGCCGGTCTCGGGCAGCCCGAGCAGCTTGTAGCCGTCGAGGAGCCGCGACGGCGCGTTCCAGAACACCCCGGTGCCGGTGTAGCGGTCGATGAAGCGCCGGGCGACCTGCTCGTCGGCGGCGCAGATCGTCGCGGCCAGGCCGGAGGTCTCCCGGACTGCGGTGTCGGCGGCGTCGTCCGGCCCGTCGACGACGGCGACGGTCACGTGCGCCTCCGCCCCGGAGTCCAGGGCCCACTCGTGGCTGAGCGGGTGGTCGTGCGGGGGCAGCGACAGCGCGACGCCGCGGGCGTCGAGGGCGGCCTTCGCGACCGGCAGCAGGGTGTCGTAGACGGGCCGGTCGATGAGCAGCAGGTTCAGCCGGTTGCAGACGCCGAGCCGGTCGGTCGAGTCGGTGACCAGGCGGGTGACGTCGGCCTCGGTGGCGCTGGCGTCGAGGTAGAGCACCCCGCCGCCGTCGGCGTGGGCGAGCACCCGGGTACCCGCGGTCGCGCCGAGCACCGACAGCTTGCGGGTGACGTCCCCGGACCCGCGGACGACGACCAGCGGCACCAGGTCGGGCAGCCCGACCAGTGCCTCGGCGCCGGCATGGCCGGGCAGCGGGACGAGCTGGACGGCGGCCTCGGGGAGCCCGGCGTCGGCCAGTGCGGGGCGCAGCACCTGCTCGACGAGTGCGGTGGCGCTGCCGAGCGCGGCCGACCCGGTGCGCAGGACGGCGGCGCTGCGGGCCTTGAGGACCTGCGAGGCGACGTCCACCGTCACGTTCGGTCGGGCCTCGAACACCGCGCCGATGACGCCGACCGGGATGCGTCGCTCGAACACCCGCTCGCCGGTCTCCAGCGTGCGGACCGGCCACTCGGTGGGCGGCTCGGGGGTCGCGGCGAGCACCTCGAGCTGGGTGGCGATGCCCGCGAGCCGCTCGGGGTCCAGCCGCAGCCGGTCGAGCAGACCCGCGGCCATGCCGTTCCGCTCGGCCGTCGCGACGTCGGCGGCGTTGACCTCAAGCAGCTCGTGCGCACGGTCCCGGATCAGCGACGCGGCGGCGCGCAGGGCGTCGTCGATCCGGCCCTCGCCCGCCGCGCGGACGGCCGGGGCGGCGGCCCGGGCGCGCTGCGCGGCCTCACGGACCGCGGCGTACTCCGGGGCCTCGGTCGTCTCCTGCGGGGCGGTCACGGTGCTGCTCACGCAGGTCAGGGTAGGCGGTCGCCGGCGAGGGGCCGACCCGGTATCCGGTGAGACCGCTCTGCTCACCGTGACGCAGCAGGGCCGGCGGCGGGTCAGGGCTCCGGGACGGCGTAGACAACGATGTTCGACTCGTAGCTCCGTGCGGCCGGATCGAACACCCCGCCGCAGGTGATCAGGACGAGCTGCGGGTCGCCGTCGCGGCGGAACACCTCGCGGGGCAGGTCGTGCTTGCCGTACTCGCGACGCGCGACGACCCGGTAGCCGGCGGTGCGGCCGTCGGCACCACGCACGACGACCGGCTCGCCCACGACGAGCTGCGGCAGCACCGACAGGAACCCGATGCCCTGGGTGCGCGAGTCGACGTGGCCGGCGATCACGGCGCTCCCGGTCGTGCCGCCCGGCAGGACGCCGGGTGCCCACCAGCCGACCGTGCGCACCTGCTCGGGGACGACCATCCCGCCGTCCGGGGCGGTGCCGACCGCGTCGACGGGTGCGGCCAGGCCGCGCGCGGGGAGCTCCAGGACGGCCGGGACGACCGGCGGCGACGCGGCGCCGGGCCCGGCCGCGGGGCGCGGGAAGACCGCCGAGACGGTCCACGGCTCGCGCGGCGCGATCGGGGCCCCGGGTACCGCGACCGGGTCGGGCGGCGCCAGGACCGGCAGTACCCGGGCCGCCGGCACCGCACGCGTCGCGGCGGTGGGTTCCGCGGGGACCGCCCCGAGGTCGCTCGCCTCCAGGCGGGTGTCACCGCCGAGCGCGAGACCGGCGCCGGAGCCCAGCAGG
The DNA here is from genome assembly GCF_001294645.1 of Pseudonocardia sp. HH130629-09. NCBI lineage: Bacteria > Bacillati > Actinomycetota > Actinomycetes > Pseudonocardiales > Pseudonocardiaceae > Pseudonocardia > Pseudonocardia sp. HH130629-09. Next base: position 4,336,508 of record NZ_CP011868.1, read on the forward strand.
ACGACGCCGAAGAGCAGCAGCGCGACCGCTCCCCGGGCGCCCCCGGCCGGGCGCCAGCGCCGACGGGTCACGCGCGGGCGCGACGCAGCCGGACGGCGCCGGCGACGAGCAGCAGCAGCCCGGCACCGCCGAGCGCGACCGGCAGCGCGACGTCGGACGCCGACGCCGCCTGGCCGCCGGTGCCGGCGTCGACGGCGGGCGAGCCGGAACCGGAGGCAGAGCCGTTGCCGGCCCCGTTGCCGGCCCCGTTGCCGGCCCCGTTGCCGGCCCCGTTGCCGGCCCCGTTGCCGGCCCCGTTGCCGGAGCCGTTGCCGGGCGCGGTCCCGTCTCCGGCGGCGTTCCCGTCGGCGCCGGAGCCGTTCCCGTCGGCATTGCCCGAGCCCGGGGTCGTGGCGCCGGCCGCGGCCGCGGCCTGGTCCAGCTTGGTCTTCAGCTCACCCAGGTTCGTCAGCTGCGCCCGGGCCTGGTCGAGCTGCTCCGGCGGCAGGCCGGGCACGTTCAGCAGCTGCTGGGCCTGGTCGCTGAGCGCTCCGACCTGGGCCTGCGCAGCCTGTAGCCAGCCCTGGTCGAACTGCTCACCGGTGCGGGCCTTCAGGTCGTCGACCTGGGCCTGGATCTCCGGGGAGACCTGGTCGGGCAGCGAGACCCCGATCGCCGACGCCAGCCCCCGCAGCTTGTCGTTGAGCTGCTGGCCCTCGCCCTGCACCTGCGGCGCGAGCTCCTTGACCGTGTTCCCGACGCCCTGCTCCAGGCCGATGCCGCCGAGCGCGGCGAGCCCGAGGGCCTTCTGGTGGGCGTCGCCGAACGCCTGGCGCGGGTCACCGACGCCCGGGACCTGCGGCAGGTTGTCCGGCAGGTTCGGCACCTGCGGAGTCTCGCCACCACAGGCGGTCAGTCCGACGAGCGCGGCCGCGGCGACGGCGGCACCGACGGTGCGGCTGATCCGGCGCGGGCTGGTCATGGTCCTACGCGTCATGCGAGTCATCCCCCGGGAGTCACTGCTAGACCTTATGGGCTATCGCCCTACCCCATGTGGCGCAGCTCCAATCGCGCGGCGGACCTGGCAGCGGCGAGTGGCTATCGCCGGCGGCTGAGCGGCGCCGGGGCCGACGGCGGCGGGACGACCGGCCCGACGTCGCCGTCGGGGGTCTCGTCCAGGTCCAGGACGACCGGGGCATGGTCGCTGGGCAGCTTCCCCTTGCGTGCCTTGCGGTCCACCCACACGGCGGCACGCCGGTCGGCAGGGCCCGATCCGGCCAGCACGAGGTCGATCCGCATCCCTTGGTCCTGGTGAAAGCGGCCGGCCCGGTAGTCCCAGTAGCTGAAGACCCGCTCGTCGGGCCAGCGCTCGCGCAGGACGTCGCGCAGCCCGGTCCCGAGCAGCGCGGCGAGCGCGGCCCGCTCGGCGGGGGTGACGTGGGTGGCGCCGTCGAACAGGGACCGGTCCCAGACGTCGTCGTCGGTGGGGGCGATGTTGACGTCCCCGGCGACGACCGTCGAGTCCGGGTCGCCCGCCGCGACCTGGTCGCGCAGCGCGGCGAGCCAGCGCAGCTTGTAGGCGTAGTGCGGGTCCTCCGGGCTGCGGCCGTTCGGCACGTACACCGAGGTGACCCGCAGTCCGCCGCAGGTGGCTGTGACGGCGCGCGCGTCCGGCTCGGCGAGCCCGCCCTCGGTGAAGGCGGGCTCGTCGGGCAGGCCGCGGACGACGTCGTCGAGCCCCACCCGCGACAGCAGGGCGACACCGTTCCACCGGCCCTGGCCGTGGTGCGCCCACGCATAGCCGCGCTCGGCCAGTGCCTCGTCGAAGCTCGCGGCGAAGTCGTCGTCGGAGAGCTTGGTCTCCTGCAGGCAGACGACGTCGGGTTCCCGTTCGTCGAGCCACGGCAGCAGCCGGGGCAGCCGGGACTTCGCGGAGTTCACGTTCCAGGTGGCCAGACGCACGGCCCCGACCCTACGAGAGGAAGCGCGTCACCGATCGCCGGATGCCCGCGACGTCCAGGCCGTGGGCGGCTGCGTGGTCGTCCGGGCGGCCGTAGCGGCGCAGCTCGGCCGCGCCGACCCCGAGCCCGAGCACCCGGTGCCGCACGTCGCGCAGCGTCTCGGCCACCGGCCGCAGCGAGGTCCCGGCCAGGTAGGGCTCGACGAGCACGACGTCCGGCTCGGACAGGGTGGCGCGCAGCGTGACCGTGTCGAACGGGCGCACCGTGGGCGGGTAGAGCACGGTGACGTCGAGCCCCTCCACGGCGGCGAGCGTCCGGTCCGCCAGCGGCCCGACCGCGACGACCGTCCCCCGGCTCCCGCGGCGCAGCACCGTCATCGACGGCCCGGTGCCGTACGGCCGCGCGTTGGACGCGCCCGACAGCCGGAGGTAGACCCGGTCGTCGCCGGGCAGGGCGGCGCGCAGCTGCGCCTCGGCCTCGTCGGCGTGCCCGGGCACATGCACGGTCCAGCCCTCGAGGGTGTCGAGCAGCGGCACGTCGCGCGGGCCGAAGTGGGTCTCGCCCGCGCCCGCCATGTCGTAGGACCCGCCGGCCGACACCAGCACCGCACCGACGCCCTGATGGCCGAGGTCGAGCTTGAGCTGCTCGTAGGGCCGTTCGACGAGGAACGGCGCGAAGGTGTGGACGACCGGGCGCATCCCGGCCAGCGCGAGCCCGCCGGCGGCGGAGACGAGCAGCTGCTCGCGGATGCCGAGGTTGATCACCCGGTCGGCGACGGCGGCCGGTGCGTAGATGTAGCCGGCGCCGATGTCGGCCAGCAGCGCGACGGCCCGCGGGTCGGACGCGAGCAGCTCGGGCAGCAGGCCGTAGAAGCGTTCCCGCAGGTCGGGCAGGGTCGCGGACTCGGAGGTGGTGGCGTGCTGCGTATCGGTGAGCAGAGCAAAGCCCGTCATCGGACACTCCCCTTCGGCTCGACGTGGGCGACGACCGCGAGCGGCCGGTCGGCGTGGTCGGTGCGGAACGCCCGCTCCAGCGCGCTGTGGTCGCGGCCATCGGCGTCGACGGTCGCCCACCCCTCGACCGCGAAGCGTGCGGCGATCCCGCCGGGCCAGCCGTGCGAGGCCGAGCTGTTGTCGACGACGACCGCGGTCAGCCCGGCGAGGCCGGCCCGGCCGGCGTACTGGACGGCCTCGGCGTTGGCCCCCTCGTCGAACTCGGCGTCGCCGAGCAGTACGACGGTGCGTGCGTCGCGCCCGGCCAGCCGCAGCCCGAGCGCGGTGCCGACGGCCAGGCCGAGCCCGTGCCCGAGCGAGCCGGAGGAGATCTCGACGCCGGACACGAGGGTCCGGTCGGGGTGGTGGCCGAGGTTGGAGTCGAACGCGGCGAACCGCTCGAAGGTCGCGGGGTCGAGGAAGCCGCGGGCGGCGAGGACGGCGTAGAGCGCCATCGGGCCGTGCCCCTTGGAGATCAGGAGCCGGTCGCGGTCGGGGTCGTCCGGGTGCTGCGGGTCGACGCGCAGGATGCGGTCGTAGAGGACCCAGAGGACGTCGAGGGTGGAGGTCGCGGCGGCCTCGTGCTTCTCGTCGCCGGTCAACCGGGTCATCAGCCCGGGGAGGTCGGTGTAGCCGGTCGGTGATCGCATGGTCACCACCGTGCGACCTGAAGTCCGATTCAGGTCAAGGGGCCGATTCAGGCCGAGGGGTCTACTCCTCGTCCGGCGGGGTGGCCTTGCGGACGTAGAGCAGCTGGTCGCCGCGCTCGAGCGCGTCGACGGCGGCGGAGTCCACCCGGTGGAGCTGCTCGCCGCGCACCACGCCGAGCACGATGTCGGGCAGGTGCCGCGGCGAGCCGCCGACCTCGGTCGGCTCGACCTGGCGCTGGGAGATCGCGAAGCCGGCGTCCGGGGTGAGCAGGTCCTCCACCACCTCGACGACCGCGGGCGAGCGGGTCGCGACGCCCAGCAACCGACCGGCCGTCTCGTCGGACACGATGACCGAGCTGGCACCGGACTGGCGGAGCAGGTGCACGTTCTCCGCCTCGCGCACCGCGGCGACGATCGAGATGGACTTGGACAGCTCGCGGGCGGTCAGGGTGACCAGCACCGCGGTGTCGTCGCGGTCCAGGGCGACGACCAGCGTCGTCGCCAGCTGCACCCCGGCGATGCGCAGTACCGCGGACCGGGTCGCGTTGCCGGACACGGTGACCAGCCCCAGCCCCGACGCCACGTCCAGCCGCGCCCGGTCGGTGTCGACGACGACGATCTTCCCGGGGTCCACGTCGTCGCCCAGCAGCGTCTCCACCGCCGCACGACCCTTGGTGCCGTAGCCGACGACGACGATGTGCTCGCGCACGCGCGACCTCCAGCGCTGGATCCGGAACGACTGCCGCGACCGCTCGGTGAGCAGCTCGACGGTCGTGCCGACGAGGACGATCAGGAACAGCACCCGCAACGGGGTGATCACCGCGATGTTGATGCCGCGGGCCATCGGGCTGACCGGGACGATGTCGCCGTAGCCGGTCGTCGACAGCGACACCGTCGCGTAGTAGAGGGCGTCGAGCAGCGAGATCTCGCCCGCACCGTTGTTGTCGAGGTAGCCGTCGCGCCCGAAGAAGACGATCAACGTCGTCGCGCCGAGCGCGAACACCGCGATCACCAGGCGGGTCATCAGCGAGCGCACCGGACCCGACCGCGTGTCCGGCATCCGCAGCGCACCCTCGACATGCGGGTCGAGTGCGCTGAGCCGGGTGGAGCCGATCACCTGCGCAGGCTAGCGCCCAGGTCGCGCCGCACCGACCGCGCGGGCCCTATCCTCACTCAGGTGTCGGCCGACGGGGACCACGAACGTGCGACGCCGACCGCGCGCACGTCGCTGCGGCCGCGGCTGAGCGCACGCCGGTTCCGCGGTGCCGTCGCACCGGGTCCGGACCCGACCGAGACGCTCGAGACGGGCGTCGCCGTGGCCGCAGGCCTGCGCGAACCGGCCGGGTCCACCGCCGCGACCGAGGCGTTGCGCCGGCTCGCCGGGCTCTGCGGTGCCGACGCCGCGGGCCTGGTCCGGCCCGGCCTGCCCGACTCCTGGTGGGGCCCCGGCCGCGCGGACGGCCTCGCGCTCGCCGGACGGACCCGCGGGCGGCGGCTCACCGAGGCCGGCCGCACCGCACTGCCCGTCGGCGACGGGCCGGTGCTCGTCCTGGCCGGTGAGGTCGGGTCCGCGGCGGCCCGCCGGGCCGCCGCCTTCGTCGCCGACGTCCTCGAACGCGCCCGCCTCGCCGACGGCGAGGCCGAGGCCGAGGCCGCCCGGCTGCGCGCGCTGCGGGCCCAGATCTCGCCGCACTTCGTCTACAACGCGCTCACCACGATCGCCTCGTTCGTCCGCTCGGACCCGGCGCGCGCCCGCGACCTGCTGGAGACCTTCGCCGAGTTCATCCGGCACTCGCTGGCCGCACGCGGCGACTACGTGCCGCTGGCCGGGGAGTTCCGGTCGGTCGAGGCCTACCTGACCCTCGCCCGCGCAGTGCTGGGCGAGCGGCTGCGAGTGCAGGTACGGGTGGCGCCGGAAGTGTTGCCGGTGCCGGTCCCGGTGCTGGCGCTCCAGCCGCTGGTGGAGAACGCGGTGCAGCACGGCGTCGAGCGCTCCGCCGACGGCGGGCTGGTGCAGGTCAGCGGCGAGGCCGAGGGGGACGTCTGCGTCATCACCGTCGACGACGACGGTCCGGGGATGAGCCCCGAGCACGCCCGCGACGTGCTCGCCGGGACCGCCGAGGGGGCCGGGCTGGCGCTGGTGAACGTCGACCGCAGGCTGCGCGCGGTCTACGGCCCCGGCCACGGCCTGGTCATCGAGACCGCACCCGGCGCGGGCACCCGGATCGTGCTGCGGATCCCGCGGTTCCAGCCCGGGGTGGTGATCTGAGATGGTCCCCTCCGCCGCACCGCTGCGGGTGCTCGCCGTCGACGACGTCGCCCCCGCCCTCGACGAGATCTGCGCGCTGCTGGCCGACGCGCCCGACGTCGGCGAGGTCGCCCGGGCCGGTGGCGCGGTCGAGGCGCTGCGCGCGATCCCTACCGGCCGGTTCGACGCCGTCTTCCTCGACATCACCATGCCCGGGATGGACGGCCTGGAGCTCGGCGGTGTGCTGGCCGCGATGGCCACCCCGCCGGAGATCGTCTTCGTGACGGCGTTCGAGGAGCACGCCGTCGCCGCGTACGGCCTCGGCGCCGTCGACTACCTGCTCAAGCCGGTCGGTGCGGACCGGCTCGCGGACGCCCTCGGCCGGGTGCACCGGGCCCGGGCGGGCCGCTCGGCCGCCCGGCCGGGCGCCCCCGGTGCGCGCTCTCCGGAGCCGCCGGGGCCCGCGCTGCCCCGTGTCGACGAGCTCGCGGTGCTGCCGGTGGAGGCCGCCGGGCGCAGCCGCTACGTCCGCCGCGAGGACGTCCGCTTCGTCGAGGCCCACGGCGACTACGTGCGGCTGCACCTGCCCGAGGGCTCGCACCTGGTGCGGATCCCGCTGTCGCGGCTGGAGGAGCACTGGGACCCGCACAGCTTCGTACGGGTGCACCGCAGCTTCCTGCTGCACCTGCCCGCGGTCCGCGAGCTGCGCAGTGACGCCGGCGGCGGTCTCCTCGCCCACACCGACGCCGGTGACGTGCCGGTCAGCCGTCGCCACGCCCGGGACCTGCGCGACCAGCTGCTCGCCGCGGCCACCGCCGGGGCGCTCGACGGCCACCGCGGCCCCGACGGCGACGGCGGCGGCCAGGGAAGCGGCCGGGGGCGGCCGTGAGCTCCCGCCCGCGCCGGGTCGCGGTCAGCGCACCGCCCGAGCGGGCCACGGCCGTACCCCGCCCGCAGCCGGCCGCGGCGCTCGACCCGGGGCTGGCCGAGCGGGCCCGCGGCCTGCGCCGGGCCCAGCTGCGCCGGGCCGTGGTCACCCTGGCCTGCGCCGCGGTGCTGCTGTTCGGTCTGCCGGTGCTGCTGCGGCTCGCGCCGGACCTGGCCCGGTGGCGGGTCGGCGGGCTCCCACTGGGCTGGATCGCGGTCGCCTGGCTGCCGTACCCGCTGCTCGGTCTGCTGGCGTGGTGGCACCTGCGCCGGGCCGAACGCGCGGAACGCCCGTGACGGCCGCCGCGGTCGTCGTCCTGCTGCTGGTCACGGTGCTGATCGGGGCACGGGGCGTCGCGGCGATGCGGACCACCTCGGACTTCCTCGTCGCGTCCCGGCGGACCTCGCCGATGCTCAACGCGGCCGCGGTCTCCGGGGAGTACCTGTCGGCGGCCTCGTTCCTCGGCGTCGCCGGGCTGGTGATCAAGGAGGGCACCGGGGCGCTCTGGTACCCGGTCGGGTTCGCCGCGGGCTATCTGCTGATGCTCGCGCTGGTCGCCGCGCCGATGCGCCGCTCCGGCGCACTGACCGTGCCCGGGTTCGCCGAGGCCCGCCTCGGGTCGCGGTCGCTGCGCCGGTTCTGCGCGGTGGTCGTCGTGGTGATCGCGGTCCTCTACCTGGTGCCGCAGATCGTCGCGGCCGGACAGCTGCTGACGCTGGTCTCCGGCGTCGACTACTGGGTCGGGGTCGTGGTGTCCGGGCTCGCCGTCGGGCTGACCCTGGCGCTGGGCGGGATGCGCGCGGCCACCTACGTGCAGGCGTTCCAGTTCGCGCTCAAGCTGCTGCTGTTCGCCGGACCCGCGATCTGGCTGCTGCTGCTGGCGGGCCCGGCGCTGCGGGCCGACATGGCCGCACCGCCGGAGTTCACCCGGTTCACCGCCGCGACCCCGGTCGACTTCCGGCTCGACACCGAGCTGGTGCTGACCGAGCCGACCGTCGTGGTCGTCGACGGGGCACCGGTCCCGCTCGCCCCCGGCCCGCACCACGCCGCCGCCGACTCCGTCTGGGTCTTCCCCAACGGCGCCGCGGTGCCCGAACTGGGCGGCGACCACGCGGCGCTGCCCGTGCCCGGCGGCGCCGAGTGGGCGCTGCCGCTGCTCGGCACCGCCGACACCTCCCCGCTGCTGACGACCTGGTCGGTGCTGGTCGCGACGGCGCTGGGGACGATGGGGCTGCCGCACATCATCGTGCGGTTCCACACCAGCCCGGACGGGCGCGGGGCCCGGCGGACCGCGGCGATCACCGTCGCGATGCTCGGAGCGTTCTACCTGTTCCCGATCGTCTACGGGCTCCTCGGCACGGTGCTCACCCCCGAGCTGTACCTCTCGCAGGGCACCGACACCGCGATCGTCACGCTGCCCGGGCGGGTCACCGGCGGCGGCACCGCGGCGGCACTGACCGCGATGCTCACCGCGGGCGCCTTCGCCGCGTTCCTCGCCACCTCGCTCGGGCTGCTCCTCGCACTGTCCGGCGCGCTCGCGCACGACCTCATGCCCTCGGGGCTGCGCCGGCTGCGGCTGACCGCGCTGGCCGCGTCGGCGGCCGTGGTCCCGGCGGCCCTGCTGATGGTGCGCGTCGACGTCAGCGCGGCGGTGACCTCGGCGTTCACCGTCGCGGCGTCGACGTTCTGCCCGCTGCTCGTGCTGGGCCTGTGGTGGAAGGGGCTCACCGCGCGGGGCGCCTACGCCGGGATGGTCGCCGGACTCCTCGCGACGCTCGGCTCGATGGCACTGGGCGCCGCGCTCGGGCTCGGCGGGACGGCGGGGATGCTGCTCGCCCAGCCGGCGCTGTGGTCGGTGCCCTGCGCGTTCCTCGTCATGATCGCAGTGTCACTGGGCGATCACGCTCCGTCGGACGCGGAAGCTACGATGCTACGGCTCCATCTGGCCGATCGAGAGTGAGCGCTTTAGCGTAGCGGCGACATCGTCGTCAAGACCGCTCGTCGTCCGGTGCCGCGCTCGATCGTCCGGTCGTCGGCCGCTTGCATCTTGGGTCGCCCGGAGTGTGCGTGTGGGGTTCCGCACACGGCCCGAAGGCCCTTTCCTGGGTCCGGTCCCGTGGCCGTGCGTGGCTTGTGCAAGGAGGCATACGTGAGTACGACCGAGTCCGACGAGCAGCCCGGCGATCCGACGCCGGGCGCTCCCGACTGGGCCGCCGCACAGGCGAGCCCCGACTTCCAGGAGCTGCGCAGGCGGCTGCGCGGGTTCGTGTTCCCGGTGACCGCAGGGTTCCTGGCCTGGTACCTGCTGTACGTGCTGCTCGCGAGCTTCGCGACGGACTTCATGGCCACCCCGGTGCTCGGCAACATCAACCTGGGGCTGATCCTCGGGCTGCTGCAGTTCGTGTCGACCTTCGCGATCACCGTGGTCTACATCCGCTACGCCGACCGCGTGCTCGACCCACTGTCGTCGAAGCTCCGCGGCGAGATCGAGGGGACCCGATGAGCACGACAGTCCTGGCGGCGACGGCGGACAGCAACCCCGCCCTCAACATCTCGATCTTCCTGGCGTTCGTCGTCGTGACGCTGGGGATCGTGTTCTACGTCAACAATCGGCACGCGAAGAAGACCGCGGCCGACTTCTACACCGCGGGCGGCGGCTTCTCCGGCACCCAGAACGGGTTCGCGATCGCCGGTGACTACCTGTCGGCGGCGTCGTTCCTGGGGATCGCGGGTGCCATCGCGATCAACGGCTACGACGGCTTCCTCTACTCGATCGGGTTCCTGGTCGCGTGGCTGGTCGCGCTGCTGCTGGTGGCGGAGCTGATGCGCAACACCGGCCGCTTCACCATGGGCGACGTCCTGGCGTTCCGGATGAGGCAGCGCCCGATCCGCGCCGCGGCGGCCACCTCGACGCTCGCGGTGTCGTTCTTCTACCTGCTCGCGCAGATGGCCGGCGCCGGTGCGCTGGTCTCGCTGCTGCTCGGCATCTCCGGCGCCTTCGCCCAGGGTGTCGTGATCGCCGTCGTCGGCGTCGTGATGATCGCCTACGTGCTCATCGGAGGCATGCGCGGCACCACCTGGGTGCAGATGATCAAAGCGGTGCTGCTGATCACGGGCGCGCTGGTCATGACGATCTGGGCGCTGTCGCTGTTCGGCTTCAACTTCTCGGCGATCATGCAGGCCGCCGCGGACGGCTCGCCCAAGGGCGAGGGCCTGTTCGCCCCCGGCCAGCAGTACGGCAACTCGCTGACCTCGAAGATCGACTTCATCTCGCTCGGCATCGCGCTGGTGCTCGGCACCGCGGGCCTGCCGCACGTGCTGATGCGCTTCTACACCGTGCCCACGGCCAAGGAGGCCCGCCGATCGGTCGAGGTCGCGATCTGGCTGATCGGCCTGTTCTACCTGTTCACGCTGGTCATCGGCTTCGCCGCCGGTGCACTGGTCGGGCCGGAGGCGATCAACAACGCGCCGGGCAAGGTGAACTCGGCGGCGCCGCTGCTGGCCGCCGCGCTGGGCGGCCCGGTGCTGCTGGGGATCATCGCCGCGATCGCGTTCGCGACGATCCTGGCGGTCGTCGCCGGTCTGACGATCACCGCGGCGGCGTCGTTCGCGCACGACGTCTACATCAACGTGATCAAGCGCGGGAACGTCGAGGACACCGAGGCCACCCAGGTCCGGGTCGCCCGCCGCACCGCGATCGTGATCGGCATCGTGGCGATCGTCGGCGGCATCCTGGCCAAGGACCAGAACGTGGCGTTCCTCGTCGCGCTGGCCTTCGCCGTCGCGGCGTCGGCGAACCTGCCGACGATCCTGTACTCGCTGTTCTGGAAGCGGTTCAACACGACCGGCGGCCTGTACTCGATCTACGGCGGACTGATCAGCACCCTGGTGCTGATCGTGTTCTCGCCGGTCGTCTCGGGGTCCGAGACCTCGATCTTCCCGGACGTGAACTTCGCCTGGTTCCCGCTGGCGAACCCGGGTCTGGTCTCGATCCCGCTGTCGTTCCTGCTCGGTGTGGTCGGTACCTACATCGGGCAGAAGCGCCACGACGGCAGCAAGTACGCCGAGATGGAGGTCCGGTCCCTGACCGGTGCCGGCATAGCCAAGGCCGAGGCACACTGACAGCCACACCGACCCGAACCACCCCCACGCGCCGAGCCCGCGTCCCCGTCACCGGGGGCGCGGGCTCTCCGCTGTCCGGGGCCCGGGCGCCACGGCCGGGTCTCAGCCGCGCACGATCCCGGCCTGCTGCAGGAACGTCAGGTTGTCCTCCAGGTGCCAGTCCTCGACGATCCGACCCGACGGGCCGATGTGCTGGATGTCGATCGCACCGAAGTCGATCGCCTGCCCGCGACCGCGCGCACCCCGGTACTCGCCGGTGAAGCGGCCGCGGAACACCAGTCGCGCGGTGACCGTGTCGCCGGTGACGTACAGGTCGACGAGCTCGCAGCGGAGGTCGGGCGCCGCCGCCCGGAACCCGCTCGAGGCGGCCACCGGCCCGTCCGGCCCCTGGGGCCGTCCGGCGGGCAGCGTCCGGTCGACGAACGACCGGTCCACGTGCACCGTGCCCGGCTCGACCAGGCCGTGACTGCGGTCGACCAGGTCGGCGTCGTCGGCCGGGCGCGGTGCCGTGCCCACCGCCACCGCCACCGCCGACCCGGCACCGGCCGCCGCCGGGCCGGCCGGGGTCCCGGGTCCGGTCCCCGCCGCACCGCAGCCGGCGAGGACGGCCATCGCCGTCCCCGCGGCCACCACGGTCCCGATCGTCCTGCGCGCCTGCATCGCCTGTACTCCTTCCGGGACCGGTGTCTCCGTGCCCGTCCGGTACAGCGCGCCCCGACAGCGGAGCCATCCCGTCGCGCCGTCGATGCTCCGACGGTCTGCGATCGACGGAATCTATGCCTCGACGGCCGCCGTCGGCACTCCCGCGACGAGGTCGTGCAGCGCGCGGGCGTCGAGCAGGTCCGCCGGGCGCAGGGTGACGCCCTCGCGGACGTAGTGGAACGCCGCCCGCACCCGGTCGGGCTCGACGTCCTGCAGCGCCGCCCACGCCAGCCGGTACGCGGCCAGCTGCACCCCGACCGCCTGCCTGCGGTCCTCGGCGGGCAGGCCGCCGGTCTTCCAGTCCACGACCGTCCAGCCCCCGTCGGGGTCGGCGAACACCGCGTCCATCCGGCCCCGCACGGCGACCCCGGCCAGCACGGTCTCGAACGACACCTCGACCTCGACCGGCCGGCGGTCCGCCCACTCCGACGCCTCGAACGCCGCCTGCAGCTCGGCGAGCTCGGTCGCGTCGGCCTCCGAGGACACCGACTCGTCGGCGGCGCCGGGCAGCTCGTCGATGTCCAGCAGGCGTTCCGCACCGAAGCGCTGCTCCAGCAAGGCGTGGAAGGCGGTGCCGCGGCGGGCGTGCGGGTTGGGCGGCATCGGCACCGGACGGCGCAGGCGGACGGCGAGCGCGTCCGGGTCGTCGGCGAGCTCGACGAGCCGGCTCACCGACAGCCGCCCGGGTAGCGACACCGTGGGCCGCTGGGCGGCCGCGGCCCGCTCCGCGAGCAGGACGTCGACGTCGGCGGCCCAGCCCTCGGGGTCCACCTCCGCGTCGACCACGCCGGCCCCGGACTCCGGGTCGGGTGCCGGGGGCAGCTCGAGTGCGAGCTGGTCGGTCTGCGCGGCGCGGCGCGGCCGCTTCGGGCGCCGGGCGCGCAGCGCGGCGCGGATCAGCTCGGCCCCGGAGCGCACGTCGTCGGCGCGGTCGCCGAACGGGTCCGGCGGCCACTGCGCGGTCCGTTCGACGCCGAGCGCCGGGTTGCCGGCGTCGACCTCGGGCGGGGGTGCCCACTGTTCCAGCACGCCGACCTCGGAGCCGCCGGGGCCCTCCAGGATCTCGGCGAGCTCGGTCAGGAACACCGACGGCTCCTTCGGCCGCTCCCCCGTCGCGGGCCAGCGGTGCCCGGACACCAGCAGCACCCGTTCGGACCGGGTGAGCGCGACGTAGAACAGCCGGCGCTCCTCGGCGAGGCGGCGCTCGTCGAGGGCGTCGTCGTGGTCGTCGAGCGCGGTCTCGACCTGCTTGCGGTCGGCGCCCGGGGGCGGCAGGTGCAGACCGGGCAGGTCGTCGGCGTCGCCGCGCAGCGGCACCGGCAGCGCGGCCGGGTCCTTCAGCCAGGACCCGGACATCTTGCGACCGGGGAAGACCTGGGAGACCAGGTGCGGGACGGCGACGACCTCCCACTCCAGCCCCTTGGCCGCGTGCACGGTCAGGATCTGCACCCGGTCCGGGGCGACCTCCACCTCGCCGGGGGTCAGGCCCTCCTCCGCCTGCTCGGCGGTCTCCAGGTAGTCGAGCAGGCCCGGGAGCGACGGCACGTCCGCGCCGGCGGCGAAGTCGGCGACGACGTCGGCGAACGCGTCGAGGTGTGCGCGGCCGGTGGGGCCGGGACGGGCCGCCGTCTCGACGTCGAGGAGCAGGGTCCGCTCCACATCGGCGACCAGGTCGGTCAGCGGGGCAGCGGTGCGGGCGCGCAGCTGGGCGAGCTCGCGGCCGATGCGCCGGATCCGGTCGAACCCGGCCGGGGAGTAGCGCTCCGGGCCGCCCGGGTCGTCGAGTGCGTCGACGAGACCGGCCTGCTCGGCCTGCTCACCGGGCAGCGCCCCCAGCGCCAGGTCGGCGGCCGAGGCCGGCCCGGGGCGCGCCGGGCGGTGCGGGACGAGCTCGCGGGCGCGCTGCCACAGCGCGGCCAGGTCGGCGATCCCGAGCCGCCACCGGGGCCCGGTCAGCAGCCGTACGGCGGCCGGTCCGGCGAGCGGGTCGGACACCACACGCAGCGCGGAGACGAGGTCGCGGACCTCGGGGGTGGACAGCAGCCCCCCGAGCCCGACGACCTCCACCGGGACCCGCCGGTCGCGCAGCGCGGCGGCCAGCGCGTCCATGTCGGAGCGGCGCCGGACCAGCACCGCGGCGGTGGGCGGGGTGCCGTCGGCGTGGCCGGCGTGCCAGAGCTCGGCGATGCCGTCGGCGGTCCAGGCGACCTCTTCCGCGACGGCGGGCAGCAGGGCGGCCCGCACGTCGCCGGGGCCCGCACCGTCGAGCGGGCGCAGCTCCCCCACCCGGACGGTGCCGGGCGCGGTCCGCAGCGGCTCGGAGACCCGGTTGGCCAGCACGAGCACCTCGGCCGGGTTCCGGAAGCTGGTGAGCAGGCCGTGCACGGGGGCGGGGTCGCCGCCCGCGGCGGGGAAGTCGGTGCGGAAGCGCGCCAGGTTCCCGGCACTCGCGCCGCGCCAGCCGTAGATCGACTGGCAGGGGTCGCCGACCGCGGTGACCGAGCGGTACTCCGGGTCGTCGCCGGGCTCCGGGGCGAGCCCCGGTGGCACGCCGAACAGCGCGCGGAGCAGCACCCGCTGGGCGTGCCCGGTGTCCTGGTACTCGTCGAGCAGCACGGCCCGATACTGGGCACGCTCGATCCGACCGACCTCCGGGTCGGCCTCGGCGATGCGGGCCGCGAGGGCCATCTGGTCGGCGAAGTCCATGGCCTGTTCGGCCTGCTTGCGCCGGGCGAACTCCTCGACCAGCGGCAGCAGCTCGCAACGCATCCGCTGCGCGGCGATGCGGGCCTTGTACCCGGCCGAGGGTTCGGCGCGCTGCCGCTTACCGGGCTGGGCGTGCTGCAGCACCGGCAGCATCCGCTCGGCGAGGCGCCGCACCTGGTCCGGCTCGACGAGGTGCTCCCCCAGCTCCCCGGCAAGGGAGAGCAGGTAGCCGGTGACGGTCGCAGGTACCCGGTCGATCTCCAGGTCCGCGGCCCAGGTGGAGACGACGCGGTGGGCCAGCTGCCAGGCCGCGGTCGGGCCGAGCAGCCGGGCGGCGGGCTCGGCGGGCAGCCGCAGCGCGTGCTCGCCGACCAGGCGCCCGGCGTAGGCGTGGTAGGTGGCGACGGTCGGCTCGCCCGCCAGCAGCGCGGCGCGCCGGGCGCCCGACGGGTCCAGGTCGTCGAGCAGTCGGGCCCCGGCGAGGCGGCGCAGCCGGGACCGGACGCGGGTGCCCAGCTGCTGCGCGGCCTTGCGCGTGAAGGTCAGCCCGAGGACCTGCTCGGGCAGCACCCGGCCGGTCGCGACGAGCCAGACGACGCGGGCCGCCATCGTCTCGGTCTTGCCGGCCCCCGCCCCGGCGACGACGAGCGCGGGCCCGGCGGGCGCGGCGATGACCGCGGCCTGCTCCTCGGTCGGTGGGTGCAGACCGAGCGCGCGTGCCAGCTCGGCGGGGGTGGGGTCCACGGGGACCGTTCTACCCGGCCCCACCGACAGCGGTGCCCGGCCCCCGCCGTCGTCCCGGTTCGGTCTCGGGCGCTACCCGGCGTCGTCGACGGGTGCGAACACGCGGGCCCAGTCGACCTGCAGCCGCACCTCGTCGGGGGTGGACGCGTCCGGAGCGGGGATCCACCCGGAGGCCGGGCCCTGGTCGAGCTGGACGGCCAGGTGCATCGGAGTGGTGGGGATCGCGCGGCGGTCGGTGACCTCCCACTTCTTCACCCCGTCGACGTACCAGGTGATCCGGTCGGGCAGCCAGTCCAGCGCGAAGGTGTGCCACTGGGTGAAGTCGCCGGGGCTGGCGGTCGACAGGATGTGGTTCTGCGCGCCGTAGTGGACGAAGGCGGTGGCCGCGTGCCGGTCGCCGAACGGGATCTCCATCATGTCGAGCTCCCCGTCGTCGGGGAACCGCTCGGAGTCCGGCCAGAGCAGGATCGCGGGGCTGTACCCGGTGCCGACGTCGGTGCGCGCGCGGAACTCCCAGCGGCCGTAGAGCTGTCCGTCGTGCATCGCGACGCCGCCGGAGACACCGCCGCCCGCGGCCCGGGGGCGAGCGGTGACGGTGAGCAGGCCGTCGCCGACGCCGACCGCGGACGGGCGGCGCAGGCCGTTGCCGAACCCGCCGGGCGAGTTGTAGACGGTCCAGGTGGAGCGGTCGACGCGGGAGCCGTCGAACTCGTCGCCGCCGACCTGACGCCACTGCTGCGGCGGAGGTGGGGGCGGCGGGGGCGGCAGCTGGTTGTCCAGCGCGGACGTCGCCGGGTCGGCACCGGCCGTGCCGTCCGGCGGGACGAGCACGGTCCAGGTCAGCCCGGCGGCGGTGACGAGCACCAGCGCCATCGCCCCGGCGCCGTGCGCGATCCGGCGGCGCAGGCCGGTGACGGCGCGGTCCGGGCGTCCGGCTCTGTCGGGGGGCCCGGCTCGGTCCGGGCGTCCGGCCCGGGCCGCGGTGGCTCGGGCTCCGCGTTCGGTGGGGCGGAGGCGGGACGTGGTGGTGATCGGCTCCGGGGCTGCGGGAACCCGTGCCATCGAGGTCCGCAGCACGGGGGGCGACGCCGGTGGAGTCGGCGCCGACGCTGTGGGGATCTGCGCTGTAGGGATCTGCGCGGCGGGGATCTGCGCGGCGGGAGTCGGCTCGGCAGAGGTCCGCGCCGGGATCGGCCTGGCTGCGGTGCCACCGATCTCAGACGTGGCTGCGGTGGGCGGCCGGGGCCCGCGGCGCGGACCGGGCACGGCGTCCGGGGCGAGGTGCCTGCCCGTCGACCGGCGCGCGGCGACGGCGCGGGTCTCCACGGTGCGCTCCGCTCCGTCCCCGACGCTCGCGGCCGCGACGGTGCCGTCGGCGCGGACGGGCCCGCGGGCCCGCGGCACCGGGGACACGGGCCGCGGTACGGCGTCCCGGGCGGCGGCGGACGGCCCGCGGGTCGCCTCGACAATCTCGGCGCCGGAGGTCACGACCGCGCGGCGCGCCCGGGCCCGTCGTCCGGTCGGCCACGGCTCGGGAGACGGATCGGGGAACGGCACAGCGGACGACCGACGGACGTCGGGCCCGAGGGGGCGCCCACCACCGACGGCGGTGTGCTGCGACGTGTCCGGGCGTTCCCCGCCCCGCGACACACCACTCCCCGGTTTCTCCACGCAAGCAGGACGCACGGGACCCCGTTCGGTTGCTCCGTCAGGAGGTCGCGCGCGTCACCCCGTCTGCGGTACGGCGATCAGACCGGCGGGGTGCCGACCGTGGCGGGGGCGCCGTGGGCCCGCAGCACCTCCGGCACGGTGACCGTCCCGTTCGCGTCCTGGAAGTTCTCCATGATCGCGAGCATGGCGCGGGCGGTGGCGCCGGTCCCGTTGAGCGTGTGCACGTTCTCGGTCGGCGCACCGGCCCCGCGGCGGAACCGGACGTTCAGGCGTCGCGCCTGGTAGTCGGTGGTGTTCGAGCACGAGGTGATCTCGCGGTAGCGCTCCTGGACCGGGAACCAGGCCTCGATGTCGTACTTCTTCGCGGCCGGGTTGCCGAGGTCGCCGACGGCGATGTTCTGCACCCGGTACGGCAGCCCCAGCTCCTGCACGATCGACTCCTCGTGGGCGAGCAGCTCCTCGTGCACGTCCCGGGAGTTCTCCGGCAGGCAGTAGACGTACATCTCGACCTTGTCGAACTGGTGCACCCGGAACATGCCCTTGGTGTCCTTGCCCGCGGCGCCCGCCTCACGGCGGAAGTTCGTCGAGAACGCGACGTAGCGGGCGGGGAGCATGTCGAGGTCGACGATCTCGTCCATGTGGATCCCGGCGAGCGCGACCTCGGAGGTTCCGGTGAGGTAGAGGCCGTCCTTCTCCAGCTCGTAGAGGTTCGACGCCTCGGTCGGCAGGAAGCCGGTGCCGTACATCGCCCGCTCGTTCGCCAGGACCGGGCCGAGCACCGGGACGAATCCCTCGCCGGCGAGCTTGTCCATGACGTAGCGGAACAGGGCCATCTCGAGCCGCGCGACGTCCCCGAACCGGTAGGCGAACCGTGAGCCCGACAGCCGCGCACCGCGTGCCATGTCGACCCGGCCGGTCGACGAGGCCAGGTCCAGGTGGTCGCGCGGGGTGAAGTCGAAGACCGGCGGCTCGCCCCAGGTGCGGACGGTGACCGCGTCCTCCTCCGCCATGCCGTCGGCGGCGGTCGGGTCGGGCAGGTTCGGGATGCGGGCGAGGAGCTCGGAGCGCTCGACGTCGGCGGCGGCAAGCTCGTCCTCGGCGGCGCGCAGCTCCTCCTTCTCCAGCTTGAACCGCTCGACCTGCTCCGGGGTCGGCCTGCCCTTGGGGCGCTGCTTGGCCGCGGCGCGCAGGCTGCCGACGCGGTCGGTGGCCCCGCGCCAGCGGGCGTCGACCTCCAGCAGGGCGTCGAAGTCCGCGGACGCGCCGCGACGGGACAGCGCCGTGCGGAAGGAGTCCGGGTCCTGCCGGGCCGCCTTGAGGTCGATCACTGCTGTTCCAGCCTCTCGATCACGTTCGCAAGCACGGTGCGCACTGCGCGCGGTGCGCGGGTCGTCATCGTAGGACCGGGAATGATCCGGCCTGCGCGGCGGTAGTAGCAGACATGACTGTCTCCCTCGGCCGGTACGGCGTCGCGCGGCACGAGACCGGGTTGTCCCCCGGGCTCGCCGCCGAGATCGAGACGCTCGGGTTCACCGCGGTCTGGATCGGCGGCTCCCCTCCCGGGGACCTCGCCCTGGCCGAGTCACTGCTGGACGCGACGACGGCGCTCGCGGTGGCCACCGGCATCGTGAACATCTGGGCAACCCCCGCCGACGAGGCCGCGGAGTCCTACCACCGCATCGAGAAGAGGCACCCGGGCCGCTTCCTGCTCGGGATCGGCGTCGGGCACCCGGAGGCAGTCGGCGACTACACCCGCCCCTACGCTGCGCTGGTCGCCTACGTGGACCGGCTCGACGAGCTCGGCGTCCC
Organism: Pseudonocardia sp. HH130629-09; assembly: GCF_001294645.1. Taxonomy (NCBI): domain Bacteria; kingdom Bacillati; phylum Actinomycetota; class Actinomycetes; order Pseudonocardiales; family Pseudonocardiaceae; genus Pseudonocardia; species Pseudonocardia sp. HH130629-09. Next base: position 4,355,020 of record NZ_CP011868.1, read on the forward strand.
GGTGGAGGGTCGCGCACTCGCGGCGCTGGGACCGAAGATGCTGGACCTGGCCCGCGACCGGTCCGCCGGGACGCACCCGTACCTGACCACTCCCGAGCACACCCGCGCCACGCGCGAGCGCTACGGCGCCGAGGGGCTGATCGCGCCGCAGCACAACGTGGTGCTCGACGACGACCCGGAGGCCGCACGGGCCCTGGGGCGTCCGGCCGTCGAGGAGCCCTACCTCAGGCTGGTCAACTACCGCAACAACCTCAGGCGGCTCGGCTGGGCCGAGTCCGACCTGGACGAGGGCGGCAGCGACGCCCTGATCGACGCACTCGTCGCGCACGGCACGCCGGAGCAGGTCGCGGCCCGCCTGAACGAGCACCTCGACGCCGGCGCCGACCACGTCTGCGCCCAGGTGATCACCCCCGGGATGGCGGAGCCGGAGGGCGACCTGCGACGGCTGGCGAGCGCCCTGGGGCTCGCCAGCGCGGGCTAACCTGGGCCAGGTGCCCCACTCCCGACGACCCGTCCCTGCTGGGACCGTTGCGACGGCCGGCGCCACTGATCGTGGCGGCGGCCGTCGCCGTCTTCGCGGTCCTGGCCTACCGCGGCGACGCGACCGCCGGGCGGATCGACCGGGACGCCGACGCCGTGGTGGACGGCTGGGACACCGCTCGGGCTCGCTGCTCGCGGACGCGGTCACCTTCGGCTCCCCGCCGACGGTCGTGCTGTTCGCGCTGCTGCTCGCCGGGCTGGTCCTTTAACTGCGACGACCGCGGCTGGCCGTGCTGGCCGTCGTCGGCCCCGGCCTGACCGGCATCGCGACGACGGTGCTCAAACCACCGATCGGGCGCACCATCGGGCACCGCCACCGCGGACGGCTACGCATTCCCCTCCGGTCACACCGGCGGTGCGGTCTCGATCGGGCTCGTCGTCGCCCTGCTGCTGGTGGGGCTGCTGCCGGTGGCCCGCACCGGACCTGCCGTCGCCACCCTGGCCGCGGCGGCGCTGCTGGCCGGAGGCACCGTCGGCGCGGGCATGGTGCGACTCGGGGCGCACTACGCCACCGACACCGTCGGCGGGTTCTGCGCAGCGGTCGCGCTCGGGCTGGGTGCGGCGCTGGTCATCGACCGCGTCGCCGATCGCCGGGCCCGACCGGCGCGCGTGACCTGACCACCGGCCCTGACGGACGGGGCGTCCGCTCGGTGGGGCCGGGCCCGCTCACCCGTCCACCACCGTGCGGCCCGTCTCGACCGCGGGGCAGCTCGTACGGACCGGGCAGCGGTCGCAGTCCGGCCCGGCGCGGGCGACGAACACCGCCCCTGCCGAGTCCTCGGCACAGGTCATCAGCACGTCCCGCCAGTGCCCCATCTCCTCCGGGCGCAGCGCCGCCTGCTGCGGCTCCTTGGCCTCGCCGTTCGCCTTGCGGTCGGCCAGGAACAGCAGCCGCGCCCCGCCCGGCTCCACCCCTGCCCCGACGAGCTCGTCGAACGCGCCGAGCGAGGCCGCGAGCTGGTAGACGGCCAGCTGGTGGTGCTCGGCGGTGGCCTTCGCCGAGGTGGCCGTCTTCCCCGTCTTGACGTCGACGACGACCGGACGCCCCTGGTCGTCGCGTTCGAGCCGGTCGACCCGACCGCGCAGCCGGACCCGGCGCGCCGCCCGCGCGGCACCGCCGCCGCGCCCCGGACCGCCGTCGGTGTCGACCGGCAGCAGTGCGGGGCCGTCCGGCGTCTCGCCACCGAAGTCGGTGCCGCCGACCGGCGCTCCCGGGTCGTCGCCCTCGCTGTCGTCCCCGGCGTCCAGGTCCAGCTGCACCGGTTGCTCGACGGCCACCAGCTCCAGCCCCTCGGCACGGCTGCGGCGCACCCAGTCGTCGAAAGCGGCGAGCATCTCGCGCACCCGGACCAGCTCGCGACGCCCGAACCACGGGGCCCCGGTGTCGAGTCGCCGCCACGCCGACCGCAATGCGTCCTCCAGCTCCGCCGGGTCGGCCCCGGCGGCACGGGCCTGGACCAGTGCGTGCACCAGGGACCCGGTGACCGCCGACAGCGCGCCGGTCTCGTCGCCGCCGTGCCGGGACAGCACCCACCGCAGGGGACAGCCGGCGATCGTCTCGACGTCGGAGGGGGAGATCGGGACGAGCTCGCCCTCGGCACGCAGCGGGGCGCCGTCGGACAACTCGGCGACGCCGTACCAGTCGTCGGGATGGGCCCCGGGGACACCGTCCGCGGCGAGCCGGGCCAGCTGGGTCGCCGCCCGGCGACGACGCGCGGCGCGCCCCGGGTCGCCGTGGTCGGGCTCGGTGACGGCGCGACGCAGCTCCCCGACCAGCTCGGCCAGCACCAGGGACCGCTCGGGCCGGTGCACCGGGCGGGCCTCGGCGGCGTCGGCGGGGCGGGGGTCGAGCTCGTCGAGGAACCGGGAGGGCTGCTCGTCCTCCCCCTGCACGGCGCTGACCAGCAGCGTCGTCCGGGCACGGGTGCAGGCGACGTAGAACAGCCGGCGCTCCTCGGCGAGCAGCGGCGCCGTGCGGGAGACCGCGTCGTCGGGGGCGGCGACCCCGCCGACGAGGTCGACGAGCCGTTCGTGGCCGAGCAGGCTGCCGCGCAGCCGTACGTCGGGCCACAGACCCTCCTGCACCCCGGGCACCGCGACGACCGTCCACTCCCGGCCCCGGGCGCCGTGCGTGGTGAGCAGCTCGACCGCGCCGCCCCGGGGGGCCTGCGGGGCCAGGGTCTCCCCCGGCAGCTGCTGGTCGAGCAGGTACTCCAGGAACCCGCCGACGTCGGCACCGGGCAGCCGGTCGGTGTAGCGGGCGGCCGCGTCGAACAGGGCCAGCACCGCGTCGAGGTCCCGGTCGGCGGCCGCGCCGCCCGGGCCCCCACGGGCGCTCGCCTCGCTCCAGCGCTTCGCCAGACCGGTTCGCCGCCACACCTTCCACAGCGTCTCCTCGACCTGGTCACCCGCACCGATCGAGCGGGCGGCGGTGTCGAGCAGGCGGCCCACGTCGCGCATCGGTGCCGCCTCGGCGGGCGAGAGCATCGGCAGCGGGTCGGGCCGGCCCGCGACCGCGTCGCGCAGCATCTCGACCAGCAGCGGATCGCTGCTCGCCGCGGCCGGGTCGACCTCACCCGCCTCGACGCGATCGTCGTCGGCGAAGGTCCGGACGTCGTGCCCCGCGGCGGCGTGCATCCGCAGCAGGCCGCGGCGCAGCCGTCGCATCCGCATGGGGTCACCGCCGCCCAGCGGTGAGGTGGGCAGGGCGGTCGCGAGGTCGGCGTCGATCGCGGACGGCCGCCAGGCCGCGCGCAGCACCAGCAGCAGCGGCACGACGGCGGGCTGGCGCGGCAGCGGCACCTCGTCCGGTGGTGCGGCCAGCGGGACCCCGGCCGCGGCCAGCGCCCGGCGCAGCGCGGGCAAGGTGCGCCGCGCGGACCGCGACAGCACCGCCATGTCCGCCCACGGCACCCCGTCGACGAGGTGCGCGCGCCGCAGCCGGTCGGCGATCCAGCCGGCCTCCGCGGACGGCGACCCGAACACCCGGACCTGCAGGGCCTCACCCACCCCGGCCGCGTCCGGGCCGTCCGGAGCCTCGGGGGCCCCGTCGTCCTGCTCCGGGCCGCGCCGGGTCCGGGTCACCCCGGCGCCCGGCAGCTTCTCCGCCACCCGCAGGCCCGCCGCCCGCACCCCGGGCCGCTGGCGGCGGTCGACGGTGAGGACCTCGGTGGGCGCGTCGAGCACGGTCAGGCCCTGTGGGTCGGCGCCGCGGAAGGTCAGGACCGCCTGGTCGGGGTCGCCCGCGAGCAGTGTGGAACCGGCGTGCTCGGCCAGCGCAGCGACGAGCTCCATCTGCTGCGGGTCGAGGTCCTGCGCGTCGTCCACCAGGAGGTGGCGCACCCGGCGCCGCTCCTGCTCACGCAGGTCCGGGTCCGCGGCCAGGGTGTCCAGCGCCGCGGCGACGAGCTCGGCCGAGTCCAACGCCGGCGCCGTGGCCCGCGGGGCGCCCCGCCCGGCCGCCCCGCGCAGCAACGTGACCTCCTCGTAGGTGCGGAAGAACCGGGCCGCGGCGACCCACTCCTCGCGCCCGTGCTCGCGCCCCAGCTCGGCCAGCTCCCGCGGACCCAGCCCTCGCTCGGCCGCCCGCAGCAGCAGCTCCCGCAGCTCCGCGGCGAACCCGGGCAGTCCGAGGGCCGGGTCGAGCCGCTCCGGCCAGCCCGAGCCGGGGACGGTGTCGTTCCAGCCGTCGATCTCCCCGGCGAGCAGCTCGCGGACCACCACGTCCTGTTCCGCCGAGGCCAGCAGCCGCGGCGGCGGGTCCTCGTGGCGCGCGGCGTGCAGCCGCAGCACCCCGAACGCGTAGGAGTGCACGGTCCGCACCAGCAGCTCGCGGGTGGTGCGCACCCCGAAGTCCCCGGCGAGCTCGCCGCCCGCGGTGAGCAGCGACGTCAGCCGGCCCCGCAGCTCCTCCGCGGCGCGGCGGCTGCCGACCAGCAGGAGCACCGACCCGGGCGGCTCACCGGCCCGGATGCGCCGGACCACCGCGTCGAGCAGCAGGCTCGTCTTGCCCGTGCCCGGCCCGCCCAGCACCCGCAGCGCGCCACGCTCGTGCGCGAGCACCCGCGCGGCGGCGCCGGTCCACTCCCGCGCGGGAGCGGGCCGGGGGTCCGCACGCACCAGGCGCGGCGACGCCTGCTCGGTGGCTGTTCGGCTCATGGGGCGATGAGACCACGGGGCACCGACAGCGTCAGACTGCAGGCGTGGACGAGGAGATCCTGGAGCGGGTGCGCGAGGTCGTCCGGTCGATCCCGCCCGGGCAGACCCTCGGCTACGGCGAGGTGGCCGAGCTCGCCGGGATCCGCTCGGCGCGTCTGGTCGGCCGGATCCTCGCCGAGGACGGCCACGACCTGCCGTGGCACCGGGTGCTGCGCTCCGACGGGCGCTCGGCCCCGCACCTCGCCGCCGAGCAGGCGGCCCGGCTGCGGGCCGAGGGGATCGTGATGGTCGACGGCCGGCTGCCCCGTGAGCACCGCAGGCGCTGACCGGCCTCAGCCGCCACGGCGCGCGCCGATCCCGGCGACGATCGCCTCCACCCCCCAGGTGAAGGCCTCCTCCGGCAGTGCGACGACCTCGTCGCTCAGGGCGTGGCTGAGCGGCTGCGCGTCCGGGTCGAGCCGGGCCCGGCGGTGCTCGGCGGTGTACGCGGCGCCGCGGACCGGGTCCCGGCGCTCCTCCTCCTCGATCACGAACCCGACGACGTAGGCGTTCACCGTGGCCAGCGCGCGCTGGGCGTCGAGCGGGGTGAACCCCGCGGCGACGAGCGCGGCCAGCGGCACCTCCAGGGAGCGCAGCGCCTCGTCGTCGAGCAGGCGGGTGCCGGCGACGAGCATCGCCCCGTCCCGGTAGCCCAGCAGCGTGTCCCGGGTGCCGGCCGCCGCGGTCCGCAACACTGTCGCCCAGTCCGACCCGGCCGCCTCCCCGACGCGCTGCAGCACCCGCCGCACGACACGCGTCGCCATCTCGTCGCGCAGCGCCGCCATGTCCGGCAGGTGGTAGTAGAGCGCGCCCGCACGCACCCCGAGCCTAGCCGCCAGCGCGCGGGCGGTGATCGCGTCGAGCCCTCCGTCGGCGAGCAGCTCGAACCCCGCGTCGACTATGGCCTCGCGGTGTAGCGCCAACGGCCCCCCTTGACGTTGAACAGTGTTCAGAGGAGTCTAGCTCACCTGGATTTGAACAATGTTCAACAGAGGTGTCCCATGAAGGCTGCTGTCGTCACGTCGTTCACCACCCCGCCCGCGTACGCCGACTTCCCGGATGCCGATCCGGTCGCCGGGACGGTCGAGGTGCGCATGCTCGCCGCCGGGGTGCACCAGCTGGTGCGCTCGGTCGCCGCGGGCAGCCACTACTCCGCGGAGGATCGGCTGCCGTTCGTCGCCGGCGTCGACGGGATCGCCGAGCTCGACGGCCGCCGCGTCTACACCGGTGGCTGCCCCGACCCGTACGGGACGATCGCCGAACGCACGCTGGTCCTGGGTGCGACCGGCAACTCCGGCTCGCCGGCGGTGCGGATCGCGCTGCACCACGGCGCCGGCCGGGTGGTCGCGGCCGGGCGCGACCCCGCCGCGCTGGAGCGGGTCTGCGCCGACGACCGCGTCGTCGGCGTCCGGATCGGCGAGGACCCCGCCGCGACGACGGCCGCACTCGTGGCCGCGCTCGACGGCGGGCCCGACGTCGTCCTCGACTACCTGTGGGGCCCGGTCGCCGTCGCGGCGTTCGACGCACTGCGCTCGGGCAGCCTGCAGCACGGCGGGCGGGCGGTGCGCAACGTGCAGATCGGCTCGCTCGCCGGACGGACCGTCGAGCTGGACGCGGCGATCCTGCGCGCCCGCCGGATCGAGGTCACCGGCAGCGGCGGCGGGAGCATCGACCCGGCGCTGCTGCTCGCCGAGCTGCCGCGGCTGCTGGACGCCGTCGTCACCGAGGGTCTCGACGTGCCGGTGCGGACGGCGGAGCTGGCCGACGTCGAGCGGGCCTGGACCGCCGACGGGCCCGGGCGCCTGGTGATCACCACCGGGTGACCCGTCGTCGCCGACCGGGACGCCCCGGTCAGCGGGGAGCACGGCCCTGCACCCAGGTCGCGCCGCGGTCGTCGTCGGTGCCGATCCGGGCGGTGAGCCCGTGCGCGGTGAACACCTCCGCCAGCACCGGCGCCTGTGCGGTGCCGGTCTCGATGAGCAGCGTTCCGCCCTGAGCGAGCCACTCCGCCGCCCCGGCGGCGACGCGGCGGGCCGGGCCGAGGCCGTCGGCGCCGCCGTCGAGCGCGGCGCGGGGCTCGTGGTCGCGGGCCTCCGGGGGCATCGACGCGATCACGCCGCTGGGCACGTAGGGGGTGTTCGCGACGAGTACGTCGACCCGGCCCCGCAGCCGGCCGGGGAGCGCGGCGAACAGGTCGCCCGTGTGCACCGTCCCGATCCCGGCCAGGTTCGCCGCGGCACACGCGGTGGCGACCGGGTCGGCGTCGGCCGCGTGGAGATCGACGGCGCGGGGGTCGACGGCGCGACTGTCGGCGACATGACGGTCGGCTGCGGCCCGGCGGGCGACGGCGAGGCCCAGCGCACCGCAGCCGCAGCAGAGGTCGACCACCAGCGGGCGGTGCCCGGGAGCGAGGTCCGGCAGCGCGGCGACGGCCGCGTGCACCAGTGCCTCGCTGCGACGGCGCGGCACGAACACCCCGGGGGTGATCCGCACCCTCAGCCCGTCGAAGTCCACCCGGCCCAGGACGTGTTCCAGCGGTCCACCGGCGATGCGACGCCGTACGAGTGCCTCCCGCTCCGGGCCGTCGGCCGCGGCGCCGAGCAGCGCCGCCTCGTCCTCGGCGAACACGCAGCCCGCCGCCCGCAGCCGGGCGACCAGGTTCGGGTCGGGCCGGGGCACGGTCAGGCGGCGAGCACCGCGGCGGCCCCGGCGGCGTAGCGCTTGAGGACGGCGGCGACCACGTCGTCGTGCACGCCGAGCGGGTCGGCGACGACGTCGGCGCCCGATCCGAGCAGCCGTGTCTGGAAGACCCCGGGTGCCAGCAGCCAGGACGCGACCGCGACCCGCCGCTCCCCTGCTTCGTGCAGCCGGGTGACCAGCTCCGCCACCGACGGGCTGCCGGTGGCGGCGAACCCGACCGGGACGGGACGGCCGACCCGGCGGGCGAGCATCCCGGCACTCGCGTGCACCTGGGCGACCGCGGACGGGTCCGACGAGCCGGCCGCGGCGAGGACGACGGCGTCGCCGTCGCGGTAGCCGGCCGTGCGCAGCCTGCCCAGGGCCGCGGCGGCGAGCAGCGGGTCGGGCCCCATGGAGCGGGTCACCGCGAACCGGGCCGGGTCGGCGCCGGCCTCGGCGAGCTGGGCGGGCAGGTCGGTACGCACGTGGTAGCCGGCGGCGAGGAACGCGGGGACGACGACGGCGCCGTCGTGGCCGCGGTCCTGCAGCCCGATCACGGCGTCGACGACCTTCGGACCGCGGACGTCGACGTAGCAGATCTCGACCTGCGGGCCGCGTGCGGCGACGGCCTCGGCGAGCGACCGGATCACCGCGTCGGCGGCGTCGGAGCGCGACCCGTGCGCGACGAGCAGCAGCGGGAGCCCGGTCACCGGGTCACCTCCGGGTCCTCGGCGCAGTGCGCGCCGTGCTCGGGTTCCAGTGCGAGCCGGTAGCCGCGGCGCACCACGGTCTGCACCAGGCCGGGGACACCGAGTGCGGCGCGGAGCCGGGCGATGGCGTTCTCGACGGCGTGCTCGTCGCCCGCCCCACCGGGCTGCGCGGCGAGCAGCTCGGCGCGGGACACGACCCGGCCGGGCCGCCTGGCGAGCAGCCGCAGCAGCGCCATGGGCGTCGGCGGGAGCGGGCGGAACCTGCCGTCGACGAGCACCGCGTGTCCGCGCAGCTCCAGCTGGTGGCCTCCGACCGGGAGCCTGCGGGCACGGGCCGGGGCGACGGACTCACAGGTCCGCACCATCGCGCCGAGCCGGGAGCGCTGCGGCTGCACGGTCGGCACGTCGAGCGCCTCCAGCGGTGCCGCGGTGACCGGGCCGACGCACAGCGCCAGCACGGGGCCGCGCAGCGCGGTGAGGAGGTCCTCGCGCAGACCCCGCTCCCCGGCACGGGCGAGGATCCCGGCCGCGGCGGGGGCGCTGGTGAACGCCAGGACGTCGATCCCGCCGGCCAGGGTGGTGTCGATCAGCCGGTCCAGCGGGGCGAGGTCCAGCGGCGGTGCCCACCGGTAGACCGGCACCGTCACGACCTCGGCGCCCGCCATCTCCAGCGCGTCGACGACGTCGGGCAGCGGCTCGCCGTGCAGCTGCACCGCGATCCGGGTCCCCTCGACGCCGCGGTCGAGCAGGTGCTCCAGCACCTCGGCGGTGGACTCCGACTCCGGGGACCAGGCGTCGACCAGGCCCGAGGCGCGGATCGCGCCGCGCGCCTTGGGCCCGCGGGCCAGCATCTCCGACCGGCCGAGCGCGGCGAGCAGCTCCTCGCCCAGCCCCCAGCCGTCGGCGGCCTCGATCCAGCCGCGGTAGCCGATCCCGGTGGTCGCGACGGTGATGTCCGGTGGTGCCGCGACGAGCTCGCGGGTGCGGTTCTCCAGGTCGGCGTCGTCGGCGAGGGCCACGATGCGCAGCGCGGGCCCGTGCTGGATGGTGGCGCCGCGGCGCTCCAGCATCGTGGCCAGCTCCTCGGCGCGCCGGGCCGCGGTGATCCCGACGGTGAACCCGGCCAGCGGTGGCACCGCCGCCGCGTCGGGCGCGGCGGCGACGTCTCGTGCGGCGGATCGGGTCACCGGTTCTCCGTTCCTCCGATATCCCGGCCGGCCGGCGCGGAGGACGCGCGGAGGTCGCCGGGAGCGTCGCGGGTGGTGGTGGGCACGACGGTACGGGAAGGCGCGTTCACCGTAGCCCGACCTGCAGCGCGTCGCCCATCACCCGGACCACGAACGCGGGCAGGCTCACAGCGTCGCCCTCGTCGGCACCCGCGAGGCAGCGGCCGTCGCGCAGGGCGAAGACCTGCTTGTACAGCGGCGAGGCGACGGTCGGCTCGCCGCCGCGGTCGCCGACGATGCCGCGGGAGACGACCGCGGCCCCGGTGAACGGGTCGATGTTGCCCAGTGCGTACACCGAGCCGTCGGCGAGACGGAACAACGCGACCTGGGTGTCGCCGACGAGTGCGGCGACCCCCCGGCCGGGCTGCAGTCGCTCGACCGGGCAGACCGTGAGCCAGCCGGTGGGCTCGGTCCCGGCCGGGGCGGGCGCGGCGGTCGTGGTCGCGCCGGTGCCGGTGCTGGTGGTGGTGGACGCGTCGAGCTGGGTGCTCATCGGGAGGACACCTCCGGGAGGCCGATCAGGACGGGCTCGTCGGGACGGCCGGGGGCGGGGACGTTCTGTCCCCGCTCCTCGACGAAGCGGACGGTGGGGTCGGGGGTGTCGGGCGCGTTGACGAAGGACACGAACCGCTCCAGCTTCTGCGGGTCGGCCAGGACGCCGGCCCACTCGTCGGCGTAGGAGTCGACGTGGCGGGCCATCGCGGCGTCGAGCTCGGCACAGATGCCGAGCGAGTCGTCGACGATCACCGCGCGCAGGTGGTCCAGCCCACCCTCCATCGCCTCGATCCACGGCGCGGTGCGCTGCAGCCGCTCGGCGGTGCGGACGTAGAACATCAGGAACCGGTCGATGGTGCGCACGAGCGTCTCGGTGTCGACGTCGGAGACGAGCAGCTCGGCGTGACGCGGGGTGAAGCCGCCGTTGCCGCCGACGTAGAGGTTCCAGCCGTGCTCGGTGGCGATCACGCCGAAGTCCTTGGAGCGGGCCTCGGCGCACTCGCGCGCACAGCCGGAGACGCCGGACTTGAGCTTGTGCGGGCTGCGCAGCCCGCGGTAGCGCAGCTCCAGCTCGACGGCGAGGCCCACCGAGTCCTGCACGCCGTAGCGGCACCACGTCGTGCCGACGCAGGACTTCACGGTGCGCAGCGACTTACCGTAGGCGTGTCCGGACTCGAACCCGGCGTCGACCAGGCGTCGCCAGATCGCGGGGAGGTCCTCGACGCGGGCGCCGAACATGTCGATCCGCTGCCCGCCGGTGATCTTGGTGTAGAGCCCGAAGTCGCGGGCGACCTCGCCGATCACGATCAGGCCCTCGGGGTCACCTCGCCACCGGCGATCCGCGGGACCACCGAGTAGGTGCCGTTGCGCTGCATGTTGGCGAGGAAGTGGTCGTTGGTGTCCTGCAGCGTCGCGCGCTCACCGTCGAGGACGTGCTCGTTGTAGAGCGACGCGAGGATGGACCCGACCACCGGCTTGCAGATGTCGCAGCCCGAGCCGCGGCCGAAGCGGGCTACCAGGTCGGAGAACGACCGGATGCCGGCCCCGGCGACGATCTCGAACAGCTCCGCGCGGGAGTGGTCGAAGTGCTCGCACAGGGCCTTCGAGACCTCGACGCCCTGCTGCTCCAGGATCCGGGCCAGCGCCGGGACGCACGAGCCGCAGGTGGTGCCCGCGCGGGTGCACGCCTTCAGCTCCGGCACGGTGTGCGCGCCGTCGGCGATCGCCGCACACAGCGTGCCCTTGGTGACGGCGTTGCACGAGCAGATCTGTGCGGAGTCCGGCAGCGCCGACGCGTCGGGCTCGGCCCCGCCCTTCGAGATGAGGGTGACCGGGTCGTCGGGCAGCCGGGATCCGACCAGCGGACGGAGCGAGCCGTAGCGCGAGGCGTCGCCGACCAGGACCCCGCCGAGCAGTGTGGACGCGTCGTCGGACACGACCAGCTTGGAGTAGGTGCCCTCGACCGGGTCGTTGACGACGATCTCCAGCGCGTCCTCGGTCGTGGCGTGCGCGTCGCCGAAGCTCGCGACGTCGACGCCGAGCAGCTTGAGCTGGGTGGACATGTCCAGCTCCTCGGGCGTCATCCGGGCCTGCCCGCCGAGCAGCCGGTCCGCGACGACCTCGGCCATCGCGTAGCCGGGCGCGACCAGGCCGTAGGTGCGGCCCTCCAGGGCGGCGCACTCGCCGATCGCCCACACGGCGTCGTCGGAGGTGCGGCAGCGGTCGTCGACCCAGACCCCGCCGCGTTCGCCGACCGGCAGGCGGCAGTCGCGGGCGAGCTGGTCGGAGGCGCGGATGCCCGCGGAGAAGACGACGAGGTCGGCGTCGAGCTCGACGCCGTCGGACAGCGCTCCGACGAGCCGGCCGCGGTCGGCGGACACCGCGGACAGCGACACCCCGGTCCGCACGGCGATGCCCTGGGCGGTGACCAGCCGCTCGAGCAGCGCGCCGCCGCCCTCGTCGACCTGGACCGGCATCAGCCGCGGCGCGATCTCGACGACCTGCGGCGACAGCCCGAGCAGCCGCATCGCGCGGGCCGCCTCCAGGCCGAGCAGCCCGCCGCCGACGACGATCGCCGACGGCCGCCCCTTGCGAGCCGGGTCGTCGGCTGCCGCCGCGGCGGCCGCCTTGATCGCGTCGAGGTCGTCGAGGGTGCGGTAGACGAAGCAGCCGGGCAGATCCTTGCCGGGCACCGGCGGGACGAACGGGTACGAGCCGGTGGCGAGCACCAGCGCGTCGTAGGTCAGGGTGCGGCCGGACGCGGTGGTGACGCGGCGGGCGTCACGGTCGATCGAGGCCACGGCGTCGCCGAGGTGGTAGGTGACGAGCGGATCGCTGCGCAGGTCGTCGTCGTCGAGGCGCAGCTCCTCCTCCGACTTGCCGTCCACGTAGGAGGACAGGGCGACCCGGTCGTAGGCGCGGCGGGTCTCCTCGCCGAGGACGGTGATCTCCCAGTCCCCCGCCGTGTCACGGTCCCGTACGGCGGCGACCAGACGGTGGCCGACCATGCCGTTCCCGACGACGACCAGACGACTCATGCTCTGCTCCTTCATGCCGCACTCTCCTGCGGCGGGTCGATGTCGGCCAGCCAGTCCCGGATCCCGCAGACGACGTCGCGGCAGCTCCCGCAGCCGGTGGCGGCCCGGGTGCGCCGCGAGAGCGCATCGACGTCGTGGGCGCCCGCGCGCCAGGCGCTGACCAGGGTGTTCTTGGTGACGCTGTTGCAGCGGCAGACCACGGCGGTGCCCGGCATCCGGACGGGGTCGGTGGCGGAGGACGCCTCCCCCGGCAGGGCCCGGCCGAGCAGCAGCGCGAGCCGGTCCTCGGGGGCCGGGGCGCCGGAGTCGTACAGCTCGGTGATCATTGCCGCGGCGTCGGGGAGTCCCATGAGGACGGCCCCGACGACGCGGTCGTCGCGCAGCGCGAGGACGCCGTAGCGGCCGCGGCGTGGGTCGGAGACGCGCAGCTCCTCGTCGCCCGCAGTGGGGTCGCCGAGGGCGGCGAGGTCGATGCCGCGGGCCTTGAGCCGGGTGACCGGGCGGGTGCCGCGGTAGCGCGCGGCGGGGTCGGTGCCGGTGAGCAGGTCGGCGAGGACGGCGGCCTGCTCCCAGCCGGACTGCACGAGCCCGCCCGGGGCGCCGGCGTGCTGGGCACAGTCGCCGACGGCGTGCACCCGGCCGTCGTCGGTGGCGAGGCGGTCGTCGACGAGGATCCCGCGGTCGACCGCGAGCCCGGCGTCGGCGGCCAGCCCGGTGTTCGCGCGCACCCCGGCGGCGACGACGACGTGGTCCGCGGCGACCCGGGAGCCGTCGTCGCAGTCCAGGCCGGTGTCGGAATCCCAGGCCTTGGCCCCGACCCCGCAGCGGACGTCGACGCCGAGCCCGCGCAACGCGGTCGCGAGCACGTCGCCGGCGCCCGGGTCGAGCTGGCGCTCCATCAGGTGGGTGCGCGGGTGCACCAGGGTGACGGCGACGCCGCGGCCCGCGAGCCCGCGGGCGGCCTCGACCCCGAGCAGCCCGCCACCGACGACGGCGATCCGCGCGCCCGGCACCGCCGCGTCGAGGATGCGCTCGCAGTCGTCGAGATCGCGGAACAGACTCACACCGCGAGTGGGCACGTCACGGTCGACCGCGTCGGCGAGGCCGTCGACCGGCGGGAGCCAGGCCCGGCAGCCGGTGGCGAGGACCAGTTCGTCGTAGGGGTGGGTGGTGCCGTCGGCGGCGTGGACGACGCGCGCGGCCCGGTCGATCCCGGTCGCCGCGACACCGGTGTGCAGGTCGACGCCGTCGACGACCGGGAGCGCGACCATGGCGGGTCGCAGCCCGCCGGCGAGCACGGTGGACAGCAGCACCCGGTTGTACGCAGGGCGGGACTCCGCGCCGAGGACGGTGAGCGACACCCGCTCGCCGGCGGGGTCGCGCCGGCGGACCTCCTCCACGAAACGGGCACCCACCATGCCGTGCCCGATCACCACCACGCGCCTGCTCATGTCATCGACGGTAGGAACGGGGGGTTACGAGGGGAACGCCCGCCATTGCACGGGCGTTACGAGGTCCTCATTCTCGGCGGGCGCAGACCGTGAGCCGGGACCCGCACGGGTCCCGCCCACCTCGGCGCCCGTGCCGGGACCGACGAGGCGGGCCGAGGGCGTGCGAGGTGCGGCGGAGCCCGTGCCGGGTGCCGCGGCCGCCAGGGGTCCGGCCACCCCGGGGATCACCCGCCGTGGGTGATCCACGGCTCGCGCGGTGATCCCCGGTTCGCGCGCGTCCGGACGCGCGCGAACGACGGATCAGCGCGCGGACCGGCTCGGTCGGGCGGCGGCCCCAGCGCCCGTGAGCGCCGAGGCCAGGCCGTCGGTCGCGACTCCGGCGGTGTCAGCGACTCCGGCGGTGTCGGCGGCTCCGGCGGTGGTGTCCCGCCTGGTCCCGGCGGGTTCCAGCCGCACCGCGGCCACCTTGAACTCCGGCATCCGGCTCACCGGGTCCAGGGCCGGGTTGGTGACGTTGTTCGCCGCCCCCACGCCGCCGAAGTGGAAGGGCAGGAACACCGTGTCCGGGCGCAGCGTGGCGACGCAGCGGACGCGCGCCGTCGTCGTACCGCGGCGGGACACGACGTCGGCCAGGTCGCCGTCGCCGAGACCGTGCCGGGCGGCGGTGTCCGGGTGCACCTCGACGAACACCTCCGGCGACACCTCCGCGAGCTCGGCGACCCGGCGGGTCTGCGCGCCGGACTGGTAGTGCACCAGCACCCGGCCGGTCGTCACGGTCAGCGGGAAACCGTCGTCGACGCCCTCGTCCGGTTCGACGTGGTCGACCGGCGGCATCCGGGCACGTCCGTCGGGGTGGCCGAAACGCTCTGTGAACAGACGCGGGGTGCCGGGATGGTCGTCGGCGGGGACCGGCCAGTGCAGCGCCTCGCCCGCGTCGAGCCGGTCGTAGGACACGCCCGCGTAGTCGGCGATCCCACCGGCCGAGGCGCGCCGCAGCTCGTCGAACACGGTCCGCGGGTCGGCGGGGAACTCCCCCGGCGCGTCGAGGGCCGCGGCCAGCCCGGCGATCACCTCCAGGTCGGTGCGCACCCCGGGCGGCGGGGCGAGCGCGCGACGGCGGCGCAGCACCCGTCCCTCCAGGTTGGTCATGGTCCCCTCCTCCTCGGCCCACTGGGCGACCGGGAGCAGGACGTCGGCGCGCATCGCGGTCTCACCGGGCAGCACGTCGGCGACGACGAGCAGGTCCAGCGCGTCGAGCCGCTCGGCGACGGCGCGGGCGTCGGGCGCGGAGACGAGCACGTTCGAGCCGAACACCAGCAGCGCACGCGGACCGCCGGGTCGGCCGAGGGCGTCGAGGAGCTCGACGGCGCTGCGGCCGGGCCCGGGGATCGCGGTCTCCGGCACCCCCCACACCTGCGCGACGTGCGCGCGGGCGGCCGGGTCGGTGATGTGCCGGTAGCCGGGCAGCTGGTCGGACTTCTGGCCGTGCTCGCGCCCGCCCTGGCCGTTGCCCTGCCCGGTGATCGTCCCGAACCCGGAGCCGGGGCGGCCGGGCAGGCCGAGCGCCAGCGACAGGTTGATCCACGCCGCGACGGTGTCGACGCCGTGCGCATGCTGCTCGGCACCACGCGCGGTGAGCACGTAGCGCCGGGTGGACTCCGCGAGCCACCGCACGACGGTGCGCATGTCGGTGGCGGCGACCCCGCAGACCCGCTCCGCGCGCTCGGGCCACCACTGCGAGGCGATCGCCCAGACGTCGTCGAAGCCGGTCGTGCGTTCATCCACGTAGGACAGATCGAGGTGTCCGTCGACGACGGCGGCGTGCAGCATCCCCAGTGCCAGGACCAGGTCGGTTCCCGGGCGCGGCGCCAGGTGCAGCCCGCCGGAGGCGAGCGCGCGCTCCGCGGTCGGGGTGCGCCGCGGGTCGACGACGACCAGTCGCGCCGCGGTCAGGTGCGACATCAGCGGCGGCATGGTCTCGGCGACGTTCGCCCCGGCGAGGACGACCAGCTCGGCGTCGTCGAGGTCGGTGACCGGGAACGGCAGCCCACGGTCGACGCCGAAGGCCCGGTTGCCCGCGGCGGCGGCCGAGGACATGCAGAACCGGCCGTTGTAGTCGATCTGGCTGGTGCCCAGCGCGACCCGGGCGAACTCGCCGAGCAGGTAGGCCTTCTCGTTGGTCAGCCCGCCCGCACCGAACACCGCGACCGAGTCCGGCCCGTGCTCGGCACGCAGCGCGGCGAGCCTCGCGGCGACGCCGGCCAGGGCGTCGTCCCAGCCGGTCTCGACGAACCCGGTGTCGCGCGAGGCTCTGACCAGCGGCGACGTCAGGCGTTGCGGATGGGTGAGCAGAGCGCCGGAGGTCCAGCCCTTCTGGCACATGCCCCCGGCGTTGGTCGGGAACTCACGGGCGTCGACCTCGCCGGACGGGCCGACCCACTGTCCGCACTGCAAGGCGCAGTACGGACAGTGGGTGGCGGTCCGGTCGTCCGGACCCACGGTTCAGACCCGGGCCATCGCGGCGGCGTCGGTGCTCCCGACCAGGGCCGGGCGCGACCGCAGGTAGACGGCCCAGGTGACGCCGATGCACAGGACGTAGAAGACCAGGAAGCTCCAGAACGCGGGCGTGCCGGACTGGACCGTCATGAACGACTGGCGGAAGGCGAGGTTGATGAACAGCCCGCTCAGCGCGCCGACCGCGCCGGCGATGCCGATGACGGCGCCGGACAGCCGTCGCGCGGTGTTGAAGGAGGTCTCACGGTCCGCGCCCCCGGCGATCGCGACGCGGGCCCGGCCGGTGAAGATCGCCGGGATCATCTTGTAGGTCGACCCGTTGCCGACACCGGAAAGCGTGAACAGGGCGATGAAGCCGATCGTGAACAGCGTCAGCGACTCGATCCCCGAGGCGAAGATGATCACCAGGGTGGCGACGGCCATGCCGACGAAGTTCCACAGGGTGACCATGGCGCCGCCGAACCGGTCGGCGAGCTTGCCGCCGTAGGGCCGGATCAGCGACCCGATGAGCGGGCCGATGAAGGTGACCGCGGCGGCCTGCAGCGGGGTCCGGTCGAACTGGTTCTGCAGGACCAGGCCGAAGGCGAACGAGTAGCCGATGAACGACCCGAACGTCCCGATGTAGAGGAACGACATGATCCAGGTCTGGCGGTCGCGGCAGGCCTCGGTGAAGGCGCCGGTGTCGTTGGACATCGCGGCGATGTTGTCCATCCGCTTCCAGGCGAGGAACGCCGAGATGACGATGAACGGCAGGTAGATCGCCAGCAGCACCCGCGGGTAGCCCGCACCGAGGGTGGCGATGACGAGCAGGCCGAGCAGCTGCGCGACCGGCACGCCGAGGTTTCCGCCGCCCGCGTTGAGGCCCAGCGCCCAGCCCTTCTCCTTCTCCGGGAAGAACGCGTTGATGTTCGCCATCGAGGACGCGAAGTTCCCGCCGCCGACACCGGCGACCGCGGCGACGACCAGCAGCGTCGTGTACGACACGCCCGGCTCCAGCACCACCATCGCCAGGATCGTGGGCACGATCAGCAGCGACGCCGCGAAGATCGTCCAGTTGCGGCCGCCGAAGCGGGCGACGGCGAAGGTGTAGGGCAGCCGCAGGATCGACCCGACCAGCGTCGGCACCGCGACCAGGAAGAACTTCTGCGCCGCGCTGAACCCGTACTCCGGCCCCATGAACAGCACGAGGACCGACCAGATCGTCCAGATCGAGAAGCCGATGTGCTCGGAGAAGATCGACTGCCAGAGGTTGCGACGGGCGATGGCCGAGCCGGTCCGCTGCCAGAACCCCTCGTCCTCGGGGTCCCAGTGGTCGATCCAACGGCCGCCGATGCGGCGCCCCGGGGTGGAGGTGGTGGTCACGGATCGGTCTCCTGATCGCCGGCGGTCACGTCGTCGACGACGCTAGGGAGCCCCAGTTTCCGACGGGTGGCCCCACGTGACACCCCCGCAACGCTTATCTCACACGGGAGCCGCGACGGCTGTGAGCCGCCTCAGCGCATCGGGACGCGGAGCGGGGCATCGCAGAACGCGCCGCCCACCCGGTGGTGCACCGGGTCGGCCGGGTCCGGCGAGGGGCCGTCGAGCAGGTCCGCGGCGTGGACCTCGGCGTCGTCGCGCGGGTGGTAACCGATCGCGGCGCCCTCCTCGAGCGACCACCAGCGACGGGTGTTGGCCGACACGCCCCACACGACGTGGTGCCCTCGGGTGCCCGGGTCGACCGCCGCCTCGACCAGGCGGGCGGCGTCGTCCGGGGACAGCCAGGTCGCGAGCATCCGGGCGTTCGACGGCCGCGGGAAGCAGCTGCCGATCCGCGCGGAGACCACGGTCAGGCCGAACCGCTCGTGGTAGAGCCTGCCCAGCCCCTCCATCGCGTGCTTGGACCAGCCGTAGTAGGTGTCCGGGGCGTGCCCGACGGTCGCCGGCAGCGGGACGCCGTCGTCGCGGGTGCGGAAGCCCACGGCGTGGTTGCTGGAGGCGAGCACGACGGTTCGCACCCCCGCGGCGACCGCCGCGTCGAGCACGGTGCGGGTCCCCTCGACGTTGACGGCGAGGATGTCGTCCCAGCCCGCCTCACCGCTGATCCCGGCGAGATGGACGACGGCGTCGGCCCCGTCGGTCGCGGCCGCGACCGCGTCCCGGTCGGTCACCGAGCCGGTGCGGACCTGCTCGCCGGGTCCGGCCTGCAGCTCCGCGGTGTCGAACAGGCGCAGGGTCCGGCCGTCGCGGGCCAGCCGGGCACGCAGCAGCGTCCCCATGTTCCCCGCGGCTCCGGTGAGCAGCAGCGTGCCGGGAGCGGACACCTCAGAGCCGGCGGCTGACCAGGCTCGCGACCCGCTCGATCCCGGCCAGCGACTCGGCCGTCGCGTCCGGGTGCTGGGCGTGCAGGGCCAGCCGGTAGAGCACCGCGCGCAGCAGCGACTGCGGCCACTCGGGCAGCTCCGACCAGCGCTCGACCAGCTCCTCGTCGGCGCCGCCCCAGGCCACCGCGTCGACGACGACGACCGCCGCCGCCCACTCCGCGGGCCGCCAGAACGGCACGAGGTCGAGTACCGCGGGCCGCCCCGTCGGGTCGAACAACATGGCGCCGAACAGCTCGCCGTGCACGACCTGCGGCGTCAGCCGGATCGTGCGGCGGTGCGCGGCGAGCTCGGCGAACAGCCGGCCGCCGGTCTCGGGGTGCAGATCCAGCCGGCGCTCGCCGAACGCGGCGGCGGCAGACCGGGACAACAGGTCGTCGCGGTCGTCGAGCAGGCGCGGGCGCAGCACGGTCGCGGTGGCGGCGTGCAGGCGCAGCGAGGCGGCGACGACCTCGTCGTGCCGGGGCTCGGGGACGCCGGGCACGTGCCGGGACGCGGCCCAGCCGCCCACGACCCACCGGCCGTCCGAGCTGCGGACGGGGCGGGCGAGGCGGACACCGTCGACCTCGAGGTTCTCCAGGACCGTCGCCGACCAGGCGGCGACGACGTGGTCGGACACCGGCCGCAGCAGCACCTCCCCGCACTGCCAGGCCCGCTGGCCCGCCCACACGACGGGACGGGGGGACGTCTCACGCACCCCGAAGGCGGTGCGGACGTGCTCGGGCAGGATGCTCGCGGCCGGCGCGGTGGCGAGCGTGCGGGCAGCGGTCACAGCGGGGACGGTACCCGCGCCACCGGCTCACGTTCGTCACGCCACGCCCGAACCGCGCGTCGCGCCACGACCGATCGGGTGAACGGCGGGCCGATCGGGGCTCCCGCACCCACGACCAGCGTGGCCGGCTCCGTGCGGAGCCGGCCACTGGAGACACCCCACTACCAGGAGCTGCCGCCGCCGGAACCCGACCCGGAGTCCGAGCCGGAGTCCGAGCCGGAGTCCGAGTCCGAGCTGGATCCCGAGCCCGAGGACGACGAGGACGACGAGGACGACGAGGACGACGAGGAGGAGCGGGAGTCGTCCGAGCCGCTGCTCCGCGAGGACTCCCCACGCGACGAACCCGAATCCGACGAACCCGAATCCGACGACAAGTCCCACGACCCCGAGTCCGACGAGGACGAGCCGGACGACCGCGACCCCGAGGACCCGGAGTCCGACGACCGGGACCCCGACGAGCCCGAGTCCGACGACCGGGACGACCGCGAGCCGGAACCGTCCGAGGAACTGTCAGACGAGCTGCCCGAGGAGCTGCGCGAGGACTGGCTGGAGCCGGCCCCCTCCGACCCGCCCCCGGAGCGCGAACCGGAGGACCCGGTGCGCTCGGCCATCTGCTCGGCCGCCTGCCGGTCGGCCTCCGCCAGCACCGGCGCGGCCGCCTCCGGTCCCAGGGCGGACTCGACGTAGGACCCGGCCACGGCGGTGACGATGCCGCCGGAGCCGCCGGAGCCGCCGGACCCCTGCGCCCCCGAGCCGGACCGCTCCGTGCCGGCCCCCTCCGACGGCGCGACCGACGAGGGAGCGCTGAGCACGGGCGCGCGCAGGGTGGTCTCCGGCGAGGCGGCCGCGGGCGCGGCGGGTTCCTCCCGCGGAGCGGGGGTGGACGGGCGGGGGGGCGTCGTCGGAGGAGCTGGAAGCGGAGTCGCCGCCGGAGCGAGCGCCTGCCCCGGGGCCGCCGGACCCCTTCCCGGTCAGCCCGCTCGCGACGTCGTCGACGCCCTTGCCCACCGACTCGGCGGCGTCCCCGACACCCCGTGCGGCGGCGCCGACGCCGTCGCCGAGCTTCTTCACCGGCCCGTCGGACGACGCCGGTGCGACCTCGGCCCGGTTCGCCTTCTTCCCCGCGTCGGAACCGGCACCGGAACCAGCGCCCGAACCAGCGCCGTCCCCGGGGCTCGGCGCGCCGCCGGCCAGGTTGGCGACGCCGTCGGCGGCACGGGACACGGCACCGCCCAGCTTCTCCCCCGGCCCCGCGTCCCGGCCGGCTGCGCTGCCCGGGCCACGGGCCGAAGCACCCTCCGGCCCCTCGGCGCGCGGCCGGGTCTCGTCCAACGGGCCCCGCGGGTCGGGCGGCCCGGCGGTACCGACGTCGGCGCGCTCGCGGTCCCCGCCGGTCTCCCGGCCACCGGCCAGGACCTCGGGGTTACGGCGCACGCCGGACGGCTCCGGGGGCGCGGGGTCATCACCGCGGGCGAGGGCCAGCACGTCGTCGGAGACCTTCTCGGTCTCGTCGCCGTCGCCGGGCAGGGGGGCGGTGCGGGCCCGGTCGATGCCGTCGTCGATGGCGGCCAGCCGCTCCGCACAGGCGTCGCGGTTGCGGGCACGCAGGTCACGCTGCTCCTCGAGCGACGTGGCCGCGGCCATCTGATCGGGGGTCCGACGGGTGGCGGGCGGCAGGGCGGCGACGATCCGGTCCATCTCGGCGAGCTGCTGCTCGGCGGCGGCCAGCGCGTCCACGGCGTCCTGCCGGGAGCTGTAGACCTGCAGCTGGGACTGCAGGGCGGCACGCTGCTGGAGCAGGGTGTCGCGCTGCTGCTGCAGCTTGGCGACCGCGACCGGGGTGCGCTCCGTCTCGTGCACGGACGCCTGCCAGGTCCGTTCGCTCGCGTTGAGCGTCCCGAGCTTGTCGTCGAGGGCCGCCAGCGCGATCCGGGCCTGCCCGGCCCACTGGTCGGCCGTGCGGTCCTGCGGCGCCGGGGTCCCGGTCACCGACGGCGAGGTCGCCAGCGCGTATCCGCCGAGGAGCACGGCCGTCGCGCCGATCAGGGCCAGCGTGCGCCGGTGCCGCAGCGGGCTGCGCGGGACCCGCAACGGTCCGGGGCGGTCCGGGCCCGACGACGCGGCCGGGCGCGCCGCGACGAGCCGGGTCGCCGTCCGCTGGGCGGGCACTGCGGGCTCGTCGACCTCGACGGCCTCGGGCTCGCGCAGCCACGGCAGCGTCTCGGCGAGCTGCTGGTCCCCCGCCGCCTGCGCCGCGGCCCGGCGGGCCTGGCGGGCCGCCAGCCGGTGAGCGGCCGAGCAGTAGCGCCGCTGTGGGCGGTCTCCGGACACGTCTCCGGTGGGCTCCAACGGTGCGTCGCACCCCTGTAGGGCGCATGTGCGCAACGAGTGGTCCACCGAGCGTCCTCCCGATCCTGGCGATCGCGTGCATCCCCATGTCGCGGCGATCGGTGGGAATGTTTCGCCCAACGGGCGAACAGCAGGGTCGAACGGGTCATGTTCACTCGGACGGTCGCGCGCGATCGATGAGCGGTCACCCTGTGCCACATCGGGAACCACGACGGCCGCCGTCCCGGGTGTACCGGTGACGGCGGCCGTCGGTGTAGTGCGGAGCGGGTCGGACCGTGGTCAGTAGGTGGGCTGCGACGGGTCGATCTGCTTGACCCAGGACAGCACCCCGCCGCCGACGTGGACGGCGTCGCGGAACCCGGCCTTCTGCAGCGCGGCGAGGGCCTCGGCGGACCGGCCACCGGACTTGCAGTGCAGCACGACCGGCTTGTCCTGGGCGATCTCCGAGAGCGCGGCACCGGACAGGATCCGGTCCTTCGGGATCAGGACCGAGCCCGGGATCCGCACGATCTCGTACTCGTGCGGCTCGCGGACGTCGATGAGCTGGAAGTCCTTGCCCGCGTCGATCATCTGCTTGAGCTCGCCGACGGTGATCGTGCTGCCGGCGGCCGCGTCCTGGGCCTCCTGCGTCACGGTGCCGCAGAACGCGTCGTAGTCGATCAGCTCGGTGATCTTCGGCGTCTCCGGGTCCTTGCGGATCTTCACCTGACGCCAGGTGGTCTCCAGCGCGTCGTAGATCACCAGGCGGCCGAGCAGCGGCTCACCGATGCCGGTGAGCAGCTTGATCGCCTCGTTGACCATGATCGAGCCGATCGAGGCGCAGAGCACGCCCAGCACGCCGCCCTCGGCGCAGGACGGGACCATCCCGGGCGGCGGCGGCTCGGGGTAGAGGTCGCGGTAGTTGAGGCCCTGCCCGTTCGGGGCGTCCTCCCAGAAGACCGAGGCCTGGCCCTCGAATCGGAAGATCGAGCCCCAGACGTAGGGCTTGCCGAGCAGCACCGCGGCGTCGTTCACCAGGTACCGGGTGGCGAAGTTGTCGGTGCCGTCCAGGATCAGGTCGTAGTCCCGGAAGACGTCCAGCACGTTCTCGCTGGTGAGGCGCTCGTTGTGCAGGCGGACGTCGACGAAGGGGTTGACCTCGCGGATCGAGTCGCGGGCCGACTCGGCCTTCGGGCGGCCCACGTCGGACTGCCCGTGGATGACCTGACGCTGCAGGTTCGACTCGTCGACGACGTCGAACTCGACGATGCCGAGGGTCCCGACACCGGCGGCGGCCAGGTACAGCAGAGCGGGCGAGCCGAGGCCGCCCGCGCCGACGACCAGCACCTTCGCGTTCTTCAGGCGCTTCTGCCCGTCCATCCCGACGTCGGGAATGATGAGGTGGCGGCTGTACCGCTCCACCTCCTCCTTGGTGAGCTCGGCTGCCGGCTCCACCAGTGGCGGTAGCGCCATCTCGTCCACTCCTCGCGGGTTGCGTGCGGGTCTCAGGGCGTCTCAACGCGCCACGTGCGCGTCATCTTCCCGCACCGGCTCCGACCGGCACCGCGTCCCACAGCGCGGCGACGGCGTCGGCCACCGCCGCGGGTCGCTCGATCTGCGCGACGTGCCCGGCGCGGGGCAGCACCAGCAGCCGCGCCCCGGGCAGCGTGGCGGCCGTCCGCGCGGCCAGCCGCGGGGACACGATGCGGTCCTGCTCCCCCCACACCACCAGCGACGGCACCCGCACCCGGGCCATCCGGCGCCAGATCTCGCGCCCGGCCCACAGCCCGAGGAGACCGCGGGTGGCGCCGTCGGTCGCCGCGCCGGCCCAGGGCAGCGTCGCGCGGTGCTCGTGCTCGGAGATCAGCTCCTCGAGCCGGCGGGTGGAGCCGCGCTGCGGGTCGGCGAAGCAGACCTTCACGATCCGCTCGGCCCGGGCACGCAGCGGCTCCTGCGCCAGCGCGCGGCGCGCGCCGCGCCCGAGCAGCGGCACCATGGCCAGCGCCATCCGCGGGTCCGACAGCCGTCGCGGGTCGGGGCGCCGGTCCGGTACCGCGGGCGAGACCAGGGTGAGGCTGCGGACGAGCTCGGGACGGCGGGCCGCCACCGTCGTCGCGATCACGCCGCCGAGGGAGTTGCCGACCAGGTGCACCGGACGGTCGCGCCCGGCCAGCCAGCACAGGAGCGCGTCCGCCATGCCGTCCGGCCCGAAGTCGGCGACGGCGGTCGGCTCGGACAGCCCGAACCCGGGCAGGTCGACCGACAGGCCGGCGGCCCGCGGCGCGAGGAGCCCGGCGAGGTCGGTCCAGTTCGTGGCCGACCCGGTGAGACCGTGGACGTAGACGGCATCGGCGTCGGCGGAGCCGGGGGTCTCGCGCACGTGCAGGGTGACCCCGCCGGAGGTGACCGCGCGGCCCGGCCACGGCGGGCGTTCCGCCGAGGCACCCGGGGACGTCCCGACACCCGGCGCCGGCACCGGGGCGGGCACGGTGACGGGCGAGTGAACGGACATCGACGGGGCGGCGACCATTCGACCAGCATGACGTGTCGCGCACGTCACTCGCCGTGCCGGGTGACGCCCGTCTCGCTGTGATCACCGTCCGCGTCCGGCGCTCCACGGAGCGCAACGTGACGACCCCCCGGACGTTGTACCCCGTGGACGACGCGACGGAGGAGGTGGGCATGGGGCGGATCGGCGGATCGGCCGCGGCCCGGCTCGCCGGGTTCGGCGCCGCGTCGGTGCTGGTGTTCACCGCGGCCTGGACGGCGGGCGGCGCGGTGGGCAGCGGGGTGGGCGGCGCCCCGGAGACCCCGACCGCCGGTGCACCGGGCGACGCCGACCCCGGTGACGTGCGCGGCGACGGCGGTGTCCTCGCCGCCGGTCTGGCCACCGGGGACGCGACGACCGGCGTGGGAGGTGTGCTCACCACCGCGGCCGGCTACACCCTGACCCCGGTCGGGATCGTCTACCCGTGGCGCGAGCCGACCGAGGTCGCCTTCACCGTGACCGGCTCCGACGGCGCCCCGGTGACCCGGTTCGACACCCCCTCCGACGGCTCGGGGGTCATGGACGTCGCCGTGCTGCGCCGCGACGTCGCCGGCTACCAACGGCTGCGCGCCACCCAGGGTCCCGACGGCGTGTGGCGGGCACCCGTGCGGTTCCCCGGCCAGGGCGTCTGGCGGCTCTACGCCGGGTTCACCCCGACCGGCGGCCCGCACCTCGACCTCGGGGCCGACCTGCACGTCCCCGGTACCTACGGCGCCTTCACCTTCCCGGCCGAGAACCGGGCGGGGCTCTGCGGGGGCAGCGACCAGCAGGTCCGCCTCGACGGCGCCCTGGTCCCCGGCGGGGAGTCCCGGCTGTTCGCGACCGTCGGGCGCGACGGCACCCCGGTCACCGACCTCGAGCCCGTCGACGGCGGCGCGTTCGGCAGGATGACCGCGGTCCGCCAGGGCGACCTGGCCCGGTTCCCCGTCCGCCCCGAGATCACCGGCGCGGCCGCCACCGACCGCTCCGGGCCCGGGGTGGCGTTCGCGGTGTCGGTCCCCGCTCCGGGCAGCTACCGACTGTTCCTCGACTACCGCTCCGGCGGTGTGCTGCGGTCGTGCGAGTTCACGCTCCCGACCGCGCCGGGGAGCTGACGGCGGTTGCGTCCGGTCCTGCGGGACGCCGCGCGGGCGGTGGCGGCCCTGCTCGCCCTGCTGCTGCCGCTCGCCGGCCCGGCACTGGCCGGCGCGGCGTGGGCCCCGCACTGCGCGGCGGTGGCCCTGCTGGTCGCCCTCGCCGTCGTCGCGACGACGGGGGGCCCCGGCCTGCGCGTCGCCGCCCGCGGCCTGCAGGAGGGCACGGTGACCGCCGAGACCGGCGTCGCGGCGGCCGTGCTCGCCGCGCTGGGGTGGTCGGCGGCGGTGCAGGCCGTCGCGGCGGTCTCGCCCGCGGGCCCGGTCCCGGTCCCGGTCCCGACCGACCTGCTCGCAGGGCCCGTCCTGCTTCCCGGGGTCGCCGCGGTGCTGACCGTCGTCGCGGCGGCGGTGCAGCGCACCGGGCGCCCACCCGGCCCGCACGGCGGGGACACCCGGGCGGACGCCGACGAGGTCCGCGCGGGCCTGCGCACCGTCGCGGACCGGTGGAGTGCCCTGCTCACCCCGCCCGCCGCGCTGATCGCGGTCGCGGTGACCGCGTTCGCGGCGGGCACCGGCACCCCGTGGCCGGCCGCGGTCCCGGCCGGTATCGCGGTCCTGGTCGGGGCCTGCCCGCTGCCGCTGCTGGCCGCGCTGCCGGCGGCGCTGCGGGCCGCGGACCGGGCGGGCGGCGACGCGGTGCGGCTGCCGGCGCCGTGGCCCGCCCGTCGTGATCCGGTGGGCTGGACCGGGTCCGCCGGCGGCCCGGGGCTCGCGGGCCGGGTGGACACCGTCGCGCTGGCCGGGCCGGACGTGCTGACCGGCACCGCCCCCGGGACGGTCACCGTGCACGCGGGGCGAGGCGAGGATCCGGTGCTGGTGCTGCGACTGGCCGCGGCGGTCGCCGCGAGTGCGCGGCCCGGCTCGGACCTGCGCGCGGCGGCGCGGGCGCTGGCCGCGGCCGTCGACGGCCCGGTGCCCGACGTCGCCGAGGCCGACGAGCAGCCCGGCCTCGGGGTGTCCGGCCTGGTGGCCGAGCTGCGGGACCCCGGCCCGGAGGACGGCGGCACGACCGCGACGGTCGTCGCGCACGCGGTGCTGCTCGGCAGCCCGGACTGGCTGGCCGAGCACGGGATCCGGGTGCCACCGCCGTTGTCGGTGGAGCGGGAGCGGGCGGTCGCCGAGGGCCGGGCGGTCCTGGTCGTCGCCTGGGACGGGTGCGCCCACGCCGTGCTCGCGCTGCCCCGGGCGCCGCACCCCGAGGCCCGGCCGGGGGTGTCGGAGCTGGTGGCGTCCGGGGTCACACCGGTCCTGCTCACCCCCGACGACGACGGCGCCGCCCGCGCCCTCGCCGCGGCGGCCGGTCTCGACCCGGCCGACCCCGACGCCGTCCGCCCGGGGCTGGACCCGACGGCACGGGCCGCGGCCGTCGCCGGGCTGCGGGTGCGGGGCCGCACGGTCGCGGTGGCGGGCGACCCGACCACCGACGAGGCCGCGCTGGCCGCCGCCGACCTGGCGGTGGAGCTGGTCCCCTGGCCCACCGCCGAGGGCACCGGGACCGGCACAGGGGCCGGGGCCACCGAGCACCCGGACGACGCTCCGGACGCGCGTCCGGACCCGGTCGTCGCGCCCGCGCACGGGTCGGAGAGGATCTGCGCCCGTGGCGGTCCCACCGAGGTGGCCGCCGCCCTGCTGATCGCCCGCCGAGCGCGGGCCCGGGCCCGCTCGTACGTCCGTGCGGCCGTGGTGCTCGCCGTCGCCGGCGTGGTCCTCGCCGTGCTGGGGACACCCGCGGTCGTGGTGGCCGCCGTGCCGGTCCTGGGTGCGCTCGGGCTCGCCGTACGGGGACCGCACCGCCGATCGTGAGAGGTTGTCACCCTTCTGCGGCGACACCCGTTCACGGATCGTTCGTCAACGCGGTTACCTGCTAGTAGGGTTATCCCACGACGGTGAGAGGTAGGGGGCCCATGACCGGAACCGCCACGCCACGGGGCGCACGACTGTCCCGCGGCGCGCGTCGCGCCCAGCTGCTGCTGGCCGCCCGCGACGTGTTCGCCGACCAGGGCTACCACGCCGCCGCGATGGACGACATCGCCGAGCGGGCGGGCGTCTCCAAGCCCGTGCTGTACCAGCACTTCCCCGGGAAGCTGGAGCTGTACCAGGCGCTGCTCACGACCTACGCCGAGGAGCTCGTCGAGCGGGTCTCCAACGCGATCGAGCGGACCGAGCACAACAAGGAGCGGGTGCAGGCCGCCGTCGCGGCATACTTCGACTTCGTCGCCGGCGAGGGCAAGGCCTACCGCCTGGTGTTCGAGTCCGACCTGCGGGGGGACCCGGAGGCCGCGGCGCTGGTGGAGAGCGCGCTGGACCGCTGCATCGACGCGGTCGCCGGCGCGGTCACCGCCGACGCCGGGCTGGACCAGGACCGCGCGCGGCTGCTCGCCGTCGGGCTCGTCGGGCTGAGCCAGGTCGGCGCCCAGTTCTGGCTGGACTCCGACCAGCGGGTCCCGCGCGACGAGGCGGTGGCGCTCATGGCGTCGCTGGCGTGGCGCGGCATCGCCGGGTTCCCGAAGCAGGGCCTCGACCAGATCTGACGCCCCGCCACCGACGGCAGGGCGGGCGGGCGGGCGGCTCAGGCCACCTGCTCCGCCGCGGCCCGGCGCACCAGCGCGGCGATCCGGCCGGTGACGCCGCCGACCCGCTCGACCGGGAGCATGTGCCCGGCGCCGGGGAACACGGTCAGCTCGGCGCGAGGCAGGCTGCGGTGGATCCGTCGGGCGAACCGCGGCGGCGTGAGCCGGTCCCGGGTCCCCACCAGGATCTCCACCTGCAGCGAGGAGAACGCCGCCAGCGCCTCGTCGCGCTCGTGGGTGGTGAGGGTCGGGGTGAAGCCGGAGATCGTCGTCGGACGGCAGTCGGCGATCGCCTCGCAGGTCGCGCGGACGGCGAGCCGGTCCGGCCGGGTGCCGAGCAGCAGCGGCTGCAGACCGGCCCGCAGCAGGGTCGGGTGGGTCGACAGCGACCGGCGCTCCGTCCACAGCGGACTGACGGTCACCTTGTCCTTGCCGGCCAGGAAGAGCTTCGCCGGCAGCCCGGTCATCCCCAGCGTCGCCGCCGCACCGAGGCCGCCACTCGCGGTCGCGACGAGGGCGACGCCGGGGACCCGGGAGGCGACGAGGTCGGGATGGCGCTGGGCCAGCGCCATCGCCGTCATCCCGCCCATCGAGTGCCCCGCGATGACCAGCGGGCCGCTCGGGGCGAGCCGGGTGATCACCTCGGCCATGTCGTCGGCGAGGACGTCGAGGGTCTTGAGCTCGTCGGGGGTGTCGTCCGAGCGGCCGTGCGCGCGGTGGTCGTAGCGGATCACCCGCGGGGCGGGGCCGGCACCGGGCGCGCCGACGGCGAGGGCGTCGGCGACCGGGGCCCAGCAGCGCTCGTCGAGCGTCCAGCCGTGGGCGAGCAGCACCGTGACCGGTGCCGACTCCGGACCCGAGACCCTGGCGAACAGGCCGGTCCCGTCGCGGGTGACGATCCGTGTGCTCATCGCGGGATGCCTCCTCAGATCAGGTGGGCGCGCTTCCACAGGGTCTCCGTCGGGCCGCCGACGATCCCCTGCTCGCGCAGGAACGGCACGAGCTTGCGCGAGGACCAGCGCAGCATCTCGCGGTGGTGCGGGTTGGCCAGCGCCGCCTTCCGCCCGACCGCCGGGGCGATCCCGACGCTGCGGTAGACCTCGGGATGGATGAGGTTGCGGGCCACGACGAACGCGATCCGCGCGGTGAGGTAGCGGGCCCAGACACGTTCCGCGCGATTGGTCCTCGGCATGATCCGCTGGAGCTCCTCCCGGGCGTAGCGGACGTGCCGGGCCTCCTCGGTCACGTGGATCTTGTTGATCATCCGGGACAGCGGCTGGACACGCTCGTCCCGCATCCCCTCGCGCTGGAGCTGGTCGAGGATCTCCTCGACGAACAGGGTGCCGGCGAACATCGCCGGGCCGGTGCCGATGGTCTTCATCAGCCGGCCCTGCTCGTGGGTGAGCCGGCGGGGGGCGTAGTCCGGCACGCCGTAGCGCTCGGTGGCCTTGGCGAACATCATCGAGTGCCGGCACTCGTCGGCGATCTCGACCAGCGCGTACTGGATGTGCGCGCGACGGGGGTCGCGATCGTAGGCGTAACGCAGCAGCATCTGCATGAGGATCATCTCGAACCACAGCCCGATCCGGGCGACGCTGCAGAACTCGTGCACCGACAGCGTGATCCGCTGCTCCTCGGTGAGGCCGTCCCACAGCGGCGTGCCGTAGAGCGACACGCGCTCGGGGACGATGCCGTACCTGCCCTCGACCAGCGGGGCGTCCCAGTCGATGTCGATCGAGGGGTCGTAAGAGGTCGTCACCGAGCTCTTCAGCAGCCGCCGAGCGGTGTCCTCGCGGTCCGCGAGGTGGGCCTTGCTGCCGGTCCGAGCGGGAGCGCTCATCGGTCGCGCCTTCCTGACGAGGGGCCTGCGGTGGCGGGTTCCACACCCGGAACCCTTGCTGTTACCGCCAGTAACAGTTACCACTGGTAACGTGCCCCAGGAGCCGAGGGATGTCAAGCCCGATGCGCGCAGCCGCCGACGGGAGGAACGGCGGACCGAGATGGTCACCGCCGCCGTCGACGCGATCCGCGAACACGGTGCCGGGGTCTCGGTCGCCCAGATCGCCGGCGCGGCCGGCATCACCAAGCCGGTGCTCTACCGGCACTTCGCCGACCGCGCCGACCTGCAGCGCGCCGTCAGCGAGCACGCCGCGGACATGCTGATGCAGCGGATCTACCCGGTGCTGGCGATCGACGCCGAGCCGATCGAGCACGTCGCCGCCGTCATCGACGCCTACCTCGGGATGATCGAGGAGGAGCCCCAGCTGTACCGGTTCGTCGTCGCGAACCCGGCCGAGCCGGTGCCGGGCGCCGAGATCGCGCAGGACGTGCGCGGCCAGATCGGCGCCCTGCTGACCACGCTGTTCGGGGAGCGGCTGCGCGCCCAGGGCCGCGACTCCGGCGGCGCCGAGGCGTGGGCGCACGGGATCATCGGGATGGTCCAGACCGCGGGCGAGTGGTGGCTGGAGCGCCGGACGATGAGCCGTGACGCGCTCACCAACTACCTGTCCGCGCTGATCTGGGGCGGGATCGCCAGCGTCGCCGGGCTCGACTCCCCCACCGCGACCGCCGACATCCTGCGACTGGTCCCCGAGCCACAGGTGCACGAGGGCTCGGTGCAGGACCGGTGAGCGCCGACCACGATCACGATCACGATCACGACGAGGGCTACCGCGGCCCCGCCACCCTGGTGCTGGGCGAGGAGACGGTCGAGGTCGAGGTGCTCCTCGACGCCCGGCACGAGCCCTTCGACGGCAGGCTGCACTGGGCGGGCCGGGTCGCCGCGCACCCCCGTCTCACCGCGCTGCTGGGCAGCCGCGGCGGCACCGCCGAGGTCCGGACGCCCGGGCACACGGCCGTCGGCACGCTGTCCGAGCCGGACGTGTGGGACCGGTTCCGGATCACCGGCACCGGCAGGCCGCCGTTCGCGCTGGACGGGCCGCCCCCGCCGGAGACCGACTGACCGGCACCCCTCCCCCGGACACGCGTCGGGCCCGGCCCCGCGGACGGGACCGGGCCCGGACGGCTCCGTGGCGCTCAGCCGCTGAGGCCGAACCCCACCCGGCGCTCCTCGGCCGGGCTGATCTCCACGTAGGAGATGCGCGCGACCGGCACGACGTAGCGACGGCCCTCGTCGTCGGTGAGGTCCAGCAGCCCGTCGTCGGACTTCATCGCCCCGCTCACGAGCTGGGCCACCTCGTCCGGCGTGCGGTCGCTGGACACCACGAGCTCCCGCGGAGTCTCCGCGATGCCGATCTTGACCTTCACCGGTGGTCCTCCCGATCCGTCACTTCCGACTCTTGCCGGCGCCAGGCTAGTCGAGATCGGCCCGGGCATCGCCGGCCGCGGCTCAGGACAGCCCGAGCCTGCCCATCCGGCGGCCGTGCGCGGTCTGCACCGTGCGGATGAGCCCGGCGACACCGCCCTTCTCCCCCGACCCCAGCACGATGAACTCGGCCAGCTCGTCGCGTTCGGCGACGACCCGCTGGGCGTGGGTGACCGCCTCGCCGAGCAGCCGCCGCCCCCAGAGCGCCAGCCGGTCGCGCTGGGCCGGGTTGACCGCGCAGGCGGCCTGCACCTCGCGCTCGGCGAAGGCGGAGTGCCCGGTGTCGGCGAGCACCCTCTGCACCAGGTCGCCGGTGCCGGGGTCCACCCAGCCCGCGACCTCACGGTAGAAGTCGGCGCCCAGCCCGTCGCCGAGGTAGGCCTTGACCAGCGACTCCAGCCAGCTGCGCGGGGCGGTCGAGGCGTGGTAGCTGTCGATCAGCGCGACGAACGGCGCCATCGCGTCCGCGACGGTGATCCCGCTGCGGCCCAGGTGGTCCTCGATCAGGCGGAAGTGGCCGATCTCGGCGGCCGCCATCATCGACAGCTGCGCGCGGCCGGCCAGCGTCGACGCGGCCCGGGCGTCCTCGGCGAGCCGGTCGAACGCCGACAGCTCGCCGTAGGCCAGCACGCCGAGCAGCTCCACGGTCGCGGCCGTCGGCGCGTCGCCTCCAGTGGTCATGGACGCCACCCTAACCGGGCCGTACCGGCCGGCCGGGCGGCCAGCGACGGCCGTCGCGACCACGGCGCGAGGCAACTCACCCCACCGGCGACGGCCGCGCCGTCGTGTTCGGGCGCCGTGGCGGGTACCATGCGGTCAGCGCGTCACCGGATTTCGGGCTCATGGGACTCCACGGGGACGCGCCCACCGCGCGGGGACCGGGTAACGGGACGAGCGGCCGACCCGGCCGAGCACGTCTCACCGGGACCCGCACCCGTACTGGTGCGCGCAGCGCCTCGGCTGCTCTCCCGCCCGGACCGTCCCGACGGCCCGGGGCCGGTCGACGAGCCACGCCACGGCTCCTGTGCGCGGAGAGAGGCGATCACACTGTCCCGAAGCGACAGCACCGACACCCCCGAGGCCGACCCGGGCTTCCTGCCCACCGGCATCACCCCCAGCGAGACCCCGCTCGGCGTGACCAACCCCGGCGGCGAGAAGCTCCCCCCGACCTTCGCCGAGCTCGGCGTCCGGCCCGAGATCGTCTCCGCGCTCGCGGAGAACGACATCGTACGCACGTTCGCGATCCAGGAGCTCACCCTCCCGCTGGCGCTCGCCGGCGAGGACGTCATCGGCCAGGCACGCACCGGCACCGGCAAGACGCTGGGCTTCGGCGTCCCGCTGCTGCAGCGGATCACCCCGCCCGGTGAGCGCCCCGCCGCCACCGCCGAGGGCGAGGCCGCCGACCGCACCAAGGACGTCCCGCAGGCGCTCGTCGTCGTCCCGACCCGCGAGCTGTGCGTGCAGGTCGCCCGGGACATCGCCGCCGCGGGCAAGAACCTGGGCGTGCGCGTCGTCGCCATCTACGGCGGCAGGGCCTACGAGCCGCAGCTGGAGGCCCTGCGCAAGGGCGTCGACGTCATCGTCGGCACCCCGGGCCGGCTGCTCGACCTCGCCGAGCAGCGCCACCTGGTCCTCGGCCGGGTCAAGGCACTCGTCCTGGACGAGGCCGACGAGATGCTGGACCTGGGCTTCCTGCCCGACGTCGAGCGGATCCTGCGCATGCTCCCCGAGGAGCGGCACACGATGCTGTTCTCGGCGACCATGCCGGGCCCGATCGTGCAGCTCTCGCGGGCGTTCCTGACCCGCCCGACGCACATCCGCGCGGAGGAGGCCGACCAGGGCTCCATCCACGAGCGGACCAAGCAGCTGGTCTACCGCGCGCACGCGATGGACAAGGTCGAGCTGGTCACCCGGGCCCTACAGGCCAAGGACCGCGGCCTGACCATGATCTTCACCCGGACCAAGCGGACCGCCCAGCGCGTCGCCGACGACCTCGCCGAGCGCGGCTTCGCCGCCGCGGCGGTGCACGGTGACCTCGGCCAGGGCGCTCGCGAGCAGGCACTGCGCGCGTTCCGCGCGGAGAAGGTCGACGTGCTGGTCGCGACCGACGTCGCGGCCCGCGGCATCGACGTCAGCGGCGTCACGCACGTCATCAACTACCAGTGCCCCGAGGACGCCAAGACCTACGTGCACCGGATCGGCCGCACCGGCCGCGCCGGACGCGAGGGCGTCGCGGTCACGCTGGTGGACTGGGACGAGACCCCGCGCTGGAAGATGATCTCCGACGACCTGTCGCTGGGCATCGACGAGCCGGTCGAGACCTACTCGACCTCGGACCACCTGTTCACCGACCTCGACATCCCGACGACGGCGTCCGGGCGGCTCCCGCTGTCGGCGCGCACCCGCGCCGGGCTCGACGCCGAGTACATCGACTCCGACGGCGACCACCAGGGCGCCCGCAAGCCGCGCGGCAGCCGTCGCGACGGTGGCGGTCGTGACGGTGGTGGCCGTGACGGTGGCAGCCGCGAGGCCGGCCGCAACGGCGACGGCGACGAGGGCGGTCGCCGCCCGCGGCGCAACCGCTCCCGTTCCCGGACCCGGGGCGGCGTCGCGGTCGAGGCGGGTGCCTCGGCCACCGCCGAGGGTGCCGCCGCCGCGGGCTCCACCGAGGGCGCCCCGCAGAACGGGCCGGACGCCGGCGCGTCGACCGAGGGCGGGGCGGCCACACCGCGCCGTCGCCGCCGCCGCGGCGGGTCGCGGCGCGGACCCGGTGGCGGCGAGTCCGCCGACGGGGCCGACGCGGCCGCCAGCTGACACCACGCGTGCTGCGCGGCCGCCCCCTGCGGGACCGGCTCCCGCTCCCGGGCATCCCCGCCGAACGACGACACCGCGGCGACCGACTGGTCGCCGCGGTGCTGGTGCTGCTGCTGGCCGGGGTCGCGGTGCTCTACGCGGTGCAGAGCCCGGCCGCGCACACCGAGTCGGTGACGGCCGCGACCGCACCCACCCCGCCACCACCGGTCGGCCCGGTCCCGGCCGGGTTCACCGAGCTGTGGCGGGCGGCCAGCCCGGACACCCCGGTGCCGCTGGCGGTCGGGGACGGCGTCGTCGTCGCCGAGGGATCGCGGGTCTCCGGACGCGACGCGCGCACCGGCGCCGAGCGCTGGAGCTACGAACGCGACCTCCCGCTGTGCACCACCGGGTTCGCCGACGGTCGCGTGCTCGCGCTCTACCGCAACGACGAGTACTGCTCGGAGCTCTCCACGGTCCAGCCCGACTCCGGCGCGCGGGGACCGGCCAGAACCCTCGACGCCCGGCCCGGCACCCGGTTGATCGGCCAGGACCCGGTGCTCGCGACCGGCCAGGACTACGTCGAGACCTTCCGCTCCGACCTGGTCCGCACCGCCGAGTACGGCACGGTGCGCGCGCTGGAGGAGCCCGGCTCGCAGCCGCGGTCGGGGTGCTCGTTCCGCTCCTTCGCCGCCGCCGAGGACCGCGCCGTGATCCTGGAGCGCTGTCCCGGTGAGCCCTCCGAGCGGTTGACGGTGCTGCGTCCCAGCCGCACCGAGGGCGACCGGCCCGCGTTCGACTCGTCGTCGGTCATCGGGACCGACGGCGCGCAGGTGATCGCCGCGTCGTCCGAGCGCGTCGCCGTCCTGCTGCCGGGCGTCCCCCGCCTGGCCCTCTACGACGGGGGCGGACGCGGCATCGGGGAGTTCCCGGTCGACGCGGGTGCGACGGTCGCCGCCCCCGCCGACGGCGTCGCCCGCACCACCGCCGACGACCGGAACCGCTACTGGTGGACCGGCGGGGCGACCGTCGCGCTGGACACCCGCAGCCTCCAGCCGCGCTGGAGCCTGCCCGGCACCCTCGGCCCCGGCACCCGCTACGGCGACCGGCTGCTCGTGCCCGTCCCCGGCGGGATCGCCGATGTCGACCCGGCCACCGGCGTCGTCGCCCGGACCCTGCCGGTGGACCGCGGCCCGGTGGCCGGACCGGTGCTGCTCGCCGCCCAGGGCGCGCTGCTGGTCGAGCTGCGCGGCAGCGAGCTCGTCGTGCTGGGGCCCGCCGGCTGAGTCTGGGCGACCGCGCTCCCCTACAGGAACCAGCCGAGCCCGAGCACCAGCGACGCCGTCACGATCACCCCGAGCGCGGCGAGCAGCCCGGTGCTATTGCGCCGCCGGTCCGCGACGACCTGGCCCACGACGGCGACGGCCGCCGCCCCCGCGTGCGCGACGATCGCGCCGGTCCCGGGGCCGGGTACCCCGCTGCTCCCGGCCGCCCACTCCACGACGACCAGCCCGACCGCGAGCACCACGAGCCCGCCGGCGAGCACCCCGGCCAGGCCGCGCAGCAGCCGGGCGCCTGCCCCGTCGACGTCGGGTCCGGGGGCACGGCGGCGTGCCCCACGTGCGTTCTCCTCGGCGCGGCGGCGGTCGGCCCGCCGGCCGGGCGGGCGGGCGGCGGGGCGCTCGTCGTCGCGGGGCGGCTCGGCCGCACCGGAGGGCAGACCGCGGCGCGGCACACGACGGGACGCGGGCAGGGCCCCGGTGGGGCGTGGACCGGCCGGGGATCCGACGTCACCGCGCCTGCGGGGCGGGCCGGACGGCGGGACCGGCGGGCGGGGGCCGTAGCCGTCGGGGCCGGGGTGCGGGCGCCCGTGCGACGGCCCGGCCCGGTACGGGGCGGGCGCGCCCGGCGGGCGTGGCGGGATCGGGGGTCGGCCGTGCCGCGGGGGGCCGGGGAACTGCGGGTCAGCGGTCACGGGGCGAGCAGGGCCCACGGTCGCGGCTCCGGCACGGCGGCGCGACCGGGGGCGCAGTGGCGACGGACCGCGCAGGTCCCGCAGTGCGCGCCGGTGCGGACCGGGAAGAGCGTGTCGGCGTCGCCGCCGTCGGCCAGCGCGGTCGTCGCCCCGGCGGTGGCGTCGGCGGATCCGGCGGCCGCGGCCACGTGCCGTTCGAGGGAGGCTTCGTCGTGGGTGTGTACGGCCACGGTTCCGGTCGGCACGTGGTGCAGCTCGACGGTGCGGCAGGGGCGGCGGAACACCGAGGCGGCGGCGACGGCGTAGAGCGCGAGCTGGCGGGACGCGGCGGCGTCGGCCGCGGTCGGCACCCGGCGCCCGGTCTTGAAGTCGACGACGACGGCCTCGCCGTCACGACCGTCGATCCGGTCGACCCGGCCCTCGACCAGCAGCGGCCCGGCGGGGGCCTGTACCCACCGTTCGACCGCGAGCGGCTCGTCCCTCCCGACCGGGCCGTCGACGACGGCGGCCAGCCAGTCCCGGGCACGCTCGCGGTACCGGGCGGCCTGGGCGTCGTCGGCGAACCCCTCACCGGTCCAGTGCCGGTCCACCAGTGCCGCGGCCTGCTCCGGGGTGCGCCGCTCGACGGGCAGGGCCGCCAGCGAGCGCAGCGCCAGGTGCACCACCGCACCGAGCGTGGTGTGGGCGAACCCGCCGCCCCGCGACGGGGCCGGGCGGTCGACGTGCAGCATCCGGTAGCGGCGCGGGCAGGCGTCCCAGGTGTCGAGCCGGGCCGGGGTGACCCGGTGCAGTGCGGTCGCACCGAAGCCGGGGTCGAGCAGGTCCAGACCGAGCTGACCGTCCGGGGCCCCGGTGGCGGGAGCGGTGGTCCGGGCCATGGGCGCCACGGTACTCCCGGACGGTCACCGACCGTCGCTCACTCCCGGCGCCCCACCGTCACGCGGTGGCGCCGGATCAGCCGTGCAGCACGGGGACGCCGGTGGCCCGTTCGGTCAGGGCCGCGTAGACCTCCGGGTCGGTCGTCTCCTGCGCGAGCGGGGTCGTCTTGTTGGTGCCGTGGTAGTCGCTGGAGCCGGTCGCGAGCAGGCCGTGCTCGGCGACGATCCCGCGCAGCAGCTCGCGGTCGACCGGGGCGTGGTTCGGGTGGTCGACCTCGATCCCGCCCAGCCCCCAGCCGATCAGGTCGACGAGCACCGACGGCTCCACGACCACACCACGCGTGCGGGCCAGCGCGTGCGCGAACACCGCGACCCCGCCGGCCGCGACGATCATCTCGACGGCCGTCTCGACCCGGGTGTCGGCACGCGGCACGTAGTAGGGGCCGTCGTTGTGCAGCAGCTCGGCGAAGGCCTCGTCGACCGACCCGACGACGCCGGCCGCGACGAGCGCGCGGGCCAGGTGCGGCCGGCCCGCGCTGCCACCCTCGGGCAGGTGCGCGAACACGGTGTCGACGTCGACCGGGTACCCGTCGGCGGCCATCCGCCCGATCATCGTCTCCAGGCGCTGCACGCGCTCGGCCCGCAGCCGCTCCTGCTCCGCGACGATCGCGGCGTGCTCGGGGTCGAACAGGTAGCCCAGCAGGTGCACCGAGCAGCGCGGCTCGCCCGTGCGGCCGGTCGGGCTCAGGCAGGAGAACTCCGCGCCGCGCACCAGCGCGAGCCCCGGTGTGAGCGCCGCTGCCGCGTCGGCCCACCCACCGGTGGTGTCGTGGTCGGTGATCGCGACGACGTCGAGCCCCGCGGCGCCGGCCGCCCGGACCAGCCCGGCCGGGGAGTCGGTGCCGTCGGACGCTGTGGAGTGGGCGTGCAGGTCGATGACGGACACGTGACCGACACTAGCGCCGCGCGGATCCCGCGACGGACACGCGGGTCAACGCCGCCAGCGTGGTTTGGCGAGCATGCCCGTCGCGCGGGTCTTGCCCTTCTCCCCGAAGACCAGCTCGGAGAGCGCCTCGTAGATCTCCTCGGGCCGCGGCATGTAGTCGATGCGGTTGAGCGCCTGGATCTGCCCCGCGGACTCGACGACCATCGTCCCGTAGCCGAGCATGCGCCCGGACAGCGAACGCTGGAACGTGAGGTCGGTGACCTTGCCCAGGGGCATCATGCCGACGTTGTGCACGATGATCCCCTGGGCGATCATCACCCGCTTGTCGGTGATCACGATCCGCTCGATCCACCAGAGGATCGACAGCGCCGTGTAGCGCAGGACCGCGACGACGACCAGGTAGAACGTCAGGTTGTCGACGACGACGTCCAGGACCGGGTCGGTCCCGGGGCGGTCGAGCAGCTGCTCGATCCCGACGACCACGATGATGAACAGCGCGGTCTGCCAGATGTGCTTGACCATCACCGCCCAGTGCTGGCGCACACGGATGACGCGCCGCTCCGTGGGGAGCAGGTACTCGTCGATCTCCCGGGGCGCGAGCACGGGCTCAGATCAGGTTGGTGACGAACACCGAGACGGACTGCGCGGCGTCGTAGAGGATGTTGCCGACGTTGGTGACCGAACCGGCTGCACCATTGGGATTGGTGATCACCAGGAAGATCCCCAGCGCCACCGCAACCAGGATCAGGATCTTCTTCACGTTCCCTGCCCACCCGTTTCTCGGTGTGTCGGACACACAGACATGTCATTGGTACCGGAGGGCCGGCTGGCCCCGGTACCGGCACCCGAGCAGCGTACCGTCGTTTCGGATGACCGACAGTAGCCGACACGTCGCCTGCGTGGGTGGAATCGTGTTCGACCCGGACGGACGATTGCTGCTCGTCCGCCGGGCCAACCAGCCTGGTCGGGGGCTGTGGTCGGTCCCCGGTGGGCGGGTCGAGGCCGGCGAGAGCGAGCACGACGCGGTGGTCCGCGAGCTCGCCGAGGAGACCGGTCTGACGGTGGTCCCCGGCCGGCTCGCCGGGGTGGTGTTCCGAGGCCCGTACCGGATCGCCGACTACGTCTGCGCCCTCGCGGCGGACGCGGGTGCGCCGCGGGCCGGCGACGACGCCACCGACGCCCGGTTCGTCGACCGGGCGGGCTACGCGGCGCTGGCCGTCGTCGAGGGCCTCACCGAGACCCTCGGCGGCTGGGACTGTCTGCCCCGGGCCTGACCACCACGGCGGGTGCCCGACCGCCCCAACGGTATGCGTGTGGGTGACACACGACGGCCCCCGCTCCGGTGGGAGTCGGGGGCCGGTCCGCCGAGGTGCGGCCGTCGGGTCAGACCTGCGGCGTGGGACGGCCGGGCTGCTCGCCGCCGCGGCTGTCGCCGTAGGACCGCTTCGGCACCATGACCTTGCGGCGGAAGGTGCAGACGACGGTGCCGTCCTGCTTGTAGCCGCGGGTCTCGACGTACACCACGCCGCGGTCGTCCTTGGACTTCGACGGGGTCTTGTCGAGGACCTCGGTCTCGCCGTAGATCGTGTCGCCGTGGAAGGTCGGCTTCGTGTGCTTGAGCGACTCGACCTCGAGGTTCGCGATCGCCTTGCCCGACACGTCCGGCACCGACATGCCCAGCAGCAGCGAGTAGATGTAGTTGCCGACCACGACGTTCTTGCCGAAGTCGGTCGTCTCCTCCGCGTAGTGCGCATCCATGTGCAGCGGGTGGTGGTTCATGGTGAGGAGGCAGAACAGGTGGTCGTCGTACTCGGTGACCGTCTTGCCGGGCCAGTGCTTGTAGACGGCACCGACCTCGAACTCCTCGTAGTAGCGCCCGAACTGCACCGTTCACGCTCCCATCACGCCGTCGATTCGTTGCGGGAGTAATCTATCCGGTGGCCCGCGCGAGGAAGGGCGGTCCGGCTCACACGTGCGCGGTCGGGGATGTCACATCACGGTGACGTCGGCCGGCGCACGGACGAGACACAGGACGGTCCGCCGAACAGCAGGGAGGTGAGTGCGGTGTCCGCGTCCCAGACACCGGCGAGCAGTAGGTGCCGCCTCCCGCTGCGCACGGCCCCGAGGTACGTCCGGCGCTGATCCCGGCGGGAGGCGAGTTCCGGCCCGGCGGCCGCCCTGCGCGGTCGCACCGTCACCCGGTGCCGCTCGTCCCCTGAGCCGCGCCGGCACGCCCGGAGGTGGACCTCGTGATGCCCTCGCTCTCCCAGCTGCGCCCCACCATCCGCCCGTCCCGGCGTGCCGAGCGCGCCGCGGCGCGGGCCGCCGCGAGCCCGCCCGTCCGGCTGCGTGTCCCCCTGTCCGCCTACGTCGTCGACTGCGGCGTCTACCTCGACGGCCACCGGCTCCCCGGCCGCTGGACCCACGACGAGGCCATCGCCGAGGTGCGCGAGCGCGGCGAGGGCTTCGTCTGGATCGGGCTGCACGAGCCCGACGAGGAGCAGATCTCCGGCATCGCCGAGACCTACGGGCTGCACGAGCTCGCCGTCGAGGACGCGGTGCACGCGCACAACCGCCCCAAGCTCGAGCGCTACGACGACACACTGTTCATGGTGCTCAAGACCGTCCGCTACGTCGGGCACGCCGACCCGACGACGTCGAACGAGATCGTCGAGACCGGCGAGGTCATGGCGTTCCTCGGGCGCGACTTCGTCGTGACCGTCCGGCACGGCCGCCACACCGGCCTGCGCGAGGTGCGCCGACGCCTGGAGGACGACCCCGAGCAGCTGTCCCTCGGCCCGGCCGCGGTGCTGCACGCGATCGCCGACCACGTCGTGGACTCCTACATCGAGGTCTGCCGGCAGATCGAGGACGACATCGACGCCGTCGAGGCCGAGGTGTTCTCCCCGCGCTCGACGATGAACCCCGAGCAGATCTACGTCATGAAGCGCGAGATCCTCGACCTGCGCCGCGCCGTGATGCCGCTGGTCGGGCCGATGCGCAAGCTCGCCGAGGGCTACAGCGCCCTGGTCCCGCACGACGTGCGGTCCTACTTCCGCGACGTCGACGACCACCTCGGGGGCGTCGCCGAGCAGGTGGCGGGCTTCAACGAGCTGCTGACCACCCTGGTCGACGCGGTCCTCGCGAAGATCAGCATGCGGCAGAACAACGACATGCGGAAGATCACCGCCTACGCGGGCCTGATCTCGGTGCCGACGATGATCGCCGGTGTCTACGGCATGAACTTCGACTCGATGCCCGAGCTGCACTGGGACTTCGGTTACCCGATGGTCCTGCTCGTCATCGCGACGCTGTGCGGGCTGCTGTACCGCAACTTCCGCCGCAACGGCTGGCTGTAGACCGGGCCGGCCCTGGGCCGGGGAGCCCGCCGGTCAGACCTGGCGGGTACCCGTCGGCGGGGTCGGCGGCTCGTCGTCCTCGGCGGGCGGGGGCGCCTCGCCGGGGCGCGGCCGCGGGGGGCCGGGGCGGCGGAGTCCGACCGGGCGGTGCGGACGAGGGCCGGGTGTCGGACGCCGGGGGCCCGTGGCACCGGGGTCGGGCTCTCCAGGGCCGGGTCCCGCGGCAGCGGGGTCGGATCCGGCCGCGCCGGGGTCCGCGGAGCCGGGCCCTGCGGAGTCGGGTCCTGCGGAGTCGGGTCCTGCGGAGTCGGGTCCTGCGGCAGCGGGGCCGGGTCCCGCGCCGGGGCCGGAGGAGTCGGGCCGGGAGCCCGGCAGCCCGTACCGCAGCGCCCGGGCGACGCCGTGCCCACGCGGACGGGTGTCCGGGTCCTCGTCGGAGGTGGGGTCGTCGTGGGCGCCCGACCCACCCCGGTCCTGGTCGTCCGGCCCGTCGCCGGTGTCGTCCCGGTCGGCGTCGCCGCCGTCGAGCACCTGGTCCGGGAGCGTCTCGGCGTAGCCGGGGTCCTCGGGGCCACCCTCGTCGACGGGCCCGGTCGTGTCCCGGTGGGCGGGGACGGGCTCGTCCCGCCGCGGCCGCCACCCGGCCGCGGCGATGGCCGAACCGCGGGCGCGGCGTTCCTGCCGCTCCCCCACCACGTCGGGCTCGTCGAGGCGCCGCCCCAGGAACGTGTGCACGAGGTGCTGCTGGACCCCGCCGACGGTCTGGACGCGCACGTCGCCGAACCCGGCGCGCTCCATCCGGTGCACCATCTGCTCGGGCCCACCGGCCGTCGCGACCCGCCGGGCCCGGTAGCGCGCGAGATCCGCGGCCCCCCAGCGCAGCGAGGCCATCGGGAGCATCCAGGTCCAGTTCGCCGCGGTCCACCGCATCCGGCTCCGGCCGCTGACGGCGTAGTCGTGCACCGCCATCGGGGCGCCGGGGGCGAGCAGGCTCAGCAGTCGGCGTAGGCCGTGTTCGGCGTCGGGCAGGTTGGACACCAGGAAGGACGCGAGGATCCCGTCGAACGGGCCCTCGACACCGGCCTCGGCGAGGGTCTCCAGCCGGGAGTGCACGAACGTCACCCGGGGCGACCAGTTCTTCCGCCGGGCGACGGCGAGCATCTCCGCGGACGCGTCGACCGCGACCACCTCGGCACCCCCGACGCTGGTCAACAGCGCCTCGGTGGACACCCCGGTACCGCAGCCGACGTCGAGCAGCCGCAAACCGTGGCCGTCGCCCAGCCCCATCCGCGACGCCGACACCCGCAGGTGGGTACGGTAGCCGGGCAGGGTCGCGACGAAGGCGTCGTAGCCCGCGGCGCCCCGCCCGTAGGCACGGTGCACCGTGGCCGGGCGGATCTGGTCGCTCTCCTGCCACGCCTCGCCGCTCACGGGGCCTGATCCTGCCCGCACCGACCCGAGTCCGGAACCCGACGCGCCCTCCCCGGTGGGGTGTGACACCCAGCCGGGAGGGCGCGCTGGGCCGAACGTGGATGCCCGGCCACCCGTGCGGCGCAACGGGACCGGCCGGAATGGCGCCACCTCAGCAGCAACGCCCCTGCGGGTTGCTCTCCTGGTACGCAGTGCGGGCCCGCCAGTACTCCCGCTCGCTCATCGGCGGGTGGTGGTGCCCGCTGCGACGGTGGTGGTCGAGGTAGCGGTCGTACAGGTCCGCCCCGATCACCCCACGCCACCAGTCGTGCAGCGCCCGCAGCCGGGTGAGCGTCCTGGCCGTCACGGTCAGTGCCCCGACCGGGCCGGGGTCCCGACCGCCTCGGTCCACTCCTTCTCCAGCTCCTTCTCCGCCGGGGTCGCGATGATCCCTGCCGGGGCGTAGAGCCGCGAGGGCACCGGCTCGTCCTCGTTGTCCGGGCGGCCGCCCATCGCGATCGACCTCCAGGCGGCCAGGGCCGCGGCGACGATCACGACGAGCGCGAGCGTCACGAAGAGGATCGACAGCGTGCCCTGCACGAAGGTGTTGCGGACGACCGCCGCCATCGCCTGCGGGGTGCCCGCGGTGCCGAAGCTCGTCTCCCCGGACGCGATGGCCCCCCGGAACGCGAAGTGCTGCGCCCAGTACCCGATCTTGG
This sequence comes from Pseudonocardia sp. HH130629-09, assembly GCF_001294645.1. Taxonomy (NCBI): domain Bacteria; kingdom Bacillati; phylum Actinomycetota; class Actinomycetes; order Pseudonocardiales; family Pseudonocardiaceae; genus Pseudonocardia; species Pseudonocardia sp. HH130629-09. Next base: position 4,398,485 of record NZ_CP011868.1, read on the forward strand.
GGTCCGGGGAGAAGATCTTGTACATCGACGCCGTGACCGTCACGACGGCGGCGAACGCCAGTGGGACGACGATGATCCACAGGTAGCGCACGCGCCCCCGCCGGGCCGCGATGGCCAGACAGACCGCGAGCGCGATCGCCGCCAGCAGCTGGTTCGCGATGCCGAACAGCGGGAAGAGCGTGTTGATCCCGCCGAGCGGGTCGGTCACACCCATCACCAGGATCGCGCCCCAGCCGCCGACCATCAGCGCGGTGCAGATCCAGGCGGCCGGCTTCCACGAGGTGTCGGCGAACCGCGGGACCACGGTGCCGATGGCGTCCTGCAGCATGAAGCGCGCCACCCGGGTGCCCGCGTCGACGGCGGTGAGGATGAACAGCGCCTCGAACATGATCGCGAAGTGGTACCAGAAGCTCATCATCGCCGGCCCGCCGATGAACTGCGCCATGATGTTCGCCAGGCCGACCGCGAGGGTCGGGGCGCCACCCGTGCGCGAGACGACGGACTCCTCGCCGACCAGGGCCGCGGTCGTCGCGAGCTGGTCGGGGGTCACGTTGACGCCCATCAGCCCGAGCTGGTTCACGAACGCGGCAGCGCCCTCGACCGTCCCGAGCGTCAGCGACGCGGGCGAGTTCATCGCGAAGTAGAGCCCGCGGTCGATCGACAGCGCCGCGACCAGCGCCATGATCGCCACGAAGGACTCCATGAGCATGCCGCCGTAGCCGATCAGGCGGGTCTGGCGCTCCTTCTCGACCAGCTTCGGGCTGGTCCCCGAGGAGATCAGGGCGTGGAAGCCCGACAGCGCGCCGCAGGCGATCGTCACGAACAGGAACGGGAACAGCGACCCGGCGACGACCGGCCCGTCGTCGCGGCCGGCGAACTCGCTGAACGCCGGCGCGGCCAGCTCCGGGCGGACGACGATGATCGCCACGGCGAGCAGCACGATCGTGCCGATCTTCATGAACGTCGACAGGTAGTCGCGCGGGGCGAGCAGCAGCCAGACCGGGAGCACCGCGGCCACGAAGCCGTAGATGATCACGCCCCAGGCGATGGTGGTGCGGTCCAGGGTGAACAGTGCCTGGCCCCAGCCGGTCTCGGCGACCCAGCCGCCGGCGACGATCGCGCCGATCAGCAGCGCGAAGCCGATCCAGGAGACCTCGGAGACCTTCCCCGGTCGCAGGAAGCGCAGGTAGACGCCCATGAACAGGGCGATCGGGATGGTCAGCGCGACCGAGAATACGCCCCAGGGGCTCTCACCGAGGGCGTTGACGACGACCAGGGTGAGCACCGCGATCAGGATGATCATGATGGCGAGGGTCGCGATCAACGCGGCGATGCCGCCGACCCGGCCGAGCTCCTCGCGGGCCATCTGGCCCAGCGAGCGCCCGCCGCGGCGCATCGAGAAGAACAGCACCAGGTAGTCCTGGACCGCACCGGCGACGATGACCCCGACGATGATCCAGATCGTGCCGGGCAGGTACCCCATCTGCGCGGCGAGGACCGGGCCGACCAGCGGACCGGCACCGGCGATCGCGGCGAAGTGGTGGCCGTAGAGGACCCGCCGGTCGGTCGGCAGGAAGTCCTGTCCGTTCTCCTTGTACTCGGCCGGGGTTGCGCGCCGGTCGTCCGGACGCAGCAGCCTGTTCTCGATGTAGCGGGAGTAGAACCGGTACGCGATCGCATAGGTGCTCACCGCGGCGAACACGAACCAGATCGCGTTGACCGTCTCCCCGCGGACCAGCGCGAGCATCACCCACGCCAGACCGCCCAGCAGGGCGATCCCCACCCACACCGCGATCTTCCACGGGGTCCACGCCCGCTGTTCGGCGAGGAGCACCTCGTCGTCCACCGCCGCCGGCGGGAGCTCGCGCTCCGCCGGTCCGCCTGACACCTGTGTCATCGCGCCCCTCCGATATGTCCGACGCGCGAACTATAGGAGGCGATGCGGCGTGTGGGAACAGATGTCCGACCGCCGACGCACGACGGCCGTCGCCACCCGGTCGGGTGATGACGGCCGTGGGGTCGTACGGGCGCAGGAGCCGGTCAGAAACCCCCGCCGGGGCTGCCCATCGCCAGCTTGGCCAGCATCTCGCGGGCCCGCTCGGCGTTGCGCGGCTCGCACAGGACGTCGTAGCGGCCCGCCACCATCTGGCTGGCGGACTGGAAGTCCCGGCGGCCCTTGCTCGCGCTGTAGCTGACCGCGGCGAAGGCCATGAAGAACACCGCGCCGGACACCAGGCCGACGACGATGGGCAGGAAGTTGCCGTCCGGGGAGAACATGAACAGCAGGAGCCCGACGAACAGACCCAGCCAGGCACCCTGCGCCGCGCCGGAGGCGAGTACCCGGCCCCAGGTCAGGCGGGCGATGACCCGCTCGACGAGCATCAGGTCGACGCCGACGATCGTCACGTCGGCGACCGGGAAGTCGGAGTCGGCGAGGTGGTCGACTGCCCGCTGCGCCTCCTCGTAGGTGGCGTAGGAACCCACCGGCCACCCGGTCGGCGGAGTGGGCAGCTGCGGCAGGCCCGGAGCCGGACGAGTCTGGCCGCCGAAGGGATTGGTCATGGCGTGCTCCTCGTGGAAGATGTCCTGTCTCGTCGTCGGTGCAACGTTCGACCGGACCGCGACGTGCCCCGAAGACTAGTCCCGGAGCCGCAGGTCACACCCCACCGACCGGACGACACGGCACCGCACCCCCGGGACGGGGTACGGGGCCGTGGACGCGGGTGCGGTCAGCGCAGCTTGTAGTCGCGCAGCAGCCCCCGGGAGATGATCGTCTTCTGGATCTCCGAGGTGCCCTCGCCGATGAGCAGGAACGGCGCCTCGCGCATGAGGCGCTCGATCTCGTACTCCTTGGAGTAGCCGTAGCCGCCGTGGATGCGGAACGCCTCCTCGGTGACCTCCTTGCAGTACTCCGAGGCGAGCATCTTGGCCATGCCGGCCTCGACGTCGTTGCGCTCGCCGCGGTCCTTCAGACGTGCGGCGTTGACCATCATCAGGTGCGCGGCCTCGACCTTGGTCGCCATCTCGGCGATCTTGAACGCGATGGCCTGGTGCTGCACGATCGGCTTGCCGAAGGTGGAGCGCTGCTGGGCGTACTCGACACCGAGCTCGAAGGCCCGGATCGCGATGCCGCAGGCGCGGGCGGCGACGTTCACCCGGCCGACCTCGACGCCGTCCATCATGTGCGCGAAGCCCTTGCCGCGCTCCCCGCCGAGGATCTGGTCACCGGAGATCCGGTGGCCCTTGAACACCAGCTCGGTGGTGTCGACCCCCTTGTAGCCCATCTTGTCGATCTTGCCGGGGACGACCAGGCCGGGGGCGACCTCGCCGTAGCCGGTGGGCTTCTCGACGAGGAAGGTGGTGAGGTTCTGGTGCGGGCGCTCGGCGCCCTCGTCGGTCCTCACCAGCACCGCGGTCAGGTTCGACGTGCCACCGTTGGTCAGCCACATCTTGGCGCCGTCGATGACGTACTCGTCGCCGTCCTGCACGGCCTTGGTCTTGATCGCCGCCACGTCGGAGCCCAGGTCGGGCTCGGACATGGAGAACGAGCCGCGGGTCTCCCCCGTGGCCATCTTCGGCAGGTACTTCTCCTTCTGCGCCTGCGTGCCGTGCTGGCGGAGCATGTACGCCACGATGAAGTGGGTGTTGATCACGCCGGAGACGCTCATCCAGCCGCGGGCGATCTCCTCGACCACCAGGGCGTAGGTGAGCAGCGACTCACCGAGACCGCCGTACTCCTCCGGGATCATGAGGCCGAACAGCCCCATCTCCTTCATCCCGTCGACGATGTCCTGCGGGTAGGTGTCCGCGTGCTCCAGGGCGGTCGCGTGCGGGATGATCTCCTTGTCCACGAAGGAGCGGACGGTGGACAGGATCTCGGTCTGGATGTCGGTCAGACCGGCGGTCTGGGCGAGCCGGGCCATGCTGGTTACTCCTCGGTGAGCGTCGTCGGTCGGCGGGGCCGGGCCCTCAGGACTCCGGCGGCGTCCACTTGTCGGTGCGGGTCATGCCCGCCGCGCGCCCCTTGCCCGAGATGACCAGTGCCATCTTGCGGCTGGCCTCGTCGATCATCTCGTCGCCGATCATCGCCGCACCGCGCTTGCCGCCGGCCTCGGAGGTGAAGTACTCGTAGGCGTCGAGGATGTTCTCGGCGTGGTCGTAGTCGCTCTGCGCCGGGGAGAAGGTCTCGTTGGCGGCGTCGATCTGGCCGGGGTGCAGCACCCACTTGCCGTCGAAGCCCAGCGCGGCCGAGCGGCCGGCGACCCGACGGAACCCGTCCACGTCCTTGATCTGCAGGTACGGCCCGTCGATGGCCTGCTTGTCGTGCGCGCGGGCCGCCATCAGGATCGACATGAGGATGTGGTGGTAGGCGTCGCCCACGTCGTAGCCGGGGGGCTGCTCCCCGACGACCAGCGACTTCATGTTGATGGAGGCCATGAAGTCGGCCGGACCGAAGATGATCGTCTCGACGCGCGGGGACGCGGTGGCGATCGCGTTGACGTTCGTCAGGCCCAGCGCGTTCTCGATCTGCGCCTCGATGCCGATCTTCCCGACCTCGAGACCGTTCGTCTTCTCGATCTGGGTGAGCAGCAGGTCCAGCGCGACGACCTGCTGGGGGGTCTGCACCTTCGGCAGCATGATCGCGTCGAGGTTCGCGCCCGCGCCCTCGACGACCTCGATCACGTCGCGGTAGGTCCACTCGGTGGTCCAGTCGTTGACCCGGACGACGCGGATCTTCTCGCCCCAGCCGCCCTCGTTGAGGGCCTCCACGATCGTCTTCCGCGCACCGGGCTTGGCCAGCGGGGCACAGGCGTCCTCCAGGTCGAGGAAGACCTGGTCGGAGTTCAGCGTGCGCGCCTTGTCGATGAACTTCTGGCTCGATCCGGGCACGGCCAGGCAGGACCGGCGGGCGCGGAGGGTGGTGCTCACAGGCGGGCTCCTCGTCGAGTTCGTCCTCGCCCGGATCGCGGCGACGACGTCGTCACGACCCGGGCGCTCGGGCTGGGGACTGATGCTGGCACGACGACGGCCGCGGCGCCCCGTGCAGGTGATTGGTTTCTCACCCGCCGGTGGCGGTGGTTACCCGTCGGTCACCCCTGTTCGGGAGGTGGGGTCAGGGAGCCCCTGGCCACCGCGACGACGGTCCCGCCGACCCAGCTGCCGACGGCCCGCCCGCCCTCGGTGCGGACGCCGGCGTAGAGGGTGGACGGGCGGTCCATCTCCACCCCCTGGGTCACGACGAAGGAGTGCTCGCCGTCGTCGGTGACCAGACCGCGGTCGGCGAGGAAGATCCCGAGCGCGACGGCGGCCGAGCCCGTCGCCGGGTCCTCGGGCACCCCGATCCCGATGCCGAACATGCGGGCGTGGACCCGCTCGGCGGTGGCGTCGACGGCGGCGACGAGCACCCCGGTCGCGCCGCTGCCGGCGACCGCGGCGGCCAGCGCCGCGGGGTCGGGCACCGCGCGGGCGACCGCACCGGCGACGACGAGCAGGATCGCGAAGTCGGTCCCGGCACCGGCCACACCCGGCACGGCGGCGCCGTCGACGTCGTCGGGGCCGAGGCCGAGCACGGCGGCGAGGCGGACGGCGTCCAGCTCGGCGCCGACCGACGGCGTGCCGCCCCACACCCGGGCGCCGGTCCCGTCGACCCGCACCGGCAGCAGCCCGGCGCCGCACTCCTGCACACGGTCGCCCTCGCCGATGACGCCGTCGCGGGCCAGCACCCAGGCGGTGCCGACACTGGGGTGCCCGGCGAAGGGGAGCTCGGCGAGCGGGGTGAAGATCCGCACCCGGTAGTCCGCGCCGCCCTCGGCGTCGCCGGTCGGGGCCAGCGGGAACGTCGTCTCCGACAGGTTGAACTCCCGCGCGATGGCCTGCATCCGGGCCGTGGACAGCGCCTCGGCGCCGTGGACGACGGCCAGCGGGTTGCCGGCGTACGGACGGTCGGTGAACACGTCGACGATGTCGTAGCGGAGGGGTTCGGGGTCCCGGCCGGGATCGTGCTGCGGGTCGTTCACGGCGGGCGAGCCTAGTCACACGGCCGGGGCGGCCGCGGGACCGCCGGGGGTCCTAGTCTCGGCGCCATGGCCTCGGTACGGGTGTTCGTCGCGCGGATGGCCGGCCTGGCCGTCTACGGCCCGGACGGCGAGCGGATCGGCAAGGTCCGCGACGTCGTGGTGTCGCTGCGCGTGGACAGCCATCCGCCGCGGGTGCTGGGCCTGGTCGTGGACCTGTCCGCGCGCCGCAGCATCTTCGTGCCGATGCTGCGGGTCGCCGACATCGCCCCGACCGCGGTGACGCTGGCCAGCGGCTCGGTGAGCCTGCGCTCGTTCGACCAGCGCCCCAACGAGACCCGGGTGCTCGGCCAGCTGCTGAACTCCCCCGCGACGGTGCGCGAGAACGGGACCGAGGGCTCGGTGGTCGACGTCGCGATCGAGCCGAGCCGGACCCGGGACTGGGTGATCACCAAGGTGGCGCTGCGGTTCCGGCGGACCCGGCTGGCGCGCAGGCCACGGGTCGAGGTGTACGGCTGGGAGGCCGTGTCCGGGCTGGACGTCGCCGCCGCGCAGGGTGCGGACCGGCTGCTCGCGGTGTTCGACTCGATGCGCCCGGCCGACGTCGCCGCGGCGCTGTCGCGGCTGCCCGACGACCGGCAGCGGCACGTCGTCGACGCCCTGGACGACGAGCGGCTCGCCGACGTGTTCGAGGAGCTGTCCGAGTCCGACCAGCGCGGGCTGCTCGGCTACCTCGACGACGACCGCGCCGCCGACGTCCTGGAGGCGATGAGCCCGGACGACGCGGCGGACCTGCTCGGCGAGCTCGACGACGACGAGGCCGGTCGGCTGCTGGAGCTCATGGAGCCCGACGAGTCCGAACCCGTGCGCCGCCTGATGCGCTACGAGTGGGACACCGCGGGCGGCCTGATGACCCCGGAGCCGATCACCCTGGCGCCGGACGTGACCGTCGCGGAGGCACTCGCCCGGGTGCGCAACCCGGAGGTGCCACCGGCCCTGGCCTCGATGGTGTTCGTCGTCCGTCCGCCGACGGCGACCCCGACCGGGCGCTACCTCGGCTGCGTGCACGCCCAGCAGCTGCTGCGGGCGGCGCCGTTCGAGCTGGTCGCGGGCATGGTCGACGCCGACCTGCCGCAGCTGGGCCCCGAGGCGGGGCTCGGCGAGGTGACCCGCTACTTCGCCAGCTACAACCTGGTGGCGGGCCCGGTCGTCGACGCCGAGGACCACCTGCTGGGCGCGGTCACCGTCGACGACGTGCTGGACCACCTGCTGCCGCAGGGCTGGCGCGACCGCGACCTCGCCCCGGGTGAGGTGCACGGCGGCCCGCTGGCCGCTACCGCGAACGGCGGCAACGGCCGCTCGCGCGACGGGGAGGTGCACGGTGGCTGAGCCGGGGATCGGTCGGCGGCTGGACCAGCCGCACGTCGGGCGCCGGCGGTTCGAGGTGGATCCGGACGGATTCGCCCGGTTCTCCGAGCGGATCGCCCGGTTCCTCGGGACGGGCCGCTTCCTCGCCATCCAGACGGTGATCGTCACCGTGTGGATCGCGCTCAACGGGTTCGCCTGGGCGGGCCGGTGGGACCCGTACCCGTTCATCCTGCTCAACCTGGCGTTCTCCACCCAGGCCGCGTACGCCGCACCGCTGATCCTGCTGGCCCAGAACCGGCAGGACGACCGGGACCGGATCGCGCTGGACGAGGACCGCAGGCGTGCCGAGCGGACGAAGGCCGACACCGAGTTCCTCGCCCGGGAGCTGGCAGCGCTGCGGCTGGCCGTCGGGGAGACCGCGAGCCGGGACTACCTGCGCGGTGAGCTGGAGAAGCTGGGTGACCGGCTCGACGACGCCCTGGCACGCAGCCGCGGCGAGGAGCCCCCGGTCGAGCCGGGTGCCCGCAAGAAGAAACGCTGAGCGCTCAGGGGATCAGGCGGCCCATGATGCGCTCGAGCGCGGCGAGGTCCTCGGCGTCGAGCCGCTCCACGAAGTGCGCGCGGACTCCGCGCAGGTGGGTGACCGCGGCGGTGCGCAGGCGCTCGTAGCCGGTGTCGGTGAGCCGGGCGGTGACCCCGCGGCCGTCGTCGGCGACCTTGGCCCTGGCGACGAGCCCGACCCGCTCCAGGCGGTCGACGAGCCGGGTCACCCCGGAACGCGAGAGCAGCACGGCGTCGGCCAGCTCGGTCATCCGCAGCCGGTGGTCGGGGGCCTCGGACAGCTGGACGAGCACGTCGTAGGCGGCCAGGGAGAGCTGCTGCTCGCTCTCCAGCTCGGCCTCGAGCCGTCGCGTGATGCCGGCGTGCGCACGCAGGAAGCTGCGCCACGACGCGAGCTCGGCCGGAGTCGGGACCACGCGCCGGCGCACCGGGTGCTCGCGCGTCGGGGTGCCGGTCGTGTCGTCCATCGCAAGAATGCTAGAGACACCCGGACCGCCCCGTCAGCGCGGAGGTGCCGCGTGACACCGCCGGTGACCCGGAGACCCCGGAACAGCCCACGTAGCATGGGGTGACGCGAGAGGAAAGAGGTCGTAGGAGCTCATGTCCGTCACCAGCAGCACCAGCACCGTCGTCGAGGCCGTGCGCGCCGCCCTCGGCACCGTCGAGGACCCGGAGATCCACAAGCCGATCACCGAGCTGGGGATGGTCAAGAGCGTCGACGTCTCCGCCGACGGCCTCGCCCACGTCGGGGTCTACCTGACCGTCGCGGGCTGCCCGATGCGGGAGACGATCACCTCCCGGGTCACCGAGGCCGTGTCGAAGGTCCCCGGCGTCGAGCGGGTCGAGGTCGAGCTCGACGTCATGAGCGACGAGCAGCGCACCCAGCTGCGTCGTTCGCTGCGCGGCGACGCCGACGAACCCGTGATCCCCTTCGCCCAGCCCGGCTCGCTGACCCGCGTGTTCTGCGTGGCGTCCGGCAAGGGCGGCGTCGGCAAGTCCTCGGTCACCGTCAACCTGGCCGCGGCCATGGCACGGCGCGGGCTGAAGGTCGGTGTGGTCGACGCCGACATCTACGGCCACTCGGTCCCGCGCATGATCGGCGCCGCGGACCGGCCCACCAAGATCGAGAACATGATCATGCCGCCGCAGTCGCACGGCGTGAAGGTCATCTCGATCGGCATGTTCACCGACGGCAACACCCCCGTCGTCTGGCGCGGCCCGATGCTGCACCGCGCGCTGCAGCAGTTCCTGGCCGACGTGTTCTGGGGCGACCTGGACGTGCTACTGCTCGACCTGCCCCCGGGCACCGGCGACGTCGCCATCTCGACCGCCCAGCTCGTGCCGAACGCCGAGCTGCTGGTCGTCACCACCCCGCAGCAGGCCGCTGCCGAGGTCGCCGAGCGGGCCGGGTCGATCTCCACCCAGACCCGCCAGCGCCTGGCCGGGGTCGTGGAGAACATGTCCTGGATGGAGATGCCCGACGGCTCGCGCAACGAGATCTTCGGTTCGGGCGGCGGGCAGACCGTCGCGGACTCGCTGAGCCGCACGGTCGGCACCACGGTGCCGCTGCTGGGTCAGATCCCGCTCGACGTCGCGCTGCGCGAGGGCGGCGACGCCGGCACCCCGATCGTGCTCGGGAAGCCGGAGTCGGCGGCGGCGCAGGCCCTCGACGCGATCGCGGAGAAGCTGACCGTGAAGGCCCGCGGCCTGGCCGGGATGAGCCTGAACATCTCCCCCGTCGGGCGCTGACCCGCACACCCTCCGACACCACGAGGCCCCGCACACCCGACCGGTGTGCGGGCCCTCGTCCGTCCCCCGGGGCGGGTCTCAGGACAGCGCGTCGTTCAGCGCCTTGGTCCAGAGCGCCAGGCCCTCGTCGACCTGCTCTGAGGTCACGACCAGCGCCGGGATCATCCGGACGACGTTGCCGTACACACCGCAGGTCAGCAGCAGCAGCCCCTGCGCGGCGGCCGCGGCGTGCACCTTCGCGGCGGTGGCGCCGTCGGGCTTGCCGTCCGCGTCGACGAACTCGATGCCGATCATGAGTCCGCGGCCGCGGACGTCGCCGATGGCGGCGATCCCCTGCGCGGCGTCCCGGACCCCGGCGAGGAGCTTCTCGCCCTGCACCCGGGAGTTCTCGACCAGCCCCTCGCCCTGCACGACCTCGAGGGTCGCGAGTGCGGCGGCGCAGGCGACGGCGTTGCCGCCGTAGGTGCCGCCCTGCGAGCCGGGCAAGGCCTGAGCCATGAGCGCCTTGGGCGCGGCGATGGCCGAGAGCGGGAAGCCGGACGCGAGCCCCTTGGCGGTGACGATGATGTCCGGGACGAGACCCTCGGCGTGCTGGTGGCCCCAGAACTTCCCGGTGCGGCCGTAGCCGGTCTGGACCTCGTCGGCGATCAGCAGGATGCCGTGCCGGTCGGCGCGCTCGCGCAGGCCCTGGAGGAACGCGGGCGGGGTCGGGACGTAGCCGCCCTCGCCGAGCACCGGTTCGACGATGAACGCGGCGACGTCGGACGCCGGCGCGGTGCTCGCCAGCTGGCGGTCGAGCTCGGACAGGGCGAACGCGACGGCCTGCTCCTCGGACCAGCCGTAGCGGTAGGCGTAGGGGAAGGGTGCGAACGCGACCCCACCCATCATCGGGCCGATCCCGGCCCGGATCTTCGCCCCGGAGGTGGTGAGCGCCGCGGCACCCATGGTGCGGCCGTGGAAGCCGCCGTCGAACGCGACGATCAGCTGCCGGCCGGTGGCCTGGCGGGCCAGCCGCACCGACGCCTCGACGGCCTCGGAACCGGAGTTGGTGAAGAACACCGAGTCGATGCCCTCGGGGAGCACCTCGCCCATCCGCTCGACCAGCGCCAGCAGTGGCTGGTGCATCACGGTCGTGTACTGACCGTGGATCAGCGTGGCCACCTGCTCCTGCGCCGCCGCGACGACCCTCGGGTGGCAGTGCCCGGTGGAGGTGACGCCGATGCCGGCGGTGAAGTCGAGGTGGCGGCGCCCATCGGTGTCGTACAGGTAGACGCCCTCACCGCGGGCGGCCTGGACCGGGGTGGCCTGCTTGAGCAGCGGGGACAGCTGTGCCATGGGTTCGCAGCTCCTGGTGCGTCGAGGGTGGTGCGTCTCAGGTTGTCGAGTTGTCGACAATCCTAGGGAAACACGGGTGGGTGGGTCCGGGCAAGGGTCGCCCGGGCCCGCCTTTGCTCTGCTCACCGATACGCATCAGGCACCCGGGGCGACCCGGCGCTGCGATCCCGGACGGGCCCGCGTCGCGGGCGGACAGCCGTCGTCGGCGGCGCGACGCGGGTGGCCGGCCGGCTGTGAGGCCGCCCGGCACCGGCGCGGGGCCGGTGCTGCGTATCGGTGAGCAGAGCAAAGGGACGAGCGAAGAACCCCCTCATCCCGGACGTGGCGACGAGGAAAGCCCTGGTCAGGCCAGCAGGGCGGCGATCACCAGCAGCACCGGGACGGCGACGACCGTCGAGGCCAGCGCCACGTCGCGGGCCAGCGGGACGGCGCGGTCGTACCGCACGGCGTAGCCGAAGACGTTCTGCGCGGTGGGCAGCGCGGCCAGCACCACCGCGGCGAGCAGCGCCGGGCCGGTCAGGCCGAGCACCACCGCGGCGAAGGCCCAGGCGATCACCGGGTGCGCCACATTCTTGATCGCGACGGCGGTCCACACCGAGACCGCGGTCTCCCCCGTCCCGGGGCGGCGGGCGCCGTGCAGGGATATGCCGAACGCGAGCAGCATGGCGGGCACCGCGAGGTCGGCGAGCAGCTCGATCGGGGCGGTCACCGGCTCCGGCAGGACGACGCCCGTCGCGGAGACGGTCAGCCCGGCGGCGGTGGCGATCGCGATCGGGTTGCGCAGCGGGGCGAACGCGACCCGGACCCACCCGGGCCGCTCGCCGCGGCCGTCGCCGGGCAGGACGTCCATCAGGGTCGTGAACAGCGGGGTCAGGATCGCGAGCTGGAACAGCAGCACGGGGGCGACGGCGGCGGAGTCGCCGAGCACGTAGGTCGCGATCGGGATGCCGAGGTTGCCCGCGTTGACGTAGCCGGACGCCATCGACCCGACGACGACCTCGCCGGCCGGGCGCCGACGGAGCAGCGCGAGCGGCACGAAGAGCAGGCAGGCCACGGTGCTGGTGACCGCGGTGACGACCAGCCCCGAGGACAGCACGGCACCGACGTCGGAGTGGCTGAGGGTGGTGAACAGCAGCGCGGGCGTCGCGACGAAGAAGGCGGTGCGGGCGAGGACCTTCGAGCCCTGGTCACCGAGCAGGCGTCCGCGGCCGAGGACGTATCCGACGGCCACGACGACGCCGATGACCAGGAAACCCTCGAGGACGCCCACCACGTGCCGACATGTTACGTATGCGAACTAGTCCCCGGGGTGTCCGGCGGTGCGGTTCACAGGTGCGCTCAGGCCGCGCCGGGCATCGCGGCGAGGATCCGGCTGACGGCGTCGTCCATGTGCGCGGCCAGCCGGTCGAGCAGCAGCTCGGTGCGGCCGTCGCGCAGGGCGTCGCGCAGCAGTTCGTGCTCGGCGAGCAGCGCGCGGGCGGGCGGGGCGGTCTGCTGGAACGCGGCGAGACACATCCGCGTCTCGACGAGGAGCCCCTCGGTCATCCGGCGCAGCCGCGGGCTCCCCGAGGCGGCGACGAGCGCGGCGTGGAAGTCGTGGTCGGCGTCGGCGAGCGCGACGGCGTCGCCCGCCTCGGCCGCGGCGGCCATCACCCCGAGCGGGATCTCCAGCGCGACGACGGCGGCGGCCCGGTCACCCTCCAGCACCTTCAGCGCCGCGGCCCGCTCGACGGCGGTGCGCGCCAGGTAGACGTCGCGGACGTCGTCGGGACCGAGCTCGCGCACGAACAGGCCGCGATGGCGTTCACTGCGCAGCAGCCCCTCGGCGACCAGCCGCTGCATCGCCTCCCGCAGCGGGCCGCGGCTCACCCCGAGCCGGTTCGCGAGGTCCACCTCGCCGAGCTGGGTGCCCGGCGCGAACGTGCCGCGCATGATCGCGGCACGGATCCGGTCGGCGACGATCTCCGCGGTGGAGCGCCGGCTCACCGGCTCGAGCTCAGAGACGTCCAGGCCCACGACTCCACCCCCTCCGGAACAGTGTCCCCAGGCCGGGACGGTCGATGTCGGCCCCGGCCAGGCGCAGGCCCTGCCAGATGCTCACCTGGTTCGCGGTCAGCACCGGCCTGCCCACCCGCGCCTCCAGCGCGTCGAGCACGTCCACGGTGTGCAGCGCGGTGTCGGGCAGCAGCACCGCGTCGGCGCCGGGCGCGTCCGAGGCCACCGCGGCGGCGAACTCCAGCACCGACTCCGGCGGCAGCGTCCCGACCTCGGCGGCGGTGATGATGTCGCGGGCGGACAGCGTGTGCACGGAGATGTCGTGATGGGTCAGGAAGTGCACGAAGGCGCCGGCGACGTCGGGCGGGTAGGTCGCCCCGACCGCCACCGAGCCGATTCCGAGCCGTCGACAGGCGTCGACGAAGGCGAACGACGTGCTCGACGTCGGCACACCCGACACCTGTTCCAGCGCCGCGACCTGCCGGGCGGCACCGTCGGGGCCGAAGATGAACGACCCCGAGGTGCAGGCCCAGACGACCGCGTCCAGCGGGCCCGCCTCCGCGGCGACCCGGCGTGCCCCCTCGGCGAGGACCTCGTCGCCGCCGATGGCGAGCAGCGCGTCCTCGCGGTGGGCGTCGGTGGCCATCTCGGTGTGGACGAGGGCGAGCCGGCTGCCGTCGGCCAGCAGCTTCTCGGCGCGCGGGTAGTCGTCCTCGGCGGAGAAGCCCGGGTAGAGGAATCCGACCGTGCTCATGTTGTCGACAATCCTACAGAGACCAGGGTCGCCGCAAGGGTCACGACGCCCGTGAGTAGACGAGCCGCTCCCCCACGCTGCCCGCGCGCCACACGTCGTGACAGGCGGTCGCCATCGCGTTGAGCCCGTCGACGATGGTGGCGAACACGTTGCCCGGCACCCAGCCGACGTCGCCGTTGAGCAGCAGGTTGTTGCGCCCGTAGAAGATCGCGAGGTCGATCCCGCCCTCGGCGGCGTCGATGCCCTGGTCGTCCTTGAACGCGCTGTCGAGCATCCCGCCGTGGAAGTCAAAGTAGCAGACGTCGCCCGGGATGGGGGTCACCGTCGGGTTCTCCTGCCCGATCCGCGGGCCGAATCGCGGGACGATCGTGTAGACCTCGTTGCGGGCGTACTTGGCGTGCTGTGCGTCGCCGCCCTGCGGGCCGTCGGCCAGCGCCTCCCAGACCGCCGCGGCGGTGCGGGGCGCCTCGGTCTCCAGCAGCGCCGCGGTGCAGGCGACGCCCCGCTTCGCGAGCTCGATCCTGATCAGCTTCGTCATCCGATCCCCCTGTCCGATACGCGGATTGTTGACAATCGTAGGTGCGCTTCCTAGCGTGTCAACGCCGCCCGACCTCCCTACCGACAGGATCTCCCGTTGCCGGTTTCCGCTGGTCAGGACCCGATCACCGTCGCCGTGCTGCACGGCGGGGAGACCCCGCCCGGTCTCGAGCGCCACGCCGGTGACGCACGTCTCCGCTTCGCCGCCGACGCCGACGGGCTCGCCGCCGCACTGCCCGGCAGCGACGTGCTGCTCACGTGGGACTTCACGTCCGACGCCGTCAAGGACGTCTGGGACGCCACCGACACCTCCGCGCTGCGCTGGGTCCACACCGCCAGCGCCGGCGTCGACCGGGTCGCGTTCCCCGCCCTGCTCGCCTCGGGTGCGACGCTGACGAACTCCCGCGGGGTGTTCGACCGGCCGATCGCCGAGTTCGTGCTCGGCGCGGTGATCGCGTTCGCCAAGGACACCGCCCGCTCGCTCGCGCTGCAGCGGGAGCGGACCTGGCGCCACCGCGAGACCGAGACCGTCGCCGGGAAGGTCGCGACGGTCGTCGGGAGCGGGCCGATCGGACGCGCCGTCGCCGACCTGCTGGGTGCGGTCGGGATGCGGCTGCGGCTGGTCGGCCGGCGCGCCGCGGACGGTGTGCACGCCTTCGAGGAGCTGCCCGGCCTGCTGCCCGACACCGACCACCTGGTGCTCGCCGCCCCGCTGACCGACGCGACCCGCGGGATGCTGCACTCCGGGACGATCGCCCTGCTGCCCGAGCGGGCCCGGGTCGTCAACGTGGGCCGGGGCGCGCTCGTCGTGCAGGACGACCTGACCGACGCGCTCGCGACCGGGCGGCTCGCCGGCGCGGCGCTGGACGTGTTCGAGGTCGAGCCGCTGCCCGCGACCTCGCCGCTGTGGGCGATGGAGCACGTGCTGCTCTCCCCGCACATGTCCGGCGACGTCGTCGGCTGGGAGGACATGCTCGTCGAGCTGTTCGCCGACAACCTCGCGCGCTTCCGGGACGGCCGGGAGCTGCGCAACGTGGTGGACCCCGAGCGCGGGTACGTGAGCTCATCCGCAGGAAAGGTGTGACTGCTGTGACGACTGCAGACCTCAGCGCGACCGAGCTGCTGGCGGGCTACCGCAGCGGCGAGATCTCGCCCGTGCAGGCCACCCGAGACGCGCTGGAGCGGATCGAGGCGCACGACGGCGCGGTGAACGCGTTCTGCCTGGTCGACCCCGAGTCGGCGCTGTCGCAGGCGAAGGACTCGGAGGCGCGCTGGCAGGCCGGGGAGCCGGTCGGGCCACTCGACGGCGTCCCCACCTCGATCAAGGACATGCTCCTGACGATCGGCTGGCCCACCCGCCGCGGCTCGACGACGACGTCGCCGGACGGGCCGTTCGAGGTCGACGGCCCGCCGGTGGCCAGGGTCCGCGCCGCGGGTGCGGTGCTGATCGGGAAGAACACCACGCCGGAGCTGGCGTGGAAGGGCGTGACCGACTCGCCGCTGACCGGCGTCACCACCAACCCGTGGGACCCGACGAGGACGGCCGGCGGCTCGTCCGGCGGCTCGGCGTCGGCCGTCGGGCTGGGGATGGGACCGCTGTCGCTGGGCACCGACGCAGGTGGCTCGGTCCGCATCCCGGCCGCGTTCACCGGGACCGTCGCGCACAAGCCCACCTACGGCCGCATCGCGCACTACCCGGGCTCGGCGTTCGGGACCCTGGCCCACGTCGGCCCGATGACCCGCACCGTCGAGGACGCCGCGCTGCTGTACGACGTCGTCGCCCAGCCCGACACCCGGGACCCGTGGGTGTTCGACGTGCCCCGTGAGTCGGCCGTCGAGCGGCTCGCCGGCGGCGCGGCGGGTCTGCGGATCGCGTTCTCCCCCACTCTCGGGTTCGTCGACGTCGACCCGGAGGTGGCGGCGCTCGTCGCCGAGGCGGTCGCGGTGTTCGCCCGTGAGCTCGGTGCGACCGTCGAGAACGCCGACCCCGGTTTCGCCGACCCGATCGAGCCGTTCCACACGCTCTGGTTCGCCGCCGCCGCGAAGTCCCTGGAGCCCATCGGCGCCGAGGCCAGGAAGGCCATGGACCCGGCGCTGGTGGAGATCGCCGAGCAGGGGGCCCGGGTCTCGGCGCTGGACTACCTGGGCGCGATGGCCGTGCGCAACGAGCTGGGGACGCTGATGGGCGCCTTCCACTCCGAGTACGACCTGCTGCTCACCCCGACCCTGCCGATCACCGCGTTCGAGGGCGGCCGGGAGGTCCCCGAGGGCTGGCACGACCCGCGCTGGACGTCGTGGACGCCGTTCACCTACCCGTTCAACATGACCCAGCAGCCCGCGACCTCGGTGCCGTGCGGCTTCACCTCCGCCGGTCTGCCGGTGGGTCTGCAGGTCGTCGGACCGCGGCAGGCCGACGCCACGGTGCTCGCCGCCGCGCACGCCTACCAGCGCGCGACCACGCACCACCTGCGCCGGCCGCCGCTGCTGGGCTGAACCGGCCCCCTCCACGACGGCGGCGCCGCACCCGGCCGGGGTGCGGCGCCGCCGTCGTACGGAGGGGCCGGGGTCAGGTCGCGTCCGGGTCCACCGGGGGGCGCTCGTCGGCGGCCAGCGGCGGCTGCGGCGGACGGACCGGGGCCGGGGTGCTCGCCGCTGCCCCGCCCAGGGCGGCGGCCCCGGCGGCGCCGGCACCCGCTCCCGGGGCGAACCCGTTGGGCTTGACCGGCGGGGTGGCGACGTCGTCGGAGAACAGGCTCCGGGTGATCGCGGTCCGCGGGTTGAGCGAGCGCAGGCTGCGCAGGTCGTTGAGCGGCTGCTGGATCTGGTCGAACTCCGGGCCCAGCTCCTTCTTCAGGTGGTTCTGGGCGCCGCTCGCGAACTCCTTGACCTGCCGGACCGCGCGACCGACCCAGGCCGCCGCCTCGGGCAGCCGTTCCGGGCCCAGGATGAAGAGCCCCGCCACGACCAGGACGAGGATCTCCGGCATGCCGATGTTCTCGAACACGACGCCAGCGTACGGGTACTAGGGTGTGTCTCCCAATGCCCAGCCAGGGGCCTGTCTCGTGATCGGTGTTTCGGCGTCGTTGCTCAGTAGGTCTCGGCTCCCGGCCAGCGGTCACCGAACGTGATGGCGAACGCGTTGATCACGGGCTTCCAACGCATCGTCCACCTCGTGCGGCCCGTCCCGGTCGGGTCCAGGCTGCGAGTCACAAGATACAAGCATTTCATCGCAGCCTGCTCAGTGGGGAAATGACCACGCGCCCGCACCGCGCGCCGGTAGCGGGCGTTAAGCGATTCGATCGCATTCGTAGAGCAGATCACCCTTCGAATCTCGACGTCGTAGTCCAAGAACGGCACGAACTCTTCCCACGCGTTGCGCCATAGCCGGATCATCGCCGCGTACTTACGGCCCCATTTCTCGTCGAGCTCATCCATAGCGATAAGTGCTGCATTCGGGTTGGGCGCGGCATAGATTGGTTTGATGTCGCGCTTCACCGCGTCCCAGTCCTGTCGACCCACCAGCCGGAAAGTGTTTCGGATCAGGTGCACGACGCAGGTTTGGACAATGGTTTGCGGCCACACGTTGGCCACGACCTCCGGGAGTCCTTTGAGGCCGTCGCAGACCAGGAACAGCACGTCACGCACGCCGCGGTTCTTCAGGTCGACCAGCACGCTCATCCAGAACTTCGCGCCCTCACTGCCGACGCCCATCCACAGCCCCAGCACGTCCTTGCAGCCGTCCACGGTGACGCCGATGGCTGCGTAGACCGGCCGGTTGGCGACCTGCCCGTCCCGGACCTTGACGTGGACAGCGTCGATGAACACCGCGGCGTACACCGAATCCAACGGCCGACCAACCCAGTCATTCATCTCGGCGACGACCTTGTCGGTGATCCGCGAGACCGTCTCCTTCGATACTGACGCCCCATAGATGTCAGCGAAATGTGCGGAAACCTCCCCGGTCGTCATCCCTTTCGCATACAGCGACAGTACGACCTCGTCGACATCTGTGAGGCGCCGCTGACGCTTCTTCACGATCTGCGGCTCGAAAGTGCTGGCCCTGTCTCTCGGAACGTCGATCTCCACGTCACCCGCGGCATCCGAGAGAACCGTCTTCGAGCGGGACCCGTTCCGCACGTTGGTGGATTCCCGGCCGGGGTCGGCCCGGTTCTTGTCGTGCCCGAGGTGCTCGGTCATCTCCTCGTTCAGCGCCGTTTCCAGAACATTCTTGGTAAAGAGCTTCAACAGGCCGTCCGGGCCGGTCAACGCCAGCCCGCGCGCCTTCGCCTCGGCCACCATCGCCGCCGCAGCGGCCCGCTCCGCCGACGCCTGCCGAGCAGGCTTCGGGTCACCCTCGCTTGGATCCACAAGGTCCGATGTCATCACTGTCCGTGCCCATCTCGCCGGACCTCAGCCCGGCGTGTCGGGCCGAAAACACCGATCTTGAAACAGTCCCGGAGCCAGGTGACGATTGCCTTCAGGACGGCGCCGCCGCGGAAGGTCAGGGCGAGCTTGTCGTAACGGGTGGCCAGCCCGCGCCACTGCTTGACGTGGCAGAATCCGCGCTCGACGACGTTGCGGTTTCGGTAGTCGACCGGATCGAATGCGGGCGGTCGGCCGCCGCGTGAGCCGCGTCGTTTGCGGTGTCCCTGCTGGTCAGAGGGCTCCGGAATGACAGCGATGATCCGGCGCTCGCGCAGGTGCCGGCGGATCGCGCGTGAGGAGTAGGCCTTGTCCGCGCGCACGCGTTCGGGCCGGGTCCGGGGTCGTCCCGGGCCCGGTCGGGCGATGCTCAGGTGCGCCATCAGGTGCGGAAACATTGGCGAGTCGCCGCCCTGGCCGGGGCCGAGGAGGACCACCAGCGGGCGGCCGTGCCCGTCAACGAGCTGGTGGATCTTCGTCGACAGCCCTCCGCGGGACCGTCCCAGCGCGTGATCTGCTGGTTCGGCGAGCAGATTCGTGTAGTTCGATCCGGCCCCCTGTGTCGCGCTTGAGGGTCGCGGCGTGCTGGTGGGCACGGATGATCGTGGAGTCCACGCTGACCGCCCACCCGAGCACCTCGGCGGCGTCGGCCTCGACCAGAAGAGCAGCCAGGATGTGGTCCCAGGTGCCGTCGCCGCTGTAGCGGCGGTGCCGCTTCCACAACGTCTGCCACGGCCCGAACTCGGCTGGGACGTCGCGCCAGGGAAGCCCGCACCGATACCGGTAGATGATCCCCTCGAGCACCCGGCGGTCATCGCGGAACGGGCGCCCGCGACGACCCTCGGAGGAGGGCAACAGCGGCGCCAGACGGGCCCACTGGGCATCAGTCAGGACAGCGGTGCGCGGCACCGATCAAGCATCGCGCACCCCGGTCCGCCTATTTGGGAGACACACCCTAGCGCTGCCCGAGCGTCACGGTCACGGTGAGCGGTCGTCCCTGACGGACGAGGCGGACCGGGACCTGCTCGCCGGGTGAGTGTTCGCGGACGGCGACGACGAGCTCGTCGGCACTGGCGATGGGGCGCCCGGCGACGTCGACGACGACGTCGCCGTCGGCGATCCCGGCCGCGGCCGCCGGTCCCCCGGCGACGACGTTCTGCACCTGGGCGCCGTCGGTGGCGCCGTCGGTGACCGAGCGGGAGTTGACACCGAGGTCGGCGTGCGCGACGCGGCCGGTGCGGATGAGCTCCTCGGCGATGGCGCGGGCGTCGTCGATCGGGATGGCGAAGCCGAGGCCGATCGAGCCGCCCTGCCCGCCGGACTGGGCGCTGTCCGCGCTGCGGATCGCCGTGTTGATGCCGACGACGGCGCCGGTCGCGTCCACCAGCGGGCCGCCGGAGTTGCCGGGGTTGATCGCGGCGTCGGTCTGCACCGCGTCGATCACCGCGTCGCCCGCGCTGCCCTCCGGGTCGAGCCGCACCGGGCGGTCGACGGCCGACACGATCCCGGTCGTCACCGTGCCGGCCAGGCCGAACGGCGACCCGATCGCGATCACCGCGTCGCCGACGGCGAGCTCGCCGGAGCGGCCGATCGCGGCGACCGTCGGGTTCGCGACGGGCACCTTGACCACCGCGAGGTCGGTCATCGGGTCCGCCCCGACCACGGTGGCCGGGACCCGGGACCCGTCGGAGAACAGGGCCTCGATGGTGCCCTGGCCCGGCCCGGTGGCGGGCGCGACGACGTGGTCGTTGGTGAGTACGTAGCCCGCGGGGTCGATCACGACGCCGGAGCCGTTGCCCGCCTGGTTGCCGACGGTCACCTCCAACGAGACGACCGCGGGCAGCACCCGCGAGGCGACCTCCGACACCGAGCCGGGCGGTCGTTCACGGGCCGGCTCGGTCGCGCTCAGCACCGCTCCGGGGCTGGTCAGGGCACCCGCCGCGGTCGCGGTCCAGTACCCGACCAGTCCGCCCGCCGCGCCGACGAGCAGGGCGAGGACGCCGAGCAGCGCCAGCGCGCGCGGCTGCACCCGCCTGCCGAACAGGACCTCACGGACGCTGAGGCGGGGACCGTCGGGGCGAGGACCCTCCGCGGGGGCGTCGCCGTCACCGGGGGGCGGGGCGGCGACGACCGGCGTGCCCGGGTCGCGCCACGGGTCGCCGGACGAGCCGCCGGGCCAGAACGGGTCCTGCTCGGCGCTCTGCTCACCCCCGCGCAGCGCGTCGCCCGACGCACCGGGCGGGCGTTGCAGGCCGCCGGCGGGCTCGCCGTCGGGTGTGCGGTCCGGCCGACCGAACGCGCGGGCGACGGCAGCGGTCGGCGGGGGCGCGCTCGGCAGCGACCCGTTCGACCCGAGGTGCGACGACGGCGGCGCGAACGAGCTGTCGACGCCGTCCGGGCGGCCGAACGCCGCCCGTTCGCCGGGGTCGGTCGCGGGACGGTCCAGCGGGCGGGGGCGCAGTCGCGGCGGGGCGGAGCCGGGCACCTCCGGGTCGGCCGCGCCGTCCGGGCGTGCGCCGCGGTCGTCGCTCACCGGGTCACCCCGGGGCCCGGGGAGACTGCTCCCGACGATCGATCAGCCGGCACGGCGTCCACCCAGTACACCCGTACAGCCTGCCCCGCGGGCGGTGAAGTCGGTGTATCGGTGACGGGTCAGGGCGTCGGGGAGATGCCGGCGTCGCCGGTCGGGGTGGCCGAGGTCGTCGGCGACGGCGACGCGCCGGTCGAGCCCGCCGTGGTGCTGACCGCCGGGACGGCCGTCCGCCGCGACGAGGCGGGCACCGGGGTGGCCGCGAACCGGGCGACGGCCGCGGCACCCGGGCCGGGCACGGTCGGCGCGGTCGGTGTGCCGGTCGTGGTGGGGGGCAGACCGAGCGCGAGTGCGCCGAGCGCCAGCCCGGACACTGCGGCGCCGGTGCCCAGGCGTACGCGTCGCGACCGGCTGGCGCGACGGCCGTGGTCGCCCTCGACCGCTGCCGGGCGCAGCACGGACACGAGCTGGCCGTCCGGGGTGAGCGACAGGCCCGCCGGCGGCGGGGGCAGCTCGGTGTCCTGCGGGATGGCGCGCAGCGCCGACATCAGCGACGGCGGGAGCGTGGGGGCGTCGGCCGCTCGCAGCGCGGTGCGGGCCCGCCGCTGCTCGGCGACCTCCACCGCGCAGTCGGGGCAGCGCTCGAGGTGGCGGGCGGCACGGTCGTGCGGACCGGCGGCCAACTCGTCGTCCACGAAGGCGACGACCGCCTCGAGCGTCAGATGCGTCTCCCCCCAGTCCGGGGGGATGACCTGGAAACGCCGTCGCTCGGTCACGGCACCAACTCTGCCACCGGACCACGGTCGGATGCCACCGGCTGCTCCTCCGCAGCCGCCGCACGGTGCCGCTCCAGCGACGCCCGCAGCGCGGTCCGGCCCCGGTGGATACGGCTGCGGACGGTGCCGAGCTTCACCCCGAGGGTCGCGCCGATCTCCTCGTAGGACAGGCCTTCGACGTCGCACAGGACGACGGCGACCCGGAAGTCCGGGGGGAGCTCGTCCAGCGCGGCCTGCAGGTGCGGGTCGAGGTGGTTGATCGCGAAGACGGTCTCGGGCTCGGGGCCACCGCCCGGCAGGCGGTCGGTGTCCTCGGGCAGGCCCTCCATCCGCAGCCGGGCGCGGCGGCGGACCATGTCGAGGAACAGGTTCGTGGTGATGCGGTGCAGCCAGCCCTCGAAGGTCCCCGGCTTGTAGGACGCCAGGGACCGGAACACCCGGATGAACGTCTCCTGGGTGAGGTCCTCGGCGTCGTGCTGGTTGCCGGACAGGCGGTAGGCGAGGCGGTAGACGCGGTCGGCGTGCTCCCGGACGACCTCGTCCCAGGTGGGCGGGGTCCAGTCGGCACCCTCACCGGGGCGGGTACCGGCGGCGGCGTCCCGGAACGGGGCGTCGTCGGTTGCGCGAGGGGCGGACATCGGGGCGGGGCACCTCCGTGAGTCGCGACCGTGTCGTGGAGTCGATCGGCCGCGAAGCTTCGTTCGTTGCAGCACAGCCTGCCTGCCACCCATGAGGAGGATGTGAAACCCGTCTGAGAGAAGTCTGTGAAATCGTCCGGCGATAATCTTGTTCCATGAGCACACCCGCGGGGGCGGCCGCGTACGCCGATGGCTACCTCGCCGAGGACGACGCGTGCGGCGAGGCCCGCGCACTGGGCACGGCGGCGGGCGCGCACCCCATCTCCGCGGCGGGCGGGGCGGCACTGTCGGTGCTGGCCGCGACGATCTCCGCGCGGGCCGTGGTGGAGATCGGGACCGGGGCCGGGGTGAGCGGGCTGTACCTGCTGCGCGGCATGGCCGGTGACGGGACGCTGACCACCATCGACGTCGACCCGGAGCTGCAGCGCTCGGCCCGGCGGACCTTCCTCGCCGCCGGGTACGGGCCGGGGCCGGCCAGGCTGATCAACGGGATGGCGCTGGAGGTGCTGCCGCGGCTGACCGACGGCGGCTACGACCTCGTCGTCGCCGACGCCGTCCCGGCCGAGTACCCCGGCTACCTGGCCGAGGCGATCCGGCTGCTGCGCCCCGGCGGGGTGCTCGTGCTGGAGGGGGTGCTCGACGGCGGCCGGGTCGCCGAGCACGGTCCGGGCACGGCCGCGCTGCGCGAGACCGCCGCCCTGGTCCGCGACGACGAGCGCCTGCTGTCGGCGCTGCTGCCGGTCGCGGACGGGATGCTCTGCGCGGTCCGTAGGTGAGCGGAGCGAACGCGGCATCAACACCGCTGGGAGCCGCCTCAGTGGGCGGAGACGCCCTTGCCCAGGACCACGACGCCGCCGTTGGAGACCGTGTAGCGGCTGCGGTCCAGGTTCAGGTCGACCCCGATCAGGGCACCGTCGGGGACGACGACGTTCTTGTCGAGGATCGCCCGCCGCACCACCGCGCCTCGGCCGATGCGGGCGCCTGGCAGCACGACCGAGTCCGAGACCTCCGCGCCGCCCGACACCGACACGTTCGGGCTGATCACCGACCGGCGCACGATCGCCCCGGAGATGATCGTGCCCGCGCCGACGATCGAGTCCTGCGCGATGCCGCCCTCGACGAACTTCGCCGGCGGCAGTGCGGGCACCGCGGTGCGGATCGGCCAGCGCTGGTTGTAGAGGTTGAAGATCGGGTGCACCGAGACGAGGTCGGTGTGCGCGTCGTAGTAGGCGTCGATGGTCCCGACGTCACGCCAGTAGCCGGCGTCCCGTTCGGTGGCACCGGGCACGACGTTGTCGGCGAAGTCGTAGACGTGCGCGTCACCCTTGGCGACCAGCGCCGGGATGATGTCCCCGCCCATGTCGTGGTCGGAGTCGGCGTTCGCCGCGTCGGCCTTCAGCGCGTCGAGCAGGGCCTCGGTGGTGAACACGTAGTTGCCCATCGAGGCAAACGTGACGTCCGGGTCGTCGGGCACGTGCGGCGGGTCGGACGGCTTCTCGAGGAACTCGGTGATGCGACCGGACTCGTCGGAGGCAATGCAGCCGAAGGCCTTCGCCTCGGCACGCGGCACCCGGATCCCCGCGACGGTGACGCCAGCGCCGGACTCGGCGTGCTGGGCGATCATCTGCGCCGGATCCATCCGGTAGACGTGGTCGGCGCCGAACACGGCGATGTACTCGGGCTGGTCGTCGTAGACCAGGTTGAGGCTCTGGAAGATCGCGTCCGCCGAGCCGGTGTACCACCGCCGGCCGAGCCGCTGCTGGGCCGGGACGGTGGTGATGTACTGGTCGAGCACCGACGACAACCGCCACGTCGTCGAGATGTGCCGGTCCAGCGAGTGCGACTTGTACTGGGTCAGCACGCACAGTCGGTCCATCCCGCAGTTCACGAGGTTGGACAGCACGAAGTCGATGAGCCGGTAGTTGCCACCGAACGGCACCGCCGGTTTGGCGCGGTCCGCGGTGAGCGGCCAGAGCCGCTTCCCCTCACCGCCCGCGAGCACGATGCCGAGAACCCTGCCGGGAAGACGTCCGGGCGCGGTCGGTCGCATGGCGTGGACACTAGTGGCCGCTCGGTGGTGGGGCCATACGTCCGGCCGCGCCGTGCGCCGTACGCGACCCCGGGCACGACCGGACCGGATCGGGCGCACGAACTCCTCGCGCGGCGTCCGGGCGCCCCGGTAGCGTCCCGGCCCGTGCGCGTCGGCCTTCTCACCCGTGAATACCCGCCCGCCGTCTACGGCGGTGCCGGAGTCCACGTGGGACATCTCGTCCCCGCCCTGCGGGAGCTCGTCGACGTCGACGTGCACTGCTTCGCCGAGCCGGGCAGCTACGCCCCGGCCGACGCCCGCGCACACTCCGCGCCGCCGCTGCCGGACGGAGCGAACGCCGCGCTGACCACGCTCGGTGTGGACCTGTCGATGGCCGCCGAGCTGGAGCGCTGCGACATGCTGCACTCCCACACCTGGTACGCCAACATGGCCGGCCACATCGGCGGCCTGCTGCACGGTCGCCCGCACGTGGTCACGGCGCACTCGCTGGAGCCGCTGCGGCCGTGGAAGGCCGAACAGCTCGGCGGCGGATACCGGCTGTCGTCGTGGGTGGAGCGGACCGCCTACGAGGCGGCGGACGCCGTCATCGCGGTCTCGCACGGCATGCGCCGCGACGTGCTGAACGCCTACCCGGCGATCGACCCGGAGCTGGTGCACGTGGTGCACAACGGCATCGACACGCAGTTCTACGCACCCGACCCGGCGCGCGACGCGCTGCTCGCGCACGGCGTCGACCCGGACCGGCCGCTGGTGGTGTTCGTCGGGCGGATCACCCGGCAGAAGGGCCTCGGGCACCTGGTCGCGGCGGCGCACCGGTTCGACCCGTCGGCGCAGGTCGTGCTGTGCGCGGGCGCCCCGGACACCCAGGAGATCGCGGCCGAGACCGAGCGGGCGGTGGCGAAGCTGTCCGCCTCGCGCGACGGCGTCGTGTGGATCCAGCGGATGCTCGCCACCGCCGAGGTCCGCCAGCTGTTGTCGGCGGCGACGGTGTTCGTGTGTCCCTCGGTCTACGAGCCGCTGGGCATCGTGAACCTGGAGGCGATGGCCTGCGGCACGGCCGTGGTCGCCTCCGACGTCGGCGGGATCCCGGAGGTCGTCGACGACGGTGTGACCGGCCTGCTCGCGCACTACGACCCGGCCGACACCGCCGCGTTCGAGGCGGCGCTGGCCGACGGGGTCAACGCGCTGGTCGCGGACCCGCACCGGGCCGCGACGATGGGCGAGCGGGGCCGGGAGCGCGCGGTCGCCGAGTTCGCCTGGGCCGAGATGGCCCGGCGGACGCTGGAGATCTACGAGTCGGTGGCCTGAGGCCCGTCACCGGGACCCCGGAGACGACGACGGCGGGGCCGGTCCCCCGGTCCCGCCGCGTCGTGTCCGTGCCGTCCACCGTCAGCCGACGGTCGACTTCAGCGCCTCACTGAGGTCGGTGGCCTCGTCCGGGGTCATCTCGACGACGAGACGCCCGCCACCCTCGAGCGGGACGCGCATGACGATGCCCCGGCCCTCCTTGGTGACTTCCATGGGCCCGTCGCCGGTGCGGGGCTTCATCGCGGCCATTCGTCCGTCCTCCGTCAACATCCACAACTGTCGTTTCCCCGGGTGCGCGCTCGGGGCGCGCGCCGACCCGTGAGACCACATTGTCCCTCATCACCGGCGTCGAGGTGCAACCGAGGCGATCACGGCTCGGGAGCGATACCCGCGGCGTTCACGCAGCGCAACGGCCCGGCGACCCTACGACGACCCCGGTCCGGTACCCCGCGGGCCCTCCGGGACGGCCCCGGCCCGCCAGCAGTACGCGACGTGGTCGTCGACCAGACCGGTCGCCTGCATGAGTGCGTAACAGGTGGTGGGGCCGACGAACCGGAAGCCGCGCTTCTTGAGTGCCTTCGACAGCGCCGTGGACTCCCGGGTGGAGCCGGGGACCTCGGACAGCGTCGCCGGACGCGGGTGCGCGGCCGGGTCCGGTGCGTAGGACGCGAGGAACGCGCCGAGGTCGTCGCCCGCGTCGGCCATGTCGAGCACGGCGCGCGCGTTGGCCACGGTGGCCTCGATCTTCTGCCGGTTGCGCACGATCCGGGCGTCGCCGAGCAGGCGGGCCACGTCGTCGTCGCCGAAGCGGGCGACGGTCTCCGGGTCGAAGCCGGCGAAGACCTCCCGGAACGCGAGGCGCTTGCGCAGCACGACGATCCAGGACAGGCCGGACTGGAAGCCCTCCAGGGTGAGGCGCTCGAACCACGCCGCGGTGTCGTGGACGGGCCGGCCCCACTCGTCGTCGTGGTAGGCGACGTAGTCGGGGGCCGAGAGCGCCCAGTCGCATCGGCCGCGGTCGTCGGGGGGCGTGGTCGCCGGCGTCGTCATCGGGTCACCGGCCCGCCCGGTAGCGGTCCTCGGTCGCCTCGGCCATCCGCCGCAGCGAGTGCACGACCCCGGCCCGGAACGCGGGACGCACCAGCGGCCAGCCGAACCGGCCGAGTGCCCCCAGCGGCAGGTCGAGCAGCTCGGTCCACAGGAACCGCGACCGGGCCGGGCCGAGCTCGACGACGACGAACACGCCGTCGCCGCGGATCACGGTGCCGGTGTGGGTCACGACGATCCGCCGCTCCCCCGTCGTCCCCGCGGGCAGTTCGGTCCACTCGGTGACCCGCATCGTGTCGGCGACGCCGAGCGGCCCGACCCCGGTGACCGCGCGCAGCTCGGTGCCGACCGAGCGGCCGTCGCCCGCGGTGATCTCGACGGTGGTGCCGAGCATCCAGTCCGACTGGCCCTCGAGGTCGGACACGACCTGCCACAGGACGTCGGCGGGGACGTTGACGTCGACCGGGACGGTCAGCTCCACCCGGCCGCCGCCGGCCGGCCGCACCCCCGGGGTCCGGTCGCCGACCCCGCCTGCGGTCCCGCGGTCACCACTGCTGTCGTTGCCCGTCACCGGGGTCCTCCTCGGCGCGCATCCGCGCGATCGTCGCCTCCAACCGGGCCACCCGGTCGGCGAGCTCGTGCCGGTCGGACCGGACCCGGTCCAGCTCGCCGGCCAGCCGGTCGAGTACCCAGTCCACCTCGGCCATCCGATATCCGCGCAGCACCTGCTGGAAACGCAGGTCACGGACGTCGGCGCCGCGCACCTCGCGGGCGGGCAGCCGGGTGGGCGTCGCGTCCGGGGCGAGCGGGGCGAGTTCCTCCCCACGGCCGAAGACCGCGGCCGCCAACACGAAGACCAGCGCGGCGACGCCGGCCAGGACGATCACGTACGCGAGGGCGATCCCCATGCCGCCATCACATCACGCCGGTCCGACGACGGGTCCCACCCCACGCGGGCGGCGGGCGCGACCACCGGCTCGGCGGACCCTCCGTCGCGCACCCGCCCTGGTGGGGGCCGGTCCACCTGACGCAGCGGACGGGTCTCGGCGCGCCATCCCGTCTCCACGCCGTGGCCGGGACGGGCGTCGTCGGAGCAGACGTCGTCGGGGAGGAACGCGGTCAGGCCGGCACCGGAGTCGTCGACCCCGCACCGGGACAGGGCCGTGGCGAGGACCTCGCGGGAGGTGCGGCCGAGCTCGTGCAGCGGACGGTTGCGGTGCCGGCGCACGCCCAGGTCGGCCTGTGCGATGGCCGCGGTCCCGCCGACGACGGTGTCGGCGTCGGTGTCGAGCAGCAGGCCGATGTCGACGCCGTAGCCGGTCGCGAACGGGAGCCGGTCGAGCAGCTCCCGGGTCGCGGCGTACTCACCGCCGATGGGCTGGCGGACGTGCCGCAGCCCGGGCCGGAGCGCGGCGAGCAGGGGGCGGGCGAGCAGCTCGGTGACACGGCCGCCCTCGTGCCCGCCCGCGTCGTCGCTGCCGCCGGGGCCCACGGAGCCGCCGGGGCCGGTCAGCGGCCGCCGGTGGTAGCCCTTGACCAGCGCGGTCCCGGGCCGGGTGAGCAGCGGGGCGAGGAGCCGTTCGACGAGCTCGGGGTGCGGGTCGACGAGGTCGGCGTCGACGAAACAGACCAGGTCGGCGGGGCGTGGCCCGTTCCCCAGCGCGACCACGGCTCGCCACATCGCCTCGCCCTTGCCCGGCAGCACCGGGACACCGGGCACCGCCCGTTCCCGGCCGAGCACCCGAGCCCCGGCCGCGGCGGCGCGTTCCGCGGTGCGGTCGGTGCTGCCGGAGTCGAGGACGACGAGGTCGTCGACCAGCGGGGGGTCGCCCTCGCACAGCCGGGTCAGCCCCGCGACGAGCGGACCGACCGTCGCCTCCTCGTCCAGGGCGGGCAGGACGACGGCGACGCGACGGCCGTCCTTGCGGGCGGCGAGCCGGGCGGCGAGGGTCACGGGCTCAGACGAGCGGACGGGCGCACTCGTCGAGCGCCACGCCGGTCAGCCCCGCGGGGTCGGCCGGGGCGGCGTCGTCACCGCGGACCTGCCGCAGCCGCTCGATCGGGGCCCGCGAGGCGAACCCGCGGTCGACGAGCCCGGCGACCCACTCGACGAGGCCGTCCCAGTGGCCGTCGGGGTCGAGCAGCACGACCGGTTTGCCGTGCAGGCCGAGCGTCCCGGCCGTCCAGACCTCGAACAGCTCCTCGCAGGTCCCGATGCCTCCGGGGAGTGCGAGGAACGCGTCGGCGCGGTCCTCCATCTGCTGCTTGCGCTCACGCATGCTCTCGACGACGAGCAGCTCGTCGCTGTCGTGGTCGGCCCACTCGCGCTCGACCATGGACCGCGGGATGACCCCGACGGTGCGACCGCCGCCGTTCCGCGCGCCGGCCGCGACCGCGCCCATCATCGACTTGCGGCCCCCACCGGAGACGAGCGTCCAGCCGCGGGCGGCGACGGCGCGGCCGACCTCGCGAGCGAGGTCGAGGTAGTGCGGGGCGACGCCGTCGGAGCTGGCGCAGTAGACGCAGACGGCGAACCCGGGCTCCGGACCGGCCATCAGTGCGTCTCCTCCCAGGCGTGGTAGGCCTCGTTGACCACGTCGACGGCGTCGTCGATGTCGTCGGTGACGTGCAGCAGGTCCAGGTCCTTCTCGCTGATCTTGCCGTCGACCAGGACGGTCCTGGCGATCCAGTCGTAGAGACCGCCCCAGTAGTCGCTGCCGAGCAGGACGACCGGGAACTTGGTGACCTTCTTGGTCTGGATGAGGACGAGCGCCTCGAACAGCTCGTCGAGCGTGCCGAACCCGCCGGGCAGACAGACGAACGCCTGCGAGTACTTCACGAACATCGTCTTGCGGGCGAAGAAGTAGCGGAAGTTGATCCCGAGGTCGACCCACGGGTTCAGGCCCTGCTCGAACGGCAGCTCGATGCCGAGCCCGACCGAGAGCCCGCCCGCCTCGGAGGCGCCTCGGTTCGCGGCCTCCATCGCGCCCGGACCGCCGCCGGTGATCACGGCGAACCCGGCTCCGGCGAGCCGCGCCCCGAGCTCGCGACCCAGCTCGTACTCCGGGGAGCCGACCTTCGTGCGGGCCGAGCCGAACACGGTCGCCGCGCGCGGGAGCTCGGCGAGCATCCCGAACCCCTCGACGAACTCGGCCTGAATGCGCAGCACCCGCCATGGGTCGGTGTGCACCCAGTCCGCCGGGCCGCGCGAGTCGAGCAGCCGCTGGTCGGTGGTGGTCGGCTCGATGCTGCGTTCGCCGCGCAGCACCACCGGGCCTCGCTGCTTCTCGGGCTGCTTCTCGTGCAGCGTCCGGGGATCGGCGTTCTCGTCGGCCATGGTGATCACGGTATTCGGGCCGCGACGACCGGGCCGCGCCGGTGGGGTCGTGGGCGGTGTCGGCCGGCCCGACGGGGTGTCGGCGGCAGTGTCGGCGCGGTGTCGCCCAGTGCGGGCCCGTCCGGTGCAGGCCGTCCGGCGCCTTCGGTCAGACAGTGTCCGGCCAGGCGGGCTCCGGCCAGGCGGGCTCCGATCAGGCAAGCTCCGATCAGGCGGAGTCGCCCGCGAGGTAGCGGCGCAGCACCGCGGTGCAGGCGGTAATCGCGTCCTCGGCGACGTGCTCCTCGCGGGTGTGGGCGAGGTTCGGGTCGCCGGGCCCATAGTTGACCGCCGGGATGCCCAGCGCGGCGAAGCGCGAGACGTCTGTCCAGCCGTACTTCGCCCGCGGCACCGCCCCGGTCGCGGCGACGAACTCCGCGGCCGCCGGTGCGGACAGACCCGGCAGCGCCCCCGGCGAGAGGTCGGTCACGACGAGCGGGAACCCGTCGAACACCTCCCGGACGTGCGCGACGGCCTGCTCGGCGGACCGGTCCGGGGCGAACCGGAAGTTCACCGTGACGACGCACTCGTCGGGGACGACGTTGCCCGCGACCCCGCCGCCGATCCGCACCGCCTGCAGGCCCTCGCGGTACTCGCAGCCGTCGATGTTCACCCACCGCGGCCGGTAGGCCGCCAGCCGCGACAGGATCTCCGCGGCCCGGTGGATCGCGTTGTCCCCCAGCCACGAGCGCGCCGAGTGCGAGCGCCGCCCCGCGGTCCGCAGCTCGATGCGCAGGGTGCCCTGGCAGCCGGCCTCGAGCGCACCGTCGGTGGGCTCGCCGAGGATCGCGAGGTCGGCGTCGAGCCAGTCCCGGTGCTCGCGCTCGATGCGGCCGAGCCCGTTGCGCTCCGCCTCGATCTCCTCACAGTCGTAGAAGATCAGGGTGAGGTCGTGCCGCGGCGCGGCCAGCGTGGCCGCGAGGTGCGCGAACACCGCGTCACCGGACTTCATGTCCGAGGTGCCGCAGCCGTGCACGATCCCGTCGGCGCGGCGCGACGGCACGTTGTCCGCGATCGGCACCGTGTCGATGTGCCCGGCCAGCAGCACGCGGTGCGGGCGCCCCAGGTTCGTGCGCGCGAGCACCGCGTCACCGGACCGCAGCACCTCCAGCTGCGGCGTCTGGGACCGCAGCGCGGCCTCGAGCGCGTCGGCGAGCCGCCGCTCGTCCCCGGACACACTGGCGATGTCGACCATCGCAGCGGTCAGGGTCACCGGGTCGGACGTGAGGTCCAGCGCGGGCAGCGTCGTCGTCACCGGCCCGACGCTACCGACCCACCAGGACAGCCCTCCGCCAGGACAGCTCTCACCCGCGACCCGCCCGCACCCAGGAGCCCCGGACCGGTCCCGCGCGTCGCCGGGTCGGTGCCTTGGCCCGCCGCCGCACCGCCGGGGAGGGCTCCTCGGTCGTCGCTTTGCTCTGCTCACCGATACGCAGCACGGGCCTACGAGCGCTTCGCACGCCCCTGCCGTCGCCGGGCACGACCGGGGTTCCGAATGGTCTCCGGCCGCCTCCAGGGGCGTCCCCGGGGCGCCCCGCTGCGTATCGGTGAGCAGAGCAAAGCGACGCACGGACGACCACCGTCGGCACGGCCGCTCGGGCCGCGGGCGTCGCGTCGACCGTTGCCGGCACCGCTGACGGGCCGATTGTCCACAAGCTGGCGAGTTGTCCACAGGTTCGCAGGTCATCGGTGCATCCCGGGCGCGTGGGCGCAGGGTCGGGGCATGGACATCATCGAGGGCGACCGGTTGCCCGAGGAGCCGCCGCCGGCGCCGGTCGACGTCGTCGTGCCGGATCTGTCCGGACTCGTCCGGCGGGTGCGGCGCAGCGCGGACCTGTCACAGCGGGAGCTCGCGGAGCGGACGGGGCTGGCGCCGTCGCGCCATCGCCCGGATCGAGAGCCGGTCGCTCGCGCCGGCGCTGGACACGCTGGCGGCGATCCTGGCGGTCGCGGGGCTGCGGATGGTCGTCGTGGACGCGGAGAACCGGCGGGTGCCGCCGATGGAGGACCCGCCGGGTGACCTGCGTGACGGGGCGGACCGCCGGTTCCCGTCGCATCTGGACGTGATCCTCGATCCGCTGCCCGGTGAGTGGTGGGGCGACCGGTACGGCTGCGCGCGCCCGCCGGAGACGTTCCACCGGGATCGGCCACTGCGCGACGCGATGCGGCGGCGCAGTGTGTGGGAGGTGCGGGTCGCGCAGTTCCGCACCGCGCCGCCACCGCCGACGGTCGAGCACTGGATGGTGCTGCAGGCCCGGTGCCGGGCGTGCGGGCGGCTCCCGGACCCACCACCGCCGCCGTTCGCGCCGGCCGCGGTGCTCCGCTACCTGCAGGCCGCCGCGGTGCTGCTCGCGGTGCGGGCGGCCGATCATGCCGACGTGTCCCGGCGCACCCACCGCGGCGTGCCGTGGGCGACGGCGGGACGGTAGGTTCGGGGCCCGTGAGCACCGAGTACCGCCGCGAAGGCGCTTCCGGAACCGGCCTGGCCACGGTCACGACCGACGGCACCGTCCTCGACGTCTGGTACCCGGCTCCGGTGCTGGGCGGGCACGCGTCCGACGACGGTGCCGAGCTGCATCCCCTCGTCGGGACGGACGAGCTGCGTGGGGTCCGCACCGAGATCGTGCGCAACGAGATCGGCTCGCTCGCCGACGCACCGGCCGACGCCGCCGACGTCTACCTGCGGCTGCACCTGCTCAGCCACCGCCTCGTCCAGCCCCACCAGGTGAACCTCGACGGCCAGTTCGGGCTGCTCGCCAACGTCGTCTGGACCAACCACGGCCCGTGCCCGCTCCCCGGGTTCGAGCTCACCCGGGCGAAGCTGCGCGGCCGCGGACCGGTGACCGTCACCCACGTCGACAAGTTCCCGCGGATGATCGACTACGTGATCCCCGCCGGCGTTCGGATCGGTGACGCCGACCGCGTCCGCCTCGGCGCGCACCTGGCCGAGGGCACGACCGTCATGCACGAGGGCTTCGTCAACTTCAACGCCGGCACCCTCGGCGCGTCGATGGTCGAGGGCCGGATCTCGGCCGGGGTCGTCGTCGGGGACGGCTCGGACGTCGGCGGCGGTGCCTCGATCATGGGGACGCTGTCCGGGGGTGGCAAGGAGGTCATCTCGATCGGCCGCCGCTGCCTGCTCGGCGCGAACGCCGGCCTGGGCATCTCCCTCGGCGACGACTGCGTGGTCGAGGCCGGCCTCTACCTCACCGCGGGCACCAAGGTCACGCTGCCCGACGGCAGCACCACCGCGGCACGCGAGCTGTCCGGCCGGAACGGGCTGCTGCTGCGTCGCAACTCGGTGTCCGGCGCGGTCGAGGTGCTGGCCCGCACCGGCGACGGCATCGCCCTCAACGCCGCGCTGCACGCCAACTGACGGCCCTGCAGCGGTTCACGGCGGAACACCCACAGGAGCAGGACGGCAGGGACATGGTGGGTACGGACGGGGCTGCGCAGCCTCCGGGTAACGACCTCTACGGCGCCGCGGACCTCGGCGAGCCGCTGACCGCGGGGCCGCAGGACCCGGCGGTGGCACACGTCCGTGCGCTGCTGGACAAGCGGCTGCGCGCGATGCTGCGACACGAGCCCGGTGTGCGCGACGGCTCCGACATCGAGGACCTGCACCAGATGCGGGTCTCAGTGCGGCGGATGCGGGCGGCGCTCAAGGCCGCCCGCCCCCTGCTCGACCACATCTGGGCGGACCTGCTGCGGGCCGAGCTCGGCCGGCTCGGCCGAGCGCTCGGCCCGGTGCGCGACCTCGACGTGATGATCGACCACCTGCGCGGCGAGGTGTCCACGCTGCCCCCGGCCGAGCTGGCCGCCGGTGAGCGGCTGGTCGCGGTGCTGGAGGCCGAGCGGGTCGGTGCCCGCGCCGAGATGCTGGACGAGCTCGACTCCGACCGGAACGCCGCACTGCGTCGCTCGCTGGTCGAGGCCGTCTCGGCGCCGCTGCCGGAGCCGCCGGCGGAGGTCGCCCGACCCGAGCTGATCGAGCTGGTCCGGGCCGAGACCCGCAAGCTCGTCAAGGCGGTGCGTCGCGCCGGGCCGAACCCGCCGGACATGACCTTGCACGACCTGCGGATCCGCACCAAGCGGTTGCGCTACACCGGTGAGCTCGTCGAGCCGGCGATGCGCGACGAGGACGGGTCCCGCACCGAGGACGCCCGTCAGGTCCGGCGGATGCTCAAGGCCGCGGCCGGGTTGCAGGAGGTCCTGGGTGACCACCAGGACGCCTGCGTCGCCGAGCACCGCATCCGCGCCCTGCTCGACGAGCTGGGCCCCGGACCCGACGCCCACGAGGTCTTCGTCGGCGGCCGGCTGGTCGAGCGCGAACGGGCCCGCGCCGAGGCACTGCGCGAGCAGTGGTGGGCCGCGTGGGAGCACCTGGCCGAGCAGGCCGAGGTCCTCTGAGCCGACCGCTCAGCGCGGGCGGTCCCCGATCCGGACCACCGCGGCGCCCTGCAGCACGGCACCGATCAGGAGCAGCCCGATCGCGGGCGGGAACCCGGCGGCGTCGATGACCACCCCCATCACCAGCGGCCCGATCCCGGCGGAGAAGTAGCCGATCCCGAGGCCGAACCCGCTGACGGCGGCGCTGCGGGCCGGGGTCGGCGTCCGCCAGGCGATCACCGTCAGCCCCAGCGGGAACCCCGCGCCGACCCCGATGCCGATCAGGACCGCCCACAGCCACGGCAGCGGTGAACCCGGCGCGGGGGCGAGCAGCACCCCAAGCGTCCCCGCGGCGGAGCTGAGCACGGTCAGGGCCGCCCAGAACCGCCACCGGCGTCGTCGCTCGGCCGCGGCCGGGAACAGCAGGGCCGCCGGGATCTGCGCGATGCTCCACACCGCGAGGAGGAGCCCTGCCGCCTGCGGTGACCAGCCCTGGGACTCGTAGAACGGTGA
Organism: Pseudonocardia sp. HH130629-09; assembly: GCF_001294645.1. Classification (NCBI taxonomy): domain Bacteria; kingdom Bacillati; phylum Actinomycetota; class Actinomycetes; order Pseudonocardiales; family Pseudonocardiaceae; genus Pseudonocardia; species Pseudonocardia sp. HH130629-09. Next base: position 4,433,847 of record NZ_CP011868.1, read on the forward strand.
CAGCCAGGTCAGCCAGCCGTAGAAGATCGTCGACGAGCCCGCCAGGTAGCAGGCGATGCGGCGGGCGAACGGGTCGTGGCGGACCCGGACCTCCTCGGCGACCGACGGGCCGTCGTCGGTCCTGCCCCGCGCGTCCGGGGTGTCCGGACGGGCACGACCGATCCGGCTCGCCACCGGTGCCCACACCGCGACGGCGAGCACCGCGGGCACCGCCCACACCGCGAGCGAGAAGGACCAACCGCCCAGCGCGACGGCCAGCGGCACCGCGACGGCGGAGGCGACCGTCGCGCCGATCATCATCGAGACGACGTAGGCGCCGGTCACCGCGCCGGCCCGCTCGGCCAGGTGCTCCTTCACGACCCCGGTGAGCAGCACCCCGGACACCCCGATGCCGAGCCCGACCAGCACCGACCCGCCGACCAGGGCGGGCAGTGCCGCCACCGACCGCAGCAGGCTGCCCACCCCGATCGTCGCCACGGCGACCCCGAGCAGCCGTTCACGGCCGACCCGGGTGGCGACGGCGGCCGCGCCGAACGAACCCGCCGACATCATCAGCACCGCACCGGCCTGGACCAGACCCGCCGCACCCGCCCCGATCCCGAGGTCGGCGCGCGCGGTCTCCAGCAGCGGCGGGTACCCGGCGAGCCCGGCCCGCAGGTTCACCGCGAGCGCGAGCACCCCGAACAGGACCAGTGCCGGTCGCACGGCCGGATGCCTCCCGGCCGGTCGCCCCGACCCCGGACCCGGGTCGCGATGCGCGGCCGGCCCGGAGGGCGTGCCGGGACCGGACGACGCGGACGGGTCGGCGCCACCGGGGTTGCCGGGACGCGGTGCCTGCATTCGACGGCTCCTTCGCCTGCCGGATCGCTGCACCGGCGTCGTGACTGATCCGCCGATCCTCTCCCGAGTCCTTGCCTATCGCAACGACAGTCGGGGGTTCAGGCGGTCCCGAGCCGATCCACGGCGGCGTCGATGCGCTCGTCCGGCGCGGTCAGCCCCACCCGGACGTGCCGGGAGCCCGCGGGCCCGTAGAACTCGCCGGGAGCGACGAGGATCCCCAGACCGGCGAGCCGGTCCACGGTGTCGCGGCACGGCTCGTCCGCGCTCGCCCACAGGTAGAGCCCGGCCTGCGAGTGCTCGATCGTGAGCCCGGCCTTCTCCAGCCCGGCCCGCAGGCGGGTGCGACGGGCGTCGTAGCGGGCGGCCTGCTCGGCGACGTGCGCGTCGTCGGAGACGGCCGCCTCCAGCGCAGCCTGCACCGGACGCGGCACGATCATGCCCGCGTGCTTGCGGACCTCCAGCAGCCCCGACACCAGCGCCGGGTCCCCGGCGACGAACCCGGCGCGGTACCCGGCCAGGTTCGACACCTTCGACAGCGAGTGGACCGCCAGCAGGCCGGTGGTGTCGCCGTCGCAGACGTCGGGGTGCAGCACCGAGCGCGGCGCCGGCTCGGCGTCGCCGGGCAGACCGAGGTAGCACTCGTCGGAGGCGACGACCGCGCCCCGCTCCCGCGCCCAGGTCACGACCTTGCGCAGGTGCTCGACCGGCAGGACCCGGCCGGTCGGGTTCGACGGCGAGTTCAGCCAGACCAGCCGGATCCGTGCCGGACCGGCGGCGGTGAGGCCGTCGGAACGGACGTGCTCGGCGCCCGCCAACCGGGCCCCGACCTCGTAGGTCGGGTACGCGAGCTCCGGGATGACGACGGTGTCGCCAGCGCCGAGTCCCAGCAGCGTCGGCAACCAGGCGACCAGCTCCTTCGAGCCGATCGTGGGTACCACCGCGGCCGGGTCGACCCCGGGCACGCCGAAGCGCCGCTGCAACGAGGCGACGACCGCCTCACGCAGCGACGCCGGGCCGTGCGTCGTCGGGTAGCCGGGCTCGGCGGCGGCCGGCCCGGCCAACGCCTCCCGCAGCACCCCGGGGACCGGGTCCACCGGGGTGCCGACCGACAGGTCGACGATGCCGTCGGGGTGCGCCGCCGCGCGCTCGCGCGCGCCGGTCAGCGAGTCCCACGGGAAGTCGGGGAGGTCGAGCCTGCTCACTCGTCGTGTTCCTGCGGGGGCAGGCTCTTGGCCGGCTCCACGTCACGGTCGACCTTGCCGAGCTTCGACGCGCCGCCGGGCGAGCCCAGTTCGTCGAAGAAGTCCACATTGGCCTTGGTGTAGGCGGCCCACTGGTCGGGGACGTCGTCCTCGTAGTAGATGGCCTCGACCGGGCAGACCGGCTCGCACGCACCGCAGTCGACGCACTCGTCGGGGTGGATGTAGAGCATCCGTCCACCCTCGTAGATGCAGTCCACCGGGCATTCCTCGATACACGCCTTGTCGAGCAGGTCGACGCAGGGTTCGGCGATCACGTAGGTCACTTCGGTGGTCCTCCACTCGGAGCAGCGGACACCCGGCGATCATGTGGTGGTGGGGTGTCCGGTCAAACTGGGACGCTCGCAGGTTAACCCGCGGCCCCCGGCGGGGCAGGAGTGAGGTGGTCGGCTTCATGCTCGACGAGCTGGCAGGACGGCGAGTGGCCCTGCGCCACCGCATCGCGCCGGAGGACGCAACGGGCCCCGGACTGACCGACGCGGTCGGTGAGCTGGAGCCCGACGGGCCCGACGCCGTCGTCGTCCACACCCGGTCGGGGCAGGTCCACGTGCGGCGCGACGCCGTCGTCGCCGTCCGGGAGGTGCCACCCGCCCCGGCCCGGCGGGCGTCGCGTGCGGCGGTGAACCGGCTGGAACGCGTGCGGGCGGCGGCCTGGCCGGCGCCGGTCGTCGAGGAGCTGGGCGGCTGGCTGCTGCGCGCGGCGGGCGGCTGGACCCGGCGGGCGAACTCCGCGCTCGCGCTCGGGGACCCGTGGATGCCGGTGGAACGCGCCCTGGAACGGGTGCGGGAGTTCGCCGGGCGGCACGGCATCGTCCCGGTGGTGCAGGCCCCGGTGGACGCGCCCTGGTCGAACCGGGTGACCGAGGCGGGCTGGATACGGGACGAGGACCCCGGGACCTGCAGCGTGCTGGTCACGCGCGCCGCGTCCGACGCCCCGGCACCGCGGTGGCCCGCGACGCCCGGACCCGACTGGTGGGCCGCGCAGGGCGAGCCGGAACCCGCGCCCGACGCGCCCGCGTGGGCGGTGCTGACCGGAGCGTCCGCCGGGGTGTTGCGTCCCGGTGAGCAGAGCAGAGCGTCGAGCACGGACCCCGCCGAGGTCGGATTCGGCACGCTCGCCGACGCCGACGGGACGCCGGTCGCGTCGGTGCGGGCCGCTGTCGTCGACGACCACGTCTACGTGTCACGCCTGTGGGTCGTCCCGGCCGCGCGGCGGGGCGGGCTCGCGTCCCGGCTCACCGGACAGGCTCTGGCCTGGGGCGCGGCGCACGGTGCGCGGCACGGGATGCTCGACGTCGCCGACGACAACACGGCCGCGCTCGCCCTCTACCGCGGCACCGGCTGGACCGACCACCACCGCTACCACTACCTGGTTCCCCCGGAACCTGCCTGACCGGAGGATCACGAGGTCAGGCGAACCCGCGGTCGAGCAGCCAGGCGCGGGCCTGCTTGGCGGCACGCTTGAGCCCCGACCACTCCCCCAGGTACTTTCCGACGACGCCGACGACCGGCAGCAGCCCGAGCCACTGGTGGTAGAAGCGGCCGTGCGGACGTTTGTCGAGCTCGTCCTCCACACCCCACAGGGCCCGTCCGAGGCGCCAGACGGCGCTGCCCACGCGCTTGAGCGTGGCCCGCTTGCCGCCGTCGCCGGCGAGGTCACCGGTGAGTTCCTCGGCGCGGGCGTCGGCCGCGGCGTCCTCGGCCGCGGTGAGCTCCCGGGCGGCGAGGTCGAGCTCACGCTGGAACAGCACCGACGCCAGCAGCTCGACGAGCCGGTCCTCCGAGCGCACGCCGTGCTCGCCCGCGATCGCGACGAGCAGCAGCCCCTCCCCGGCCGCGCCGACGGCGTCGGACACCGGCAGGGTGCGCGCCAGCGCCCCGCCGAGGCCCGGGATCGCGGCGATCAGCGTCGTGAACCGGCCAACCCGGTAGACCCACCAGTCGCTGCGGGCGGGGACGTCCATCGCCACCCAGGCCGAGGTGCCGGGGACCTTCACCGACGCCAGCGCGTCGAGGATCTTGTCGGCCAACGAGCGTTCCTCGTCGCTCGTGTCCGCCGCACGGTCCGAGCCGGGCGTCACCCGGGCGCGCAGGCCGAACGGGTCGGACTCGCGCAGCCCGTCGAGCACCGGCCGGGTCGCCCGCACGAACGGGCGCAGGACCCGCACCAGGTCGTCGTCGGAGATCGTCATCAGCTGACCCTACGGTCGCGGCCGTCCGCCAGCCGGTCGAGCGCCCTGCGGAACGACACGACACCGGTCACGGCGCCGGCGACGAGCAGCAGCAGCGACTCCCAGTTCACCGGGAGCAGGAGGTCCCCGCCAGGTCCGAAGAAGCCGAGCACGAGCACCGCCGCGAACCACACGACCAGCGGGGCGGCGGCACCGGCCGGGGTGGGGAGGATCTCGGTGGCCGTGGTGTGGATCAGCCACGGCAGCGAGACGACCACGATCAGCGTGCCCAGCGGCACCGGGACCGGCCCGATGTAGAGCATCTGGAACATCAGCTCGAAGGCCACCAGCAGCACCGAGATGACCAGCAGTACCAGCGCGAGCGGGAGCCTCGTCACGTCGCTCATCCGTCGACCCCCTCGAACAGGTCCGACTCCGTCGTGCCGGGCGGCGCACCGGCGAGCACGTACTCCTCGACCCCCAGCAGCGGCTGCACGATGCCGTTGCTCATCGCGAACGCGACCCAGCTGTCGCCGCTGCGGACGTCGATCTGGGTGGCGTGGGCCCGCATCGCGGCGACGCGTGCATCGTCGTGGGCGTCGACGTCGACCCGGGTCGTGACGGCGCCGACGTCGTGGCCAGGGTGCTCGTCGGGCTCCGGCCAGCGCAGCCCGGTGCGGTCCGGGTCCCCGCCGAGGGCGGAGTGCAGCTCGGCGAGCCCGGCGTCGAGCAGCGCGCTCGACCGGACCGCGAAGTACAGCTTGGCGACGACGTCCGGGCGCGCCCCGGCGGCGGCGACGGCCAGCTCGTGCGCGCGGACGTGGTCGGGGTGGCCGTAGCTGCCGTCGGAGGCGTAGGAGACCAGCACCTGCGGGCGGACCTCGTCGATGATCTCCAGCAGCTGCGCGAGCTGGGTGCCGAACGGCTCCGGGGCGGCGAACGCCCGCGCGTGCAGCTGCGGCGGCAGCGCTGCGCGGGTCCCGTGCCCGGCCAGCACCATGCCGGAGTCGCGCCAGCGCCCGGGGCCACCGAGCCAGCGGTGCCGGGGCCCGCCGAGGGCGGCCAGCGCCGCGTCGAGCTCGCGGATGCGGTAACCGCCGAGCTGGTCACCGCGTTCCGGGGCGAGCTCGGCCAGCTCCGGTCCGATCACCTCGCCCTCCTCACCGAGGGTGCAGGTCACCACGGTGACCTCGCAGTCGGGGTCGGCGGTGTAGCGGGCGATGGTCCCGCCGGTGGTCAGGGTCTCGTCGTCCGGGTGGGCGTGGACGAGCAGGAGGCGACGAGCAGGCACCCGGGGAGCCTACGGGTCGATGATCGGCCCCGCCGCGGCGTGGGGCACGACGGGCAGCGGGTACTCCGCCGCCTCCCCCGTCGCCGGGGGGAACATGATCGTCGCGCGGGTCAGCGGGACGGTCGGGACGGCGGTCCCGGCCAGCCCCGCGGGTGCGACGCCGTCGCGGACCAGCAGATCGCCCAGGGCCGCGATCATCGCGCCGTTGTCGGTGCACAGCCGGGGCGCGGGTACCCGCAGGGTGATCCCGGCGGCGGCACAGGCACGCTCCATCTCGGTGCGCAGCACCCGGTTCGCCGCGACCCCGCCGACCATGAGCAGGGTGTCCGCGCCGCGCTCGGCGCACGCCCGCAGCGCCTTGCGGACCAGGACGTCGACGACGGCCATCTGGAACGACGCGGCCACGTCCGGGACCGGGACGGCGCGGCCCGCGTCCTGGGCCGCCTCGACGTGCCGGGCCACGGCGGTCTTGAGCCCGGAGAAGGAGAATCCGAACGCGGCGTCGCGCGGGCCGGTCATCGGGCGCGGGAACGCGATCGCGGCCGGGTCGCCGTCGAGTGCGGCCTTCGAGACGGACGGACCGCCGGGATAGGGCAGGCCCAGCAGCCGGGCGACCTTGTCGAAGGCCTCCCCCGCCGCGTCGTCGACGGTGTCGCCGAGATGCTCGACGGGTTCGCGGGCCAGGTCGCCCAGCGCCAGCAGCGAGGTGTGCCCGCCGGAGACGATCAGGCAGACGCAGCGGTCGGGCAGCGGCCCGTGCTCCAGGACGTCGACGGCGGCGTGCCCGGCCAGATGGTGCACCCCGTAGAGCGGCACGTCCAGCGCCGTCGCGTACGCCTTGGCCGCCGCGACGCCGACGTGCAGCGCGGGCGAGAGCCCCGGCCCCGCGGTGACCGCGACGGCATCGACGTCGGACAGCGACACCCCGGCCGCCTCGACGGCTGCGCGCACCATCGGGGTAACCGCGCTCACGTGGGCGCGGGCCGCGACCTCCGGGACCACACCGCCGAAGCGGGCGTGCTCGTCCGCCGACGACGCCAGCCCCTCGCCGAGCAGCACCCCGTCCCGGACGAGACCGGCACCGGTCTCGTCGCACGACGTCTCGATCCCCAGAACCAGCGACACGCCACCCAGTTTCGCACCGGGTGGCGTGTCGTGGCAGTGGGGTCCTGCTCGGACGGGTCGTGCTCGGTCAGGTCCGCAGGAGCGCGCGCTCCTCGGCGAAGTGGCAGGCCACCCGGTGCCCCGGGCCGGACGCGATCTCCAGGACCGGCTTCTCGTCGATGCAGCGCGCCTTGTCGGCGTCGGACAGCTCCAGGTGCTTCCAGCACCGGGTGCGGAACCGGCAGCCCGACGGCGGGTCGGCCGGGTTGGGCACGTCCCCGGTCAGCACGATCCGCTCGCGGGACCGCTCGACCTCCGGGTCCGGGACGGGCACCGCCGAGATCAGCGCCTGGGTGTAGGGGTGCTGCGGCCGGTCGAACAGGTCGTCGCGGTCGGCGACCTCGACGACGTTGCCCAGGTACATCACCGCGACGCGGTCGGAGATGTGGCGCACCACCGACAGGTCGTGAGCGATGAACAGATAGGTCAGCCCGAAGTCGCGCTGCAGCTGCTCGAGCAGGTTGAGCACCTGGGCCTGGATGGACACGTCCAGGGCCGAGACGGGCTCGTCGAGCACCACGAACTTCGGGTTGAGCGCGATCGCCCGTGCGATGCCGACGCGCTGGCGCTGCCCGCCGGAGAACTCGTGCGGGTAGCGCTCGGCGTACTCGGCCGAGAGCCCTACGGTCTCGAGCAGCTCCGGGATCGTGGAGTCGGTGAGCTCGCCTCCGAGCAGCTCGTACTTCTCCGACAGGATCGACCGAACCGTCATGCGCGGGTTCAGCGACGCGTACGGGTCCTGGAAGACGATCTGCATGTCCTCCCGGGCCGAGCGCAGCTCGGACTGCCCGAGCGCGGTCACGTCGCGGCCGTTGATGTGCACGCTGCCGGCGGTGGGCTCGTGCAGCCGCAGGATCGCCCGGGCCGCGGTCGACTTGCCGCAGCCGGACTCGCCGACCAGCGACAGCGTCTGCCCCTCGGGGATCTCCAGGTCGATGCCGTCGACAGCCTGCACCACACCGACGGTGCGTTGGAACAGCACGCCGGAGCGGATCGGGAACGACTTGGTCAGCCCCGCGGTGCGCAGCATCGGCTCGCCGGTCGCCGTCTCCGCGACGTGCGCCTCGGACCCCGGCACGACCGGCTCGCGCGGCGTGGCGGCGGCCTCGCCGACCTCGTCGGGGTGCAGGCAGGCGTGCAGGTGACCGGGCCGGTCGGTGAGCTGGACCAGCTCCGGGGTCTTCTCCGCGCAGGACGACGTGGCGAACCGGCAGCGCGGGTGGAACGCGCAGCCCGACGGGACGTGCGCGAGGTTCGGCGGCTGCCCGGGGATCGGCTCCAGCTTCTCCGGCCGGGCCTGGTCCATCCGCGCCAGCGACGACAGCAGCCCGTATGTGTAGGCGTGCCGCGGCTCGGCGAAGATCTCGTCGTTGGTCCCGGTCTCGACGACCCTGCCCGCGTACATGACCATGATCCGGTCGGCGTGCGCCGCGACCAGGCCCAGGTCGTGGGTGATCAGGACGATCGCCGTCTCGCGCTGCTCCTGGAGCTTCTCGAGCAGGTTCATGATCTGGGCCTGCACGGTGACGTCGAGCGCGGTGGTCGGCTCGTCGGCCAGCAGGACCTTCGGGTCGTTCGCGAGCGCCATCGCGATCATCGCGCGCTGGCGCATCCCGCCGGAGAACTCGTGCGGGTACTGCGACGCCCGCGCGGCCGGGTTGGGGATGCCGACCTCGCCGAGCAGGTCGACGGCGCGGCGGCGGGCGGTGACCTTGCCGGCCTGCCGGTCGTGTGCCCGGATCATCTCGGCGATCTGGTCGCCCACCTTGTAGACCGGGTTCAGCGCGGTCAGCGGGTCCTGGAAGATCATCGCGATGTCCTTGCCGCGCAGCTTGCGCTGCTCGGACTCCGACATCGTCAGCAGGGAGCGGCCCTCCAGCAGCACCTCACCGCTGGGGAACGTCGCCGGCGGGGTCGGGACGAGGCCCATCAGACTCATCGCCGACACCGACTTGCCGGAGCCGGACTCGCCGACGATCGCCAGGGTCTCGCCCCGGTCGACGTGCCAGCTGACGCCGTCGACGGCCTTGACCACACCGGCGTCGGTGGAGAAGTGCACCCGCAGGTCGCGGACCTCGAGCATGTGCTCGCTTCGGTTCTCGGTCACGGGTCAGTTCCTCCCGCGCAGCTTGGGGTCGAGGGCGTCGCGCAGGCCGTCGGCCACGAACGCGAAGCCCAGCGTGGTGATCGCGATGGCGGCGGACGGGAAGATCCACAGGAAGCTCTTGCCCGGCACCGACAGGTACTGGGACGCCTGCGAGATCAACCGGCCCCACTCGGGGACGTCCGGCGGGACGCCGACACCGAGGTAGGACAGGGTCGCCATCGCGACGACGACCACGCCGATCGAGGTGAACGAGTACACGAGCACCGGCGCCACGGCGTTGGGCAGGATGTGCCGGGTCAGGATCCGCCGGGTGCCCGCCCCGATCGAGCGGGCCGCCTCGACGTACTCGGCCTCCCGCAGGGCCAGCACCTGGCCGCGCATCAGCCGGGCGGTCGTCATCCAGCCCAGTGCGACGAGTGCGATGACGACCGGCAGCGTCCCGCCGCCGACCGCACGGACGATCACCAGTGCGCCCACCAGCGGCGGGAACGCGAGGAAGATGTCGATGATCCGGGCGATCACCGCGTCCCAGGCGCCGCCCTTGAACCCGGCGAGCGCACCGAGCGTCAGGCCGAGGACGAGGGAGAAGAAGACCACGGACAGACCGACGATCATCGCCAGCCGGACGCCGTAGATGATCCCGGAGTACAGGTCGCGGCCGAGGACGTCGGTGCCGAAGAAGTGCGCCGACGACGGCGGCTGCAGCGTGTTGAGCAGGTTCTGCTCGAACGGGTCGTAGGGCGTCGAGAACGGCGAGATGATCGCCATGACGATCTCGAACGCGACGATGATCAGCCCGGCCATCGCGAGCTTGTTCCGGCGGTAGCGCCGCCAGATCTCGGCGAACTGGCCGTTGGACCGCGCGCGACGGGAACCGTCGGGCGCCGGTGTGACGGCCTCGGCGGGGTCGCCGCCCGGCAGTCCGAGCGCGGCGGCCGGATCGGTGGCCGGCGCGCCGGGGGTGGGTGGTGGGTTCATGCGAGGGATCGCCTCACTCAGTCAGCTCAGGCGGATGCGCGGGTCGAGGTAGGCGTAGAGGATGTCGACGAGCATGGAGAGCAGCACGTAGGCCACCACGCTGTAGACGACCACCGCCATGATGACCGGCGCGTTGTTGTTCGTGATCGCGCGGGCCAGCAGGAATCCGGCGCCGTTGTACTGGAACACCGTCTCGGTGACGATCGCGCCGCCGATGTAGGTGCCCAGGGTGAGCCCGACGAACGTGACGACGGGCAGCAGCGACGTCCGCATGGCGTGCCTGCCGATGACCGTCCGCTCGGACAGCCCCTTGGCGCGTGCGGTGCGGACGTAGTCGGCCTGCAGGACCTCCAGCATCGACCCCCGCATCAGCCGGGCGACGAACGCCGACTCGATGATCGCGAGGGTGAACGCGGGCAGGATCACGTCCCAGTACCAGGGCACCTCCTCGAGGAAGCTGCGCGGTACCGGCGGGAACGGCCCGACCCCGGAGACATTCGCGACCAGGAAGATCGCGACGACGAACACCGGGACACCGATGCCGATGGTGGAGACGACGGTGACGAACACGTCCCAGAACGAGTAGCGGCGCACCGCGGCGATCACCCCGGCCGTCACCCCGAACAGGACGAGGAACAGTAGCGCGACGACGGCGAGCAGGATCGTGTTCGGGACGGTCTCGGCGAGCAGCTGGGAGACCGGGCGCCGCTGGTCGAAGTCGAGGCCGAAGTCGCCGGTGACCATGTTGCCGAGGTAGTTCACGAACTGGACCGGCAGCGGCTGGTCGAGACCGAACTTGGCGCGGTTGATCGCGGCGACCTCGGGCGGGACGACCTTCTCCCCGGTGGAGGCGAAGGGGTCGCCGAGCGAGAACGTCGCGATGAAGATCAGGAACGCGGTGACGACGACGACCAGGATCCCCTGGAGCAGCCGTCGAAGGATGAATCTGCCCATGGAAGCACGGACTTTCGTGTGGTGGGAACGCCGCACGACGGCCCGCGTCCCGGGGTCACCGGGACGCGGGCCGCGTCAGCGGGACGTCACTTGAGGGTGATCGTGTCGAACGTCGGGTCCTCGGAGAAGTCCATGTTCACGTTGCCGAACTTCTCGGTGTTGACCAGGCGGGACTGCTGGCGGAACCAGAGCGGGATCAGCGCGAGGTCGTCGCCGATGGCGATCTTCTCGGCCCGCTTGTAGAGGTCGTTGCGGGCCGCCTCGTCCTGGGTCTGCGCGGCCTGCGCGAGCAGCGTGTCGAACTCCGGCTTGGAGTAGCGGCCGCGGTTGTCGCCCTGGGCCGGCTCGCTCGGCGAGGTGGCACCGATCGACTGGGTGGCCAGCAGCGGGAACAGGTAGTTGCCCGGGGTCGGGTAGTCCGCGCTCCACGCCGCGCGCCAGAGGCCGGAGGCCTCGGGCTGCTGCTCGTTGTCGAGCAGGTCACGGAACGGCACACCGGTGTAGGTGACCTTCAGCCCGAGGTTCTGCTCGAGCTGCTGCTTGACCGCCGCGGTCCACTCCTCGTGACCGGCACCGGTGTTGTACTGCAGTTTCACCTCGGTGCCGGGGGTGAGACCGGCCTGCTGCGCGAGCCGCTTCGCCTCGTCCGGGTTGTAGGTGCACGCGGTGCAGACGCCCGGGGTGTAGGCGTCCGGGAAGTTCGGCGGGATGAGCGCGTCTGCCGGCGAGGTCGAGTTCTGCAGCACGCCCTGCACGATCGCGTTGCGGTCGATCGCCATCGAGACGGCCTTGCGGGCGTCCGCGCTGTTCAGCGGCTTGGTGGTGACCGAGACCAGCAGGTAGTTGTTGCCGTTGGTCTTCTTGTTCAGCCACTTGCCCTGGGGCTCGTAGGTCGACTTGGCCTGGTTCAGGACCGGGGTGGGCATGCGCGCCCAGTCGAACTGGCCGTTCTGGAAGCCGTTGTACTCGGCGGTCACGCCGCCGCCCTCACCGGACGGGACGATGGTGATCTCGACGGCGTCGAGGTTCGCCTTGGTCCCCGCGGTGTAGGCGTCGTTGCGGACCAGCCGGATGCCGCGGTCGTGCTGCCAGGGGCCGTCCATCTTGAACGGGCCGTTGCCGACCGGCAGGTCGTTGTAGCTCTTGTTGTCCGCCGCGCCCGCGGTCGAGAGGACCGGGCTCAGCGCCGGGTGGTAGGTCCGCAGCTCGAACTCGCAGTCGGGCTTGGACAGCGTGACCTTGAGCTGGTTCGGGTTCGTCGCGTCCACGCCGGACAGCGCGTTGGCGGTCCCGGCCTGGATCTGGTCGTAACCCTGGACCTCGTCCAGGTGGTACGAGACCTCCGACGCCGAGGCCTTGGCCGCGGTGCGCTCCCAGCCCCGCTTGAACGAGGTGGAGTTCAGCGCCTCGCCGTTGGAGAACTTCTGGTCCGGCTTGAGGTCGAACACCCACTGCGTGCAGTTCTGGTTGGGTGTCCACTTGGAGGCCACGCCGTCGTAGACGTCACCGTTGGGCTTGACCCGGATCAGGCCCGTGAACAGCGCCCGGTTCACGAGGGTGCCCTCGGACTCCTGGGTGTTGTACGGGTCGATCGCGGTCGGCTCGGTGATCGCCAGCCGGAACGTGCCGCCCGGCTTGCCGGGCACCTCCGGCTGGTCAGGGGTCTCCTCGAACCCGGCGGCGGTGTTGCCGCTGCCCCCCGTGTTGCTCTGCTGGCTGCAGCCGGTGAGGACGAGCCCCACGACCGCGGTCAGGGCGATGGCCGAGGCGGCCGCCCTTCTTCCCCTCATCTGCCGTGCCTCTCGAGATGTCGTGGGTGCACGCCGTTGTCGCACCCGTCCGGGACGCGACGGACCACCGGATGTGTGCCGGGCCCGTCGGGAGGCACGCTAGGAATCGCGGCCCTCCAGCAGCGATTCCGACGCCGATCGTGGCGGAACGGTGACCATTGAACGACGTAACGGGCTCGCAGCCGACCCGGACAGTAACAACGGGACCGTTGCGTCGCACAGCCCTCGATGCATGCCGAAACACAGTTGGTACTTACGTACCACTCGCCGTCACCGTGCAGCAGCGGAGTGCGTCCGAACGGACGCGTCCGTCGGTGTCAGTTCGGATCGTCGTCGCCGGTCGGGCGCTCGCCCGAGCCCTCCGGCTCGGCCCAGGTCCGGGCGCCCGACATCGGGCCGGTCGCGATCGGCCCGGGGGTGACCCGGGTGGCCGCGTCGGTCTGCTGGTTGCTGATGACCAGACCCTGCGCCTGGTACAGCGGCAGCGCGGGCAGCTGGCGCCACAGCACCCGCTCGGCCTCGGCGACAACGGCCGGGTCCGGACTGTCGGCGACCAGCAGCTCGTCGAGCAGCGGCTGCAGCGCGGGGAAGCAGGCCACCCCCGGCAGCTCGCCGGGCACCGCGTCCGCGGGGCAGCCGTAGTCGGAGTCCAGTCGCGGCCCGATCGCCCCGTAGGCGGCACGGGGGGCGACGAGCACGTCGACGGCAACCGGGGTCCCGGAGTCGGGGGAACCGGACGTCGTCGGGGAGGCGGTCGTCGTGGTCGGGGCCGCCGGGGGCGTGGTGACCGGTGCGGCGCTGCCGCCGGGGACCGGGCCCGCGCCCGGGGCGGGAGTGGTGGTCGGGGTCGGTGTCGTCGGGGCGACGCTCGGGTCGGTCAGCAGGTCCGGTGCCGACGGGGCGACGATCGTGGCGCCGATGCCACCGGCCTTGAGCTGCTCGGCCACGACGCGGGCGACGTCCACGTCCTCTGTCCGCTCGGCCCCGGCGCCGATGACCACGCCGAGCGGGCGCCCGCCGAGGGTCCACCGGCCGTCCTGACCACGGACGTAGCCCGCCTCGGTGAACGCGGCCGCGGCCGCGGCCGCATCGGGCCGGCCGGGGGCACCGGCGGGGGCGGTCGGCGCGTAGCCGGGGTCCGACGGCGCGGCGCCGAAGGCGTTCACGGCCACGGCGTCGGGGTTGACGCGCTCGCGGATCGCGTCGCGGTCCAGCAGCGCCGCGATGCCCTCGCGGACCCGGGGGTCGGCCAGCGGGCCGTCGGTGGTGCGGAACTCCAGCTGTTCGACGGCCGGGCGCGGCCCGCGCTGCACCGTCGGCGGCTTGGGCCCCCGGGTCAGGACGTCGAGGGCCTGGGTGATCTCCGGCCGGGCGTCGGGCAGGGCGAGGTCGACGCCCTGGCTCTCCAGCGCCGTCGGCAGGGAGTTCGCCGGGATGCGGCGCAGGATGATCTCGTCGACGACCGCGGCGGTCGCCCAGTACGGATCGCTGCGGGCGAGCAGGACCTCGCCGCGGAGACGGTCGACCTGCATCAGCCGGAACGGGCCCCCCGAGGCGGGCACGCCGCCCGCGAACGGGGCCGTCCAGCCGCCCGGCGCGTCCTTGAGCAGGTGCGCGGGGAGCAGGTTGGTGAACAGCTCCCGCCAGTGCGGGTAGGGCTCGCGGAACACGACGTCGACGGCCTTGCCCGCGGCACGCGAGCGCACGTCGGTGATCTCGCGGTAGCCCGCGGCGCCGATCGTGTTGGGCCGGCTGCGCATCTGCTGCCAGAGGTAGACGAAGTCCTCGGCGGCGATCGGGGCGCCGGTGGACCATCCGGCGTCGCGGTTGAGCTCGTAGCTGACGGTGAACGGGCTCTGCGAGGTGACCGTCGCGGACGTGGCGACGGTCGTGTCGAGCTGCGGGACGCCGCGGTCGTCGGGCCGGAACACCGACGGCAGCGTCATCGACGCGATCGCCGTGGTGACCGCCGACTGGTCCGACCGCAGGTGCGGGTTGAACCCGGGTCCGAGATCGTCGACGCCGACCACCAGCCGGGTGGGGGCGGTGACCGGCTCGGTCGGGCGGTTCGTCTCCGGCGGGGGTGCCGGCTGCGGGTCCGCCGCGCAGCCCGTCAGCGCCAGCAGGGCGACCAGCAGGAGCGCCGGGAGCGCCGGGAAGCGTCGACGTGCTCTCACGTCCGCAGTATCCCCACCGGGGCGGGCACGCCCGCCGGACGGGGTCCGGCGGGCGTCTCCGCTCTGCTCACCGATACGCGGCGGGACTGTGCGTCGGTGAGGCTTTGCTCTGCTCACCGATACGCGACACCGCAGCGCACGGGCCGTACGGCTCACTTCGTGGCGTTGGCCGCGGCCTTCGCGCGGGACCGGGCACGGGCCCGCAGGTTCGGGTCCAGCTCGATCTTGCGGATCCGGACGTTCTCCGGGGTGATCTCGACGCACTCGTCGGTCGCGCAGAACTCCAGCGACTGCTCGAGGCTCAGGATCGTCGGCGGGATGAGCTTGACCAGCACGTCGGAGGTCGACGAGCGGATGTTGGTCAGCTTCTTCTCACGGGTGATGTTGACCTCGAGGTCCTCGTTGCGGGTGTACTCCCCGACGACCATCCCGCCGTAGACCAGCGTGGTCGGCCCGACGAACAGCGTGCCGCGGTCGGCGAGCTGGTCGATCGCGTAGGGGGTGACGGGCCCGGAACGGTCCGAGATCAGCGAGCCCTTGTTCCGGGTGCGGATCTCGCCGACCCAGGGGCCGTAGCCGTCGAAGACGTGGCTGGCGATGCCAGCGCCGCGGGTGATCGTCAGGAACTCGGTGCGGAAGCCGATCAGGCCGCGGGACGGGACGCGGAACTCCATCCGGACCCGGCCGTCGCCGTGCACCATGTCGCCCATCTCGCCCTTGCGGGCGGCGAGCAGCTGGGTGACGGCGCCGAGGCTGTCGTCGGGCACGTCGACCGACAGCTGCTCGAACGGCTCGTGCAGCTTGCCGTCGATGGTCTTGGTGACCACCTGCGGGCGTCCGACGGTCAACTCGAAGCCCTCGCGACGCATGGTCTCGACCAGGATCGCCAGCGCAAGTTCGCCACGGCCCTGGACCTCCCAGGCGTCGGGGCGCTCGGTCGGCAGAACGCGGATGGACACGTTGCCGACCAGCTCGGCGTCGAGCCGACCCTTGACCAGGCGGGCGGTCAGCTTCTTGCCCGGGTGCGGGTCGCGGCCGGCCAGCGGCGAGGTGTTGGTGCCGATCGTCATCGAGATGGCGGGCTCGTCGACGTGGATGCGCGGCAGCGCGACCGGGTTCTCCGGGTCGGCGAGTGTGTCACCGATGGTGACGTCGGCGATGCCCGCGACGGCGACCAGGTCACCGGCGCGTGCCTCGTCGGCGGGGACGCGGGTCAGTGCCTCGGTGCGCAGCAGCTCGGTGATCTTGACGCGGGGGGTGGTGCCGTCCTCGCGGCACCACGCGACCTGCTGGCCGCGGCGCAGCACACCGGCGCGGACGCGGCAGAGCGCGATACGGCCGAGGAAGCTGGAGGCGTCGAGGTTGGTGACGTGGGCCTGCAGCGGGGCGTCGACGTCGTCGGCGGGCGGCGGGACGACGTCGAGCAGGGTCTCGATGAGCGGCTCGAGGTCGTCGGAGTCCGGGAGCTCGCCGTCGGCGGGCCGGATCCGGGAGGCCTTGCCCGCGCGGCCGGAGGCGTAGACGACCGGGAGGTCGAGCAGGTGCGAGGTGACCGACTCGTCGAGCTCGAGCTCGTCGGCCAGCTCCAGCAGCAGCTCGAGGGACTCGTCGACGACCTCGGCGATCCGGGCGTCGCCGCGGTCGGTCTTGTTGACCACGAGCATGACGGGCAGGCCGGCGGTCAGGGTCTTGCGGAGCACGAACCGGGTCTGCGGCAGCGGCCCCTCGGAGGCGTCGACGAGCAGCACCACGCCGTCGACCATGGACAGGCCGCGCTCGACCTCACCGCCGAAGTCGGCGTGGCCGGGGGTGTCGACGACGTTGATCGTCGTGCCGTGCCAGTTCACCGCCGTGTGCTTGGCGAGAATGGTGATGCCCTTCTCGCGCTCAAGGTCGTTGGAGTCCATGACCCGGTCGACGAGCTCGGCGCGCTCGGCGAAGGCGCCGGACTGGCGGAGCATCGCGTCCACGAGCGTGGTCTTGCCGTGGTCGACGTGCGCGACGATCGCGACGTTGCGCAGCTCGGGTCGGCCGGCCCGATCGGGGACGGCGTCGCTCTCGATCGAGGAACGGGCATCGAGGGCCGAGGCGGAACGAGGGATGGTCACACCTCAACGGTATCCGCTGCAAGTCCTTCACCACGCCCCGGGCGCAGGTTAGCCTGACCTCATCATGGGCAAGGTCAAGAAGAAGTGCTGCCGGTCCAAGCCGAAGCGGTGCAAGAGCTGTCCGGTCGTCGCGCTGCGGTTGCGCAAGGCGGGTGCCGACGATCTGAGCGGCAAGGCACTCACGCGCGCGATCAAGATCGCGCGTATCTACTGAACGGACGTATGACCCGCTGACCTGCGACGACGTCGCGGTCCGGGTTGCGTGCGCACCGCCGGTCAGGTAATGCGTCGGAAGGTCGGTCGACGTGGTCCGGCAGGTCCGGGCCTTCGTGCGCCCGGGCCCCGGGCCGGCCTTCGTGACCACCCCGTGGGCCGTGACGACGTGTCCGGCACCCGGACCCGACATGGCCGGAATCACAGTCGTCCGGGCGGCCCGACGACCCTGTGTGTGATGGGGTTCGCCGGTCGTTCACCCCGCGGCCCGCCCCGCGGCACCGCCGGGGCCGGCCGGGTGCCCGGTGACGGCCTCGTGGAGGCGCGCCAGGAGCTCCTCGGGGCACCGGAGCTCAGCCGGTTCGACGACGAGTGTCCGCCACCCGTGCCGGCGCAGCACGGCCCGGCGCCACGCGGATCCGCAGCCGTCGGCGCCCGTTCCGGCGTCGACCGGGTCGTGCACCTCGACGGCCAGCCGGGCCGCGGGGAACGCGAGGTCGAGCAGTACCCCGGCCACGGTGACGTCGGTGCGCCAGGCCTGCACCCCCCGGGCGGCGAGCAACGCCCGCAGCCCGTGCCGGGCACGGACGGCGATCCGGCGCGACGCCCCGGCCAGCATCCGGCCGACCACGCCCGAGCCGTGCGCCCCGAGGTTGCGCGAGTGCGCCTCGACCAGCTCGGCCACACCGACCGAGCCCGTGCCGAGGACGTGGTCGAGCAGCGCGTCCCCGGGCACCGCCGGGTCGGCCGCACCGTCCAGCACCGCGGCCGCCGGCCGGGCGACGACGACCCCGTCGTGGGTGGTGACGTCGAGCGGGTCCAGGTCGCGGCGCCGGACGAGGACCCCCGCACGCGAGCGCGGCGCCCGCCGGCGCGGCACGGTGACCGTGACGACCGCCGGAGCACCGGGCAGCAGCCCCCACCACCAGGCCGCGGCTGCCCCGGTCAGCACGGCGTCCTCCCCCGCCCAGAGCACGGCGGCTCGGACCCGGGACCGCTCGCTCGGCCGGTGGGCGGCGTGCCGGTAGACACGGGGGTGCACGGGGATCCAGCGCCGGGCGGCCAGCCTGCGGTCGACCTGGTCGGTGGACAGGCCGTGGGCGAGCGCCTGGGCCCGGGTGACCAGGCCGTCCTGCGCGGCGAACAGTCGGGCGAGCGGGTCGGCGCCACGCGCGGTCCGGGAGCGGCGGACCGCCCCGTGCGCAGCGGTCGGGAGGGCGGACGGGAGGGGCGCGGCGGCGTTCCGGTTCATGTGGCTTGGACGACGCCCGACCCGGATCGGTTCCACCGGATCCGGCGGTGATCG
Source organism: Pseudonocardia sp. HH130629-09 (assembly GCF_001294645.1). Classification (NCBI taxonomy): domain Bacteria; kingdom Bacillati; phylum Actinomycetota; class Actinomycetes; order Pseudonocardiales; family Pseudonocardiaceae; genus Pseudonocardia; species Pseudonocardia sp. HH130629-09. Next base: position 4,452,205 of record NZ_CP011868.1, read on the forward strand.
TCGTTCCGGCACCGGGGACCGCGCATCAGGTCCGCAGCAGCTCCACCAGCTCGGCGACGACGGCCCGGTCGGCGTCGAGCCAGCCCAGGGTCGCCACCTCGCGGCGCCCCACCCAGCGCAGCGCCCGGTGCTCGCGGGCCTCCGGCTCCGGGGAGCCGGGCTCCAGCCGGGCGGTGTGGATCTGCAGCACACGTCGCCCGAGCGGCAGGTCGGTGCCCAGCCGCTCCCCGACCACCACCCGCGCACCCAGCTCCTCGGCGCACTCCCTGACCAGGGCCCGGGGCCCACTCTCGCCGTCCTCGACGCCGCCGCCGGGCAGCTCCCAGCGGCCGGCCAGTTCGGCCGGGTAGGAACGCTGGGCGACGAGCAGCCTGCCGTCCCGGACGATCGCCGCCCCGACGACCACCCCGGCCCGGCCCAGCTCCGCGACCCGCTCGGCGAGCACCTCGCGGCGGGCCCGGAGCAGGCGCGCACCGAACCGGCGCAGCACCGGGTCGGAGATCCGGCCGAGCACACCGAGGGGCGGCTGCCAGGTGAGCTCGTCGCGGACATGGCTGCCACCCCCGGCGGCGGCCACGACCAGGGTCGAGTGCCGCAGCACCGCCGCGGGACCCCCCGCCAGCTCCGACCACACCCCACCGGCGCCGGCGCGGGTGATCCGTGTCCGGCAGGCGAGGAACCCGCCGGGCAGCGCGACCCGGACCTCGTCCCCGGCCACGAGCAGCGCCGACGGCGCGGTGAACCGGGCTCCCACCCGCGCGACCGCGCGGGCCGACGGGGCCGATTCGCGCAGCACCCCCGCGACGAGTCGGGGCGGTCCGTCCGCGTGATGGTCCAGGCTCAGCACCGGCACGCCGTCGATCCTCGCAGCCGGTCCCGCAGCCGCCCGGGGCGGCCGATCGCCGGCCCCGCACCCGGCCGGAGTGGCCGAACTCGGCGAAAACGGCCCGCTCGCGCCGCCGCACGGTCACGCTGGGTGCCGTGTACCCGACGTCCGCTCCCCTCGACCCTCCCGAGCCGCCCTCGGCGCCGCGCCCACCGGCGGTGCGCGCGATCGGCCTGTCCCGCGGTTTCGGCGCGGTGCGCGCGGTCGACGGGGTGGACCTGGATGTGCCGATGGGCGCGGTCCTCGGGCTGCTCGGCCCCAACGGGGCGGGCAAGACGACGCTGATGCGGATGCTGCTCGGGCTCCTCGCCCCCAGCGACGGCGAGGTCGAGCTGCTCGGACGGCGGCTGCCGCACCGCGCGTCGGAGGTGTTGCCGCACGTCGGCGCCCTGGTCGACGCGCCCGCGCTGCACCCGCACCGCACCGGTCGGCAGAACCTGCTGCGGGCCGCGGCCGCCGAGCCGCTGCTGGACTCGGCGCGGATCCCGGCCGCCGTCGACGCCGTGCTGCGCCGGGTCGGGCTCGCCGAGGCGGCCGACCGCCGCGCCGGCGAGTACTCCTCCGGGATGCGCCGCCGCCTCGGGCTGGCGGTGCCGCTGCTGACCCGGCGGCGCCTCGTCGTCCTCGACGAGCCGACCGACGGGCTCGACCCGGCGGGCACCCGGGAGGTGCGCCGGCTGATCGCGGAGATGAACGCCGCGGGCGCGACGGTGATCGTCAGCTCGCACCTGCTCGGGGAGATCGAGGCGACCTGCAGCCACGTCGCGGTGCTCCGGGCCGGGCGGCTGCTGTGCGCGGGCCCGCTCGACGAGCTGGTCGACTCGGGCCCGTCGGCGCTGGTGGTGACGACGCCGGACGGCGAGCGCGCCGTCGCGGCCCTGCTGGCCCGGGGCATCGACGCCGAGCAGGGAACCCGGGACCGGGTGTTCGTGCCGGCCGGGCCCGCCACGCCGGACGTCGTCGCGACGCTGGTGCACGCGGGTGTCGCCGTGCACGGGGTGACGCGGCCCGCGGCCCGGCTGGAGGAGTTCTTCGCCCGGCTCACCGAGGAACCGGCCCCGACGGGTGCCGGGTTCGGGGCGGGGCGGTGAGCGCGATCGTGCGTCCCGAGCACACCTGGGGCGCCCCGGACGCCCGCCCCGGCGACGACTGGGCCGCCGCACCCCACGGCTCCCCCGGCGCCGTCCCGGGCGACCCGGCGGTCGCTCCCGCGCCGCGCGACCGGGTCGGCGGCTCCCCGGCGACGACCGGGGCCCGGGCGGTCGTCCCCCACGGGGCGGCCTACTCGCAGGCACCGGCACGGCCGCGGTCCGCCGGCTCCCCCCGCCCACGCTCCGGGCCGAGGACCGGTCGCCCGGCGAGCCGCCCCACCGCGGCCCCCTTCGGCCGGCTGCTCCGCTCGGAGCTGGAACTCGCACTGCTCCGTCCGCGCACCGCGGTCGTCCTCGCGTCGGCGGCGCTCGTCCCACTGCTGGCGACGATCGCGCTGGCCACCGACAACGGCCGGCTGTCCTTCGCGCTCGGGACCCTGACGGTCGCGCTGTCCGAGCCTGCGGCGTTCGCGCTCGGGATGCCCGTCGTGTTCGTGGCGGCCGACGCGTTCGCCGCGGAGCGGGCCCGCGGCACCCTCGACGCTTTGCGGCTCTCCCCCGTCGGCCCGGGACGGCTGCTCGGGCTCAAGGCCGCCGCGGTCGCGGTGACCTCGCTGCTCGCCGCGACGACGACGGTCGTCTCCGCCCTGGTCGGCGGCGGGCTCGCCCTGGGCGCGGGCCCGTTCGGGGTGGGGGACACCCTGCTCCGCGCGGTGGTGCTCACCGGCTGGGCCGCCGCGCAGCTGTGCGGGCTCGGGATGCTCCTGCTGGCGATGTCGGCGCTGGTCCGGCGGCCCGCCGGGGTCGTCGCGACCGGTCTGGCCGCGCTGACCGTCGCTCCGCTGGCGACGGTGCTGTGGGAGCCGGTCGCGCCGGTCCTGCCGTCCGGACTCTGGCACGAGGTCCTGGCCGGGATCCTCGCGGTGCCCGCCGACCCGTCGGCGCTGTGGGCGACCACGGTGCGGGCGGCCGGCTTCGCCGTCGCCGGGGCGGGGGTCGTGGTGTTCGCCCTGACCCGCCGCGACGGCTGAGCGCTCCGGGACGATCCGGAAACCCCTCCATCGCGACGGAGTGCACCGTCTGCGCCACGATGGGCCGATGCCCACCCCGACGCTGACCGACGCCGAGATCGCCGACGCCCTGCAGAAGCTGCCCGGTTGGGACCGCGACGGCGACTCGATCGTCCGCACCGCCACCCTGCCCGACTTCGAGTCCGCGATCGCGGTGGTGGACCGGGTCGCCGAGGACGCCGAGGCCGCCGACCACCACCCCGACATCGACATCCGCTACGCCACGCTGACCTTCCGGCTGTCGACGCACTCCGAGGGCGGACTGACCGCGAAGGACGTCGACCTCGCCGCACAGATCTCCGACCGTCTCAGCACCGCCGGCGGCTGAACCCACGGCCGGGCCGGGCCACGTACCGCTCCCCCACCGCGACGCCCCCCGGCGCAGCACCCCGACGCGGCGCCCGACCGCCGAGCCACCGGACGCGGACGGGCGCGGCTCAGAACCGCCGGTTGGCCAACACCCGGATCTGCTCGCGGACGGTCGCGGCCTCCGCCGGGTCCACGTCGACCACGAGCAGCCCGGGCTCGGCACCGAGCGCGTCGACGACCTCGCCGCGCGGGCCGGCGACCAGGCTGTACCCGATCCCGGTCGGGGCCTTGCCGTGCTCGCGGCCGACCGTGGTCGGGTCGGCCTGGTCGCACGCCACGACGAACGAGCCGGTGTCCACCGCACGGGCCCGCACGAGCAGCTCCCACTGCTCACGCTTGCCCGGGCCCGTGCCCCAGGAGGCGGGGACCAGCAGCACGGTGGCGCCGTCGTCGGCGAGGCGCTGGTACAGCCCGGGGAAGCGCACGTCGTAGCAGGTGGACAGGCCGACCGTGACCGGATCGTCCCCGCCCACCCCGACCACGACCACATCGTTCCCGGGCTCGACGGTGTCGGACTCGGCGAACCCGAACGCGTCGAACATGTGGATCTTGTCGTAGTGGGTGTCGACGCCGCCGCCGGTCGCGAGCAGCGTGTTGCGTACCCGGCCGTCCCCGGACGGCGTGAACATCCCCGCGACGACGGTGGTCCCGGCCGTACGGGCGACCTCGCGGACCCGGGTGGCCCAGGGCCCGTCCAGCGGCTGCGCCACCGGGCCGAGCGGGACCCCGAAGCAGCACATCGTGGCCTCGGGGAACAGCACGAGCTGCGCGCCGGCGTCGGCGGCGGCACGGGTGCGGCGTTCCACCTCGGCGAGGTTCTCCTCCGGATCCGGGGTGGACACGATCTGGGCGAGGGCGATCCGCATGTGCCGGTGGTACCACGCCTGCCGCAGACGTGGGGTACGGTCGTGGCGTGCTGAACGCGTACTACTGGTTTCGCCGGCCGGCCCGGGATGGGCTGGCAGGTGCCGTAGCGCGCTGACCTCCATCCCCTCGAGCCGGCATGTCGGACCGGCTCGGTCGAGGTGATCCGGGGCGGTCCGCCGGGTAAGGACCATCATCTCCGATGAGTGCGAGCACCACCCCTCTGCAGGTCGCCCCGACCGACGACCGGCGCATCGAGCGGATCAGCCCGCTGATCTCGCCGGCGCTGCTGCGTCACGACCTGCCCTGCGATCCCCGGGTCGCCGACACCGTCACCCGCGGTCGCGCCGCGGTCACCGACGTCCTCGACGGCCACGACGACCGGTTGCTCGTCGTCGTCGGGCCGTGCTCGGTGCACGACCCGGACGCCGCCCTGGACTACGCCCGCCGCCTCGCCACCCGCGCCGAGGAGCTGTCCGGCGAGCTGTGCATCGTGATGCGCACCTACTTCGAGAAGCCACGCACGACCGTCGGCTGGAAGGGCCTGATCAACGACCCGGGCCTGGACGGCACCTTCGACGTGAACCGCGGCCTGCGCACCGCCCGCAAGCTGCTGCTCGACATCTCGGCGCTCGGGATGCCGGTCGGCTGCGAGTTCCTCGACCCGATCACCCCGCAGTACATCGCCGACGTGGTCACCTGGGGCTCGATCGGCGCCCGCACCGCGGAGAGCCAGGTCCACCGCCAGCTGGTCAGCGGCCTGTCGATGCCGGTCGGGATCAAGAACGCCACCGACGGGGACATCCGCGCGGCGATCGACGGGATGCGCGCGGCCGCGGCGTCGCACGTGTTCATGGGGGTCAACGCGGACGGGCTCGCCGGCCTGGTCACCACCACGGGCAACCCGGACACCCATGTCATCCTGCGCGGTGGGGCGGTGCCGAACTACTCCGCCGCCGACGTGACCGCCACCGCCGACGGGCTGCGCGCGGCGGGGCTGCCGGAGCGCGTCGTGGTCGACGCCAGCCACGGCAACAGCGGCAAGGACCACGTGCGGCAGGCCACCGTCGTCGCGGACCTGGCCGAGCGCATCGCGGGCGGGGAGCGCGCCGTCACCGGCCTGATGATGGAGAGCTTCCTGGAGGCGGGCCGCCAGGAGCTGGGGCCGGACATGGTCCGGGGCCGCTCGGTGACCGACGCCTGCATGTCCTGGGACACCACCGACGACCTGCTGGGCACCCTCGCCGACGCCGTGCGCCGCGGCCGCCGCTGAGGCCGGCCGGCTCACCCCGGGCCGCCCAGCAGGTCGAGCACCCGGCGGCGGAGCAGCTCGTACTGCGCGCGGCACCGTCGCGGCGGGTCGTCCGGCCGGACGACCACCCGGGGTGGGTGGACCGTCTCGCCCGGACCGAACTGGTCCCGGGTGAGGTCCACCTCGGCGCCGCCGGGCAGCCGGTTCCACCAGTGGTAGCCCTGCAGCCGGCCGTCGGCGTGCCACACCTCGGCCAGCAGCAGGTCACCGCCGAACAGGTCGTGCAGGACGAGCGCCGTCGCCCCGCACTGGCCCCGCGACGGGCGGCCCGGCGACCAGGTCGCCACGTCCGCGACGTCACAGGTGTCACGCCCCCAGGAGGCACGCAGCGCGGCGGCCACCCGGGCCGGGACGGGGGGCGAGGCCGGGGGCGACGACGGCGCGGTGGTCATGGCGACGACGCTACGACCGGCCCCCGACAGTTCCGGGCCGTCGCCGGTCAGGGCGGCGCCGGGTCGAGGTGCCGTGCCATCAGGACGTCGTCGACGGGCGTCCCGTCGACGACGAACTCGCCGCGCAGCACGCCCTCCTCGACGAAACCGCAGCGCCGGTACAGCGCCCGCGCCCGGGTGTTCGGGCCCAGCACCCGCAGCGTGAGCTTGCGCCCTCCGGTGTCACGGGCCCGGGCCACCGCGGCGTCGACCAGGGCACGGCCTACACCGCGGCCGGCGTGCCCGGGATGCACCGCGAGGCCGTCGACGTGGCGGACGTGGTCGTGCGCCGGGACGGCGGGCGGTGCGGTCCCGACGATCACGTACCCGGCCACGACGCCGTCGTCGTCGGCGACGAGCACCTCCCCGACCGGGGTCCGTTCCAGGAACGGCTCGGGCCGCGGCGGGGCGGGGCTGACCTGCGCGGTCCAGGTCAGGGCGTCGATCCGGGTGAGGGCGGGGTCGTCGGAGGGCGTCGCCGGACGGACCGTCAGCACCGGGACGCCGGGCGCCCGACGGGCCGGTCCATCCGCGTCTCGCTGATGCCGTCGGGTCGGTCCACGACGCCCCGGTCGACGAAGCCGAGCCGCCGGTAGAAGGCCGCGGCGCGGTCGTTGCCGATCACCACGTGCAGGGCCAGCGTCCGCGCGCCCCACCCGGCTGCGCGGTCGAGCACGGCGTCGACGAGGGCGGTCGCGGCTCCGCCGCCGCGCGCGTGCGGGGCGACCCACAGGGCGATGAGGTCGGCGACACCCTCGCCGTCCGGCGGGACGGCCACGACCTGCCCCGCGGGGCGGCCGTCGACGTCGACCACCAGGTAGCGGCCGGGCGCGGCGAGCCGGTCGCGCCACTCCCGCTCCCCCGCGCCCAGCCAGTCGGCGAGCCTGCTGTGGAACGCCTCGGGGGCCTCGGCCAGCGCGGCGAGGCGCAGGTCGCGCCAGGTCTCCCAGGCGTCGGGTCCCAGCTCCCGGACGGTGATCACGGATGGCCTCCCGGACGGACGGAGGCGCCGAAGGTAGCAGCGCGCCGCAGCGGCGCCGCGGCGTGCCCGGCGATCGACAATCCTGATGACGGTGGTCCGGACGGCGCAACACCGGCCCGCCCTCCGGCGAGAGGACCGGCATGACCGTGCCGCGCCGCCGCACCCGCCCCGCCGGGCCCCGCCTGCTGCTGGCCGGGGCCGTTCTCGTCCTCACCCTGGCCGGGCCGGGGGTGGCCGGTCCGGCCGCCGCCGGTACCGGCTGCTCCGCGGCCTGGACCACCGCCGGATGCCGGTGATCCCGCCCGACAGGCAACCGGACGCCCGATTCGGTACGAACTCCAGACATGTTGCCCGAACCACGCCACCGCGCCCGGACGCACCTGTCCGCCCTGTCCACCGGACCACGCCGCACGATCGCGCTGCTGGCCGTGCTCGTGCTGGTCGTCCTCGGCGTCGTCGGGGGTCTGACGATCGGCCGGATGGCCGACGAACCGGTTGCGGCCGCCGACCCCGGGCCCACCGCGCTCGGCCCGCTCACCGGCCCTCCGACGTTGTTCGGGCGGGTGCAGCGGGTCGTGGACCCGGGGACGGTCGTGGTGGACGTCGCGGGGCGGCCGGTGACGGTGACAGTGATCGGCGTGGACACCACCTCGACGCCGGCGTGCGCCCGGGCCGACGCGCAGCGGTTCGCCGAGGGCTTCCTCGACGGCCAGGAGGTCACGCTGGTGCCCGACCCGACACTGCCCGCCCCGGCGCCCGACGCCCCGGCCTGGCCGGCGTACCTGGTGGTCGGCACGCAGCAGTCCTACACCGATGCGGCGCTCGTCGCGGGCTGGGTGGACCCGGGGCAGGGCCGCTACCGGCAGGGCTTCGAGGCCGGGCAGCGGATCGCCCAGGACCAACGGGCCGGGATGTGGGGGGCGCCGTGCGACCGGGCACCCTGACCGGGAGGCGACACGACGGGTCCTCGCAACCGGGTGTCACCCGTTCGGCAGAATGGTGAGCGTGGATCCCCGGGCCGTGCGCACGCGACGACGTCTTCAGGACGCGCTGCTCGCGCTGGCCAGGGAGCGCTCACTCGAGTCGATCACGATCGCCGACGTGGCGGAGCACGCGTCGGCGAACCGCAGCAGCTTCTACCAGCACTACACCGACAAGGAGATGCTGCTGGCCGACGCGCTCGCCACCCGGGCCTCCGACGCCGGGGCGGGCCTGTCGGACCTCGCGATGGACGACATCGGTCCCGAGCCGCCCGCCGCGCTGCTGCGCTGGTTCCTCCATCTGGCCGAGCACGCCCCGCTGTACCGGCAGGCGCTGTCCGGGGCCGCGGCGCCGGACGCCGCGGCCGGGATGCGGCGGCGGATGCAGGCGGTCGTCGCGGACACGACGCTGCGGCTCGGCGTCGCCGAGGACGAGTTCGGCATGCCTTTGGACGTGTTCGCCGCCGGCCTGACCTGGACGCTGCTCGGCGTCGCGGCCAGCTGGCTGGAACGCGAGCCGCTGCCCCCACCCGAGGTCGCGGCCGGGTGGGCGTGGCGGATGCTGGTCCGCCGGGACTTCTGAGCTCCGCTCGGAGGGACCGGTCGGCCGTACCGCCCGGGCCGGGTCAAGCGGCCCGGGCGGTACGCGCCTCGCGGGGGTCCCGCGGAGCTCAGCCCTGGACGATGCCCGAGTTGCCCTGGTCGACCGTGGTGGTGGACTGGGAGACCGGGCCGCCGGACAGCAGGCCGCCGATGTTGATCGACGGGTTGACGGTGGCCGCGACGTCGATCAGGCCGCCGCGCTGCGAGGCGTGCCCGCCACCGCCGTGCTTGCCACCGGACTGCAGGATCCCGCTGTTGGAGTCGTCGACGGTGGTGGTCGACTGCTGCACCGGGCCGGAGTTGAGGATGCCGCCGATGTTGGCCGACGGGCTGACGTCCAGGCCCAGGCCGACGAGGTCGTCGACCTGCACGGCGTCGCCCGCACCGCAGCCGTTCTGCACGATGCCGGAGTTGGACCGGTCGAGCGTGGTGTTCTGCTGGGAGACCGCACCCTGGTTCAGGATGCCGCCGACGTTGAGCTGCGGGTCGACCGCGGCGTCGAGGCCGAGCAGGCCGCCCTTCTGGCTGGCGGAGGACGGCGCGCAGTCGCGGCCCTTGTCGTGGTGCTTGCCGCCGTCGCCGTAGTCCCCGGCGAAGGCCATCCCGGCCGAACCCAGGACCAGCGGGACGGACAGGACGCCGGCGGTGGCGATCCGCCGGGCGTTACGACGGGCGGGAGTCGTCTCGGGGGCGTTCATGGCACTCCTTCTGTGGCGAGGTGATCCGGCCGTCACACTGACACTCCGTCACTGGCCGGTGCCGCAGAACGTACGGACGCCGATCACGGAACCGAGAGCACCCCCTCGTTCGAGGCGTCATATGTCCGTTTCTCGTGCGGACGACCGACCGTTCGCCGTTGATCAACTACACAGAGTGCTATCCGTCAGGTGTCGTTTAACTACTCTCCGTGGAAGATCGACAGCTCGCCGATCGTTACAGATGACGCCACGGAAGTGGGATGGATCACAGCGACGCAACGATGGGCGCGAACGGGCGTCTCTAGCCCCCGGGGTCACCGAGGCGACCGGGCCGGCGCCCGGGAAATGCCCCGCCCACCTGCGGCGATGGGCCGTACGGCGCGGCCGCACTGGACCGTTCGTCGCGCGGGGCGAGGCCGCCGGGTGTGTATCGATCGCCGAACGGCGGCACGTCCGAGGCCTGGACAGTCGTTGGCACCAGCCTGTCGCCGTCCGGGAGCACCCCTCATGGGACTCAACGACGTGGTCCGTCCGGAGTAACGCCGAGGATGCGTGTCACTCCGCAGCCGGGTTACGGAGCCCACGGGCGCCGCCGATCGGTGTCGCGGTGACCCCGGCCCGGCGCTGCCGGAAACCGGTGTCGCACCGCGTCGGTGACCGCGATCCTGGGCCGGTGCACCTGGACCTGCGGCGTCTCGACGAACCCCTGCTCGCGGCCCTGTGCGACGCGGCCGCGGACGGGGCGGATCCACTCGAGGTGATGCCGCCGGTGCCCGGCCCGCCCGGCTGGACGCCCCGGCGGCGGGCGGCGTTCCTCGCGTTCCACCGGGAGCGGTCGGTCGCGGCGGCGGAACCGGTGGAGCGGACCTGGGCCGTCGTCGTCGACGGGGCCGTGGCCGGGGCGGCGCGGCTGGAACCGGTCGGGGGCGGCGAGGAGGCCGGGATCTGGCTGGCCCGGTCGTGGCGGGGCCGTGGAGTCGGCGGTGCGGTGCTGCGGATGCTCGTGGACCGGGCCGACGGCCCGGTCGTCGCGGAGACGACCGCGGACAACACCGCGGCGGTGGCGGCGCTGCACGGGCTCGGGGCGGGTGTGACCGTCGACGGCGGGGCCGTGCACGCGCGGGTGGACCGGGCGGGCCGACGACCACGGACGTGACCCGGGCGAGGTATCGGCGGGCACCCCCGCGCCCCGGGTGACCGGCCCGCGATCAGTTCCGGGCGTACGGCGGGTCCTACCCGACATGTCGACCGCACACACCGCACGCCGCATGCACGACCTGCTCGAACCGATCTGCCTGGTCACCTACTTCGCCGACGAGCCGAACGAGGAGCTGGCCGCGCTGGGCCACCGCACCTACTGGGACGGCTACTTCGCGAGCCGGGCCGCCCCGCTCGGCCGGGTCCCGGCCCAGGTCGTGCACGCGGCCTTCTACAGCTTCGCCGAGGGCGAGGCCGCGCGGCACATCCCCAGCGCCTGGGCGACGATCCCGCCGGAGGACTCCTTCGCCGCGTGGCGGCGGGGCAGCGTGTCGGCCCTGCACCGGCTGCTCGGGGCGGAGCGGGTCGGCTCCCCGGCGACGACCCGCGCCGCCGACCTGCTCACCGAGGCCGCGGCGGGCGCCCCCACCGAGGGCCGGGTGATGTACGCCGGGATGCGCACCCTGCCTGTGCCCACCGACCCGCTGACCCGGCTGTGGCAGTCCGCCGCGACCCTGCGCGAGCACCGCGGCGACGGGCACGTCACCGCGCTGCTCGCCGAGCGGATCGGCGGCACCGAGGCCCACATCCTGTCCGCGCTGGACATGGGCATCCACCCGCCGGAGACCTTCGGGCGTGTGCACCACCTGCCGAGGGCCCGGCTGGCCGAGGTCATGGCCGGACTGCGGCACCGTGGCCTGGTCGACGACGCCGGGTGGCTCACCGACGCGGGCCGGGAGGTCAAGGCGCGCGTCGAGGCCGTGACCGACGAGCTCGCCGCGCCGCCGTACGCGGCCCTGTCCACCGCCGAGCTCGACGAGCTGGTCGCGGCACTGGAGCCGCTGTCCGTGGTGATGGCGGCGGCGTGGACGCCGTGACGCCGATCAGGGCAGCATCGCCTCCACCGCCGCCCGCGCCTGTCGCGCCGGCTCCGGGCTCCCCCCGATCGCGGCGGTCACCATCGCCCCCTCCGCGAGCAGGCTGACCGGCTCGACGGGGTCCACCCCCGCCGCCGACGTCCACTGTCCGAGCTGCCGGTGGAACAGCTGCTTGTGCCGACGCACCTCGTGCAGGACCGGCTCCGAGGCGCTGCCGAGCTCGCCGTAGGCGTTGATCCACGCACAGCCGCGGAACCCGGGGCCGGCGAACCACTCCCCCAGCCAGTCGAAGACGGCCAGCAGCCGCGCACGGGGTTCCGCGACCCGGGTCACGTACGCCGCCAGGTCACCACGCCAGCGCTCGTCACGGCGCCGCAGCACCGCCACGACGAGGTCCTCCTTGGTGGCGAAGTCGCGGTAGATCCGCTTGAGCGGCAGCCCCGACGCCGACCGGACCCGGTCCATCCCAACGGCCCGGATGCCGTGCTCGTAGAACAGGAGCTCGGCCGCGTCCAGCAGACCGTCCCGGTCGAGACGGGCCTGTTCCTCGGAGACGGGCGCAGGCACCGATGACCTCCTTGACATCGAGAACGATCGTTCCCTACCTTACCGGCACCGGTCGAGAACGCACGTTCTCGATTCCCCGAGGAGGCAGCCATGACCGAGGGTCGTCCGCCGTACCCGCCGTTCACCCCGGAGACCGCACGGCAGAAGGTCCAGGCCGCCGAGGACGCCTGGAACACCCGCGACCCGGAGCGCGTCGCGGGCGCCTACACACCGGACTCGGTGTGGCGCAACCGGGACACCTTCGCCACCGGCCGGGAGGAGATCGTCGAGCTGCTGAGGGCGAAATGGGAGCGCGAGCAGGACTACGCGCTGCGCAAGAGCCTGTGGGCCTTCGACGACAACCGCATCGCCGTCCGGTTCCAGTACGAGTCCCGCGACGCCGACGGTCAGTGGTGGCGCAGCTACGGCAACGAGCTGTGGGAGTTCGACGAGCAGGGGCTCATGCGGCGCCGCGAGGCCAGCATCAACGACGTCGCGATCACCGAGGAGGAGCGGCGGATCCACGGCCCGCGCCCCGAGTCCGAGCGGGGCGTCGACATCCCGCTGCGGTGAGCCGGGTCAGACCGAGTCCGCGCCGATCGTGTTCCGCATCCGGGTGAGGAGCTCCTGCTGCTCGCGGTCCGGCTGATCCGGCGCCGCGGGCCGGATGCGACCGTCGACGTCGTGCAGCGGGATGTCCGACCGCCCGCTCGCCGAGATACGGGCCATCGACCAGCGGGAGAACACCCGGCCCGCCACCGGCGTCGACTCCACCACCGACACCTCGGTGTGCCGGTCGTCCTCCCTGATCGTCTCGAACAGCCCGGTCACCACCGCCTCGTCGCCCTCCAGCGCCTGGACGAACCAGTGGTCGGAGATCAGCAGCGCCCCGGTGACACCGGCCTTCTTGTTCTTCGACCGGGCCACGTCGAAGATCTCGGCCAGGACCTCGTCGCGACGGTCACCGGGCACGGTGCTGTGGCTGCGGTAGATCAACCGGTGGACCTGCTCGGCCATGTGCTTCCCCCGTGTCGGTCGGGCCGCGTCACCGGAGACGGGCGCGGAAACCGTCACGCCCCGGGGCCCGGGTGATCGTCACGGCCGATCCGACGGTAGTGGCGTGGGACACACTCCGGCGTCGCGATATGAGACAACCTGTCGGGAGACCGGCGGTCAGGGCCGGGCCGTGTCGAACCGGACGTCCACCCGGACCTGCCGCCCGTCCCGCACCGCCACCCCGTGCCCGGTCCGCTCCGCACCGTCCACCCGGACCCGCAGTGGCGCGCCCTCGCCGGTGAAGTTGCGCCACCAGTTCTTCCGGTCCGGCAGCTCGACCCGGATGACACCGCCGTCGCCCGCGGGCCGGAAGGCCACGGGGAGCCGGAACTCGGTGCCGGAGCGGCGTCCGCGGTAGCTGATCTCGGTCATCGGACCGAACCTGCCCGAGCGCGCGAGGGGCGTGACGACGGTGTTGACGGCCCGGGCCGCCTTCTGGAGGAGGTTCACGCTCCGCCAGGGTAGCCGCGACCGGGTGGCGACGACGGCGCCCCGGGGCGGCCTGGGGACCCGGTCAGCAGTCGCCACGGGGAACCAGTCCCCGCTCGCACAGGTACTGCATCTGCGTCTCACCGCTGGTGGGCGCACGGCCCGCGGACGTGCCCGGGTCCAGGTACCCCTGGTAGGCGGCGCACGACGGGTCGAACCTGCCGGCCGCCATCGCCCGCCCGGCGCAGTCGTCGCCGTCGGCCGACGCCCGGCCCGTCCCGTCCGACGGTGTCCCGGCTGCCCGTGTGCCCGTCGCCCGTGACCCGGCCGCCCGGCGGGTCGCCGCGATCGCCCCGTCCACCGCCGCGCCCGCCGCGGCGGCACCGGCTCCGGCCCGGGGCAGTACACCGGTGGCGGGTGCGGACCACGCCGACGGCGACACGGCCGCCGGCCCGGCGTCGGCCCGCTCGGCCCCGGACGCGGCGGCGCAGGCGCTGGTCACCGCGATCACGGCGACGACGACCACGACGGCGAAGCGGCTCCCGCCCATCCCGACCCCCGGCCCGTCGCTCCCGCCGCGCGCACCTGCGCGCGGCCCACAGTGTCGCGGGTGTCGCGACGGCGGTCAGTGCGGGCGCCGGATCGTCACCCCTTCTGATGACCGCGCGGGCCCCGCCTCCCCCGCGGGGAGAGGACGGGCCGCGTCACGGTTCGAGGAGGGCGGCGAGGTTCACCAGGGACGAGGTGATCCCCTCCGCGTGGTCCCGGGCGCCGATCCCGGCCGGGACGTCCCGGGCCACGACCTCGACCTCGGTCCCCTCCTCGACGGCGCGCAGGTTCCACTCCATCCGCATGGTCCCGTGGAAGGCGGGGTCGTCGGACTCGAAGTCGACCTCCTGCACGATCCGTTCGCCGTCCACGATCCGGGCGATCCGCACGTCGGAGGTGTCCGAATCGGCGGAGGACTTCCCGGGCGAGCCGGAGGAGTCGTCGTAGGTCAGGACGAGCCGGTACGAGCCTCCCTCGCGCATGTCGAACCGCTCGAACCGGCTCCGCATCCCCGCCGGCGCCAACCAGCGGAGCAGGGCCTCCTCGGTGGTCAGAGCCGCGAAGACGGTCGGCGGGTCGACGTGGATGAGGAGACTGGCGCGATCCGTTCTGCCCACGCCGCGAACCTACCCGCGGCCCGGTCGTCCGGCTCCGTCGTGCCGTCCGGCGGCCCAGCGGACCCGCGCCGGAGCGGACCGACTCAGACGTTGAAACGGAACTCGACCACGTCGCCGTCGTGCATGACGTAGTCCTTCCCCTCCATCCGCACCTTCCCCGCGGCCTTCGCGGCGTTCATCGACCCCGCGGCGACCAGGTCGTCGAAGGAGACGATCTCGGCCTTGATGAAGCCCCGCTCGAAGTCGGTGTGGATCACCCCGGCCGCCTGCGGCGCGGTAGCGCCCTGCGGGATCGTCCAGGCGCGCGACTCCTTGGGCCCGGCGGTGAGGTAGGTCTGCAGCCCGAGGGTGGCGAACCCGGCGCGGGCCAGCTGGGCCAGGCCCGGCTCGTCCTGCCCGATCGACTCCAGCAGCTCGGCCGCCGACTCGTCGTCGAGCTCCAGCAGCTCGGCCTCGACCTTGGCGTCGAGGAACACGGCCCGGGCCGGAGCGACGAGCTCGGTGAGCTCCTTGCGGCGCGCGTCGTCGGTGAGGACGGCCTCGTCGGCGTTGAAGACGTAGAGGAACGGCTTCGTGGTGAGCAGGGTCAGCTCGCGCAGCAGCTCGGTGTCGGCCTTCGCCTGGAACAGGGTCCGGCCCTCGTCGAGGATCGCGGCGGCTGCGTGCGCGGCGTCGAGGACCGGGCGGCGGTCCTTCTGCGTGCGGGCCTCCTTCTCCAGCCGCGGGACCGCCTTCTCCAGGGTCTGCAGATCGGCCAGGACCAGCTCGGTCGCGATCGTCTCGATGTCGCTCGCGGCGTCGATGCGGCCGTCGACGTGCACCACGTCCGGGTCGTCGAAGACGCGCACGACCTGGCAGATCGCGTCGGACTCGCGGATGTTCGCGAGGAACTTGTTGCCCAGGCCCGCGCCCTCGGACGCGCCCTTGACGATGCCGGCGATGTCGACGAACGACACCGTCGCCGGGACGATCTTGTCCGACGCGAAGATCTCCGACAGCTTACCCAGGCGCGCGTCGGGCAGCGGGACCACGCCGACGTTGGGCTCGATCGTCGCGAACGGGTAGTTCGCGGCGAGCACGTCGTTCCGGGTCAACGCGTTGAACAGGGTCGACTTGCCGACGTTGGGCAGACCGACGATGCCGAGGGTGAGGGACACGGACGACCAGCGTAGTCGCCGGTCCTCAGCCCGGTTCGAGCCGGTAGCCCGCGCCGCGCACGGTCGCGATCCACCCGGCGCCGAGCTTGCGGCGCAGGTAGCGCACGTAGACGTCGACGACGTTCGACGACGCCCCCGACTCGGCGGGTCCCCACACCAGCCGCAGCAGCTGGTCGCGCGACAGGACCTGCCCCGGGTGACGCAGGAACGTCTCGGCGAGCTCGCACTCGCGCACCGACAGCTCGACGGTCCGGCCGTGCACCGTCACGTACCGGGTGCGGGGGTCGAGCTCGAGGCCGTGGAAGGTCAGCACGTCCCGGTCCGGGGCCGCACGGGCGCGATCCAGCCGCAGCCGGATCCGGGCCACCAGCTCCTCGAACCGGAACGGCTTGGCCATGTAGTCGTCGGCGCCGCCGGTCAGCCCGGCGACGGTGTCGTGGACGCTGTCGCGCGCCGTCAGGATGATCACCGGGACGGCGCTGCCGGCGGCCCGCAGCCTGCGCAGGACCTCGAACCCGTCCATCCCGGGCAGCCCGATGTCGAGCACGAGCAGGTCGAACTCCCCGGTGACGGCGTGGTCGTGCACCCCGGGGCCGTCGGCGACGACCGTGACCTCGAACCCGGCCCCGACCAGTCCCTTCTTCACGAACGACGCGATGCGCGGCTCGTCCTCGGCCACCAGGATCCGGCTGCTCACGTCTCGCTCCTCGGGAGGTCCAGCGTGAAGGTCGCCCCGTGGCCCGGCGTGCTCTCGAGCAGGACACGGCCACCGTGCGTCGTCGCGATGGCCTCGACGATGGACAGCCCGAGGCCGGCGCCGTCGGAGCGGGGGGCGCCGTCGCCGCGCGCGAAGCGCCGGAACACCCGGTGCCGGTCGTCCGCCGCGACACCCGGGCCGCTGTCGGCCACCCAGATCCGCAGCCGGTCGTCGACGGCCTCGGAGCCGAGCGCGATCCGGCCGCCGACGCCGGTGAACCGGGTCGCGTTGTCGGCCAGCGCGACGACGGCCTGGGTGATCCGCTGCGGGTCCATCCGGCACCGCACCGCGGCGACGGCCTCCAGCCGCCAGTCCCGGTCGGCGAGACCGGTCAGCTTCTCGAACAGCTCCCGGGTCAGCGTCGCCACGTCGACGGTCTCGGTCCGCAGCAGCGACGGCTGCTCGGCCCGGGTCAGCGAGAGCATCTCCGAGACCAGCCGGTTCATGCGCTCCAGCTCGTCGTCGACCAGGGCGACGGTCTCGGCGACGTCGTCGGGGTCGTGCGGGTCGAGCACCCCGAGATGCCCGCGGACGATCGTGATCGGGGTGCGCAGCTCGTGCCCGGCATCGTCGACGAAGCGCCGCTGGGACACCATCCCGCTCTGCACCCGGTCGAGCATGGCGTTCAGCGTGGTGGCGAGCTCGGCGATCTCGTCGCGGGCCCGCGCGCGCTGCGGCACCCGGCGCGACAGGTCCCGGCCGGTGATCGTGCGGGCGGTCGCGGCGACGTCGCGCAGCGGCCGCAGGATCCGCCCGGCCACCAGCCACGCCCCGACCGCGGACAGCAGCGCCGTCCCGAACCCGACCAGCCCCATGAGCCGCGCCGCCTGGTGGGCGACCTCGTGCTCCCGCTCGGTGAAGTAGCCGATCACGATGACGCCGCGCTGCGGGTCGCCGACGAGCCCGACCGGCAGCGCCGACCACCGCACCTCGCCGGCCGTGCTGGGGTACGAGCCGCGGGTGGGCCGGCGGACGTCGGCGACCAGCGCGGCGAACCCCGGGTCCTCGCGCAGCAGCACACGCGGGCTGGTTCTGCGGGACTCCCAGCGGAACCGGCCGTCGAGGTAGCCGAGGAACTTCTCGTTGGGCCGCGCGACGTTGGCGGCGATCACCGACCGCAGGATCTCGTCGACCGACCCGTAGGGCTCGCCGGTCGTCGGGTTGACCCCGGTCTTGGTGACGCGCGCGAACTCGGCGATCTCGGAGTTCAGCGCCCCGTCGATCCGGCGGTCCGCCTGCTCGATCAGCAGCAGCCAGGTCACCAGGGTGACGACGCCGAGCGAGGCCAGCACGAGCAGCAGGACCCACCCGACGATGCGGGTGCGGGCCGCGGTCGCCCGTCCTGCGCGGCGGGTGTCGGGGCCGGGCCCGACGGCCTCGGTCGCGATGATCGCCTCCAGTTCGTCCGTGCCGGTGACCATGATCCCGTACCCGCTGCGGGACGGGCGCACCGTGGGCAGCGCTCTCGTGCCGACACCCGCACGGATGAACACCGTCGGTCGTCGATGTAGCTCCGTTGGGAGTAAGGCATGCTCCGTCGCACAGCGCACAGGTGACACACAGACATCGTCGAAACGGCTCCCACAACCCGGACGGCCGAGCGCCACACCCGTCCGGGCCGAGCTTCGACGACCGGGACCGAGAGGACGTCGTGCGCCTGCCCTGGACCGGCCCCCGGACACCGGTGACCGATTCCCGCCAGTGACGACGGCCGCCCAGTGGCATCGTCGGTGCCGTGCTGCTCGACCACGACTCCTGCTACCGCGCCGTCGCCGCCAGGGACGCGCGGTTCGACGGCCAGTTCGTCACGGCCGTGCGCACCACCGGCATCTACTGCCGTCCGTCCTGCCCGGTACCGCCCCCGCGCTCGCGCAACGTCGAGTTCCTGCGGACCGCGGCCGCCGCGCAGACCGCGGGCTACCGGGCCTGCCGGCGGTGCCTGCCCGACGCCGTCCCCGGCTCGCCGGAGTGGAACCTGCGTGCCGACGCCGCGGGGCGGGCCATGCGCCTGATCGCCGACGGCGTCGTCGAGCGCGACGGGGTCCCCGGGCTCGCGTCGCGGCTGGGCTACTCGCCCCGCCAGCTCGGCCGGATCCTCACCTCCGAGGTGGGTGCCGGGCCGCTGGCCCTGGCCCGCGCGCAGCGCGCGCACACCGCCCGCATCCTGGTCGAGACCACCCCGCTCGGGCTGGCCGACGTCGCGTTCGCCGCCGGGTTCGGCAGCGTCCGGCAGTTCAACGACACCGTCCGCGCCGTCTACGGCGTCCCGCCGTCCCAGCTGCGCGCCGAGGCCGCACGCCGCACGCGCAACCGCGAGCCCGGCCCGCCCGGGGCACTCGTGCTGCGGCTGCCCTACCGGTCCCCGTTCGACCCGCACGGTCTGCTCGACCACCTCGCGGCCCGCGCGGTCGACGGTGTCGAGACAGTCGGCGGCGGCACCTACCGCCGCACGCTGCGGCTGCCGCACGGACCGGCCGCCGTCGCGCTGGACCTGACCGCGCGGCCCGGGGCCGTGGTGGCGACGCTGCGGGCGTCCGACCCGCGGGACGTCGGGCCCGCAGTGTCCCGGCTGCGCCGGCTGCTCGACCTCGACGCCGACCCGCTCGCCGTCGACGCCGTGCTGGGTGCCGACGACGCACTCGCCCCCCTGGTCGCCGCGACGCCCGGGATCCGGCTGGCGGGCACCGTCGACCCCGCCGAGACGGCGGTCCGCACGGTGCTGGGCCAGCAGGTGTCGGTCGCCGCCGCCCGCACCGCCGCGGCCCGGCTCGCGGCCACGCACGGGACGCCGCTGCCCGCGGAGCTGTGCGACGACGACGGGCCGCACCTGCTGTTCCCCGCGCCGGGGGCCCTCGTCGACGCCGACCTCGCGGGCCCGGCCCGACGGGCGTCGTCGCTGCGCGGGCTGTGTGCCGCGCTCGCCGACGGCACGCTCGCCCTCGACCCCGGGCGCGACCCGGACGACCTGCGCGCCGAGCTGTGCGCGCTGCCCGGGATCGGCCCCTGGAGCGCCGGCTACCTGGCCATGCGTGTCCTGGGCGACCCCGACGAGCTGCTCGCCTCCGACCTCGCGGTGCGCCGCGGCGCCGAGGCGCTCGGACTGCCCGGCGACGGGGCCGCGCTCACCGCGCGCGCCCGCGCCTGGGCCCCCTGGCGGTCCTACGCCGCCACCCATCTCTGGCGGGCCGCGACGTCCACCACCACCACCACCACCACCACCACCACCGCTCGGAGGAGCGCATGAGCACAGCAACGTGGTCCACACGGGACACCCCGGCCGGGCCGTTCACCGCGGTCGTCGACGACGACGGCCACGTCCTCGCCTCCGGCTGGACCGCCTCGGTCGACGAGCTACTCGCCCTGGTGCACCGCTCGCTGGCCCCGGCGACCGTGGTCGAGGGCGACCTCGGCGCGGTCGGCGAGGCGGTCGACCGTTACCACGACGGCGAGCTGTCGGCGATCGACGACGTGCCCGTCCGCCAGCGGTCCGGCCCCTACCGGGAGCTGGCGTGGGACGTGCTGCGGACCGTGCCCGCGGGGGCGCCGGTCACCTACACCGGCTACGCCGAGAAGACCGGCCGCCCCGCGGCGGTGCGTGCCGCGGCCGGCGCCTGCGCGTCCAACGCGGCGGCGCTGTTCGTCCCGTGCCACCGGGTGCTGCGCAGCGACGGGACCCTGGGCGGGTTCCGCTACGGCCTGGCCGTGAAGCGGTGGCTGCTGGAGCACGAGGCGGTATGAGACCGTCCCCGGCGACCGCGGATCGCGCACCGCGGCCGCCGGGTGCCCCGGCACCGGTGCCCCCGGGTCAGCCCTCGGTGACCGGTCCGACCTGGATCCCGGCGTCGACGCCGATCGGTCCCCGGGCCAGGAAGCTGCCCGGGATGTCACCGCCGGGACCGTGCAGCGAGAACTCCAGCTCGTTCGCCGGGGCGGGCCCGGCGGAGTTGCGGATCTGCACGTCGAACTGCACGGGCTCCCCCGGCCCGAACTCGACGGCGCGGGGCTGGTCGCCGTAGGGCACCGCGACCTCGGAGGCGCGCGGCGAGCCGTTCAGGCTGAACACCAGGTCCGACGGCGATCCGGACAGCAGGCACGGCGCGGTGCCCGGGGCCGCGCTGAGCACGACCGAGTAGTGACGGTGCCCGGCGCTCGCCGGCGCCGGGTGGATGGTCGCCTGCTGGTTCGCCGGTCGGCAGGCGCTGGGCGCCGGGTCCCCCGCCGGCGTCGCGGGTGCGGCCGAGGCGACCCCGGCCGGGACGAGCACGGCCGCGGCGGCGACAGCCAGGGCGGCGGTGGTCGTGGCGGCCGTACGGCCGATGGTGCGGGCGAGTCGGGTGGTCATCACAGGTACCTCTCTCACTCTCGCGGCGCCCGGGCCCCCCGGCCCGGACCGTCGGCCCCCGAAGGTCCGACACCGGAGAAGACGTGTGCATAGCGAACCGGTTCGCCCCGCGCGGCATCCGTCTCGCCGGGGCAACCCGCACGGCCGCAGGCCTCCCCCTGCGATCCGGTGCGGGACACCGGACTCCGGACACGCCGCCGACCTGCGGCGACGCGGAACTGTCGGGGGTGCGGTGCACGCTGCGGGGGTGGACGTCCTCAGCCTGCTCCTCGGATCGATGCTCGGTGCGGCGGTCGCCGCCGCCGTGGTCTGGTCGGTGGCCGCCGCCCGGTTCCGTGCCGAGGCGGCCGAGGCGGCCCGCGCCGCCGCGAACACCGCCGCCACCACCCGGGCGGACGCGGCGGGCCTGCGCGCCGAGCGCACCGCGCTGCTCGAGCGGGTCGAGGAGCTGCACGAGTCGCTCGACGACGCGACGAACCGGGCCCGGCGCGCCGAGTCCGAGGCCGCCGGGGCCACCGCCGCGCTGCGCGCCGAGCGGGAGGCCCGGGCGCAGGCCGAGGCCGCGACGGTGCGCCGTGAGGCCGAGCTGAAGGACTCCTTCGCCGCGCTGTCGCAGGACGCGCTGGCCCGCAACAACGAGGCGTTCGTGGCACTGGCGGAGAGCCGGATCAAGGAGGCGACCGCCGCGCTCGCGGCCAGGGCCGACGGCGACCAGGCGGCCCGCGCGAAGGCCGTCGAGCAGCTGCTCGACCCGGTATCGGCGGCGCTGGGCCGGGTCGAGGGGCAGCTGCGGACGGTGGAGAAGGAACGCGAGTCCGCCTATGCCGGGCTCCGCGAGCAGGTCAGGGCGATGGCGGCGAGCTCGGACAGGCTCGGCACCGAGACGAAGGCGCTGGTCAACGCGCTGCGGGCGCCGCAGGTGCGGGGCCGGTGGGGTGAGATGCAGCTGCAGCGGGTCGCCGAGATGGCCGGGATGATCGAGCACTGCGACTTCTCCACCCAGGTGTCCGCCGCCGGGGAGGACGGCGGGGTCCGCCCGGACATGCTGGTCCGGCTCGCGGGCGGCAAGCAGGTCGTCGTCGACGCGAAGGTGCCGTTCGCGGCCTACCTGCAGGCGGTCGAGGCCTCGGACCCGGACGTGCACACCGAGCGGCTCGCCGCGCACGCCCGGCAGCTGCGCACGCACGTGGACCAGCTCTCCGCCAAGGCCTACTGGGAGTCGTTCGAGCCCACACCGGAGTTCGTGGTGTTGTTCGTGCCCGGCGACCCGTTCCTGGAGGCCGCACTCCGCTCGGACCCGGGGCTGCTGGAGTACGCCTTCGGCCGCAACGTCGTGCTCTCGACGCCGACCACCCTCGTCGCGCTGCTGCGCACCGTCGCCTACGGCTGGAAGCAGGAGGCGCTGGCCCGCAACGCCGCCCAGGTGCACCGGCTCGGGCGCGAGCTGCACGGGCGCCTCGCGACGATGGGCACCCACGTCGCGAAGCTCGGCCGCAGCCTCGACGCGGTCGTGGACAGCTACAACCGGACCGTCTCCTCGCTGGAGGCCCGGGTCCTGGTGAGCGCCCGGAAGTTCACCGAGCTGCAGGTGTCCGACACCGAGCTGGAGACCCCCGCGACGGTCGACCGGACCCCGCGCGGTGTCTCCGCACCCGAGCTGGTCGCCTCCGCCGGGGACTCGCTGGTGTCCCTGGAGGACCTCGGACGGCCCGACCACAACCGGACGGACGGCACCCGATCCGGCGGTGGCCGACCCGACGGCGCACATCCGGGCACGTTCGGCGACGGCGACACGGAACACGACGTGGCGGCCGGGACACCGTGGCGGGAGGGGTTAGGCTGACCGGGTGACCACGGCCCGATCGAGTTCGGCCCGCCGGCCCGGCCGGGGGTCCGCCCCCGCGCGCGGTGGCTGGCCGGTGCGCGAGCGGTCCCTGCTCCCCCCGGTCCTCGGGGTCCCGCCGCTCGCGGCGACCGCCCTGGCCGTCGGCACCACCGCTCTCGGGGTCCTGGTGGACCTGCTGCGGATCGGCACCGTCGGTCGGGTGTTCGAGGTCTGCTACCTGCTCGGTTGCGTGCTCGCGGTGTCCTGGGTCCGCCGGCGCAGCCTGTTCCTGCCGGCCGTGCAGCCGCCGCTGCTGCTCGCCGTCGTCGTCCCGCTGGTCGCGGTGCTCATCGGCGCCCCGTCCGGTGGCGGCGCGGCGCAGAGCCTGCTCATGGCGGGCGCACCGCTCATCAACGCGTTCCCGGCGATGGCGGTGACCACGCTGGTCGTGCTGCTCGTCGCCGGCCTGCGGGTGCTGCGCCAGCGGCTGGGCCCGGACGACGCGGTCGGCCGGCTGCGGCAGCGCCTGGGCCGTGACCCGGGCGGGTACGACCCGGACGGGCCCGGCGGGCGGACCCGGGCGCCGCGCGGTGCGGGTACCCCCGGCACGGCGACCGCGGCCCGGTCCGGCACGTCCGGCACTGCCCGCACCGGGTCGGCCACCGGGTCGACCCCGACCGGCTCCGCCCGGCGCGACGCGGCCCGCACCGGGTCCACCGCGCGCGCCGGGTCCACCGGCACCGGGGTCTCGCGCACCGGCTCCGCAGCGCGCTCCACCGGGTCCGCGCGCTCCGGCTCCTCCCGCGCGGAGTCCCCCCGTGTCGATCCGTCCCGCTCCGATCCCACCCGCGGGTCGACGCGCGGGGCGACCGGCCGGACACGCCGCGACACCCGCTGACGGCGGAACCGGCGCTCCGCATGCATCCGCCCAGGTGGACGGCCGGAACGTACCCCGCAGACCGCCCGGGTGACGACGGACCGGACAATGGGAGCAACCCACTGCCCTCCCGAGCGTCTTCCCCATCGGGGGCACGGCGTGACCCCGCCGCTCCCCCCGACGCACGCCGGAACCACTGGAGAGCCATGTCGACCACCCGCAGCCCCCGCAGGACGCGACCCGCGATCGTCGTCGCGCTGGTCACCGCGGCCGTCGCGCTGATCGGCGTCGGCACCGCGATCGCCGGGACCCCGGCCGCCCAGGCCTTCCGGGACCAGCCGCTCGTCGCGGGCACCCCGTGCACCGTCACGGCCCGCGCCTGTGTCGACCTCGACTCGCAGCGCTCCTGGCTGTTCACCGACGGGAAGATCACTCACGGGCCCGTCCCGGTCGCCATCGGCGGCCCGGGCAAGGAGACCCCGATCGGCCACTCCCTGCGGGTGTACCGCAAGGAGCAGCTCCACAAGAGTGGCGAGTACACGATGACCAACGGCGAGCCCGCCCCGATGCCGTGGGCGGTGTTCTTCCAGGACGGCGGCATCGCCTTCCACGAGGGCCGCACCGACACCCCGTCGGCGGGCTGCGTCCGGCTCGCCCCGGAGAACGCGAAGCTCTGGTTCGACACCCTGCAGATCGGTGACCAGGTGCAGGTCGTGTCGGCGAAGCAGGTCCAGGCGGACCGCGCGGCGGGCTGACCGCCCCACCCCCTGTACGCCGCAGGCCCCGGACCGAGTCGGTCCGGGGCCTGCGGCGTGCGTGACGGGCTCAGTTCACCGGGGTCAGGCCCAGCGACCGGCCGCGCGGCGGGCGCAGCTCACGGGGCAGCGAGAAGGTCAGGGTCTCCTCGGCGGTGTCGACCTCCTCGACCGAGCCGAAGCCGCGCTCGGCCAGGTACTCGACGACGCCCTGCACCAGGATCTCCGGCACCGACGCGCCGCTGGTAATCCCGACCGTCGTGACGCCGTCGAGCCACGACTCGTCGATCTCACGGGCGTAGTCGATCAGGTACGAGGCGCCGGCGCCGGCGCCGAGGGCGACCTCGACCAGACGCACCGAGTTCGACGAGTTCCGCGACCCGACGACCAGCACGAGGTCGCAGCGCGGCGCCATCGTCTTCACCGCGACCTGACGGTTCTGCGTGGCGTAGCAGATGTCGTCAGACGGGGGGTTCTGCAGCTTCGGGAACCGCTCGCGCAGGGCGCGCACGGTATCCATGGTCTCGTCGACGCTGAGCGTGGTCTGCGAGAGCCACACGACCTTCTCCGGGTCGCGGACGGTCACGGAGTCGACGTCGGCGGCGGACTCGACGAGCTGGATGTGCTGGGGCGCCTCACCGGAGGTCCCCTCGACCTCCTCGTGCCCGGCGTGCCCGACGAGCAGGATGTCGTAGTCCTCGCGGGCGAACCGCTTCGCCTCCTGGTGGACCTTGGTCACCAGCGGGCAGGTCGCGTCGATGGTCTGCAGGTTCCGGCCCGAGGCCTCGGCACGGACCGCGGGCGAGACGCCGTGCGCGGAGAACACGACGTGCGCACCCTCCGGGACCTCCGACGCCTCGTCGACGAAGATCGCGCCGCGCTCGCGCAGCGTCTCCACCACGTGCTTGTTGTGCACGATCTCCTTGCGGACGTACACGGGGGCGCCGTACTGGTCGAGTGCCTGCTCCACCGCCTCGACGGCACGGTCGACGCCCGCGCAGTAGCCGCGGGGCTTGGCGAGCAGGACCTGCTTGGCAGAACCGGACATGCCCCCAGGGTACGGACCACCCCCGGAACGGGCAGCCGTACGTGACCGGCCCGACCGGGCGCCCGGCGCGACAGGCGACCGCGGATCAGGGGACAATGGCGTGCATGTCTCCGCTGCCGTTCCCCGTGCGGATCGCCGCCGGCCTCGTCGTGACCGCCGTCGAGCAGGCCCGAGAGCTGCCGCGACACGCCGTCGAGCTGCCGGTGACCGCAGTCAGCCAGGCGTTGCAGGTGTCCATGCGGGTCCAGCAGCGGATCACCGAGCTGGCGATCAAGGGCGACCGCGCGCTGGGCACCCTGCGTCCCGCCGACGACGTCCCCAGCTGGGCGACCTTCGACGACGACCTGGCCGACGGCGCCGACCTCTCGCCGCCCGACCCGGAGCCGATCGCCCCGCCGCTGCCGCCCGCCGCCCCGGCCGGCCGCAACGGCACCGTGTCGTCGCTGCGGCCCGCCCGCACCGGCATCCCGATCGACCGGTCCCCGTCGTCCCGGCCGGCGGCGGCGTCGAACCGGGCCGAGGCGAGCGCGACCGTGCCGGCCGTGCTGCCCGAGTACCCGACGATGACCGTGCCCCAGCTGCGCGGCAAGCTCCGCACACTGAGCCTCGACGACCTCGCGGACCTCCTCGCCTGGGAGACCGCACACGAGAACCGGCCGCCGTACGTCACGATGCTGACGAACCGGATCGCGACGGTGTCCGAGAACCGTTGAGCGCCACGACCTCCGAGGAGGACCCGTGGCCGGTCCGCACGGTCGCCCGCAAGATCGCCGAGTGGGTCGACCGGCTCGGCGCGGTGTGGGTCGAGGGCCAGCTCGCCCAGGTCAACGCCCGCTCCGGGACCGCGTTCCTGACCCTGCGCGACCCGGCCGCCGACATCTCCCTGCAGCTGACGGCGCCGTCGTCGCTGGTGCGCGACGCCGGCGGCGCCGTGACCGAGGGCAGCCGGGTGATCGTGCACGGCAAGCCGTCGTTCTACCTGGGGCGCGGCACGCTGTCGCTGCGCGTCGACCGGATCCGCGCGGTCGGTCTCGGCGAGCTGCTGGCCCGTATCGAGCGGCTGCGCAGGCTGCTCGCCGCCGAGGGACTGTTCGACCCGTCCCTCAAGCGGCGCCCGCCGCTGCTCCCGCACACCATCGGTCTGGTCACCGGGCGCGACTCCGCGGCCGAGCACGACGTGGTCCGCAACGCCACCGCGCGCTGGCCCGCGGTGCGGTTCCGGATCGAGAACGTCGCCGTACAGGGCGGGCTGGCGGTGGAACAGGTCGTCGGCGCGCTGCGGGCGCTCGACCGCGACCCGGACGTCGAGGTCATCGTGCTCGCCCGCGGCGGCGGCAGCGTCGAGGACCTGCTGCCCTTCTCCGACGAGACGCTGTGCCGCGCCGTCGCCGCCTGCCGCACCCCGGTCGTGTCGGCCATCGGGCACGAGCCGGACACCCCGCTGGTCGACCACGTCGCCGACGTGCGCTGCTCCACCCCGACCGAGGCCGGACGCAGCCTGGTCCCCGACCTCGCCGAGGAGACCGCCCGGATCTCCGGGCTGCGCGACCGGGCCCGCCGAGCCCTGCACGACTGGGTCGACCGCGAGCAGCACCGCCTCGACGACCTGCGACGGCGGCCGGTGCTCGCCGACCCGCTGCGCATGGTCACCGCCCGGGAGGGCGAGATCGCCGACGCCCGCGCCGCCGCCCACCGCGCGGTGCTGCGCCGGCTGGACCGGGCGTCGTCGGAGCTGGAGCACCTGGGCGCCCGGCTCGCCGCGCTCGGCCCGACCGCGACCCTGGCGCGCGGCTACGCGATCGTGCAGCTCGCCGACCGCACCGACGACGTGCCCCCGCTCCTGCGGTCGGTCGCCGACGCGCCCGCCGGCACCGGCCTGCGGATCCGGGTCGCCGACGGCGCCGTCGCCGCCACCGTGACCACCACCCCCGACCCGGAGACCCGATGAGCGACCGACCGGCAGTGGAGACCCTGGGCTACGAGAAGGCCCGCGACGAGCTCATGGAGGTCGTGCGCGCGCTGGAGGTCGGCGGCCTCGGCCTGGACGAGTCCGTCGCGCTGTGGGAGCGCGGCGAGGCCCTGGCCAAGCGCTGCGACGCCCAGCTCGCCGGCGCCCGCACCCGCATCGAGGAGAAGCTGGCCGACGCCGACTCCGACGACCCCGACGGCACCTGAGCTTCCGACACGGGATGCGGCGTCCCACACGGGTTCCGGCCCCGTGTGGGACGCCGCATCCGGTGTGGGAGGTCACCGGGGCGGCAGCCTTGTGCGGAGGCGGGTCAGGAGGGCGGTGGGGGCGTCCAGGTCGCGCCAGGTCCACCGGACGACGTGCAGGCCCAGGTCACGGAGCCGGTCCTCGCGGACCTTCTCCTCGGTGATCACCTGCCCTGCGGTCCTCCCCGGCGGGAGCAGACGCCCGTACTTCCCCTCGCCGTCGAACTCCCCGACGACGGGCGGGCTGCCGTCCCACCAGAAGTCGACGGTCGCGCACCACCGGCCGCCGGCGACCCGGACCTCGCGCTGCAGGTCGGGGACCGGGAGCCCGGCCGCGTGGAACAGCACGCGGCTCCGTGACTCGCCCGGGCTCGCGGCGCGCCCGTCGGCGAACCGCGCCACGCGCACCGCGGCCACCGTCCCCCGGCGACGACGCTCGGGGCGTGCCGCGGTCAGGAGCCCGTACCGCCGGGCCAGACCGTCCGCGACGACGACCGCCTGACCGAACGGCACCGTCCTGGCCACGTCGGCGACGGTGCGGGCGGGCGCGGTCACCAGGATCCCGCGCACCCGCAGCGTCTCCGCGGGATCGAGGGGCACCGCGTGGATGACGAGGTCGTATCCCCGGCGAGCCCCGGTCGACGCCGACCGCGTGGCGTGGACGCGGTCCAGCGGCACGTCCCAGATCTCGGTGTCGTGCACGACCGCGGCGGAGACGTGGCTGACGACCGCGGGCGACTCGAGCCGACGCACCACCCCGCGCACGGCGCGCTCGTGCCCGGCGACGAGCTCCTCCCAGTGCCGACCGGGATCCCCCCGCGGCCTCGGTGGCCCCAGTGTCCCCGGCGGGCCCGGCGACCCCGGCGGCCCGGCACCGCGGTACCTCCCGCGGCAGACCCGCACGATCGCCCCCGAGCCCACGGTGTGGCGGATCTCGGCCTCGCTCATCCCCGCGGCGAGCAGCTCCGAGCGCCGCACGGGCGTCGTACCGGGCAGAAGGTCCATGCCCCGACCCTGCCCCGCAACGCCCCCACCCACGCCCCCGAACCCCGCCCCTGTAGACAACCCCCCGCGATGTGGACAACCACGTCCCACAGGGTTCCGGCGGCGCACACGGGATCGGACCCCCTGTGGGACGTCGGACTCCGTGTGGGACCGGGGTCAGGAACCGGGTGGGAAGACTCGGGCGGTGGTGAGGGCTTCGGCGAGGGTTCGGAACCGGTCCTCCGACGCCGAGCCGGTCACCAGGACACGGACCTCGGGACGGCCGGGCAGCGTCGCGATCCGGAAGGGCTCGCCGCCCTCGGCGCCGTAGACCTCCCAGGTCAGGCCGCCCGCCTGCACGGCGCCGCGCATCGTCGGGGGTCCGTCGCCTCGGCCCGCGGAGCCGGACTCGGTGGCGAGGACGCCCTCGACCGACCCGTCGGTCTGGACCAGGCTCAGGAAGTCAGCGTCGGGAGTGACGAAGCCGATGCGCACGGCGGTGCCGCCGCCCTCGACCGGGCCACGGTCGGTGGAGTTGGCCCGGAACGGCACGTCCGGCAGCCGCAGCGGGAAGGTCGAGCCGCGGGCGTACTCGGCGATCCGGGCCGGGGCATCGACTGTGGGCGCCGACGCGGCGTCCTCGGCCGGGCTGCCGGGCGAGAACGAGCACGACCCGCCGACCGAGAAGATCAGCAGCGCGACCGGGACGAGGATCAGGCAGGCCCAGATCAGGTCGCGCACCGACGCGTCGCCGCGGCCGGGCTTGTGCATCGCCTGCGGGCCGGCCTCCGGGATCCGGCGGGTCACCGGCGGCGGCTGCGGCCGTCCGGCCCGAGCCGCATCCGCGGGCGCGGCGGCCGGAGCCCGGGCCGCAGCGGGAGCCGGGTCCGAGTCCGCAGCCGGGTCCGCGGCTGGGGAAACAGGCGCGGCCGGGTCAGGGGCAGCCGGATTCGGGGCCGCCGGGGACCCGCCGGGCCCCGAGGCCTCCGGGCGCTCCGAGGACGGCGTTCCCGGGTCAGGTCGTGCGCTCACGTGTCCATCGTCCCAGGCATGGCGTCGGTCGCTCATCACTGCTCCCCCGGGGCCCCACGTGCGAGGATCGCCGGGCGCCTCCCCGTACGCCGGTCACCACCCGGGCGAGGGGACGTCGCCGACGAGCACGCCGCCCGTGAATGGAGACGTATCCGTGAGCCAGTCCGCCAGCCCCGCCCCCCGCCGTCGTGAGGCGCCCGACCGCAACCTGGCGATGGAGCTGGTCCGGGTCACCGAGGCCGCCGCCATGGCCGCGGGCCGCTGGGTCGGCAAGGGCGACAAGAACGGTGGCGACGGCGCCGCCGTCGACGCCATGCGCCAGCTCATCTCGTCGGTGTCGATGCGCGGTGTCGTCGTCATCGGCGAGGGCGAGAAGGACGAGGCCCCGATGCTGTTCAACGGCGAGGAGGTCGGGAACGGCGAGGGCCCGTTCTGCGACGTCGCCGTCGACCCCATCGACGGCACCACGCTGATGGCCAAGGGCATGCCGAACGCGCTCGCGGTGCTCGCCGTCGCCGAGCGCGACGCGATGTTCGACCCGTCCGCGGTGTTCTACATGGAGAAGATCGCGGTCGGCCCGGACTCGGCCGACGTCATCGACATCACCGCACCGGTCGCGGAGAACATCCGCCGGGTCGCGCAGGCGAAGGAGACCGACGTCGCCGACGTGACGGTCTGCGTGCTCGACCGCCCGCGGCACGAGCAGATCGTCGCCGAGATCCGCGAGGCCGGCGCCCGGATCTCCTTCATCTCCGACGGCGACGTCGCCGGCGCCATCGCCGCGGCACGTCCCAACTCGGGTGTGGACATGCTCTACGGCGTCGGCGGCACCCCGGAGGGCATCATCACCGCGGCCGCGCTCAAGTGCATGGGCGGCGAGATCCAGGGCCGCCTGTGGCCCACCGACGACGCCGAGCGGGAGAAGGCCCTCGCCGCGGGCCACGACCTCGACAAGGTCCTGACCACCGCCGAGCTCGTGCGCGGCGAGAACGTCTTCTTCTGCGCCACCGGCATCACCGACGGCCCGCTGCTGCGCGGCGTCCACTACCGGGGCGGCGGCGCGACCACCCAGTCGATCGTGATGCGGTCCAAGTCCGGCACGGTGCGGCTGATCGACGGCTACCACCGCCTCACCAAGCTGCGCGAGTTCTCCTCCGTCGACTTCGACGGCGTCGAGGGCGAGGCCCCGCCGCTGCCGTGAGGTTAGGCTCACTTAACACTGCGGGACGGGTCGCGGAGGAGTAGACCTTCGCCCATGAGCGAGGACTTCCGCATCGAGCACGACACCATGGGCGAGGTCCGGGTCCCCGCCGACGCGCTGTGGCGGGCCCAGACCCAGCGCGCGGTGGAGAACTTCCCGATCTCCGGCCGTGGCCTGGAGCGCGCCCAGATCCGCGCGCTCGGCCTGGTCAAGGCGGCCGCGGCCCGGGTGAACGGCGAGCTGGGCGTACTGGACGACGACCGGGCCCGCGCGATCGCCGCGGCCGCCGACGAGGTGGCCGCGGGCGGGCACGACGACCACTTCCCGGTCGACGTCTTCCAGACGGGCTCCGGCACGTCGTCGAACATGAACGCCAACGAGGTGATCGCCTCGGTGGCCGCCCGCGCCGGCACGGACGTACACCCGAACGACCACGTCAACGCCTCCCAATCGTCGAACGACGTCTTCCCGACGACCATCCACCTCGCCGCCACCGAGGCGCTGGCGACCGAGGTCGTCCCGGCGCTGGAGCACCTCGAGGCCGCGTTGCGCCGCCGCGCCGCGGACTGGTCGGAGGTCGTGAAGGCCGGCCGCACCCACCTGATGGACGCCGTCCCGATCACCCTCGGCCAGGAGGCGGGTGGCTGGGCCAGCCAGGCCGGCTACGGCGCCGACCGCGTCCGCGACGCACTGCCCCGCCTCGCCGTCCTGCCGATCGGCGGGACCGCGGTCGGCACCGGACTGAACGCGCCGGACGGGTTCGGCGCCGCCGTCGTCGCGAAGCTGCGCGAGACCACCGGTCTGGAGCAGCTCGCCGAGGCCACCGACCACATCGAGGCCCAGGGCTCGCGCGACGGCCTGGTCGAGGCCTCCGGCGCGCTGCGCACCGTCGCCGTGTCGCTCTACAAGATCGCCAACGACCTGCGCTGGCTGTCGTCCGGACCGCGGACCGGGCTGGCCGAGATCCACCTGCCGGACCTGCAGCCGGGCAGCTCGATCATGCCGGGCAAGGTCAACCCGGTGATCTGCGAGGCCACGATGATGGTCTGCGCCCAGGTCATGGGCAACGACGCGTGCGTCGGCTTCTCCGGCAGCCAGGGCAACCTGGAGCTGAACGTGATGATGCCGGTGATGGCGCGCAACGTGCTGGAGTCCGCACGACTGATCGCGAACGTGGCGCGGCTGCTCGCCGACAAGGTCGTCGACGGGATGGAGGCCGACCTCGAGCGCACCCGCGAGTACGCCGAGTCCTCGCCGTCGATCGTCACCCCGCTGAACTCGAAGATCGGTTACGAGGAGGCGGCGGCCATCGCGAAGCAGGCGCTGAAGGAGCGCCGGACCATCCGCGAGGTCGTGATCGAGCGCGGGCACGTGGCGAACGGGACGCTCACCGAGGCCGAGCTGGACCGCGCCCTGGACGTGCTGGCGATGACCCGCGGCGAGAAGCGCTCCTGACCCCGGCTGCGCCCGGTCACCGGCCGGGCGCACCGAGTCAGTCCACCCGCTGTTCATCTCTGGTCCCCGTTCGGTCCACATCGACGTGACAATGTGTGAGCGTCAGTCGATCACTTTCACTCGAACGGACCGCACCATGGCCGACCAGCGCTTCGCGTACGTCCCCGTGCACGATCTGCGCACCGGTCGCGTCGCCGGGGTCGAAGTGGTGCCGCGCCGGCAGCACGACGCGGTGGGCGTCGTGGCCCGCGACCGCGGCTGGGACGCCCGCCGGATCGCCGAGCTCGACGCGGGTACCGCGGTCTCGGCGGTCGCGTCGGCCCGCGCGCACGGCGGCACGGTCCCGATCCAGGTCGACGTCGCCGCGGACACCGTCCTGCACGCGCGGGAGCGGCTGCGCGGGATGCTCGGCGACGCCACCGACCCGGTGGCCCCCCTGCTGGAGGTGGGGCCGCCGATCGCCGCCGCGGCGCCGGCCGAGCACCTCGTCCCGGCACTGGCCGAGCTGCGGCGGTGGGGATTCCGGATCGGGCTCGACGGGGCCGGGCGCGCGTTCGGGCCCGAGGTGGTGGCCGCCGTCCGGCCGGACATGGTGAAGCTGGAGCCCGACCTCTGCGGCGGGGTGCTCGACGCGGGCACGGGGGCGGCCGTCCGCGCGGTGATCGAGGTGTCCCGCACGGCCGGGGCGCCGGTCGCCGCGACCGGGGTCCACGACGCGGGCCGGCTGGTCGGACTGTTCGTGACCGGCGTCGCCCTCGCCCAGGGCCCGCTGCTGGGCGGGGCGCGCGCCGTCCCCGAGGCCGACCCGGCGACCCGTGCGGAGCTCCTCGGACTGCTGAGCGCGGTGCCGCAGCCGTTCACGCCTCGGTCCGCGCCGCCCGGGGTCACACCGCCCGGGGTCACGCCGTCGGTCCCCGAGCGCGCCGCGACACCCCGGCCGGCCGGTCCCCCGGTGCGCGGGCTCGCCGTCCCGGCCGTGACCCTGCCCGACGACGCCGTCGGCGACACCGCCCGCGAGGTGCTGCGCGCCCGCCCCGAGTCGGCCGGGATCGTCCTGGTCGACCGGGCGCACCGGCCGGTCGGCTACCTCGACCGCAGCCGCGTCCTGCTCCAGCTGGCAGGCAGGTTCGGCCACGCGCTGTGGGCCGAGAAGCCGGCGACCGAGCTGGCGGACCCGCCGCGGACCGTCGACGAGCGGACCCCGCTGCACCGCGCGATGGAGATCGGTCTGGCCGGCGACCCGGCCCGCGGCTACGACGACCTGGTCGTCGTAGCACCGGACGGCACCTGCCGCGGGGTCGTCCCGGTCGCCGAGCTGTGGCGCCGCGCGATCCTGCCGCCCGCGGGCGGCCCGCGTCCCGCACCGGCACCGCAGGTCGTGCGCACCGCCTGACCCGACGACGCGCGGGCTGTCGGGGGTCGCTGCTTCACTGATCCGGTGCTGTTCACCGACGTCGTCACCACCTCGGCCTCGGTCGGGGCGACCCGCGCGCGCAAGGAGAAGACCGCCGCGCTCGCCGGGCTGCTGCGCGCCGCCGCGCCGGCCGAGGTCGTGCCGGTCGTCGCGTGGCTGTCCGGAGTGCCCCGGCAGGGCCGGATCGGCACCGGCTGGCGGACCCTGTCGGGCGTCGACGTGCCGGCCGCGGCGGCGCCGTCGCTGACGGTGGAGCGGGTCGACGCCCTCCTCGACGACCTGGCCGGCACCGCGGGGACGGGCTCGGCGGCCCGGCGCCGTGAGCTGCTCACCGAGCTGTACGGCGCCGCCACCGCCGAGGAGCAGCGGTTCCTGCACCGCCTGCTCACCGGCGAGCTGCGCCAGGGGGCGCTGGAGGGGCTGATGGTCGTCGCCGTCGCCGCCGCGGCCGAGGTGCCGGCGGCGCCGGTGCGGCGGGCGTTCATGCTGTCCGGGCGGCTCCCCGAGACGGCGGCGACCGCGCTGACCGGCGGCGAGGAGGCACTCGCCGGGGTGGCGCTGGAGGTGGGCAGGCCGGTCCGGCCGATGCTCGCCTCCCCCGGTGACTCGCTCGACGCCGCGCTGGCCGGGCTCGGCGCCGACGTGACCGTCGAGCACAAGCTCGACGGCGCCCGCATCCAGGTGCACCGCCACGGCGACGAGGTGCGGGTGTGGACCCGGACGCTGCGCGAGATCACCGCTCGCGTGCCCGAGATGGTGGACCTGGTCCGCGGGCTGCCGTGTGGCACCGCGGTGCTCGACGGCGAGACCCTCGCCCTCGACGACGACGGCCGCCCCCGCCCGTTCCAGGACACGATGAGCCGGTTCGGGACCGAGGAGTCCGGCGGCGAGGTGATGCTGTCGCCGTTCTTCTTCGACCTGCTCCACCTCGACAGCCGCGATCTCGTCGACGAGCCCACCGAGGTGCGGCTCGACGCGCTCGCCGGGCTGCTGGCCGCCGACGTCCACGCCGCGCTGCGGATGCCGGGGGTCCGGCGGCCGTCGCCGGAGCAGGCGGCCGTGGTCCTCGTTGAGGCGCTGACGGCGGGGCACGAGGGCGTCGTCGTGAAGGACCTGGCCGCGCCGTACGCGGCCGGTCGGCGCGGCAAGGCCTGGCAGAAGGTGAAGCCGGTGCACACCCTGGACCTGGTGGTGCTGGGCGCCGAGTGGGGCTACGGGCGGCGCACCGGGTCGCTGTCGAACATCCACCTCGGCGCCCGCGACCCGGACGGCGGGGAGCCGGTCATGGTCGGCAAGACGTTCAAGGGCATGACCGACGAGCTGCTGGCCTGGCAGACCGCGACCTTCCCGGACTACGAGACGTCCCGGGAGCCGGGGGTGGTGCACCTGCGCCCGGAGCTGGTCGTGGAGATCGCGCTCGACGGCGCGCAGCGCAGCACCCGCTACCCGGGCGGTGTGGCGTTGCGCTTCGCCCGGGTGCTGCGCTACCGGCCGGACAAGACCCCGGCCGAGGCCGACTCCCTCGACGCGGTGCGGGCGCTGCTGTCCGACTGAGCCGACCCGGCGCCGTCGCGGGCCGCGGTCACCGTCCCGGTCGGGTCGGCACGCAGCACACTGACGGCGAGGACCCGACCGTCGCCGCCGGTCAGGGTGCGTTCGGCGCCCAGCAGCGGAGCCCCGGCGGCGACACCGAGCAGCGCCGCGGAGTCCGGGTCGGCGGGCACCGGGCCGGAGCGGGTGTCCGCCCACGCCGGGTGCAGTCCTGCTTCGGTCAGCTGCAGGTCGAAGGGACCGGTCCCGGGCACCGCGAGCAGCCGCGCCGCGGCCGTGGTCGTCACGTAGTGGGTCTCCAGCACCGCGCCGCCACCGGCCGTCGCCGAGACGCACTCGGTGCGCAGGCACGGCGCCCCCACCGGCACACCGAGCCACTCGGCGAGCACGTCGGGTGCGGCGATCCCGGTGCGCTCCAGCCAGCGCGGGAGGCGGGTGCCTGTGCCCGTGACGGCGGCCCGTCCGGGGTAGTGCGGGCGGGCGACGATCCGGTACCCGGTCGGCCCCGGCCGCAGCAGCCCCTCCTCGCCCAGCAGACCCAGGGCAGCCCGGACGACGGCGCGCGGCACGGCGTGGCGCACCATCAGCTCGTCCTCGCCGGGCAGCAGGCCCCCGGGGCGCCCGCCCTCGGCCACCGCGATGCGCAGCAGGTCACGGAGCCGGCGCACGTCTGCGGCACGCACACGAGGGTTCGGCGACGGCACCGGCATGTACCCGACGGTAGGCACACGGGGTTGCCCGGCGGTTCCCCTCACATGACGGACGCGTGACAACGCCCCGGGGCGTAGCATTCCGATATCGTGCGCTTCCTCGACGACCGCCGGCCCGAGCACGACCTGACCTACGACGACGTCTTCCTCGTCCCACGCCGTTCCACCGTGACGTCCCGCTTCGACGTGGACCTCACGGCCCCGGACCGTTCCGGGGCCACGGTGCCCGTGGTGGCGGCGAACATGACCGCCGTCGCCGGACGCCGGATGGCCGAGACACTCGCCCGGCGCGGCGCGCTGACCGTGCTCCCGCAGGACGTGGCGACCGATGCCGTCGCCGAGATCGTGTCCTGGATCAAGTCCCGGCACCCGGTGTGGGACACCCCGCTGGTGCTGCGCACCTCCGACGCGGTCGCCGACGCGCTGAACCTGCTGCCCAAGCGGGCCCACGACGCCGTCGTGGTCGTCGACGACGGCGGCCGCCCGGTCGGCACCGTGTCCGAGGCGCACTGCGCCGGGGTGGACCGCTTCACCCGCCTCGCCGACGTCCTCGACCCGGACCCGCTGGCGCTGCCGCTGGGCACCGAGCCGCGCGAGGTGTTCGAGCAGCTCGACACCCGCCGCAAGGCCGTCGCGCTCGGCCTCGACGGCGACGGCCGCCTCGCCGGCCTGCTCACCCCGCTCGGCGCGATCCGCGCCGGGATCTACTCCCCCGCCCTCGACGGCGCCGGCCGGCTGCGCACCGCGGCCGCGATCGGCATCAACGGCGACGTCGCGGTGAAGGCGAAGGCCCTGCTCGACGCCGGGGTGGACGTGCTCGTCGTCGACACCGCGCACGGCCACCAGGAGAAGATGGCCGACGCGCTCGGCGCGGTCCGCCGTGTGGTCGACGAGGCCGGGGCCACGGTCCCGGTGGCCGCCGGCAACGTGGTCACCGCCGAGGGTGTCTCCGACCTGGTCGAGGCGGGCGCCGACATCGTCAAGGTCGGCGTCGGCCCCGGCGCGATGTGCACGACCCGGATGATGACCGGCGTCGGGCGCCCGCAGTTCTCCGCGGTCGCCGAGTGCGCCGCCGCGGCCCGCGAGCGCGGCGCCGTGATCTGGGCCGACGGCGGGGTGCGCCACCCGCGCGACGTGGCACTCGCCCTGGCCGCCGGCGCGGCGTCGGTGATGATCGGCTCCTGGCTGGCGGGCACCTACGAGTCCCCCGGAGACCTGCTGCGGGACGAGCACGGCCGCGCGTACAAGGAGTCGTTCGGGATGGCGTCCAAGCGCGCGGTCAGCGCACGCACCCGGGCCGACAACGCGTTCGACCGGGCCCGCAAGGCGCTGTTCGAGGAGGGCATCTCGTCCTCGCGCCAGCGGCTGGACCCGGACCGCCCCGGTGTGGAGGACGTGCTCGACGAGATCTGCTCGGGCGTCCGCTCCGCGTGCACCTACGCCGGTGCCCGCTCGGTCGACGAGCTGCACGAGCGCTCCGTCGTCGGGGTGCAGACCACCGCCGGGTTCACCGAGGGCACCCCGCACGGCCTCTGAGCCACCCCTTGACCCGGCGCGCGATCCGGCGCACGGTCGGGTCATGGCCGCCCCCACGCAGGACACCACCACCAGCAGCTCCGGTACCGCCGCCCTCGGCGGCGGCGGTACCGGCGGTCTGCCGGTCCCACCGACGTTCGCCACCTCCGCCGAGGAACGCCTGCACCGCAAGCAGCAGCTCGCGGGGGCGTTCCGGATCTTCGGCCGCTTCGGCTTCGGCGAGGGCGTCGCCGGGCACATCACCGTGCGCGACCCGGAGGACCCGGAGATGTTCTGGGTCAACCCGTTCGGCATGAGCTTCCGGCACATCCGGGTCTCGGACCTGATCATGGTCGACCACCACGGCACGGTCCGGCACGGGAACCGCCCGGTGAACCAGGCCGGGTTCGTCATCCACTCGGCCGTCCACGAGGCGCACCCGCACGTCGTCGCGGCCGCGCACGCCCACTCGGTGTACGGCAAGGCGTGGTCGTCGCTGGGCCGGCCGCTGGACCCCATCACCCAGGACGCCTGCGCCCTCTACGAGAACCACGGCGTCGTCCACGAGGGTGCCGGCGCGGTCGTGCTCGACCCGGAGGCGGGCCGGGCCCTGGCCCGCGGTCTGACCGGCCGGCGGCTGGTCTTCCACCAGAACCACGGGATCTTCTCCGTCGGCGAGACGGTCGCGGAGGCCGCCTGGTGGTTCATCTCGACCGAGCGCAACTGCCAGGCGCAGCTGCTGGCCGAGGCCGCGGGGACGCCGACACTCGTCGACCACGCCAACGCGCGGTTCACCGCCGAGCAGACCGGCACGCCGTACGCCGGCTGGTTCTCCTACCAGCCGCTGTGGGACGAGGTCGTGCGTACCGACCCGGACCTGTTCGACTGAGACACACCACGGCCCCCGTCGGCGACTGCCGACGGGGGCCGTGTGCCGTCGTCAGGAGTTGGGTCCCTCCAGCATCTCGGTGACCAGCGCGGCGATCGGCGAGCGCTCACTGCGGGTCAACGTGACGTGCGCGAACAGCGGGTGGCCCTTCAGCTTCTCGATGACGGCGTTGACGCCGTCGTGCCGTCCGACGCGGAGGTTGTCGCGCTGCGCGACGTCGTGGGTGAGCACGACGCGCGACGCCGTCCCGAGCCTGGACAGCACCGTGAGCAGCACGTTGCGCTCCAGCGACTGCGCCTCGTCGACGATCACGAACGTGTCGTGCAGCGACCGGCCGCGGATGTGGGTCAGCGGCAGGACCTCCAGCAGGCCGCGGGCGATGACCTCGTCGATGACGTCCTGGCTGACCATCGCCCCCAGGGTGTCGAAGACGGCCTGCGCCCAGGGCTGCATCTTCTCGACCTCGCTGCCCGGGAGGTAGCCGAGGTCCTGCCCGCCGACGGCGTAGAGCGGCCGGAAGACCACGATCTTGCGGTGCTGCCGTCGCTCCAGCACCGCCTCCAGGCCCGCGCACAACGCGAGCGCCGACTTGCCCGTCCCGGCGCGTCCGCCGAGGGACACGATCCCGACCTCGTTGTCCAGCAGCAGGTCCAGCGCGATCCGCTGTTCGGCGGAACGGCCGTGCAGCCCGAACGCCTCCCGGTCCCCGCGCACCAGCTTGACCCGCTTGTCCGCGGTGACCCGCCCGAGCGCGTTCGATGCCCCGATCAGCCGCAACCCCGTGTTGCAGGGCAGGTCGCGGGCCTCGTCGTGGTCGATGACGCCGTCGCGGAACAGCGCGTCGACGTCCTCGGCGGTCACCTCGAGGTCGGTCATGCCGGTCCAGCCCGAGAACAGCACGTCCTGGCCGTGGTACTCGTCGGCGTCCAGACCGACCGCGGCGGCCTTGACCCGCAACGGCATGTCCTTGGTGACCAGCGTGACGTCCGGTGGCACGGACGGGTCCGCCTTCAGGTTCAGCGCACAGGCCAGGATCCGCGAGTCGTTGGAGTCGGTGCGGAACCCGGCCGGCAGGACCGTGGGGTCGGAGTGGTTCAGCTCGACGTGCAGCGTGCCGCCGGACTCGCCGATCGGCACGGGCGCGTCGAGACGGCCGTACCTGACGCGCAGCTCGTCGAGCTGGCGCAGCGCGGTCCGGGCGAACCAGCCCAGTTCGGGGTGGTGACGCTTGGCCTCCAGCTCACTGATGACGACGAGCGGCAGGACGACCTGGTGCTCGTCGAAGCGCTGCAGCGACCACGGGTCGGACAGCAGCACGGACGTGTCGAGCACGTAGCAGCGGGTGGTACCTGCCGGTGCGTCCCCGACGGACCCCTGCGGTGCGGGGGTCGGGTCGGTGAGGGCGGGACGACGATCGGTCACGGGTGCTCCCTCGCAGGCGCGGCACCGCACCTGCTCTGCGTCGGGCCGGCCGGCCCTCGTGCGGGCCGCGACGACGCGGAGGGACCATGGCGGTCCTCCGGCCGGCACGCCCGCGAGGGCCGGGTGCCGGCCCTCTCGGGTGCGTGTGACACCACTCCAGGGCCTCCCGAACGGGCCGCATCGGGTACAGCCCGTCGACATGGACGCTACTAGTGGTCACCCTCGTGCGGTCAATAGCAACGCTCCGTCGGATCGCGACGTTGACCCCTGATGGAACAGTCGTAACGTGCCGTTCATCGCGTGACCGGTACCGTCCGGCGTCGAGTCGGGTAGAGACACCTCGTTCGACTGCGAGCCGTTCGGCTCAGTCGGAGACCGGCGTACGGAGCAACTCGCCCGCCGCCGGGGGTGGTCCGACGCGATCCGGACCGCGTCCGCTGCCACCGTCGGTGACCAGATCCGACGGCACGACCGGGGTGTCGAGCAGGGCCGCCAGCGCAGCGGCCGGACCGTCCGGGGCCGCGGCCAGCCGGGCGCGCACGAGCGGGCCGCCCTCGGCGTAGGTGACCGGGTAGGTGCGCCACTGGGGATGGTCGAGGAAGTCGAGCATCCGCCGCGCCCGGTCGTCGTCGACCAGCAGCCATCGGGACAGGTGGGCGAGCACCGCGTCGGGGCCGGCGCCCTCGACGTGGCGCATGAGCGCGGCGTCGAGCCGGACCCGGCCGAGCAGGTCCAGCTCCCGTTCGATCCGCTCGGCGGCCGGGCCGTCGAGGTGCACGCCGACGCCCGCGAGGACGCGTTCGGCGACCGGGCCCCAGCCGGGGCCGGGCACCACGTCGACGGCGGCCTCCGCCGCGCCCTCCGCGACGAGCCCCTGCGGGCTGTGGACCAGTCGCAGCGCCAGCTCCGGGTGCCGCGCCGACGCGATCTCGACCCGGCAGTACTGCAGGTGGTGGCCGGGGTAGGCCTCGTGGGCGAGCAACGGCAGCAGCGACCCGGCGCGCACCCGGCCGGTCGTCGCGACCGAGACCCGGCTGTGCAGCCCGCCGCGGTAGCGGGTGAACGCCGTCCAGGGACGCGCGCCGACGAGGCCGACGTCGGCGCGCTCGCCGGCCGGGAGCCCCAGCGTGTCGCGGGTGCGGCCGCGCAGCTCCGCAACGACGGCGGCGACCGCGGCGGCCAACCGGTCGGCCGGGACGACGTCCGCGGCCCGGTGGTCCCGCATCCGGGCGGCCAGCGGACCGCGCCCGGGCAGCACCGCCGCCAGCCTGCGGTGCGCCTCGTGCAGCTCGTCCGGCTCGCTGCGACGCGGGACCACCCCGAACAGGTCGCGGACCTGCTCGAGGTAGCCGATGTCGTCGCCGGCGAGCAGCCGGGCCCGGCACCGCAGCGCGACCAGCAGCGCCTCCAGGTACCGGCGACGGCCGGCCGGGAGTTCCGCGGCCGCGACCTCCGCACGCAGCCGTCCGGCCGTGACGACCAGGGCCGCCGGGTCCTGGAGCGGCTCCGCGGCCACCCGCCGGGCGATCGACGGGTACGGCGGC
This sequence comes from Pseudonocardia sp. HH130629-09, assembly GCF_001294645.1. Classification (NCBI taxonomy): domain Bacteria; kingdom Bacillati; phylum Actinomycetota; class Actinomycetes; order Pseudonocardiales; family Pseudonocardiaceae; genus Pseudonocardia; species Pseudonocardia sp. HH130629-09. The sequence goes on from NZ_CP011868.1 coordinate 4,493,455, forward strand.
GGCCCGTCCAGCACCCCCGGCCGCAGCCGGTCCAGCCGCGACGCGAGCTCCGCCGTCGCGTGCAGCAGGTCCACCCCCGGAGCGTAGGCGGCCCGGAACCGAACGACCGCGGGGGCGGCCGGTGACGCGTCCGTTCGGACGTATCCGGCCACGCAGGGTGCACGATCCACGGACGACGACGGCTCGGACGCGCGGGGGCAGAACAACCTATTTGGGGAGTATCGGAACCGTCAGTGAAAGTGTACCTCGATAGGGTCACGAGATTTGTTTCGTCGGAATAACAGCGGTAGCTTTTCAGGCAGTCGGTACGGGCTCCCCTCGTCAGCGTGCCGGCACGCGTGAGACCGGCTTCGGGCGGACTCGACACTCAACAGGAGAAAACTGTGCTGAAGAAGGCTGGAATCGTGGTTGCGGCCTCCGCCGCGTCCCTGCTCGCCCTGTCCCCGCTCGCCTTCGCCGGCGACAAGGATGGCGACCACGACCACAAGGGCGGCCACCACCACGGTGCCGAGAACGTCATCGACAAGGACGCCAAGGGCCTCATCGCCGGCCTGAACGGCAACAACGTCAACGTGCCGATCCAGGCCTGCAACAACAACGTCCCGGTCAACGTGCTGGGCGTGCAGGTCCCGGTCGAGGACGCCTCCGCCCTCAACGGCCTCACCGGCGCCCTGGGCATCCTGGGCGACGCCAAGGCGAAGTCCGGCGACTCGGTCACGGACCAGTCCGACAACTGCGGCCAGGAGGCCGGCGCCGGCGACTCGATCGGCTGATCTCCTCGCAGATCTGAGAATGCCCCGGAGCTTCTGTTCCGGGGCATTCTCGCGTGTCACCCCTGAGCACCCGCCAGAGTGACCGGAATTCCGCCGGGTCACCGTTCACCGCGTCCGCGCGGTCGAGTTCACTCCGTCGTGTCGACGCCACCGACACCGATCTGATTCACCAATGACGTAATCACGCTCCGTACTCGGGCCGGCGGCCTCGCCGGTCGCCCTCCTCCCGGACACGTTCCAGAGCGCACGACGGTGCCGGACACCGGGCCACGCACACCGACCCCCGGACGCCGGACACGATCACCGGTTGTGGAGCGGAGCGTCCGCAACGCGAACGTCGGACTCCACGACCGGTGATCATGCAGCCCGACAGGTGAAACCAGCCGAGCCGGAGCAGGGCGGCGCGCTGAGCCCGCTCGCGTTCGCGGGTGAGCACGGTTGCGACACCTACATCGAGGACAGCAGCACCAAGGCCGAGACCTCGACCGTCGAGGGCTCCGAGAGAGCTACGGCGAGTGAGTCGACCGGGAGCTACGGTCGATCCGAGTTCATCCGCCGAAACGTCGGTGTCGCGCGCCGAAGTCGCGCAGGGCGCGCAGGAAATCGACGCGGCGGAACTCGGGCCAGTAGGCCTCGCAGAACCAGAACTCCGAGTGGGCCGACTGCCACAGCAGGAACCCCGACAGACGTTGCTCACCGCTGGTCCGGATGACGAGGTCCGGGTCGGGCTGACCGGAGGTGTAGAGGTGCTCCGCGATGTGGTCGACGTCGAGCGACTCCGCGAGCTCCTCGATCGTCCGTCCCGCCTCCGCCTGGGTCAGCAGCATCTTGCGGACGGCGTCCGCGATCTCCTGCCGGCCGCCGTAGCCGACGGCGACGTTCAGCTGGATGCCCCCGCGGTCGCTGGTACGGGCGACCGCCGCGGTCAGCCGGTCGGCCAGGCTGCTCGGCAACAGCTCCATCGCGCCGACCACCCGCAGCCGCCACGGCGTGTCCGGACCGGAGAGGTCGTCGACGACCCCGGCGATGATCTCCAGAAGGTCCTTCAGCTCCTCCGGGGAGCGGGTGTCCAGGTTGTCGGTGGACAGCAGGAACACCGTGACGACCTCGACGCCGGCCTCCGAGCACCAGCCGAGCATCTCCGCGATCTTTGCCGCGCCGGCGCGGTGCCCCTCCGCGGGGTCGACCAGGCCGGCCTCCCGCGCCCAGCGGCGGTTGCCGTCGAGGATGAGCGCCACGTGCCTGGGCCGCTCGGCCCCGGCGATCTGACGCAGGATCCTGCGCTCGTACACCGTGTAGAGCAGGTCTCGGAGGGCCACGTACACGGAGCCTAGTCCCGCGTGTGGCGTTCGTCCGCCGGACGGGACCCCCGCCGTCTCGACCCGTAACGTCGGGGCGTGTGAGCATCGCCCCGTCCGTCCCGCTCAAGCCCCGTATGCGGGGCTGGCTGCACCTGTGGAGCCTCGTCGGTTCCGTCTTCGCGTGCGCCGCACTGATCAGCGTCGCGGGGGCGCTCGTCGGGACCTCCGCGGCCGTGGCCACGGCCGTCTACACACTGACCACGTTCGGCTTGTTCGGGATCAGCGCGCTGTACCACCGGCACACCTGGGTCGACCCGGCCCGGCGACGGCTGATGAAGCGCCTCGACCACTCGATGATCTTCCTGTTCATCGCGGGCACCTACACGCCGGTCTCGGTGCTGGCGCTCCCCGTGGCGACCGCCACCTGGGTGCTCGCCGTCGTCTGGGGCGGGGCACTCGCCGGGGTCGCGCTCAAGCTCGCCTGGCCGACCGCGCCGGCCTGGGTGGGGGTGCCGATCTACATCGCGCTCGGGTGGGTCGCGGTGTTCGTGCTGCCCGGGCTGCTGGCCGGAGGCGGGGTCGCCGCGCTCGTCCTGCTGCTCGCCGGCGGGGCGCTCTACACCGTCGGCGCGGTCATGTACGCGCTGCGACGGCCCGACCCGTGGCCCGCGACGTTCGGCTACCACGAGTTCTTCCACGCCGCGACGGTCCTGGCCTGGGCCTGCCACCACGTCGCGATCTGGCTGGTCCTGCTGCGCTGAGCCGCATGCGCCGGCGCGGAGAGGTCGCGCTCAGGGGCGCGTCGGCCCGGCGTGGCCGCGGTCGGTCGTGGTGCCCGGTGCGGTCCCGGCCGGGTCGGCGCCCTCGGCGTCGCCGTCGAAGGACTCCGGGAGCCGGGTGATGCGCTTGCTCATGTTGCGGACGAGGAACACCGTCGCCAGCAACAGGAGCAGCACGATCGCCAGCCCGGCGGGTGCGGCGTTGCCCCATTCCGGCAGCTGCCCGGGGGGCGGCGGCCGGTCCTGCGTCGGGACGAGCAGGCCCGTCACGACCTGGTTCACCACAGCCGTCACGTTCTCGACCTGCACCGCCGCGCGCCTCCGTACTCCGGTTCCCGGATCATCGGCACCGTCCCGGAGCTGCGGGACGGGCCGGTGGCCAGGCTACCCGCGGGGCCCGCGCCCTCAGCCGGCGCGGCGGCGCTCCCCGCCGACCTCGACGGGGATGCCGGCGAACAGGTCGTCCTCCGGGATGTCGGTGTCGACCAGGGAGTGGACCAGCTCGTAGTCCTCGGTGGGCCAGACCCGGGCCTGCACCTCGAGCGGGGTGAAGAAGAACCTGCTGTTCGGGTCGATCTGGGTGGCGTGCGCGCGCAACGCGTCGTCCCGCCGGCCGAACCAGTCCGCGCACGGGACCCTGGTGGTCACCCGGGTGCCGGGGTCGGGCCGGTCGCTCGTCCAGTTGTCCAGCCACTCCGCGTACGGCGACTCCTGGCCGGACTCGACGATCGCGTTGTGGAAGGCCTCCAGCCGGGCCTTGGAGAAGCCGTGGCCGTAGTACAGCTTCACCGGCTGCCACGGTGCGCCGGACTCGAGCAGGCGCGCCGGGTCGCCGGCCGCCTCCCAGGCCGCCATCGAGATGACGTGGGTGCGGATGTGGTCCGGGTGCGGGTACCCGCCGTTCTCGTCGTAGGTGACGATCACATGCGGGCGGAACTCGCGGATCACCCGCACCAAGGCGGCGGTCTGCTCCTCGACGTCGCCCAGGGCGAAGCAGCCCTCGGGGAGCGGGGGCGTGGGGTCGCCCTCGGGCAGACCCGAGTCGACGAAGCCGAGCCACACGTGCTGCACGCCGAGGATCTCGGCGGCGCGCGCCATCTCCGCGTTGCGGACGGAGGCCATGTTCTCCAGGACGTCCGGCCGCTCCATGGCGGGGTTCAGGATGCTGCCCCGCTCGCCACCGGTGCAGGTCACGACCATGACCTCGTGACCCTCGTCGACGTACCGGGCGGTGGTCGCCGCGCCCTTGGACGACTCGTCGTCGGGGTGGGCGTGCACCGTCATCAACCGGGGACGCTCGCCGGGCGCCGGGAGCTGCACCGGACGCGGGGCGGACGGGGTGTGCTGCGTAGCCATCGGGGCGAGTTCCTCCACGGTCACCGGACTCGGGTCCCGCGCCGGGGGTCTGCCGGCGACGGGCGGCGAGGTCGTGCTCTGGGGACGATCCTGGCAGAGGGGACCGACAGGGACCGGCGAGCACGGGCTCCGGGATCGGCAACGCCGTCACCGGTGCCATCTGTTCCCGCGCGGCCGCCGGCCTGCGGCGGGCGGTTCCGGCCGCGGCGCGGTACGCCGCGGGGCCGCCGTCGGCAACCCTGCTACCTGCGAATAGTCGGATGTGGGGAACTAAGCGGACCCCGCGCCCGTTCACCGAAAGGCTGCGGCGAGCAGCACCCCCCGTGGTAAGCTCGGGACCTCACGACCCGCAGGCGGGTCGTGTTTTTCCTTACTCGGGGCGTGCCGCTCGGAGCCGCCACCCCCGTGTGCCCCGCCGGGCGCCAGGCGTTCCGGCGGCGACACGTCCTGTTCTCCTGGAGGAGTTGATGACGGTGACGGACACCCAGGCCACCTGGCTGACCCAGGACGCCTACGACCGGCTGAAGGCCGAGCTGGACGGGTTGATCGAGAACCGGCCCGTCATCGCTGCGGAGATCAACGCCCGCCGCGAGGAGGGCGACCTGAAGGAGAACGGCGGCTACCACGCCGCCCGCGAGGAGCAGGGCCAGCAGGAGGCCCGCATCCGCCAGCTCCAGGAGCTGCTGCGCACCGCCCAGGTCGGCACCGTGCCGTCCAGCTCCGACGAGGCGTCCCCCGGCACCGTCCTCGAGATCCGGTACGAGGACGACGACGAGACCGAGAAGGTCCTGCTCGGTTCCCGCGAGGAGGGCAGCCACGGCGACCTCCAGGTCATCTCCCCGAACTCCCCGCTCGGCGCGGCACTGCTCGGCGCCAAGCCGGGTGACACCCGCGAGTACCAGCTGCCCGACGGCGGCCGCATGACGGTGACCCTGGCGTCGGTGGAGGCGTTCACGGGCTGACCCCACCCACCCCGCCGAACGGGCCCGGCCGGTCGGCCGGGCCCGTTCGCGTGCAGGGGGTGGCGGTCAGGGGGTGGCGACGGCGTGCCCGGCGTCGCGCAGGTCGGCGAGGATGGCGTCGCGGTGCTCGGGCCCACGGGTCTCGACGCTGAGTTCGACGTCGACCTCCCCCACCGCCAGCGCGCCGCTGATCCGCGAGTGCGCCACGTCGGTGACGTTCGCCCCGAGCCGCCCGACCCGGGCCAGGAGCTCCGCGAGCGCGCCGGGACGGTCGGGCATGCGCAGGTGCAACGTGAGGTAGCGCGACGAGGCGACCAGGCCGTGTCGGATGACCTGCAGCAGCACGAGCGGGTCGACGTTGCCGCCGGACAGCACGCACACGACCGGCCCCGGCCAGCGGCCCGGGTGCTCCAGCAGCGCGGCGACCGACGCGGCGCCGGCCGGCTCCACGATCATCTTCGCCCGCTCCAGGCAGTGCAGGAGGGCCGCGGACAGCGCGTCCTCCGACACCGTGACCATCTCGTCGATCAGGGCGGAGACCTGCGCGAACGTGACGTCCCCCGGGCGTCCGACCGCGATCCCGTCGGCCATCGTGCGCATCCCGCCGACCGGCATCGGCCGACCCGCCGCCAGTGACGAGGGCCAGGCCGCCGCGCCCGCCGCCTGCACTCCGACGATCCGCAGGTCCGGTCGGGCGGCCCGCATGACCGCGGCCGTCCCGCCGAGCAGTCCGCCACCACCCGCGGAGACGAGCACCGTCCCGACGTCGGGGACCTGTTCGAGGATCTCGCAGCCGACGGTGCCCTGGCCGGCGATGATGTCGGTGTGGTCGAAGGGGTGCACGAACACCGCGCCCGACCGCTCCGCGGCGGCGGTCGCGGCCGTGACCGCCTCGTCGACGGTGCGGCCGGTGAGCACGACCTCGGCTCCGTAGCCGCGGGTCGCGTCGACCTTCGGCAGCGCCGCTCGCTCGGGCATGTAGACCGTGGCGCGCACGCCGAGCAACCGTGCCGCGAGCGCGACGCCCTGGGCGTGGTTGCCCGCCGACGCCGCGACGACGCCGCCGGCGCGCTCGTCGTCGGACAGGCGGGCGATGCGGGTGTAGGCACCGCGGATCTTGAACGAACCGGTGCGCTGGAGGTTCTCGCACTTCAGTCCGACCCGGGTGCCGGTCAGGTCGGAGAGGGCGCGGGCACCGGCGACGGGTGTGGTGCGCACGACGCCGGCGAGCAGTTCCCGGGCGAAGAGCACATCGCCGGCGGTGACCGGGGGGATGACGGGGGCGTCCTGTGGGGCGGCCATCCCGGCAGTCTCGCATCGCCCCGGGTAACCTCGCCGGTGTCTCACCGGGCGTGACGTCTCCAGCGCGCCCGGTGTCGGGAGGGACTCGCGAATGACGCGCCTGCGCACCACCGCACCGCTGCTGCTGGCCGCCGGCCTGGCCGCGCTGGCGCTGGCGACCGTGCAGGACGCGGGCTGCGCGGATCCGGGGCGCTACGAGCCCCACGGCGACGGAACGTGGTCGCTGGTCGGCGGCTGCGTCGACCCGGGTGACCTGGTCGTCCCGCCGCCGCCGGTCGTCGAGCCGCCCGCGCCGTCGCCGGAGCAGTCCCGCAGCTGAGCCGCACCGGGCGGGGGCTACCGCACGGCGTCGAGCGCGGCCCGCAGGTCGTCGAGCAGGTCGTCGGCGTCCTCGATGCCGACCGACAGCCGGACGAGCGAGTCCGGCACCTCCAGCATCGAGCCCGCGGTCGAGGCGTGGGTCATCTGGCCGGGGTGCTCGATCAGCGACTCGATCCCGCCGAGCGACTCGGCAAGGGTGAACAGCCGGGTGCCCGCGCAGATCCGCAGCGCCGCGTCGAGCCCGCCCGCGGCGAGGAAGGACACCATGCCGCCGAACCGGCGCATCTGCTTGGCCGCGACCTCGTGGCCGGGGTGCTCCGGCAGCCCCGGGTAGAGCACCGAGGACACCGCCGGGTGCGCGGCCAGCATCTCGGCGACCCGCTCGGCGTTGTCGCAGTGGCGCTCCATCCGCACCGCGAGGGTCTTCGCGCCACGCAGGGTCAGCCACGCGTCGAACGGGCCGGGCACCGACCCGGTGGAGTTCTGGACGAACGAGATCTGCTCGGCCAGCGCGTCGTCGTCGGTGACCAGCGCCCCGCCGACGACGTCGGAGTGGCCCCCGACGTACTTGGTCGTGGAGTGCACGACGACGTCGGCACCCAGGGCCAGCGGCGTTTGCAGGTACGGCGAGGCGAAGGTGTTGTCGACGACGAGCCGCGCACCCGCGGCGTGCGCGACCCCGGAGAGGACCGCGATGTCGGCGATCCCCAGCAGCGGGTTGGTCGGGGTCTCGCACCACACGACCTTCGTCGTGGGCCGCAGCGCCGCGCGCAGGGCGTCGTGGTCGGCGAGGTCGGCCGGGGTGTGCTCGACGCCGTACCCGGCCAGCACCTTGTCGACCAGCCGGAACGTGCCGCCGTAGGCGTCGTGCGGGATGACCAGGTGGTCACCGGGCCGCAGCAGGACGCGCAGTAGGGTGTCCGTCGCGCCCATCCCCGAGCCGAAGGCGTGCGCGTGCCGGCCGCCCTCCAGGGCGGCGAGCTGGTCCTGCAGCACGGTCCGGGTCGGGTTGGCGCTGCGGGAGTACTCGTACCCGCCGCGGACCCCGCCGACGCCGTCCTGGGCGTAGGTCGAGCTCGTGTGGATGGACGTCGTGACCGCGCCGGTCGTCGGGTCCGGAACCTGGCCGGCGTGGATCGCGCGCGTGGAGAAGCCCTGCATGGGCGCCGAGGCTACTCCCGGCGCCCGTGCGGACCGGATCAGGCGTTGCCGCCGAGGAATGCGATCACGTCGGAACGGGTGACGACGCCCGCGGGCTTGCCGTCCTCCAGCACCAGCGCGGCGTCGGCCTTGGCGAAGGCCTCCATCGCGTCCTGCACCGACTCGCCGGCGCCGAGGGTCGGCAGCGGCGGGGACATGTGGTCCTCGAGCCGGTCCGAGAGCTTGGCCCGCCCGGTGAACAGCGCGTCGAGCAGGTCGCGTTCGCTGACCGAGCCGGCGACCTCGGCCGCCATGACCGGCGGCTCCGCCTTGACCACGGGCATCTGGGAGACGCCGAACTCGCGCAGGTAGAGCGCGGCGTCGGCGACGGTCTCGTTGGGGTGGGCGTGCACCAGCGAGGGCAGTGCGCCGTCCTTGCGCCGCAGCACGTCGCCGATGGTCGTGCCCTGCGACGGGGGGAGGAAGCCGTAGCTGGCCATCCAGCGGTCGTTGAAGACCTTGCCGAGGTAGCCGCGGCCACCGTCGGGCAGCAGCACGACGACCACCGCGTCCGCGGGCAGCGTCGCGGCCACCCGCAGCGCGGCGACGGTCGCCATCCCGCAGGAACCGCCGACGAGCAGCGCCTCCTCGCGGGCGAGGCGGCGGGTCATCTCGAAGGAGTCGGCGTCGGAGACGGCGACGATCTCGTCGCAGACGTCGCGGTCGTAGGTGGTCGGCCAGAAGTCCTCGCCGACGCCCTCGACCAGGTAGGGACGGCCGGTCCCGCCGGAGTAGACCGAGCCCTCCGGGTCGGCACCGATGATCCGCACGGCACCGTTCGACCTCTCCTTGAGGTACCGCCCGATGCCCGAGATGGTGCCGCCGGTACCGATCCCCGCCACGAAGTGCGTGATCCGGCCCTCGGTCTGCTCCCAGATCTCCGGGCCCGTCGAGTGGTAGTGCGACTCGGGGTTGGCCGGGTTCGCGTACTGGTTCGGCTTCCAGGCGCCCTCGATCTCGCGGACCAGACGGTCGGAGGTCCGGTAGTAGGAGTCCGGGTGGTCCGGCTCGACAGCCGTCGGGCACACCACGACCTCGGCGCCGTAGGCCTTGAGGACGTTGCGCTTGTCCTCCCCGACCTTGTCCGGGCACACGAACACGCAGTGGTAGCCCTTGCGCTGGGCGACCATCGCCAGCCCGACGCCGGTGTTGCCCGAGGTCGGCTCGACGATCGTGCCGCCGGGACGCAGCTCACCGGAGGCCTCGGCGGTCTCGACCATCCGCAGGGCGATGCGGTCCTTCACCGATCCACCGGGGTTCAGGTACTCGACCTTGGCCAGGACCGGCGGGGCGATGCCCTCCGCCGTCGCTCCCAGCCGGACGAGGGGTGTGTTCCCGACCAGGTCGACGACGTGCTCGACATAACGCATGCATGCATCCTCGCACCGTTCACTCGCGCGAGACCTCGTGCATCCCGCCTGCCGGGGTCCACCACCGCACCACGAGACGGTTCCGCGCGTCGTTCAGCCCGGTCCAGACGACCTCGGTCAGGTCGACGCGGAACGCGTCGCCGGTGACCGGCCCGGAGAGCGGGCCCTGCAGCACCGCCCGGCCCGACACCTTCAGGTCACCGTCGCCGAGATCCCCGCCGGACTGGTCGGCGGGTGCGGCGTGCAGCGCGAACCGCGGGTCCCGCCGCAGGTCGGAGCCCTTCCGGGCGCCCGGCATCGATCCGAAGGAGAGCTCGGTGTCACCGGCCGCGTCGTCCAGCACCACCTCGATCCCGGAGACGCGCGGTGACCCGTCGGCCCGCAGCGTCGCGATCACGAGCGCGATCCCCCGCCGCAGGATCCGCTCGGACAGCTCGGCGAACGCGGGCTCGGCCCGCCGGAAGTCTCCCCACGTCGTCATGGACGAGAGCATGCCGCGCACCCCTGACGGTTTCGTCACGCCGTCTCCCGATCATCGGTTACCGGCGAGTAGGGTCCAAGGTAGTGGTACCTGCGATGGAGGAGGACGTCCCATGCCCGAAGCCGTGATCGTCGCCGCGGCCCGGTCCCCGATCGGCCGCGCCAACAAGGGCTCCCTCGCCGGGATGCGCCCGGACGACCTGACCGTGCAGATGATCCGCGCCGCCCTCGGCCAGGTCCCGCAGCTGGACCCGGCCGAGATCGACGACCTGATGCTCGGCTGCGGCCTGCCCGGCGGGGAGCAGGGCAACAACCTGGCCCGGATCGTCGCGATCCAGCTCGGCTACGACTCGCTGCCCGGCACCACCATCACCCGGTACTGCTCGTCGTCGCTGCAGACGACCCGGATGGCGCTGCACGCGATCAAGGCGGGCGAGGGCGACGTCTTCGTCTCCGCCGGCGTCGAGACCGTCTCCCGCTTCTCCCGCGGCACGTCGGACTCCTGGCCGGACACGCACAACCCGCTGTTCGCCGACGCGGAGGCCCGTACCGCCGAGACCGCGGAGAAGGGCGCCGAGACCTGGACCGACCCTCGCGACCAGAACCTGCTGCCCGACGCCTACATCGCGATGGGGCAGACGGCGGAGAACCTGGCCCGGTACAAGGACGTGTCGCGCGAGGACATGGACCGCTTCGCGGTGCAGTCGCAGAACCGCGCCGAGCAGGCCATCGCCGACGGCTTCTTCGCCCGTGAGATCACCCCGGTGACGCTGCCCGACGGCACGGTCGTCGACACCGACGACGGCCCGCGTCCGGGCACCACCTACGACAAGATCTCGCAGCTCAAGCCGGTCTTCCGTCCGGACGGGCGGATCACCGCGGGCAACGCCTGCCCGCTCAACGACGGCGCCGCCGCTCTGGTGATCATGTCCGACAGCAGGGCCGAGCAGCTCGGGGTCACCCCGCTCGCACGGGTCGTGTCCACCGGTGTCACCGGGCTCTCGCCGGAGATCATGGGCTACGGCCCGGTCGAGGCGTCGCAGCAGGCACTGCGTCGCGCGGGTCTCACGATCGACGACATCGACCTCATCGAGATCAACGAGGCGTTCGCCGCGCAGGTCCTGCCCAGCGCGCGCGACCTCGGCATCGACGAGGCGAAGCTGAACGTGCACGGCGGCGCGATCGCGCTGGGCCACCCGTTCGGCATGACCGGCGCCCGGATCACCACGACCCTGATGAACGGTCTGCGCAGCACCGGCGGCCGGTACGGGCTGGAGACGATGTGCGTCGGCGGCGGCCAGGGCATGGCGCTGGTGATCGAGAACCTCGCCTGACCCACGGCGTCCCCCGGGACGGGGTCAGGCCGCGCGGCCGGGCGGGTCGATGCGCACACCCGTGGTCTCGATCGCGGCCTCGGTCCGCAACCGGGCGAGCTCCCGGTCGGCGTCGAGCGCGCCCTGGGTGCCACCCGCCTCGACGTGGGCGCGCAGCGGCGGGTCCTCGACGCCGACGGCCCGGCAGACGTCGAGCAGGACGTCGTCGTAGGCGGCCAGCAGCGCCAGCCGCCGGACCCGGGTGGCCTGCGGGGGCCCGCGGCGCAGCCGGTCGAGCCGGCGCAGGTCGGCGACGAGCCGTTCCAGTGGCGGCCCGATCGGGCGCGGCGTCGGACGGCCTCGCCGCGCGGCGGCCCGGCGCGCCAGCCGGGACAGGTGCACCAGCAGTCCCACCAGCACCACGGGGCCGAAGGCGATCGCCAGGAAGACGGTGATCCCGGTGACGACCGGGTCGTTCCCGGGCACGGCACCGACGCTACGGCTCCCGGCTCCGCCGGACCACCCCCGACACGACGACGCCGCGGACACCGGAGGTGTCCGCGGCGCGCGCGACCGGAGGGGGCGATTCCGGCCGCACCCGGCCCTCACGGGCCGGGTCGTGGGTGACCGGTCAGTCCTGGCGCAGGTAGCTCAGCAGGCGCAGGATCTCGATGTAGAGCCAGACGATCGTGGTCATGAGGCCGAAGGCGAGGTACCAGGAGTACTTCGCCGGAACACCCGCCTTGACCGCGTTGTCCGCGGCGTCGAAGTCCATCAGCAGGCTGAACGCCGCCACACCGATCACGACGATGCTGAACAGGATGGCCAGCGGGCCGCCGTCACGGAGGCCGAAGCCGCCCTCCATGAAGAAGCTCGCGACCAGGTTGGCCAGCATGAGGACGACGACGCCGATCAGGGCGCCCATCATCCACTTGGTGAAGCGCGGCGTGACCCGGACGGCACCGGTCTTGTAGACGACCAGCATGCCGAAGAAGACACCGGCGGTGCCGATGACGGCCTGGATCCCGATCCCCTGCAGGGCCGGGCTCTGCTGCATCATCCCGGTGATGCCGCCGAGGGCGACACCTATCGCGCCGGAGTAGATCAGCGTCAGCGGAGCGCTGGGCTTCTGCTTGAAGATGACGATCAGCGAGACGACCAGGCCGACGAGGAACGCCGGCAGGGCCAGGATGTAGAGCCCCGACATCACGGTCAGGATGCCGGCGACCAGCGCGAGACCCGCGCTGATCGCGGTCTTCTGGACGACGTCGTCGACCGTGATCGGGCGACCCGTCTCCTGCGTGGCCTGGGTCGGGTCGACGTAGGACGGCTGGGAGCCGGCCATGGCGGCGCCCCCGCCCATCATGCCGCCACCCGAGCGGTCGAACGTGGCGTAGCCGCCCTGCTGCTGTGTGGGCAGGTTGCGGAACGCCGGATTGCTCGTGGAGCGCACCTGGATCCTCCTCGACGGACGTGTGCGGGGCCCACCTCTGGCAGGCCCTCACACGTGTGCAACGCCGAGGGAGAGCCGGGGGTTCCCGCTGGTAAAAGAAAATTTACCGCGTCCGGGGGTCCGGCGTCAGTCCTGTCCCCCCAACAACGGGCGGTGATCACCGCCCCGGGAGTCTCACCTGCGGGAACGTCGACGTCGTCGGCAGCGGTTCGGCACGCACCGCCGGCATCTCGGGCGTGGTGTCGTCGTGCCGGTCGTCCACGGTGTCGAGGGAGTCCACGGTGTCGACGGAGTCGGCACGCCCGTCGGCCAGCGGCGCGTCACCGCGCATCTCGGCGCGGATCAACGCCGGCCAGCGCCCGACCGAACCGAGCGCGGCCACCGCGGCGCGGCGTCCCGCCGGGCTGACCAGCACGGCGACCACGACGACCAACGCGACGGCGACGACCACGCCGCTGGAACCCGGAGCGAACACGGGCGTACCTCCTCGCAGAAGCGGGCGCCCGGCCGGGGGCAGCCGGGACCCACCCTCGCGTCGTACAACGATCCTGTGGCGGGTCGGTCACGGGCCGTCACCGTGCAGCGGGCGGACCCGGGCGGGCCGCACTACTGTCGGCGCGTTCGCGACGGCGCCTCCGTCGCCCCTCCAGTGAAAGGACGGTCCGGATATGTGGGCCCTGCTCTCCCGGCACCTGCGCGTGTGGCTGCTGCTGGCGGTCGGTGCACCGCTGCTGGCCTGGCTCCTGGGCAAGATCGGCGACGCCGTCGAGCGCCGCCGCGGCCCCAACACCCTGACCAAGCTGATCCGTTCGGGCCGCCGCTACCTGGAACGGCGCAGCCGGGGACCGCTGCGCCGCCACGAGCAGACCGACCCCGAGCGGCTCGCCCGCTGACGACTCCCGCGCCGGCGCCGCAGGCTCAGGCCGGCAGCATCCGGCGCAGACCCCAGCCGCGCCGGCGGTCGGGGCGCCGCCGCGGTGCCTCGTCCGCCGGGGGCGTCGGGTCGAGCTGTCCGCAGCGGCCGCACGGCACCCCGGCGACGTCGATCAGCGGGGCCGGGGACACCAGGTGGCCGCACAGCGCCGCGTAGCGGCCGGTCCGCACCGAGTGCGGCGCACAGAGTTCCGCGTCGGTCACCTTGTGTGCACGACCATCGAGAACCGACGTCAGCGTCAGGACATCGGGGCAGCCGGCGTCGTTCGTCCGTCCGGCGGTCACGACGACGCCCACACGATGGCAGATCCGTGCGTCGACCGGCGCATTTCTCTGGCCTCCTCAGCGTGTCAGTCGTTCCATCGTCACGGATCACACTTGCGGATGCAAGATCCCTTCCACAGTCTTTCGACACTCTCCGCAGTCAAACGGACGCCGCGGACACATCCGGAGGTCCCCCATGTCCCACTCGAACGGCACGCGCGCAGCAGATCTCGGCCCGGTGACGTGGCGTCGCCCGGCCGGCGGGGCGGCCGAGGGGCAGAACGTGGAGTTCGCCGTCCTCGACGACGGCCAGGTCGCCGTCCGCAACGCCCGCGACCCCGAGGGCCCGGTCCTCGTCTACACCCCGGCCGAGATCTCCGCGTTCGTCGACGGCGCCAAGAAGGGCGAGTTCGACGACATGGTCGACCCCTTCCGCGACTGAGCCGGGCTCACGGCAGCAGCGGGTCCGCCTCGCGCCACAGCCGGGCGACCACCTCGGACGCGGGGTCGGTCGTCGCGCGTCCGGCGGCCTGGCCCGCCCAGTGGTTCACCCGGTCGACCGCGCCGGGCTCACCCGCGCGGTAGCGGGCCACCAGGCGTCGCTGGTGGGGGTAGGGCCCCGGCGCCGGGGCGCCCGGCACGGTCCAGGCCCGGACGAAGTCGGTGGCGATGCCGCGGGACAGCCGGCCGGTGTAGGCGCGGGTGGTCGTCGTACCGGTGGGGTCCAGGCCGTCGAGCCGGGCGGACCAGCCGTCGTCGATCCCGGCCTCGGGGCTGCGCAGCAGCGCCGTCCCCACCTGCACCGCACTCGCGCCGAGGGTGAGCGCGGCGGCCAGGGCCCGGCCGTCGCCGATCGCCCCGGCGGCGACCACCGGGACACCGACGGCGTCGGCCACCCACGGGACGAGCGCGAGCAGCCCGACCGAGACGGCCTCGGCGTCGGCGGGGTCGGTGGTGCCACGGTGCCCGCCCGCCTCCATCCCCTGCGCGACGACGGCGTCGGCCCCCGCCCGCTCCGCCGCGAGGGCCTCGGAGCGGGTCGTGACCGTCGCGAACCAGGCACAGCCCGCACCGTGCACCGCGGCGACCTGCTCGGCCGTGAACAGCCCCATGATCGTCGAGACGACGGCCGGCCGGGCTGCCAGGACGGCGGCGAGCTGGTCGGAGAACGCCGGTCCGGGGCCGCCGGGCGGAGCCGGCGCACCGCCCAGGGAGTCGAGATAGGCGGTCTGGAGGCCCACGTCGTCGTCGGTGGGCGGGTCGGGGATCCACAGGTTGAGCTGGAACGGAGCGGTCCCGGCGAGGGCGCGGAAGCGAGCGGCCCAGTCGGCGATCGCCTCCGGGGTGTCGTTGACGACGCCGGCCGCGCCCATGCCCCCGGCCGCGGCCACCGCGGCCGCGAGCTCGGGCGGGCAGGCCCCGGCCATGGGGGCCTCCAGGACCGGGACCCGCAGCCCGTGGCGTGTGCAGAAGGACTCGGCCCGGCTCCGTGCGCTCACCGTCGCGAGTGTGCCACTGCACCGCGGGTGGACCGGGGCGGCGCGGACAGGAAGGATCGAACCCCGACCCCGTCCCGCAGTGCGAAGGAGCCCGCTCCCCCTCATGACCGGACCCTCGTTCCTCGAGCAGCTGCGCGCGCACGCACCCGGGCTGCTGCCCTCGCACCTCCCGCGCGACCCCGCCGACCGCGTCCCGGCCGACCTGGACGTCCCGCACGGCACCACGATCATCGCGCTGACCTGGGCCGACGGGGTGCTGCTGGCCGGCGACCGGCGCGCCACCTCCGGCAACCTGATCGCGCAGAAGGACCTGGTGAAGGTCGTCGGCATCGACGACACCTCCGCCGCCGGGTTCGCCGGCTCGGTCGGGCACGCACTGCAGATGCTGAAGCTGTTCGCGGCCGAGGTGGAGCAGTACGAGAAGGTCGAGGGCGCCCCGATCAGCCAGGAGGGCAAGGTGCGCAGGCTGTCGAGCATCGTGCGGGAGAACCTGGGCGCGGCGATGCAGGGATTCGTCGCGCTGCCGCTGTTCGTCGGCTACGACCAGACCGACCCCGACCCGGTCCGCATCGTCACCTACGACCCGACCGGCAGCATCAAGCGCGCCCGGTCCGGCTACGTCGGCATCGGCTCGGGCTCGCAGTTCGCCGAGGCATCGCTGAAGAAGCGGCACGATCCGGGCACGGACCGGGCCGGGGCGATCGCGCTCGCGGTGAACGCCTTGTGGGACGCCGCCGACGACGACACCGCCACCGCGGGCCCCGACCTCACCCGCGCCCTGTTCCCGAACCTGATCACCGTGACCGCCCGTGGCGTCGAGGAGGTCGGCGAGATCGAGGTCCGGGCGGCGACCGAGCGGATGCTGGCCGAGCGCGCGGCGCGCCCGGGCGGCTGAGTGGGCGGAGCCGGCGGGTGGGTCCGGGCAGCGGCTCCCGGCCGCAGCCCCGGAGCGGCGCCGCTCAGCCGGCCCGCCCCCTCCGGTCGGCCGCCACGACGACGACCGCGGCGACCGCGAGCAGGACCGCCGGGTAGGCCCAGGGCAGCTCGGGCGCGTCGCCGACCAGGAACGTCCACAGCCCGATCCGGCCGGTGACCAGGTACTGCAGTAGCGGGACCACGCCGAGGACGATCCCGAGGAACCCCGCCACGTTCTGCGCCGTCTTCATGCCCCTCCTCATTCGATGCGTTCGCATTGCAACAGCACGGGCGGCGGGGTGTCAAATGCGACCGCATTGCTACGATGGCCCCGTGCCACGATCGGTCGACCACGACGCCCGCCGCTCCGAGATCGCCGACGCCGTGCTCGGCCTCGTCGCACAGGCCGGCACCGAGGCCGTCTCGCTGCGGTCGGTCGCGGCCGAGGCCGGCATCTCGATGGGGCGCGTGCAGCACTACTTCGCCAGCAAGGACGCCCTGCTGCTGCACGCCCTGGACCGCTCGCACCGCCAGATGGAGGAGCGCATCGAGACCCGGGCACGTGCCGCGGGCGGCGACGACCGCACCGTCCTCGCGACGATCCTCGACGAGCTGCTCGGCGGGCACCCCCGGACCCGCGACGCGCTGCGCATCCACGCCGCATTCGCCACGCGGGAGGTCGACGAGCGCGCCCGGGCGATCCTCACCGACGGCGACGACGAGATCCTCGCCCTCGCGGTGCGGGTCGTCGCGGACGCCGGCGCGGCCGACCCCGCCACCGACGCACACGCGCTGCTCGCCCTGACCTCGGGCCTCAGCTCGGAGGTCGCACTGCACGGCGCCCCCGTCGAGCGCGCGCGGCGCACCCTGACCGCGATGCTCGACCGGCTCGTCCCGGCCGGGGTCGGCGCGCAGCCCGGCGACCCGGGATGATCCGGGCCGTGCGCCCGTGGTTCCCCCTTCTCGCCGGTGCGGTGTTCTACGCCTTCTCCCTGGTGTGGGCGGCCGGCGAGCTCCCCGCGGACGGGGTGCCGCTGCACTTCGATCCCGCCGGGGTGCCCACCGCCTTCGGCAGCCGCGCCGGTTTCCTGACCCTCGCGGCGCTGTTCGGGCTGCTCGTGGCGGGGACCGGGTCCGGGCTGCACCGCCTGGTCACGACGGGGCCGCTGACGCGAGTGTCGGTGCCGCACCGCGAGCACTGGATGCGCCCGCAACGGGTCGGGCGGCTGCGCCGCATGCTCGCCGAGGACATGGGTCGGATCTTCGGGGCCACGCTGCTGCTGCTCACCGCGGTCCCGGTGGCGACCGTGTACGCGACCCGCGCCCAGCCGCCCCGGCTGCCGGTCGGGCCGGTGTGGGTGGTGCTGACGCTGCTGGTCGCCGGGATCGTCGGGTACTGCGTGTACCTGACCCGCCATCGCTACCGTCCGACCTGAGCCCGGGGATGGTGGGGCCCGGGCACGGTGCGGCACGATGCCGGGGTGGCACGGATCGGACCGGGAGACGTCGCCCTCACCATGGCCGACCTGCGCGTCGTGACCCGGTTCACCGCGGGGTGCGCCGCCGAGGTGCTCCCCCTGTTCGACGACCCCGGTGACGACCGCCCCCGCGCGGCGCTCGACGCGGCCCGGGTCTTCGCCGACGGCGCCGAGCGCTCCCGGCGGCAGCGGGTGACCGCGGTCGGGGCGGCGAGGGCGGCCAGGACCGCCCGCACCCCGCCCGGGCGGCACGCCGCGCTCGCCGCGGCCGACGCCGCCGCGTCGGCGTACCTGCACCCGCTGGCGAAGGCCACCCAGGTCGGTCACATCCTGCGAGCGGCCGCCCACGCCGCGCACGCCGTCGAGCTCGCCGGCGGCGACGCCCCCCGCGGCGGCGACGCCCACCTCGCCCGGGTGCTGCTGTGTGCGACCCCGGAGCTGGTCGACGTCCTGTGCCGCTACCCACGCGCGCCCACCGGCCGCAGCCGGGTCGCCGCCCTGATGTCCGGGCTGGACGACGCGCTGCGCAGCCGGGAGGACCACGGCCGATGAGTCCGCGACCGCGGACCGACCGCGGGGCCGGCCGCCCTGCCCCGCGCCGGGCTCAGGCGCCGCGGGCCACCCCGGCGAGAGCGGCCTCCGCGAACGCCTCCGGGGCCTCGGTGTGCACGAGGTGCCCCGCGCCCTCGACGACCTCGGTGTGCAGCCCGGGCACGACGGCGGCGACCCGGCGGTGCAGGTCGGCGTACCACCCGATGCTGCGCCCGCCCAGCAGCCAGGTGACCGGGACGGGGATGTCGGCCAGCCGCGCCGTCGGGACGTGCTCCATCATCAGTCCGTAGGGGTGGACGCCGAGTTCGGCGAGCACGCTCGGCGCGTTCGCGTACAGCTCCTCCTTCGCCTCGGCCGGGAGCGGGTCGAAGCCGTTGCCGCCGTCGGCCCAGCCGGCCGCCCAGCGGAAGAAGCGCGCAGCCGCGTCCCGGCGGCGTCCGCGGGCCTGGTCGAGCTTCGTCCGCGCGAGCACGCCGAGCAGCGACGGGGTCGCACCCCGCAGCCCGTGCCACGGCGCCTCGACGACCACCAGCGACCGGAACAGCTCGGGCCGCTCCACCGCGCAGGCGAGCGCGGTGTTGCCGCCGGAGCTCCAGCCCAGGACGTGCGCGGGCGCGCCTGCACACTCGATGACCGCGGCCAGGTCGGCGACGTGCACCCGGTAGTCGCGCACCGGCGGGTGCGTCGACCGGCCGTAGCCGCGACGGTCGTAGGCGAGCACGCGGTGGCCACCGGCGGCGAGCTCGTGCACGGTCGAGCCCCAGGACGACGCCTGGGCCCCCGTCCCGTGCACGAGCACGAGAGGGTCGCCGTCGCCGTACTCGTCGCCGACCAGGGTCGAGCCCACCACCGGGGTCCGCACCGTCGCGCCCTCCACCGTCCGTCCGTTGCGGACAGACTACGTGCCGCTCCACCGGCGGCGGCTCCGGTGTCGACGGTCCGGCGGCGACCGGCCGGACCCGGGTCAGCGGACCCGCTGGTATCGCAGGTGCACCGTGCCGCCGGCGAAGGTGCGCTGCTCGAGCAGCCGCAGCCGCAGGTCGGCTCCGGGCGGGAGGAACGGGGTGCCGCCGCCGAGCACGACCGGCACCACCCGCGGGCGGAACTCGTCGACCAGGTCCAGCAGCGACGCCGCCAGCCCGGGCCCTCCGACGGCCAGCTCGCCGTCGACGTCCGCCTTCAGCCGGGTGACCTCCTCGACCGCGTCGGCGCGGCGGACGAGGCGGCAGCCCGGCGCGACCGACTCCAGCGAATCGGAGAACACGACCCGCGGGATCGCGGTGTAGAGCCGCGCGAACTCGGCCTCCACCTCGTGCCCGTCGGCCCGCTCCGGTGCGGTCCAGAAGTCCTCCATCACCTCGTACAGCCCGCGGCCGAACAGGAACACCGACGTGGCGCGGGTCTGGTCGTTGGACAGCCGGTGCACCTCCTCGTCGGGGTCGGTGAAGTCGATGCGACCGGCGGGGTCCTCGACGTGGCCGTCGAGGGACATGCTCATCGAGTAGGTGACGACGCCCACGTCTCAGGTCCTCCGGTTCCAGAACTGGTGGGTGCGGCCGCTCGGCGAGACCACCGACTCGACCGTGAAGCGCTCCTCGACACCGTCCAGCCCGGTCCAGAGCGGGACCCCGCGGCCGAGGGTGATCGGCGCGATCACCAGGTGCATGACGTCGACGAGGTCGGCCTCGAGGAACTGACGGATGGTGGTGGGTCCGCCACCGAGGCGGACGTCCTGCCCGCGGGCGACCTCCCGGGCGAGCCCGAGCACCTCGTGCGCCGATCCGTCGACGAAGTGGAAGGTCGTCCCGTCGGCGAACTCGATCGGAGGGCGCGGGTGGTGGGTCATGACGAACACCGGCGTCCGGAACGGCGTCTCGTCGCCCCACCAGCCGCGCCACCCGTCGTCGGGCCAGGAACCGGTCTGCGGACCGAACTTGCGGCGGCCCATGATCTCGGCGCCGATCCCCTGGCCCCACAGGGTGGTCAGGGCACGGTCGAGTGTGACGGGGCCGTCCACGCCACCGACGCCGTGGATGAACCGCCCGTCGAACCCGGCGAACAGCTTCCCGGCGGCGCCGATCGGGGCGTCGAGGGACACGTGGTCGCCCGCGGCGTACCCGTCGAGCGAGACGTTCAGGTTGTGCACGCGTGTCCGGGACATGGCTCCTCCAGGGCGGTCGGCCTCGCAGTGCGGACCGCCGGGCGGGCCGGAACTCATCGGCCGCGCACGCACGCGTCCTCGGACGTGCCGCGCGGGTCCCTCCTCACCCACGGCCCACGCGATCGGCCGTGACGGGGGCACTGTGGCGAAGCTCGCGTGGCGACGCCGCAGGATCCCGTGCGGTCGGCACCAGGGCGTGGACACTGCCCGGCCGAGGGGATCAGGCGGGGAGTGCGATGTTTGCCCACACGGTCTTGCCGCCGAGGGTCCGTCTCACGCCCCATGTGGCGAAGGCACCGACGAGGGTGAGCCCCCTGCCGCGGTTGCCGCCCAGGCGCGAACGTCCGGGGGTGAGAACGCCGTCCGGATCGGTGTCGTCGACCTCGATCAGCCATCCGTCGGCGACGGACCGGAGCCGGACCTCGCCACCGCCACCGCCGTGGTCGACCGCGTTCGACACCAGCTCGGTGCAGACCACCTCCGCCCGGAGCACCAGGTCCCCGGACCCGTCGAGGTGTTCACCAATCCACCGACGCAGTGACGGCAGACAGGAGTGGTCGACGAAGCGACGGGTCAGTGACCGACCGCTGCGGGGCATTCGTCTCCCTCGGTCGGGTACAACGCACTGGACGTCGGATGCGACCGTCGGTAGGAATTACCCACGACGCTGAGCCGTCATTCGCAGGTGGCCCGGCGACTGGTGTGAGCTGGATAACCAGGAGCACGATGTCCGACGACACCACGCACGACACGGTGAGCCTGACCCCGGAGCGTGCCGCCCGGGACAGCTCGGAGCGGCTCACGGCGTTGCGGCGGGCCGGGCTCGGGGCCGACTCGGATCCGGAGATGGAACGCTTCGCTGCGTGGGTTCAGCGCGCGCTGTCGGTTCCCGTCGCCCTCGTGAGCCTGGTCCAGCCCGATCGTCAGGTCTTCCCCGGGATGGCGGGTCTGACCGGGCCGGCCGCCACCGCCCGGTCGACCCCGCTGACCCACTCGTTCTGCCAGTACGTCGTCACCTCCGCGCACCCGCTGGTCATCACCGACGTGCGGCTGGATCCCCGGCTCGGCGACGACCTCGAACTCCCCGGCCTCGGGGTCGTCGCCTATGCCGGGATGCCGCTGACCGATGAGCACGACCAGGTCCTCGGCTCGCTCGGCGCGATCGACACCGAGCCCCGGTGCTGGACGACGGACGAGATCTTCGCCCTCGGCGAGATCGCCCGCTCCTGCTCGACCGAGCTGCGTCTACGCCTGGCCCGGTACGACACGAGCACCGAGACCGACCGCCGCGACGAGGCCGCCTCCGCACAGCGACGAGCTCATCAGCGCAGCCGGATGCTGCTGCGCGCCTCCCAGTCCTTCAGCGACACCAACACCGTGCACGACGTGCGCGCACGCATCGATGAGCTTCTCGGTGGCGAGCTCGCTCCCACCTACGTCGAGACGGTCCTCCGCGACCGGAGAGGGCGCCTGCACAGCCTTCCGGCCGGAGCCCGGACACCGACGGAGGCCGACGACCTCGACGGTGACGGTGACGTCGATCCGACCGCGCCCAGGGAGCTGACGGCGCCCCTTCGTTCGCACACCCCGGCGGCGATGGCGATCCGGGAGCAGCGCGTCGTGCACTACCGCGACCGGGACGAGCTCGCCACGGCCCACCCGGTGGAGACGGTCGAGGCGATGCGCCGCCGCGGGCTGCACACCGTCGTCGCCGCTCCCGTCCCCGGCCATGCGGCGTCGGCCGGCGCCATCCTGCTCGGCTGGGACCGGCACGACGCGGTGCAGACCGCGGACCTGCTCACGATCGCCACCATCGCCGGGTACGCCGGGCAGGCCCTCAGGCGCGCGCGGGACCTGCGCCACCGCGAGTCGGTCGCCCATGAGATGCAGAACGCCATGCTGACCGTGCTCCCCGAAGTCGAGGGGCTGTCGATGGCGGCCCGCTACGCCCCGGCAGACGCCCGGTTGAACGTGGGCGGGGACTGGTACGACGTCACGGTGATGCCCGGCACCCGGCGCCCGGACGCTCCCGTCGTGGGGATCTCGGTCGGAGACATAGTCGGGCACGACCTCCCCGCGGTCACGCTGATGGGACAAGTCCGATCCATGCTGCGCCAGGCAGCCTGGGACCACCCCGGGAAACCGCCCTCGACCGTGCTCTCAGCCTTCGAGACCGCGAACCGTGAGCTCCGGTTGGGGGCCGCCGGAACCGCGGTCCTCGCCTACTCCCACCGGATCGCCGACGGTCGGTGGCTGGTGCGATGGACCAACGCCGGGCATCCGCCCCCGATCCTGATCCGCCCCGACGGCACCGCCGAACAACTCGTCGACCACGACGCACTGTTCGGCTTCGACATCGCCGTCGGAGAGGTGCGCACCGACCACGAACTCCTCGTCGAGCCCGGCTCCGCCCTGCTGCTGCACACCGACGGCCTGGTGGACGCTCCCGGGCTGGACGTGGACGCCGCCACCGAGGCGCTGCTCGCCACCGTCGCACAGGTCGCGACGGCTACACCCGACGACATCGTCGACGCAGCCATGGGGAGGTTGCCCGAGCCCGCCCACGACGACGCCGTCGCACTCGCGATCCGCTTCCATGCCGCGTCCGAGGCATCACCGGACGCCGTTCCGCCTCCATGGGCACGAGCCAGGCCCTCGCATCGGGGGGTCGGGTAGCGGAGCGACGGCGCCGCGACCGGGCCGCACTACCGTCGACAGGCACCCCGGCCGGGGCCACCCACACCGCTCACGCGTCCTGGTCTGCGACGCTCAGCACGATCTTTCCCTGCATGTGTCCCTGCGCGGCGCGGGCGTGGGCCCGTGCGGCGTCGGCGAGTGTGTAGACGCTGTCGATCGCGGGCCGCACTGCTCCGGTCTCGAGGAGGTGGGCGAGCTGGGCCATCTGGGCGCCGTCGGCTCGGACCTGGATCGCGGTCGTGACGACCCCCCGCGCGGCGACCTCGTCGGGGTCGTACTGGGCGAGGTAGACCGGGAACAGCGAACCGCCGCGGCGCAACGTGGGGAGGAACCGTCCGCTGTCGGGTCCGCCGACGACGTCGAGCACGAGGTCGAGGTCGGCGACGACCGCCTCCGGGCGCTGCTCGGTGTAGTCGATGACCTCGTCGGCGCCGAGGCCGAGCAGGAACTCGCGATGCCGCCCCGAGGCGACGGCGATGACGTGGGCGCCCCGCCACTTGGCGAGCTGGACCGCGAGGTGTCCGACGCCGCCGGCGGCGCCGTTGACCAGGACCCTGGTGCCGGGTCCGAGCGGGACGGGGCGGTGGCGGGCCTCCTGGAAGGGGGAAGGATGGTCGTGACCGACCTCGATGAGGAACTGCCAGGCGGTGAGCCCTGCCATGGGCACGGCGGCGGCGTGCACGTGATCGATGCCCGTCGGCTTGCGGGCGAGGTCGGTCGCGGGCGCACTGACGTAGTCGGCGTAGGTCTCGGCGTTCATCGGCTGCGGGAAGCGCAGCATCCCGAAGACCTCGTCGCCGACCGCGAAGTCCACGACGCCCTCGCCGAGGGCTGCGACCACGCCCGAGACGTCGGTTCCCAGGATGAGTGGCAGCGTCATCGGGGGACGGAGCTCCGCCGGGACCTCGGGCATCCCCTCGCGCAGATACCAGTCCGGCGGGTTCAGGCACGCCGCGTGTACCCGCACGAGCACCTCCCCGGGCCCCGGCTCGGGCACGGGCACCTGCTCCTCGATGAGGACCTCCGGTCCGCCGAACTCGTGCAGCCGGACCGCTCGCATGCTCTCGGGCATGATCTGCTCCTTCGACTCGGTCGTCCGCTAGGATCAAGCGGAGCGATGCTCCACTATAAGAGGGGCAGCGCTCCGATTGTCGAGGTGGGGGTCGTGCGGGCGGACGCGAGGAAGAACTACGAGCAGCTGCTCGCCGTGGCGGGGGTCGTCGTGGCCGAACAGGGTGCCGACGCATCGCTGCGCGAAGTGGCCCGGCGAGCCGGGGTCGGGCTCGGCACGCTGTACCGGCACTTCCCGACCCGGGAAGCCCTGCTCGAGGCGTTGCTGCACACGAACTTCGACGACCTCACCGGTCGTGCCGTCGACCTCGAGTCGTCGGACTCCCCGGGCTCGGCCCTGCTGACCTGGGTGCAGGACTGCACCCGTTTCACGACGACCTACCACGGCGTCACCCAGGTGATGATGTCGGCGATCGAGGACCCCGAGTCCCCCCTGCACACCTCCTGCGTGGCGTTGCGCACTGCCGGCGGGCGGCTGCTCACCCGGGCCCAGGACGCCGGGGTCGCTCGAACGGCGATGGACGGCACCGATCTGTTCGCGCTCATCGCCGGCCTCGCCTGGCTCTGCGACCAGCCGGCACTCGCGCCACGCGCCGAGCACCTCTTCGACGCCATCGCCCGCCCCGCCCTGATGCGATGACCCGGACCGCCGCCCCGCCCGCTGTGCGATCGCAGGGGGCGGGACCCGCGCCGTCGCCCGTCCCGTCGGGACCCGCCCGGCGGTGCGGTCCGCGGTGAGCCGCCCGATGCGGCCCACGTCGCTGGGCACCTACCTGCGCGCACGGCGCGCGCTCGTCGCACCCGAGCAGGTCGGGCTCCCCGACACCGGCCGCAGGCGGACCCCCGGGCTGCGGCGCGAGGAGGTGGCCGCGCTGGCCGGTGTCAGCGTCGACTACTACGTGCGGCTCGAGAAGGGGCACGACACCAACCCGTCCCCGCAGGTGCTGTCGGCCCTGGCCAGGGCCCTGCAGCTCGATCCGGTCGCGACGGCGTACCTGCTCGGCCTGGTCGATGGGCATGCGTCCGGCCCGGTGGGCCGCTGGCGCGACGAGGCGGTACCGGAGAGCACCCGGATGCTGCTCGAGGTGATCGGGCTCCCGGCGTTCGTCGAGAACCGGGCGTTCGACGTGCTCGCCGCCAACGCCGCCGCCACGGCGCTGTCCCCCGCGATCGTCGTGGGCGCGAACCGGCTGCGGTCGATGTTCCTCGACGACGCCGAACGCGCGCTGCACACCGACTGGGAACGCGAGGCCGTCGTCATGGTGGCGGAGTTCCGCGCCTCCGTGGGTGCCGCACTCGCCGACCCGCACGTCGCCGGCCTCGTCACGGAGCTCTCGGAGGCCGGCACGGGGCCGGGTGCGGAGTTCGTGCGGGTCTGGCAACGGCACGACGTCGAGCCGGTCGCCGGCGGCCCCGCCCGGTGGAACCATCCGGTGGCGGGTCCGCTGCAGCTGCGCCGCAACAACTACACCATCGGGGCAACCGACGGTCAGCTCCTCGTCGTCTACCATCCCGCCAGCGGGAGCGCCGATGCTCGACGTCTCGCGAACCTGGTCTGAGCTCGGCACAGGGGCTCTGTCAGGGCCCGGATCACCGCGGCCTGGCTCGGTCCGGGGCGCTGTCCCATCCTCGACCACGTCAACGATCACAACGGAACGGATGGTTCTCGTGAGCACCCTCGCGCTCGTCACCGGCGCCACGTCCGGCATCGGCAGGGCTTTCGCCGAGCGGCTGGCGGCCGACGGTCACGACCTGATCCTGGTCGGGCGCAACACCGAGCGCCTCGACGCCTTCGCCGCGCAGCACCCCGATACCGCAGTGGAGAAGGTCGCCGCCGACCTGTCCACCGACGCCGGCGCGACGCAGGTCGCCGAGCTCGCCGCGTCCCGCCCGCTCGACCTCCTCCTCAACAACGCCGGCGTGGCGCACTACATGCCGCTGACCGAGCTGCCCGCGGACAAGGCCCGCGAGCTCCTCGGCGTCAAGGTCATCGCCCCGACGATGATCTCTCGGGCCGCCGTCGCGCCGATGGTCGCGCGGGGTTCCGGTGCCATCGTCAACGTCGCCGGCATGATCGGCTTCAGCGGCCCGGCTCCCGCATCGGTCAAGCCGCCGCGCTCGGTCTACGGCGGCGCCCTGGCCCATCTCGTCGCGTTCTCCCAGCTGCTCGCCACCGAGGTCGAGGGCACCGGGGTCCGGGTGCAGGTCCTGTGCCCCGGGGTCGTCGCGACCGAGTTCCACACCCGCCAGGGCCTGGACATGAGTGTCGTCCCCCGGATGAGCGCCGAGGAGGTGGTCACCGCGGCCCTGCGCGGGCTCGAGCTCGGCGAGGTGGTGTGCGCACCCGGCGTCGAGGACGACGACCTCCTCGCCGCGGTCTCACGCGCCGACCTCGCCGCGTTCGCCGGCCAGAGCCCGGAGCTGGCCTCCCGCTACCGTTAGGTCTGAGACCACGCGGCGCCGGGCGGACCGAATCCTGTGCCGAGGGTCTGCTCGAGCAGACTCGTTGTGGAGGAGTCGTCGGATCCCGTTGCCGCGGTGATTCAGGTCGGCCGTGTCGCCACATTTCAGCACGCATTCGACACGGGCGGGCTGCTGGGACTAGAACTGCTCGACGACCTGGTCGAGCAGATGGAGACCCGCAAGCGCGACCACGCCGGAACCACACGGCTCGTCCCGATCACCCGCGAGACGCCGTTGGAGATCGTGGAGTTCGACGAGATCGGCGCCCTGCTCCGCTACGTCGGCGACCGCAAGACCCGCGAGGCCATCACCGAACGCATCGCACTGCTGACCACCCAAGGTCGCGCCCTCGGGTTCACCGTCCGCGGCTACGTCCAAGAACCCACCAAGGACACCGTCCCGGTGCGGGAGCTGTTCCCGCGCCGCATCTGCCTGCGCGTGGCCTCCAAGTCCCACGTCGGGATGGTGCTGGGCGACAACGCCTACGAGCGGGGTGCCTGGGCGAACCGGATCGGGGAATCCGAGGCCGGCGTGGGCTACCTGTTCGGCGAAGGCGTCCGCGAACCCCTGCGCGTCCGGGCCGCCTGGGTTCCGGATGACGCGATCAAGGCTTTGGAGCGGTTCGTCACGGCCCCCTCGCCGGACCCGGCTCGTCGCCCCGCGCCGGTGCTGCCCTTCCGCCCCGGCACGCCCGCGCTGCCTGCCGGAGGTGCCGCATGAGCACCCCGGAGAGCCCCACCGCCCCGATCGACCAGGACAAGCTCACCCGCGCCCAGAAAGGCATGCTCGCGCTGTCCAACGAGGTCGCCACCCAGCTCGCCGAGGACCACGGCGTCTGCGTCCGCCCCCTCGCCATGCGCCGCATCGACCAGAGCAGCGGCCGCGTCGACGTCGTGCCTGTGCCCTGCGGTTCCACCCGGGAGGACCAGTGCCGCCCCTGCGCGGAGAAGGCCCGACGCCTGCGCATGGTCCAGTGCCGCGAAGGCTGGCACCTCGAGAACGAACCCATCACCAAACCCGCCGACCCCACCGCCGCGCAGAAAGAACTCATGACCGTGCGGGCGGACCTGCACGCCGCCTACACCGACGCCCGCGCCAAGAACGACGAGGAGGAGTGCGAGGAGATCCGCGAGACCGTCGCCGAGGTCGACACCGAGCTACGCGCCCTCGGCGTCCGAGGGCGCCTGGCCCCGCTCGACCCCGCACCGCAGACCGTGCGCCGGACGACCCGCCGTCGCCAGGACGCACCGAACCTCCCGCGCCGTCCGGTGGAGGACCGCACCCTGGGCCGGGTGTTCGGCGGCAAGTACCGGCCCTCGACCTTCCTCACCCTGACCCTGGACAGCTACGGGCGGGTGGACGAGCACGGCGCCGCGCTCGACCCGGACTCCTACGACTACCGCCGGGCCGCGCGGGACGCGATCCACTTCCCCAAGCTGCTCGACCGGTTCTGGCAGAACACCCGCCGCTGCGTCGGCTGGGACGTCCAGTACTTCGGCACCGTCGAACCACAGAAACGCGGAGCACCGCACTTCCACGCCGCCATCCGCGGCACGATCCCGCGCTCCGAGCTGCGGGCGATCACGGCTGCGACGTATCACCAGGTGTGGTGGCCCGCCCACGACGAGATCGTCTACAGCGGGGACCGGCTCCCGCGCTGGGACAACGACCACAAGGCGTTCGTCGACCCGGACACCCGCGAGCCGCTACCGACGTGGGACGAGGCCACCGCCCCCGACGCACTCGCGGCTCCGGCGCACACCGTGGTGTTCGGGCCCCAGGTCCACGTCAAGGGCATCCTCGGCGGAACGGAGGAGGCCGGCCGCCACATCGGCTACCTGACCAAGTACCTCACCAAGTCCGTCGGGCAGGCCACCGGCCTCGACGAGTCCGCCACGTCGCGCCAGCGCGAGCACGCCCGCCGCCTCGCCGCCGAACTCGCGATCACCCCGTGCTCGCCGCGCTGCCCCATCTGGCTGCTCTACGGCATCGAACCCAAGGGCGCCCGACCCGGCACCGTCCCCGGGCACTGCAAGGGCAAGGCGCACAAGCCCGAACACCTCGGGATCGCCGGGCGCCGCGTGCTGGTCTCCCGGAAGTGGTCCAACAAGTCGCTCTCGGACCATCGGACGGAGCGGACGGCGTTCGTTCGGCAACTGCTC
The DNA here is from genome assembly GCF_001294645.1 of Pseudonocardia sp. HH130629-09. Lineage (NCBI taxonomy): Bacteria > Bacillati > Actinomycetota > Actinomycetes > Pseudonocardiales > Pseudonocardiaceae > Pseudonocardia > Pseudonocardia sp. HH130629-09. The sequence goes on from NZ_CP011868.1 coordinate 4,522,260, forward strand.
GACCGGGCCGGAGTCCAGCCCGCCTACGCCGTCGACGACGGCCCCTTCACCTGGGAGACCACCAAACCCGGCGACACCGACGTCCCACCCCGCACCGTGCTGCTGCTCCATGCGATCAACCAACGCTCCCGATGGCGCGCCGACTACGACGCCGCCGTCCTCGCTACCAGCGATGCGCCACCCGACCGTTCGGCAACCGAGGGAGCAGCTGTCGACGACGGGCTCAGACTGACCCCCTAGCGTCGGCTTGGGATTGACCCCCTCTGCACGACGCTGAGGGGGTGTTGTCGGTGGAGGACTGGGCCGAGATCCGTCGTCTGCATCGGGCCGAGGGTGTCCCGATCAAGGAGATCGCCCGCCGGCTGGGGGTGGCCCGCAACACGGTGCGCTCCGCGTTGCGGGCGCCGGGCCCGCCGAAGCGGGAACGGGGCCCGCGGGGATCGCTGGCGGATGCGGTCGAGCCGCAGGTGCGGGCATTGCTGGCGCAGTTCCCACGCATGCCGGCCACGGTGATCGCAGAGCGGATCGGGTGGGAGCACTCGCTGACCGTGCTCAAGGACCGGATCCGCCAGATCCGCCCCGAGTATGTCGGGATCGACCCGGTCGACCGGGTCGCCTACGCACCGGGCGAGATCACCCAGTGCGACCTGTGGTTCCCCGAGACCACGATCCCCGTCGGCCCAGGCCAGGAACGGGTCCTACCGGTGCTGGTGATGACGCTGGGCTACTCGCGGTTCTTGTCCGCGACGATGATCCCCTCGCGCCAGGCCGGGGACATCCTGTCCGGGATGTGGCAGCTGATCAGCGACGTCGGGCGGGTGACCCGCACGCTGGTCTGGGACCGGGAGTCTGCGATCGGCGGGACCGGGCGGGTCTCGGCACCGGCCGCTGCGTTCGCCGGCACTCTGGCCACCCGGATCCGGCTTGCCCCACCGCGGGATCCGGAGTTCAAGGGGCTGGTCGAACGCAACAACGGCTACTTCGAGACCTCGTTCCTGCCCGGACGTCGCTTCGCCTCCCCAGCCGACTTCAACCACCAGATCGACGACTGGCTGGCCCGGGCCAACACCCGCACCGTCCGAGCGATCGGCGGCCGCCCGGTGGACGTGCTCGCCCACGACTACGCGGCGATGACTCCGCTGCCGCCGCTGGACCCGCCGATCGGGCTGGCCCAGCGGATCCGGCTGGCACGGGACTACTACGTCCGCGTCGATGCCAACGACTACTCCGTGGATCCGCAGATGATCGGCCGGTTCGTCGATGTCGCCGCCTCACCGCGCGAGGTCGTCGTCTACTGCGCCGGCCAGGTCGTCGCCCGTCACGACCGCAGCTGGGCCCGCCACGCGGTGATCACCGACCCGGCGCACCAGCACACCGCCGCGGCGATGCGCCGCGCCCTGGCCCACGACCGCAACACCCGACAGGCCGCAGCACGCCGTCACCTCGACGGCCACCCGGTGACCCTGCGCGCACTGCCCGACTACGACGCCCTGTTCGGTGTCGACTTCGTCTCCACTGCCGAGGAAGCGAGCAGCTCATGACAACCACACCACCGAAGATCACCACCGACCCCGCTGGGAGCTCGGGGCCGGCCGGTCCGGTGCTGGCCGCGGTCCCCGACGGACTGCCGGCGATGATCGCCTACCTGACCCGGGTCCTGAAGACCCCGACCATCGCGGCCAGCTGGGAACAGCTTGCCGCCCAGGCCCGTGAGGAGAACTGGTCGCACGAGGAGTATCTGGGCGCGCTGCTGCAGCGCCAGGTCGCCGACCGCGAGTCCAAGGGCACGGTCATGCGGATCCGCACCGCGCACTTCCCCCAGGTCAAGACCTTGGAGGACTTCAACCTCGACCATCTGCCCTCGCTGCGCCGCGACATCCTGGCCCACCTGGCCACGAGCACGTTCGTCGCCAAGTGCGAGAACGTGATCCTGCTCGGCCCGCCCGGGATCGGGAAGACCCACCTCGCGATCGGGCTCGGCGTCAAAGCCGCCCACGCCGGCTACTCGGTCCTGTTCGACACCGCCAGCAACTGGATCACCAGACTCGCCGCCGCGCACCAGAGCGGCCGGCTCGAGGCCGAGCTGAAGAAGATCCGCCGCTACAAACTGATCATCATCGACGAGGTCGGCTACATCCCGTTCGACCAGGACGCAGCGAACCTGTTCTTCCAGCTCATCGCTTCCCGCTATGAACAAGGCAGCGTCATGGTCACCAGCAATCTGCCCTTCGGCCGCTGGGGCGAGACCTTCTCCGACGACGTCGTCGCCGCAGCCATGATCGACCGCCTCGTCCACCACGCCGAAGTCCTGACCCTGTCCGGGGACTCCTACCGCACCCGCGCCCGACGCGAGCTCCTGGCCAAACACAACCGCGCCAGCAACGACTGACCATCACCACACCACGCCGGGGGTCAGTTCCAATCCGTCGCTACGGGGTCACTCCCAACCCGCCGTTGACAGCAGCGGCATGCGGTTCCCCCATGATCGGGGGGACTGTTTCAAGATCGGTGTTTTCGGCCCGACACGCCGGGCTGAGGTCCGGCGAGATGGGCACGGACAGTGATGACATCGGACCTTGTGGATCCAAGCGAGGGTGACCCGAAGCCTGCTCGGCAGGCGTCGGCGGAGCGGGCCGCTGCGGCGGCGATGGTGGCCGAGGCGAAGGCGCGCGGGCTGGCGTTGACCGGCCCGGACGGCCTGTTGAAGCTCTTTACCAAGAATGTTCTGGAAACGGCGCTGAACGAGGAGATGACCGAGCACCTCGGGCACGACAAGAACCGGGCCGACTCCGGCCGGGAATCCACCAACGTGCGGAACGGGTCCCGCTCGAAGACGGTTCTCTCGGATGCCGCGGGTGACGTGGAGATCGACGTTCCGAGAGACAGGGCCAGCACTTTCGAGCCGCAGATCGTGAAGAAGCGTCAGCGGCGCCTCACAGATGTCGACGAGGTCGTACTGTCGCTGTATGCGAAAGGGATGACGACCGGGGAGGTTTCCGCACATTTCGCTGACATCTATGGGGCGTCAGTATCGAAGGAGACGGTCTCGCGGATCACCGACAAGGTCGTCGCCGAGATGAATGACTGGGTTGGTCGGCCGTTGGATTCGGTGTACGCCGCGGTGTTCATCGACGCTGTCCACGTCAAGGTCCGGGACGGGCAGGTCGCCAACCGGCCGGTCTACGCAGCCATCGGCGTCACCGTGGACGGCTGCAAGGACGTGCTGGGGCTGTGGATGGGCGTCGGCAGTGAGGGCGCGAAGTTCTGGATGAGCGTGCTGGTCGACCTGAAGAACCGCGGCGTGCGTGACGTGCTGTTCCTGGTCTGCGACGGCCTCAAAGGACTCCCGGAGGTCGTGGCCAACGTGTGGCCGCAAACCATTGTCCAAACCTGCGTCGTGCACCTGATCCGAAACACTTTCCGGCTGGTGGGTCGACAGGACTGGGACGCGGTGAAGCGCGACATCAAACCAATCTATGCCGCGCCCAACCCGAATGCAGCACTTATCGCTATGGATGAGCTCGACGAGAAATGGGGCCGTAAGTACGCGGCGATGATCCGGCTATGGCGCAACGCGTGGGAAGAGTTCGTGCCGTTCTTGGACTACGACGTCGAGATTCGAAGGGTGATCTGCTCTACGAATGCGATCGAATCGCTTAACGCCCGCTACCGGCGCGCGGTGCGGGCGCGTGGTCATTTCCCCACTGAGCAGGCTGCGATGAAATGCTTGTATCTTGTGACTCGCAGCCTGGACCCGACCGGGACGGGCCGCACGAGGTGGACGATGCGTTGGAAGCCCGTGATCAACGCGTTCGCCATCACGTTCGGTGACCGCTGGCCGGGAGCCGAGACCTACTGAGCAACGACGCCGAAACACCGATCACGAGACAGGCCCTGATCGGGGAGGCATCAGCTATAAGGGGTAGCGATGCCAGAGGTACGGAAGCGCTACGACCGGGAGTTCCGTGACGGAGCGGTCCGGGTCGTGGAGGAGACGGGCAAGCCGATCGCCCAGGTCGCCCGTGACCTGGGGGTCAACGAGGGCACGCTGGGCAACTGGGTGGCCCGTGCACGAGAGGCCCGCGAGGACACCGAGGGCCTGTCTCGCGGCGGCGTCGAGGAGCTCAAGCGGCTGCGCGCGGAGAACGCCGAGCTGCGGATGGAGCGTGATGTCCTCAAGCGATCCGTGGTCCTGTGGGTCAAGGAGGCGACGAAGTGAGCGTGGCCCGTTTCATCGCCGACCAGAGGACCTTCCACCGGGTGCCGCACACGCTGGCCTGCGCCCTGTTGGGGGTGTCGATCTCCTGGCTGTACAAGTGGCTCGACCGCGCCGCGCGTTCCGACGGTGGTGCCACCGCGACCGAGAAGCGCCGCTGCGCGTTGGACGCCGCCGTGGCCGTGGCGTTCGACGACGCCCAGCGGCTACACGGCTCACCCCGTCTGCACGCCGACCTGTGTGAGGCCGGATGGCGGGTGTCGGAGAAGACCGTGGCGGACTCGATGCGCCGCCAGGGCCTGGTCGCCCGCCGGATCAAGCGGCACAACGGGCTGACCCGCCAGGACCGCACGGCGCCGAAGTTCCCGGACCTGCTTCGTCGGGGTTTCACTGCGGCCGAGCCGAACCGCAGATGGGTCGGGGACATGACCGAGATCCCCACCGCGGCCGGGAAGTTGTATCTGGCCACGGTGATCGACCTGTACTCGCGGCGGCTGCTCGGCGCGGCCACGGGGCTGCACCCGAACCCCGAGCTGGCGTGTGCGGCGATCCGGATGGCGGTGGCGGCCCGCGGCGGGGCGGACCGAATCGCCGGGGTGATCTTCCACACCGACCGCGGGTCGACCTACACCGCGGGCGCGTTCACCGCTCTGTGTCGGCGGCTCGACATCCGTCAGTCGATGGGCCGGGTCGGGTCGTGTTTCGACAATGCCGCGGCGGAGGCGTTCTTCTCCAGCCTGGAGTGGGAAGTGCTGTCCCGCAACGACTTCGACACCATCAGTAGGGCGCGGGCGGCGGTCATCGACTGGTGTTACGGCTTCTACAACCACCGGCGGCGACACAGTGCCGCCGCCGGGCTCTCACCGATCAACTACGAGAACGCCGCCCTCACCCGAGACGCGGCATAAGAACCCTCCACGATCTCGGGGGAACCGCAGCATGACGAAGACGACGGAGCGGCTGACGGTCATGCAGGTGTGCGCCGAACTCGGGATCTCGCGGTCGACGTTCTACGAGTGGCGGGCGAAGAACCGGGCGCCGCGGTGCATCAAGCTCCCCAACGGTGACCTGCGGGTCCGTCGTGCGGAGTTGGAGCGCTGGCTCGACGCGCACGAGGAGGCGGCTTGATGGAGACCTCCTACGACGTGCGGATCTGGAAGACCGAGGTCTACAGCGGACAACGACGATCGACCCACACCGTCCGATGGTCGGTCGCGGGGAGGTCCTGGCGACAGCCGCACAAGACCGCTGCGTTGGCGGACGCGTTCCGGTCGGACCTGGTGTCGGCATCGCGGCGCGGTGAGGCGTTCGTCGTGGAAACCGGTCGCCCCATATCGATGGAGCGTGCCGAACGTCGGGTCGGCTGGCTGCCGTTCGCCCACGAGTACGTGTCGATGAAGTGGCCGCACCTGGCCCCGAACTCACGACGCAACACCGCCCGGGCGCTCACCAACGCGACCCTCGCACTGATCACGAGCGAGCGGGGCCGGCCGGACGACGCGACGCTGCGCAAGGCGCTGACTGCCTGGGCGTTCAACGTCCGGGCCAGTACCCACGGCACACCTCCGGAACAGATCGCACGGGCGCTGTCCTGGCTCGAACGGAACACCCGCGAGGTCGGCGAGCTGGCCGAGCCCGTCGTCGTCCGCGCCGTCCTGGACGCCCTCGCGGTCCGTGGAGACGGCGGCCGCGCCGCTCCTGCCTCGATCGCTCGGCAACGCGGCGTCGTGGTGAACCTCGGCGAGTACGCGGTGGAGCGTCGGCTCCTGACCCGCAACCCGGTCACGGCGATCGCCTGGAAGATCCCGCGCACGGTCAGGTCGGTGGACAAGCGGGTCGTCGTCAACGCCGCGCAGGCCCGCGCCCTGCTCGCCGCTGTCGGCACTCAGAAGCCGAGCGGCCCGGGCCTGGTCGCCTTCTTCGGGCTGCTCTACTACGCCGCTCTACGGCCGGGGGAGGCCGTCACGCTGCGCGCACCTGATCTCCGGCTGCCTGACCAGGGCTGGGGCGAGCTGCTGCTGACCGGCTCCACCCCCGAGGCCGGCGCTTCCTGGACCGACAACGGACGCCGCCGCGAGGAGCGGGAGCTGAAGCATCGGGCCCGGGGCGAGACCCGCTCGGTCCCCTCTCCCCCGCCGCTCACCGCTCTACTCCGGGCGCATCTCGCCGAGCACGGCACGACACCCGACGGACGGCTGTTCCGAGGTGTCCGTGGCGGCGATCTCCCGGAGGGCACCTACTGCCGTGTCTGGCGGAAGGCTCGCGCGGCCGCTCTGACCGCTGACGAGTTCGCCTCGCCACTCGTCCGACGTCCCTACGACCTCCGGCACGCCGCGGTGTCGACGTGGCTCAACGCCGGTGTCCCGTCGACCCAGGTCGCCGAGTGGGCCGGACACAGCGTCGGGGTCCTGCACCAGATCTACGCGAAGTGCATCGTCGGCCAGGAGGACGCAGCACGGGAGCAGATCGCAGCGGCGCTCGGGGACGACTCCGGTGCCTGAGTTTTCAGCGCCTATTCAGCGCAGGCACCCGGTGAACCCCGGTCAGCACCAGTGCCCGCCGGACAACATCATCGTGGCCGGCGCGAGTGTAACGGCTGGTCAGAGGGGTAGTCTCGATGTGGAAGCGAGGTGCCCCCGGTCGGACTCGAACCGACACTGGGACCCTTTTAAGGGGCCTGCCTCTGCCGTTGGGCTACGGGGGCGCCGCGACAGCGTAGCCAGGTCGGGAAGGACTCATGCCGAGCACCGAGAAGGTCGATCTCCGGGGCGCCGCGGCGACCCTGCTCGTGACCCTCTACATGCGACGCCTGGACGCACGCTCCCGCCGCCCCATCCTCGGCGACCCGTGGGCGGAACCGGTCTGGGACCGCATCGAACACGACGTCCACGGCCTCTGGCAGTTCACCGGCGACGTCTCGACCATCGCGTGCCGCGCCGTGACCCTGGACGGCTGGACCCGCGAGTTCCTCGCCGAGGAGCCCGCCGGCCAGGTCCTGCACCTGGGGTGCGGACTCGACAGCAGGCCGCTGCGGGTCGGCGTGCCGTCGACGTGCCGGTGGGTCGACGTCGACCAGCCCGAGGTCATGGACGTCCGCCGCCGGCTCTACGACCTGCCGGGGGGCATCGAGCAGGTCTCCGGCTCCGTCACCGACGACGACTGGTGGTCCGCCGTCGACACCACCCTGCCGACGCTCGTCGTCGCCGAGGGCCTGTTCATGTACGTCCCACCCGACGCCGTGCACGCGACCGTCGACCGCATCGTGTCGGGTACCCCGTCGACGACGGTGGCGTTCGACGCCGTCGCCCCGTGGACGGTGCGCGCCTCGCGCTGGACGCCGATGTTCCGCGCGGTCGGCACCGAGTTCCGCTCGGCCTGGAACCCGGCCGAGTTCGCGCACCGGCACCCGTCGCTGATCGAACGCGACGACATCTCGATCTACGACGAGGTGTCCCTGCGCGAGCCGCGGGTGTGGCTCCGTCCGCTGCTGTCGGCGGCGGGGCACGTCCCCGCCATGCAGGACGCGATGCGCCTGCACCGCTTCACCACCGACTGAGTCCCACTGCCGGGACACCCGCCGAGATGCAGCTCAGCGGGTGGCACCCCGCGCCGGAACCCCGCTGAGCTGCATCTCGACGACGGCAGCGGCGCGGCGGGGACGGGAGGGTGCTGCGTAGCGGTGAGCAGAGCAGAGCTACCCCCGACCTCACCCCGACCAGCGACGACGAGACTTATCGTCGGGTCGGCGTCAATCCGCCGGCCGATGCGGTGTCGGCCGGTACCTGCTCCACCATGGCCGGGGTGAGCCGTCCGGTGAAGGTGTTCTGCTGGCTCACGTGGTAGCAGCCGAACAGCTCCAGCGGCTCCCGGTCGGGTCGGCCGGGTGCAAGCGTCACGGAGGCCCCGTGCCCGAACCTCGGCGCCGGCCGCGGAACCGTCCACCCCGCCCCGGCCAGCACCGGCAGCAGCGCCTGCCAGCCGAAGCCCCCGAGCACCATGATCGAGCGGACCGTCGGGGCCAGCAGGTCGAGCTCCTGCTCCAGCCAGCCGCGGCAGGTGTCGCGTTCGGCCGGGGTCGGCTTGTTCGCCGGGGGCGCGCAGTGCACGGGCGCAGTGATCCGGACCCCGTACAGCTCCAGGCCGTCGCCGATGTGCGAGGCGGTCGGCTGCGAGGCCAGCCCGACGGTGTGCAGCGCGGCGTAGAGCACGTCGCCGCTGCGGTCGCCGGTGAACATGCGCCCGGTCCGGTTCGCTCCGTGCGCGGCCGGAGCCAGCCCGACGATCAGCATCCGCGCGTCGGGCGGGCCGAGGCCGGGTACCGGCCGACCCCAGTAGGTCTCGTCGCGGAACGCGGCCCGCTTCTCCCGGGCCACCTGCTCGCGCCACTCGACCAGCCGCGGGCAGGCCCGGCACTCGGAGATCCGCTGGTCCAGGACCGCCAGGTTCATGCGATCGATCGCGCGATCCCGTCGAGGATGTCGTGCTCGGACACGACGACCCGGTCGATCCCGGCGCGCGCGTGCAGCTCGTCGGCGAGGGCCTGCACGACCAGCGACCCGGCACCGATGACGTCGACGCGGCCCGGGTGCAGCGAACCGTGCTTCTCCCGCTCCGACCGCGACGACCGGATCAGCAGGTCCGCGACCCGGTGCAGGTCCTCGCGGGTCAGCGTCGAGCCGTGCACCTGCTCGCGGTCGTAGGCGGGCAGCTCCTGGGCGATCCCGGAGAGCGAGGTGATCGTCCCGGCCACCCCGACCCAGGTCCTCGCGGTCTCGAGCGGCACCGACGCGAACGCCTCGGCCAGCACCTCACCGGCGACCGTACGCGCGGAGTCGATCTCGGCCTCCGACGGCGGGTCGGAGGGCAGGCAGCGCTCGGTCAGCCGCACCGACCCCATGTCGACCGACTTCGCCGCGGTCACCACCGCGACCCCGTCCCGCAGCTCGCCCACGACGACCTCGGTGGACCCGCCGCCGACGTCGGTGACGACGAACGGGCCGTCGTCGGGGTCGAGGTCACCGACGGCGCCGACGAACGACAGGCGCGCCTCCTCGTCGCCGGAGATGATCTCCGCCTCGACGCCGAGGGTGTCGCGGACCATCGCGAAGAAGTCCTCGCGGTTCGACGCGTCCCGGGTCGCCGACGTCGCGACCATCCGGATCCGCTCGGCGCCCTTGCGGCGGGCGGCGACCGCGTAGTCGACGAGTGCCACCCGGGTCCGCTCCAGCGCCTCCGGGTCGAGCCGGCCGGTCGCGTCGACGCCCTTGCCGAGCCGCACGATCCGCATCTCGCGGTGCAGGTCGCGCAGCTCCTTCTGGCCGTCGAACGCCTCACCGACGTCGGCGACCAGCAGCCGGATCGAATTGGTTCCGCAGTCGATGGCGGCGACCCGCGACATCGGCACTCCCTGTTCTCGGCGACCGTCGGACCTCACCGTAGTCGCGATCGCCCGGTGGAGCCGCCGGTCCGGGTTACCCTCCGGTAATGGCGACGACGCACACCCCCGCCCCGGTGTCGGGCCTCGGCACCCACGAGGTCCTCAACCAGGTCCCGCCGCGTTCGGACGGCGACCTGCTCTCCGCGGACCCGGCCGTCGCCGAGGCGCTCGCGCGCGAAGGCGGGGACGCGGCGGCGCTGGAGGCGGTGGCCGCGGCCGTCGGGACCGCGGAGCACCGCGAGCACGCCCGCGCCGCGAACGCCCACGAGCCGGAGCTGCGCACGCACGACCGCACCGGGCACCGCGTCGACGAGGTCGCCTTCCACCCGTCCTGGCACACGTTGATGCGCACGAGCGTCGAGCACGGTCTCGCCGCCGCCCCGTGGGCCGCGGCACCCGGCACCGGCGCGCACGTCACCCGGGCCGCGGGCTTCTACCTGACCTCGCAGGTGGAGCAGGGCCACCTGTGCCCGATCTCGATGACCTACGCGTCGGTGCCGGCACTGCGCCACGCCCCGGAGCTCGCCGCCGCCTACGAGCCCGGCCTGACCGCCCGGACCTACGCACCCGGGCTCGCCGTCCCCACGGACAAGGACGGGCTGCTCGCGGGGATGTCGATGACCGAGAAGCAGGGCGGCTCCGACGTCCGCGCGGGCACCACGGTCGCCACCCCACAGCCCGACGGCAGCTACCGCCTGACCGGGCACAAGTGGTTCACCAGCGCCCCGATGAACGACCTGTTCCTCACCCTCGCCCAGGCCCCCGGCGGGCTGACCTGCCTGGTCCTACCCCGGGTCCTGCCCGACGGCACCCGCAACGCGATCCGGCTCCAGCGGCTCAAGGACAAGCTGGGCAACCGGTCCAACGCCTCGTCGGAGATCGAGTACGCCGGCGCCGTCGGGTGGCGGGTCGGCGACGAGGGCCGGGGCGTCCGCACGATCATCGAGATGGTCTCGATGACCCGGCTCGACTGCGTGCTCGGCTCCGCGGCGACCGCGCGGGCCGCGGTCACCGAGGCCGCGCACCACGTCGCGCACCGGTCGGCCTTCGGCGCCCGGCTGGCCGACCAGCCCCTGATGCGCGAGGTCCTCGCCGAACTCGCCGCCGAGACCGAGGCCGCGACGGTCCTGGCGCTGCGCCTGGCCGGTGCCGTCGACCGGGGTGAGACGGCGCTGCTGCGCCTGGCCCTGCCCGTGTCGAAGTACCTGGTGTGCAAGCGGGCCTCGACCGTCGTCGCCGAGGCGCTGGAGTGCCTGGGCGGCAACGGCTACGTCGAGGAGTCCGACCTGCCCCGGCTCTACCGCGAGGCACCGCTGAACTCGATCTGGGAGGGCTCGGGCAACGTCACCGCGCTCGACGCCCTGCGTGCCATCGCCCGCGAGCCGCACGCCGTCGAGGCGCTGCTCGCCGAGATCGACCTGGCCGCGGGATCCGACCCGCGGCTGGACGCGACGGTCACCGCGCTGCGCGCCGAGCTGGCCGCGCCGGAGGAACGGCGGGCCCGCCGTCTCGCGGAGCTGGCCGCGCTGGCGCTGCAGGGGTCACTGCTGGTCCGCCACTCCCCGACGGCCGTCGCGGACGTCTTCCTCACGACCCGGCTCGACGCCGACGGGCCGCTGCGCACCGCGGGGACCCGGCCGGGCAAGGACAGCGTCGGGGTGCTGCTGGACCGGGCGACGCCCGTCGGCTGACACACCGGCCGGTCAGGTCCGGGCGGCACCGTCGCCGGGCACGAGCACGAGCAGCCCGAACACGCTGCCCGCGTCCATCCGACGGTGTGCCTGCGCCGCCGACCGCAGGGGCAGCACCCCGTCGACGACGGTGCTGAGTCCACCCCGCACGGCGTCCTCGAACTGGTCGGCGCGGACCGCGTCCCGCCGGTCACGGGGGACGGTGTGGCGACGGTAGTGGACGCACCCGTCCACTTCGGCGGAAGTGAGACGGATGGACCGCGAGCTGCCTCGTCTGCGAGCCGACGCGCAGGACAACCGCGACCGGATCCTCGTCGCCGCCCGCGCCCTGTCCGCCGAGAACGGGCTGGACGTCGGGATGCGCGCGATCGCCCGGCGGGACGGGGTCGGCCCCGCGACCCTGTACCGCCGCTTCCCCACCCGCCACGACTCGGTCCGCGAGGCGTTCGCCGAGGAGATGCACGAGTGCCGGCAGATCGTCGTCGACGGAGTCGCCGACGACGACCCGTGGCGCGGCTTCCGGACGGTCGTGCACCGGCTACTCGCGCTGACCGTGCGGAACCGGGGCTTCGTCGACGCGTTGACGAGCGCGGAGCCCGCCCGGGACCTGCTCGTCGGCCACCGGCGGGAGCCGCTCGGCATGCTCGACGGTCTCGTGTCACGGGCGCGCGCGGCCGGTGCGCTGCGGGCCGACTTCGGCCGCGACGACCTGGTCCTGATCCTCCGGGCCGGGCGTTGCCTGGCCCTCGCACCGGAGGCGACCCGCGCACGCGACGCGGCCCGCTTCGCCCGGCTCGCGGTCGACGCCCTCCGCTCACCAGGCCCGGACCGTGAACAGCCGGTCTAGAGGCAGGGCGGCCCGGACCGCCACCACTCCCCGATCTCCTCGAGCGCCTCGTCGCCGAACGGGTTCACCCCGGACCCGGCCGCCAGGGCGTGCGCGACGTGCACGTGCAGGCACTTCACCCGGTCCGGCATGCCCCCGGCGGTGACGTCGGGGTGCGTGGACAGCGGTTCGATCGCGTCGCGCTCGGCGAGGTAGGTCTCGTGGGCGCGGCGGTAGGCGGCGGCCAGCTCGTCGTCGACGGCGAGCCGTTCCTCCATCTCCTTCATCCGGCCCTCGGCCTCGAGCGTCCCGATCCGCGACGCGAGCCGGGCACACGTCAGGTAGTACAGCGTCGGGAACGGGGTGCCGTCGGGAAGCCGCGGCGCGGTCTGCACGACCGCGGGGTGCCCGGAGGGGCAGCGGTAGGCGACCGCGAGGACCCCGCGCGGGGCGCGACCGAGCTGGTCGGCGACGGCGTCGAGGTCGGCCTGGGCGACCGGGCCCGGCTCCAGACCGGGCGGACGAGAACGAGTGCTGCTCACGCCCTCATCGTCGCGGGTCGCCCACGACGTCGTTCCACAGGGTGTGGAACCAGGGCACGCCGGGCTCGGCCTGACCGTCCTCGACGACCGGCGCCGGCGGGGCCGGGAACTGCGGCACGTAGGGCGTCTCCCCCGGCTCGACCATCCCGAGCCGGGCCCGGGCCTGGGCCTCGACCTCGGCCGGGTCCGAGAGCCGGGCACGGTCGGCGGACAGCCGCGCGACGTCGGCCTCCAGCGCCTGCTGCCGGTCCGAGACGTCGGACAGCTCCTGGCGCTGGGCGACGAAGTTGTGCAGCGGCACCGCGACGGTCAGCGCGAGTGCACAGACCACGATCGCCAGGATGGCGGCCCGCTTCGTCGACGACAGGCCCAGCAGGCCGGTCGTGCGGGCGACGACCTCGCCGGCGCGGGACCGGGCACGGGTGAGGCGGGGCCGGGCGCCCTGGGGTCCGGCCGGACGCGACCGCGCACCGGAACCGCCCGTCGACGCGGGTGCCCGCGCCGAGCGCCCGGTCGTGCTCCGCGGCTTCGCCGCGGCCCGGCCACGCCCCGTGCCGGTCGTGCGGGCGCGAGCGTCCCGTCCACGTCCCCGACGGTCCGCCATGCACCCTCCCGTCCGTACCGGGTTCCCTCACCCGTCAGTGCTGCTCGATGCCGCTGCGTGGCGGCCCGTCCAGCATGCCGCCCGATCGGGCACCGGTGACGGTGCCGCGCCGAACCGTCCGCAGACGATCCGGGCGGCACCGCCGTCACCGACGGGGGAACGACCGGAGCGTCAGCCCTGGCCGGGCACCTGGTAGCGCGGGAACGCCAGCTCGCCGTTGTAGCGGGCGGCGTCACCGAGCAGCTCCTCGATGCGCAGCAGCTGGTTGTACTTCGCCACCCGCTCGGACCGGGCCGGGGCGCCGGTCTTGATCTGGCCGCAGCCGGTCGCGACGGCGAGGTCCGCGATGGTGACGTCCTCGGTCTCCCCGGAACGGTGGCTCATCATGCAGCGGTAGCCCGCGTTGTGTGCCATCGTGACCGCATCGAGGGTCTCGGACAGCGTGCCGATCTGGTTGACCTTCACCAGCAGCGCGTTCGCGGCGCCGCGGGCGATGCCGTCCTCGAGCCGCTCCGGGTTGGTGACGAACAGGTCGTCGCCGACCAGCTGCACCTTGTCCCCGATGGACTCGGTGAGCGCGACCCAGCCGTCCCAGTCGTTCTCGTCCAGCGGGTCCTCGATCGAGACCAGCGGGTAGGCGGCCACCAGCTCGGCCCACACCTCGGACAGCTTGTCCGCGGTGATCTTCTTGCCCTCGAAGGAGTACTTGCCGCCCTCGTGGAACTCGGTCGCGGCGACGTCGAGCGCCAGCACGACGTCGGTGCCCAGCGTGTAGCCGGCGCGCTGCACGGCGGCGGCGATCAGGTCGAGCGCGCCGCGGGTGCCGCCCTTGACGTCGGGGGCGAAGCCGCCCTCGTCGCCGAGGCCGGTCGACAGGCCCTTGTCCTTCAGCTCCGACTTGAGCGCGTGGTAGACCTCCGCACCCCAGCGAAGCGCCTCGCGGAAGGTCTCCGCACCGATCGGCGCGACCATGAACTCCTGCACGTCGACGGAGGTGTCGGCGTGCGCACCACCGTTGAGGATGTTCATCATCGGCACCGGCAGTACGTGCGCGTTGGAGCCGCCGACGTAGCGGAACAGCTCCAGGCCCGAGGACTCCGCCCCGGCCTTCGCGACGGCCAGCGACACGCCCAGCAGGGCGTTCGCGCCGAACTTCGACTTGTCCGGGGTGCCGTCGAGGTCGACGAGGCGCTGGTCGACCAGCCGCTGGTCCACCGCCTCGACGCCGACGAGCTCCGGTCCGATCTCGTCGAGGACGGCCGCGACGGCCTTCTCGACGCCCTTGCCGCCGTAGCGGTTCTTGTCGCCGTCCCGGAGCTCGACGGCCTCGTGCTCACCGGTCGAGGCGCCCGACGGGACCGCGGCACGCGCCAGCGTGCCGTCGTCCAGCGCGACCTCGACCTCCACCGTGGGATTGCCCCGGGAATCGAGGATCTCGCGTGCCCCGACCTGCTCGATGACCGCCACCGTGACTCCTGTTCTGATCGCGGGTGTCGTCCGGTGCGTCAGCGTAGTCACCGGTCGGCCCCCGGCGGGGGACGCTTACGTCACCCTGCTCCGCACCGGTGGTCTGTCAAGGCCTCGCATCCCGCCCGGATCGCACCTAACGTGGGGGTGACCATGAGCAGTCCCCGTGCGAACCACCAGGACCCGGTCGCCGCGTTCCGCCGTGCCGACCGCCTGCTCTCCCGGCACCGCCCGCTCGAGGCCCTCGACGCGCTCCGTCCCGTCCTCGACGCACACGGTCCGGACGAACCCGGCGACGCCTCGGTGCACCTGCTCGCCGGCCGCGCCTACCTGGACTCGGCGCAGCTGCGGAAGGCCGAGGCCGCGTTCGTGCGGGTCGTCGAGATGGATCCGGCCGACCACTACGCGCGCTTCGCGCTCGGTAAGACCCTGCAACGGCAGGGCAGGCTCGGCGAGGCCGAGACCCAGCTGAAGATCGCCTCGGCGATGGACCCGCGCCCGGAGTACCAGGAGGCACTGGGTGAGGTGCGGGCCCGCATCGCACTCGCGCCCGACCGTCCCTGAACTGCGAAAACGGATCTTCCGGGGCGAATGCCTCGCGACACTTCCCTCCTCGATCGGGTGAGGTTAGCCTTCCCGCCCGGCAGCTCACCCTCACCTGGCGACTGCTCGTGGTGTCCGTGCCGCAGGAGGTCGCATGCTGGGAAACGCGCTCATCGGGCTGCGCGAAGGACTCGAGGCCGCGCTCGTCGTGGCGATCCTGGTGGCCTTCCTGGTCCGCACCGGGCGTCGGTCCGAGCTGCCCAGGGTGTGGGCCGGCGTCGCGCTCGCCGTCGCCGTCAGCGTCGGTGTCACGCTCGGGCTGACCCTGACCCAGCAGGCGCTGACGTTCCAGGCGCAGGAGGCGCTCGGCGGTTCCCTCTCGATCATCGCGGTCGGCTTCGTCACCTGGATGATCTTCTGGATGCGCTCGCACGGCCGGACCCTGTCCCGCGAGCTCGAAGGCGCCCTGGACCGGGCCGTGTCGATGGGGCCGTGGGCCGTCGTCGTGATGGCGGCGCTCGCCGTGGGCCGCGAGGGCCTGGAGACCGCGATCTTCTTCTTCGCCGCCGCGCAGGCCGCGGGCGAGACCGCCGGACCGCTGGTCGGGTTCCTGATCGGCATCGCGGTCGCCGTCGCGCTGGCGTACGGGATCTACCGCGGCGCACTGAAGATCGACCTGGGGCGGTTCTTCACCGTCACCGGCTTCCTGCTGATCTTCGTCGCCGCCGGGATCCTCGCCTACGGCGTCCACGACCTGCAGGAGGCCGGGCTCCTGCCCGGCCTGAACACCCTGGCCTTCGACGTCAGCGACGTGGTCCCCGCCGACTCCTGGTACGGCACGCTCCTCAAGGGGATCTTCAACTTCTCCCCGCAGACGACCGTGCTGCAGGCCGTCGTCTGGTCGCTCTACGTCGTGGTGGTCCTGGCGCTGTTCCTGCGCCCGGCCCGCCGGCGCACCCCCGCCGCCACCGGCGCCTGAACCCTGCACCGTCCACGGTGTCCGTCCCTCTAGGAGCACGCACGATGTCCCCCGTCACTCGCACGGCCGCCGGCCTGACGTCGCTCACCGTCGCCGCCGCCCTGCTGGCCGGCTGCACCTCGACCGCCCCGGCGGCGCAGGGACCCGGCGACGGCGGCCCGATCACCGTGAACGCCACCGACACCGCCTGCGAGGTGTCGACCACGCAGGCCCCGGCCGGCAACGTCACCTTCCGGATCACCAACGCCGGCAGCAAGGTCACCGAGTTCTACCTCTACGCCACCGGCGACCGGATCATGGGCGAGGTCGAGAACATCGGCCCCGGCCTGTCCCGCGACCTGATCGTCGAGGTCCCCGACGGCGGCACCTACACCACCGCCTGCAAGCCCGGCATGTCCGGTGACGGCATCCGCGCCCCGTTCACCGTCACCGGGTCCGCGCAGCGCGCCACCGACACCAACGCCGAGCTCGCCGCCGCCACCGCCGGCTACCTGCGCTACGTGTCCTCCCAGTCCGACGCGCTGGTCACCAAGACCTCCGAGTTCGCCGCCGCCGTGTCGGCCCGCGACGTCGCGAAGGCCAAGACCCTGTTCCCGGTCGCCCGCACCTACTACGAGCGGATCGAGCCGATCGCCGAGTCCTTCGGCGACCTCGACCCGAAGCTCGACGGCCGTGAGGACGACGAGCGCGACCCCGGCGTCGCCTGGACCGGGTTCCACCGGCTCGAGAAGGACCTCTGGATCGACGGCCTGAAGGCCGACTCCCCGCAGATCGCCGCGACCCTGGTCACCGACACCAAGGACCTGCAGGGCCGCATCCCCGGCCTGAAGCTCACCTCGGCCGAGCTCGCCAACGGCGCCAAGAGCCTGCTCGACGAGGTCGCCACCGGCAAGATCACCGGCGAGGAGGACCGCTACTCCCACACCGACCTGTGGGACTTCCAGGCCAACGTGGAGGGTTCGCAGGCCGCCGTCGCCGCGCTGCGCCCGGTGATCGACCAGAAGGACCCGGCGCTGGGCCCGCTGCTCGACCAGCGCTTCGAGGCCGTCGACACGCTGCTGCAGGGCTACCGCGTCGGCGACGGCTACAAGCTCTACACCCAGCTGACGCCCGAGGACACGAAGAAGATGGCCGCGGCCGTCGACGCGCTGGCCGAGCCGGTCAGCAAGGTCGCGGGCACCGTCACCGCATGAGCCCGCTGCACGTCTCCCGGCGGGGACTGTTCGGCCTGACCGGCGCCGGTGTGGCCCTGGCCGGGGCGGGCGTCGCCGCCGGGTACGGCCTGTCCGGGAACGGCTCCGCGGCGGGCGACGGGACCGTCGCCTTCCGCGGCGCCCACCAGGCCGGGATCGTGACCCCCGCCCAGGACCGGCTGCACTTCGTGGCCCTGGACCTCACCACCACCGACCGGGCCGCGGTGCGCGACCTGCTGGCCCGGTGGACGTCGTCGGCCGAGCGGATGACGGCCGGAGGGGAGACCGCCGAGGGCGGCGCGCTGCCCGGCAACCGCTACACCGCCCCGGCCGACACCGGCGAGGCGCTCGGGCTGCCGCCGTCGTCGCTGACGCTGACCTTCGGCGTCGGCTCCGGGTTCTTCGACAAGCTCGGCATCACCGACCGGCGCCCGACCGGGCTCGCCGCGCTGCCGCGGTTCGAGCGCGACCAGCTCGACCCGGCCCGCTCCGGCGGGGACCTGTGCATCCAGGCCTGCGCCGACGACCCGCAGGTCGCCGTGCACGCGGTGCGCAACCTGGTCCGCGAGGGCTTCGGCGTCACCGAGGTGCGCTGGTCGCAGCTGGGGTTCGGACGGACGTCGTCGACGTCCACCGGGCAGGCCACGCCGCGCAACCTGTTCGGCTTCAAGGACGGCACCAACAACCTCAAGGCCGAGGAACCGGACCTGCTGGACCGTCACGTGTGGGTCGGCGACGAGGGCCCGGAGTGGCTGCGCGGCGGCTCCTACCTGGTGGCGCGCCGGATCCGGATGCACATCGAGGTGTGGGACCGCTCCAACCTCGACGACCAGCAGCGCACCATCGGACGGGACAAGGGCGAGGGCGCGCCGCTGACCGGGACGGCCGAGTTCGACACCGCCGACCTCGCCGCGACCGACACCTCCGGGCCGGTCATCCCGGACGACGCGCACATCCGGCTCGCCTCCGAGCAGGAGAACGGCGGGGCGCGGATCCTGCGGCGCGGCTACAACTTCGTCGACGGCTCCGACGGGCACGGGCACCTCGACGCCGGCCTGTTCTTCATCGCGTTCGTGCGCGACCCGCAGCGCCAGTACGTGCCGATGCAGCGCAGGCTGGCCCGCTCCGACGCGCTCAGCGAGTACCTGGAGCACAACGGCTCGGCGCTGTTCGCGGTCCCGCCCGGCCTCGCCGAGGGCGACGACCACTGGGGCCGCGCGCTGCTCGCCTGACCCTGCGACGCCGGGGCCGGCCCCGTCAGGGGGCGGGCGGTGCGGGGGCAGCGGTGCGCTGTGCGTAGTCCGCGGCGGCGGACCACACGTCGCCGGCGTACTCGCGGGAGGCGTTGTAGGCGAGCACCCCGCGCCACCAGTCCCCCGCCTCGGCGACGTCGCGCCCGTTCGCGCACAGGTAGCCGGCCGCGGCGAGCGCGGCGTCGTCGACCTGCTGGGGGTCGGCGACGCCGTCCCCGTTGCCGTCCGCGCCGTAGCGCGCCCAGGTCCCGGGCAGGAACTGCATCGGCCCGACCGCGCGGTCCAGCACCGGGTCGCCGTCGAGGCGGCCGCCGTCGGTGTCGGCGACCCGGCGGGTGCCACCGGTGCCGTCGAGCGGGATGCCGATGATCGGCGGGTCGACGCGGCCGTCCGGGCCGGGCTCGGCGCCGCGGAAGGTGGCGTGCCCGGACTCGATCCGGCCGACCCCGGCCAGCGTCGCCCAGCTCAACCGGCAGGCCGGGGTGCGCTCGCGCTGGAGCAGCTCGGCGTTCGAGTAGGCCTGCAGGGTCCGTTCGGGAATGTCCGCCTCGGCCGCGGTGGCCCTGGCCCATGCGACGACGTCGGTGCCCGCGGGCAGCGGCGCGGACGCGGGCGGGGCGGACTGCCGGTCGACCGGGGTCCGGGGCAGCGACGGCCCGAAGTCCGGGCCGGTCGCCAGCGAGACGCCCACGATCAGGGCCACGATGCCGCCGATGGCCGCGAGGAGCGACTGAGTGCGCACGCTCATACGTTACCGACGGGTATCACCCGATCGGGGACGGGGTCAGGGGCCTGACCAGTAGCGACGCCAGTCCTGCGCGGTCAGCGCGTGCGGATCGAGCCCGTCCGCGGCCGCGGCCTTCTCCGCCGACCGCACCCGTGCCTCGAACTCGCGGGCGGCCGTGCGCAGCGCGGCCTCCGGGTCGCCGCCGCCGAGCTGCGCTGCCGCGGCCAGCCGGAACAGTGCCGCACCGGCGTCGTCGCCGGCGGGCAGCAGGTCCACGGGCAGCCCCGCCTTCGCCGTGCGGGAGGTCAGCTTCGCGGCGAACGCGACGGCCGGCTGGACCGTCGCGACGCCGTCGACACTGGACTCGCGCTGCTTCTCGGCGCGCTTGAGCTCGTCCCAGCGGCGGTCCTGGTCGGCGGCCGTGGCGACCTGCTCCCCCGCGGCGAACACGTGCGGGTGGCGACCGACGAGCTTGTCGACCAGCCCGGTCGCGACCTCGTCGATCCCGAACGGGGCGTCGGGGTGCTCGGTGGCGACGCGGGCGTGGAACAGCACCTGCAGCAGGACGTCGCCGAGCTCCTCGCGCAGCTCGGTGCGGTCACCGTCCTCGATGGACTGGTACAGCTCGTAGCACTCCTCGACGAGGTAGCGCAGCAGCGACGTGTGGGTCTGCTCGGCGTCCCAGGGGCAGCCGCCGGGTGAGCGGAGCCGGTCCATCACCGCGACGGCGTCCAGCACCGCGTGTCCGGTCGGCGGCGGCACCGCGCCGGGGTGCGCGGCGGAGGGGTGGCCCGCCGGTACGAGCAGCACCGTGCCGTCGGCGAGTTCGGCGGGGTCGGTGCCGGTCCAGTCGACGGCCCCGGCGGCGGCACCGGCGTCGAGACCGGGCACGGCGAGCACCTCGGTCGCGGAGCGCAGCGCCGGCAGCGCCGCGGCCGGGAGTGCGGCCCCGCGACGGGGACAGACGACGATCGTCGCGGCCATCAGGGGGCGGGCGGGGTCGGGTTGCCGGCGGCGACCGGGAACACCACGGAGGCGTCCTCGGCGGTCGGCACGGCGAGCATCTGGATCGGGTCCCACACGCCGTAGCGGGGGTTGAGCTGCACCCCGGTGCGCAGCGCGGTGGGGGTGAGCATCCGGATCCCGGCCTCGGACAGCGACCGCTGGTCCAGCTGGCCGACCGCATTGCCCGGGGCAGGGGCGCCGAGGTCGCGCTCGGTGACCCGGACCACGACCCAGCCCTGGCCGCTGCCCAGCGGGAACGCCGCGACCCAGCCGGCCGGGATGCCGATCAGCGGGGTGAGCGCGGCCTGCGGGGTCTCGGCCGGGCGGATCGCGAGCCCGCGCTGGGTGGTGCCGGCACCGGCCAGCGCCGCCTCGGCCCGCTGCCCGCCGGCGGCGACCTCGCGGGCCAGCGTCGTGGCCTGGGCCCGGTCCTGGGCGACCGCGACGTCCGCGGTCACCGACAGCCGCGGCAGCTCACGCCGGGCCAGCTCGGTCAGGGTCAGCTCGTCCCGGGTCGCGGCCTGCACACCGCCGACCGCCAGCGACGACTCCTGCACCGCCTGCTCGCCACCCTGCCGGGCGATCGCCGCGGTGACCTGCTGGTCGGTCACGGTGACACCCTGCTCCGGGGCGGTCAGGCCGATCAGGTCGCGGATCACCAGCTGGGACACCACGGCCCGCCCGATGTCGGCCTGGGACCCGCCCTGGGCCTTCAGACCGTCGACCAGCCCGGGCCGGGTGAGCACGGAGGTGATCGCGGGCTGCACGGTGGCGAGCGGGATCGACCTCTCGCCGACGATCGCGGCGGAGTCGACCCGGCTCGGCCCGGCACCGCAGCCGGCCCCGGTGACAGCGACGGCCCCGACGATCAGCAGGGCGGCGGTGATCCTGCGAGTGCGCACGGCGGTCAGCCTCTCACGCGATGTGGTGCCGATCTCCCCCACCCGGCCGACCCGGCAGCGCGGGCCGGGCCACCGACGGCCGCCCGGCGAGGTCCGGCGGCCGCGCGGGCGGGTGCTCGTCGAGCCGGGCCATGGCGATCTCGATCGCCCGGTCCAGCTGCGGGTCCCGTCCGGCCGCCCGGTCCTGCGGGGTCACGACCACCTCCACGTCGGGGTCCACCCCATGGTTCTCCATCGTCCAGCCGACGTCGTCGAACCAGGTGGCGTAGCGGGGCTGGGTGACCAGGGTGCCGTCGACGAGCCGGTAGCGGCTGTCGATGCCGATCACCCCGCCCCAGGTGCGGGTCCCGACGACCGGGCCGACCCCGAGCCGCTTGATCGCGGCGGTGACGACGTCGCCGTCGGAGCCGGAGCGCTCGTCGGCCAGGGTCACCACCGGGCCGCGCGGCGCCTGCTCGGGATAGGTCGCGGGTGCGCCGTGGCGGGGCAGGTCCCACCCGATGACGCGGCGCGCGAGCTTCTCCACCACCAGCTGCGAGGTGTGTCCGACGCGGTTGCCGCGCACGTCGAGCAGCAGGCCGTCCTTCGCGGTCTCGCGGGCGAGGTCGCGGTGCAGCTGGGCCCAGCCGTAACCCATCATGTCCGGCACGTGCAGGTAGCCCAGCCGCCCCGCGGACCGCTCGGCGACCTCGGCGCGCAGCCGGGCCACCCGGTCCTGGTAGCGCAGCTCGTCCTCGGAGTGCAGCGGGCGCACCGCCACGCGGCGGACGGTGCCCGCGTCGGGCCGGTCGGGTCCGGAGCGCACGGTGAGCTCCACCGTGCTCCCGGCCGTCGCGACGAGCAGCGGCGCGGGCCCCCAGTGCGGGTCGAGCGGGCACCCGTACACCTCCAGCAGCACGTCCCCGGCCCGCACGTCGACGCCGGGCCCGGACAGCGGGCTGCGTGCGGCGGGCGCGGAGGTCTCCGGCGGGGCCGGGCGCGCACGCCGGGCTCGGCGAGCAGTGCGCGGGCGGGGCCGTCGCGGTGGGTGAGCCGGTGCACGGTGCCGAGCACCGACACGATGCTCGCCCGGCCGGTGCGGTCCGGCCGGACCGGGCCCAGGTCGGCGGGCAGCGACGCGCGGAAGGGCTCGCGGGCGCGCCGCGGCCCGCCGGGCCGGACGTCGATCCGGCGCGGCTGCGAGGCGGCGGACAGGTCGTCGAGCAGGAAGATCTCCCCTGCCGACGCGTAGACCACCCGGCGCCCGTCGGTGCTCGCGTGTCGGACGTAGAAGTCGGTGCCGCCCCCGGAGCCGTGGTCGGTGTGCCGGCGCAGGTCGGTGCCGGGGTCGGCGAGCGGGACGGAGTAGACGTTCCCCCAGCCCTCGTGGTCGGAGACGAACGCCAGCGGCGGGCCCGACCCGTCGTCGACGATCATGGGGCACTCCAGCTGTCCGGCCAGACCGGCGAGGACCCGGGTGAACTCCCCCGTCCCGGTGGCGTCGAGCCAGAGCCGGCCCGCGCGCCCGCCGCGGTAGCGCTTCCAGTGGGCCGCGTCCCGCCCGCCCTCGACCTGGGTGAGCACGGCGGGGCCGCCGGGCTGGTGGGCGAGCGCGGAGAGCGTGCCGTGCGGCAGCAGCTCCGGTGTGCCGCCGGTCGCCGGGACCGCGTACGCCCACAGCCGGGAGGTCGCGTCCCCGTGCGCCGACAACGCGACCACCGCCCCGTCGGGGGGCCAGCCCGCTGCGCGGGTCGTCGCCTCGCCCCACCAGGTGAGCCGGGTGGGCGTGCCGCCCTCGGCATCGACCCGGTACACCTCCGGCGCACCGTCGCGCCGGGAGGCGAAGGCGATCGACCCGCCGTCGGGTGAGAAGCGCGGCGCGGTGACGGGCACCCCGTCCGCGGTCAGGCGGTGGGCCCGCCCGCCCGCGACCGGAGCCGTCCACGATCGTCCTCCGCGACCAGGACGAGCGTGTCACCCGACAGGTGGGGATGGCGCAGGAAGCTCACACGGCGACGTTAGCCGCACGCACCGACATTCCGGACCCGCCCGTGGCGGGGTCCCCGGTGCAGACGCAGCGCAGCGGGGCGAACCCGTTGAAGCCGACCGAGGAGTAGCTGGTGGTGTAGGCGCCGGTGTGCAGCAGCCGGACCACGTCACCGGCGCACAGGTCGTCGGGGAGCAGGTAGGGATGCCTGCGGTAGAGCACGTCGGCGCTGTCGCAGGTCGGTCCGGCCAGGACGACCGGCGAGCGGGGACCGTCGTCGTGGGCGGTGCGGATCGGGTAGCGGACCAGCTCGCCCTCGGTCTCGGCGAGCCCGCCGAAGCGGCCGATGTCGAGGTAGACCCAGCGTGGACCGGCGTCGCCGTCCCGGTCGGACACGAGCACGACCTCGCTGTAGAGCGTCCCCGCGCCGGCGACGAGGCCCCGGCCCGGTTCGATCATCAGCTCCGGCCGGTCGTCGCCGAACTCCGCGGCGACCGCGTCCCGGATCGCGTCGCCGTAGTCCGCCAGGGGGAGGACGTGCGCGTCGTAGTGCGAGGGGAAGCCGCCACCGAGGTTGAGCAGGTACGGCCGCAGACCACGGGCGCGGACCCTGCGGAACACCTCCGCGGCGTCGGCGATCCCGGCGCGCCACGCCCCCGGGTCGAGCTGCTGGGAGCCGACGTGGAACGACACACCCGCCGCGCGCAGCCCGGCCCCGTCGGCGTCGAGCAGCAGCGACGCGGCCGCAGCGGGCGAGCACCCGAACTTGCGGTCCAGCGGGAAGCAGGAGCCCGCGCCGCTGCAGGCGGCCCGGACGAACACCTCGGCACCCGGCGCGCACCGGGCGATCTTCGCCAGCTCGGCGGCCGAGTCGACCGCGAACCGGCGCACGCCGCTGCGGTGCGCGAACGCGATGTCGCGTTCCTTCTTGACGGTGCTGCCGTAGGAGATGTCCGCGGGCCGGGCACCGGCCGCCAGGCACAGAGCGTTTGCCAACCTGATCAGACGTTGGTGATCATGAGCGTCTGAACAGCGGCGACGAGGTCGGTGGCGTGGCTGGGGCTGGAGCAGATCTTCCGCAGGATCCGCCAGTTCTTGAGCTCGGCGTTGACCCGTTCACCGGGCCCGCGTTGGCGGGCGTGAGTGGTGTTGACTTCCTTCTGTGCTGCAGACAGGGGCCGGTAGCGGCCGGTGTCGCGGTCCAGGCGTCGCCTGCGCTGCGGGACGACGACGTGTTTGCCGGCGCCTTGGTAGGCGGTGTCGGCGATCGCCTGAACGCCGGCGTCGGCGAGGGCGTCGATGATCCCGTGCTGGCGGGCCGCGGCGATGTCGTGACGGGCACCGGGCAGCGCCGGTGAGATCCACACCAGCCGGCCGGCCGGGTCGGCGATGACCTGCACGTTCACGCCGTGGCACTTGTGCTTGCCGGAGTAGAAGCCGGCGTTGTAGTCCGATCCCATCCCGACCCGGTCGATACGCAGCAGGCTCCCGTCGAGGATCACGAACGCCTTCCCGCGGGCGACCTCGATCGCCTGCTCGAGGCTCGGGGCCAGGTCGGCGAGCAGCGCGATCGCCTCGCGGATGTAGCGGAACGCGGTCGAGGTACCGACGCAGAACCCGCCCGCGAGGTCGGCGTAGGTCTCGTTCTTGCGCAGATGCGCCACCACGAGCAGGGCCTGGCGGCCGGCGGAGAGCTTGCGCCAGCGGGTGCCGAGCTGGTTGCGGTGGCCGCGCAGGGCGTCGGCGAGCTGTTGGATGACGCGGCTGGACACGTTCATCGCGGACGGGTAGGACTGCACGTGAAGCTCCTGGTCAGGCGTGTTGATCTAGTCAATCGCCCGTCTACCAGGAGCTTCACCAATTCACGGACACGCCACGCCGCAGAGCCGCTGACCAGCACAGATCAAGTTGGCAAAGGCTCACAGTTCCAGCTCCGGCCGACTGGCGACGTCGAATCGTGCGCCGAGACCGACCAGGAATGCGACGAGCCGTGGGTCCGGATTCGCCTTGACCGCGTAGAACAGGTCCACGCCGGCAAGCGCGTCACCGAATTCGACATACCGTTCTCAGACGACGTCCATGTCCAACACCAGGCACGGAGTGCAGAAATCGGCGGAATCGGTGGAGTCTGGACGGCGATCGGACATCGGACACACCTCTTTCCCAGAAACGGGGAGCTGACGACGGAAACGGCCTTCTCGCGGGCCGTTGACCTGATCGTAAAACAGTGTGGATCGCGTCCGCGGAGTGCTGTGGATCGCCGGAAGAAATGGGAACCCACGTCGCGCGATTGATCCCGACAACTCCGACGACCGGTTCGCCGGTGTCCGTCCCGTTACGTCCCGGAAACAGCACGGACGCCGACACCCGAAGTTCCCCGGCGGTACACCGGGTGTTCATCAGGATCGCGTCAGGACCGCGTCAGGAGGAGGCCGAGCTGTGCACCGGGGTGGAGGTCGGCACGATCTGCAGCAGCAGCTCCGCGCACCAGCCGAGCAGCTCGACGTCGCGCAGCGCCGCCCCGCCGATCCGGTTGCCCTGCATCGGCTTGGGCACCGTGACGATCTGCGCGGCCGCCTTGTACTGCGCCTTCGGGTAGAGCCGGCGCAGCCGCAGCTGGGCGGAGTCGGGCAGCTGCATCGGCCCGATCCGCAGCTGGGTGCCCGCCGAGGCGACCTCACGGATGCCGAGGCGGCGGCACAGCTGGCGGAACCGGGCGACCTCCAGCAGGTTGCGCACCGGGGTCGGGGGCTCGCCGTAGCGGTCGGTCAGCTCCTCGACGATCGCGGTGAGCGCGGCGTCGTCGGGCGCTTCGGCGATCTTGCGGTAGACCTCCAGACGCAGCCGCTCGCCGTCGACGTAGTCGTGCGGGACGTGCGCGTCGACCGGCAGGTCGACCCGGACCTCCTGCAGCTCCTCCGGCTCGGCCCCGATCTCCCCGCCCGCCTGCTTGCGGAACGCGGCGACGGCCTCCCCGACCAGGCGGATGTAGAGGTCGAACCCGACGCCGGCGATGTGGCCGGACTGTTCGGCGCCCAGGATGTTGCCCGCTCCGCGGATCTCCAGGTCCTTCATCGCGACGGCCGCGCCGGAGCCCAGCTCGGAGTGCTGGGCGATGGTGGCGAGCCGGTCGTGCGCGGTCTCGGTGAGCGGGTGGTCGGCCGGGTAGAGGAAGTAGGCGTAGCCACGGTCGCGGCCACGCCCGACCCGGCCGCGCAGCTGGTGGAGCTGGGACAGCCCCAGGGTGTCGGAGCGCTCGACGATCAGGGTGTTGGCGTTGGAGATGTCCAGGCCGTTCTCGACGATCGTGGTGCAGATCAGCACGTCGAACTCGCGGTGCCAGAATGCGCTGACGGTCCGCTCCAGCAGGTCCTCGTTCATCTGCCCGTGCGCGACGGCGACCCGGGCCTCGGGGACGAGGTCCTGGATCTTCTTGGCCGCGCGGTCGATCGAGCTGACCCGGTTGTGGACGTAGAACACCTGGCCGTCGCGCAGCAGCTCGCGGCGCACGGCGGCGGCGACCTGCTTGTCGTCGTAGGCGCCGACGTAGGTCAGGGTCGGGTGCCGCTCCTCGGGCGGGGTGGTGATCGCCGACATCTCGCGGATGCCGGCCAGGCTCATCTCCAGGGTCCGCGGGATCGGTGTCGCGGACAGGGTCAGCACGTCGACGTGCGCGCGCAGCGCGGTGATGTGCTCCTTGTGCTCGACACCGAAGCGCTGCTCCTCGTCGACGATCACCAGGCCGAGGTCCTTCCAGCGGATGCCGGTCTGGAGCAGCCGGTGCGTGCCCACGACGACGTCGACCTGCCCGTCGGCGAGCTTCTCGATCGTCTCGCGCGCCTCGGCCGGGTCGGTGAACCGCGACAGCCCGCGCACGGTCACCGGGAACTGGCGCATCCGCTCGGAGAACGTCGACAGGTGCTGGGTGGCGAGCAGCGTCGTCGGCACGAGCACGGCGACCTGCTTGCCGTCCTGGACCGCCTTGAACGCCGCCCGCACCGCGATCTCGGTCTTGCCGAACCCGACGTCGCCGGAGATGACGCGGTCCATCGGGACCGGACGTTCCATGTCCCGCTTGACCTCGTCGATCGCCGACAGCTGGTCGGGGGTCTCGGTGTAGGGGAACGCGTCCTCGAGCTCGCGCTGCCACGGGGTGTCCGCGCCGAACGCGTGCCCCGGCGAGGCCTGGCGGGCCGCGTAGAGCTGCACAAGACCGGCCGCGATGTCCTTGACCGCCTTGCGGGCGCGGCTCTTGGTCTTGGCCCAGTCCCCGCCGCCGAGCTTGTTGACCGCGGGCTGCTCGCCGCCCACGTAGCGGCTGATCTCGTCGAGGGCGTCGGTCGGCACGAACAGCCGGTCGGCGGGCTGGCCGCGCTTGGAGCTGGCGTACTCCAGCACCAGGTACTCGCGGGTGGCGCCCTGGACGGTGCGTTCCTTCATCTCGACGAAGCGCCCGATGCCGTGCTGGTTGTGGACGACGAAGTCGCCGGGCTGTAGCACCGCCAGGTCGACGGCGTTGCGCTTGCGCGGGGTGGTCCGGCGCGGCGCGGTGTCGAGCCCGGCGCGGCTGCCGGTCAGGTCGGGCTCGGAGACGACGACCAGCCCCACCTCCGGCGCGGTGAACCCGTTCAGCACCCGCCCGCAGGTGACCGTGACGATCCCCTTCTCCGGGGCGTCGGCCAGCACCGGGACGGCCGCGGCCGGGACCTCCGCCTCGCGCAGCTGCTCCAGCGAGCGGTCCGCGGTGCCCTGCCCGGCCAGCACGAGCACCGCGGCACCGCCGGTGGCGACGTGGGCGCGCAGGTCGGTCAGCGCGCGGTCGGTGTCGCCACGGTAGGGCTCGATCTCGTGCACGCCCGCCACGACGACGTCGTCGGCACCCGACAGCAGCGGCGACAGCGACACCACGGGGCGGCCGGTCGCCGTCGCGTGGTCGAGCGTGACGCGCAGGTCGCGGTAGGCCGACCCGGAGACGTCGATCGGGGC
Source organism: Pseudonocardia sp. HH130629-09 (assembly GCF_001294645.1). Lineage (NCBI taxonomy): Bacteria > Bacillati > Actinomycetota > Actinomycetes > Pseudonocardiales > Pseudonocardiaceae > Pseudonocardia > Pseudonocardia sp. HH130629-09. The sequence continues at coordinate 4,550,597 of NZ_CP011868.1, forward strand.
CTCGCCCCCGGAGCCGGACGCCAGCCAGGACGCCTCCAGGAACTCCTGCCCGGTGCGCACGAGGTCGGCGCAGCGGGTCCGGATGCGCTCGGGGTCGGCGAGCAGCACCCGCGTCCCGTCCGGCAGCAGGTCGGTGAGCGTCTGCATCTCCCCGCCGACCAGCGCCGGGATCAGCGACTCCATGCCCTCGCCGGGGATGCCCTCGGACAGCTTCTCCAGCAGCTCGCGCAGCGGGTTGCGGTTGAGCCCGGCGGTCTCGGGCTGTTCGAGGGCCAGCTCGGCGGCCCGCTCGCGCACGGGGGTGGTGAGCAGCAGCTCGCGACACGGCGGGACGTCGATCCGGGTGACCTCGCCGACCGAACGCTGGTCGGCGACGGAGAACGACCGCACCTCGGAGACCTCGTCGCCCCAGAACTCGACGCGCACCGGATGCTCGGCGGTCGGCGGGAAGATGTCGAGGATGCCGCCGCGCACGGCGAACTCGCCGCGGGTGGTCACCATCTCGGCGCGGCTGTAGGCCAGCTCGACCAGCCGCACGAGGAGCTGCTCGAAGTCGTGCTCCTCGCCGACGGCCAGCGAGACCGGGGCGAGCGTGCCCAGCCCGGGCGCGACGGGCTGGATCAGGCTGCGCGCCGCGGTCACGACCACCCGCGGGGCGGTCTCGGCCGAGGCGAGCCGGCGGAAGATCGTCAGCCGGCGGGCGACGGTGTCCGGGCGCGGGGACAGCTTCTCGTGCGGCAGCGTCTCCCAGCTCGGCAGCACGACGACGGGTGCGCCCGCGCAGTCGTGCACGGTGTCGGCGGCGGCGCCCGGCGCCTCGCCGTGGCCGAGCAGGTCCGACACCGCGGCCGCGAGGTCCTCGGCCTCCCGGTCGGTGGCGGTCACGGCGAGCACCGTGAAGGTCTCGGCGAGCCCGGCGGCGAGCAGCGGGCGCACCGCGGAGGGGCCCTCGACCTGCACGGCAGGGGTCTCACCGGCGCGGGTGTCCGCGGCGCGGGCGGCATCGACGGCGGCACGGAGACCGGCGTCGGACAGGGCGGAGGTGAGCAGACCGGACAGGATGGCCACGACGGCGCTGGCTCCTCGGTGGAGGTGGGCTGGCGGTGCGCGCGGCGGCGGGGGCCGACCGCGGGCAGGGCAGACCCCTGCCCGGGTCGCGGTAGGGGTCCCGACCCGGTCGGGGTGCCGACCCTCGACTTTACGCCTGGCCCGCGCGGCCGCCGACCGCACCGTCGGTGTGCCACGGCACGCCGGTGCGGGCCCGCCTCACGGACCGCCCGCCGCCGGTCCCGGGGTGCCCACCGTGCCGCGGACCACGGCCGCGACGGCCGCCTTCGCACGCTCGGCGACCGTGCCGCCGCCGACCGCGGCGCCGGCGAGGAAGCCGTCGACGTCGAGGGCGCCGTAGCCGTGGGCGGTCGTGACCACCCGCTCCATCAGCGACACCGCCGCGGCCGGGTCGGCGAGCTCCAGGGCCGGGGCGAGCAGGACGTCCCCGATCCGCCGTCCCACGGCCGCGAGGTCGCGGTCGCCCAGTGCCCGCAGCTCGGCGCCGTAGACGAGGTCCAGCCCGACCCGGCGCCCGGTGAGGAACCCGGCGTAGGCCCCGCCGGCGGCGGCGAGTCGCGAGACCGGGTCGTCCCCGGCCCGCGCGGCCGCGGTCTCCATCTGCTCCGCCAGCTCGCCGGCCGCCGCGGTCACCACCGCGGCCAGCAGCCGGTCGCGGTCGGCGAAGTGCCGGTACGGCGCGGCCGTGCTCACCCCCAGCCTGCGGGCCAGCACCGCGACCGAGAACCCGCGCACGCCCACCTCGGCCAGCAGGTCGACGCCGGCACGCACGAGTGCGCCCGGCAGGTCGCCGTGATGGAACCTCGCCCGCCGGGCCATGCACCCTCCTTGCCGTGATCGGGCTATCACATTAGCGTGTAAGTGGGTTATCACTTCGAGTCGGGAGACACCGTGGACACGCAGGACACCATCACCGGCAGGGTCGTCGCCGTCACCGGCGCGAGCGGGGGCATCGGCGCGGCGACCGCGGTCGAGCTCGGGGCCCGCGGGGCGCGCCTGGTCCTGGGGGCGCGTCGGGCGGACCGACTGGAGGCCGTGGCCGACCGGGTGCGCGCCGCGGGCGGGACGGCGGTCACCGTGCCGATGGACGTACGCGACCGGGCCGACCACACCACGCTGGTCGACCGTGCACGGGCCGAGTTCGGCAGGCTCGACGTGCTGGTCGCGAACGCGGGGGTGGGCCGGGTCCGTCCGCTCGACGAGCTCCCGGTCGAGGAGTGGGACGAGATGATCGACGTCAACCTGCGCGGCGTCCTGTACGGGCTCGCCGCGGCGCTGCCGGTCTTCCGCGCCCAGCAGGCGGGCCACCTCGTCGTGGTCGCCTCGACCTCCGGCCTGCGGGTCGTCCCCGGTCAGGTCGTCTACGCCGCGACGAAGAACGCCGTCCGGACCCTCTGCGAGGGGCTGCGCCAGGAGGCGGGACCCGCGCTGCGGGTCACCGAGGTCTCGCCGGGGTTCGTCGCGACCGACTTCGTCGAGGGCATCGGCGACGAGCGGTTGCGCGCGGACTACCGGGCACAGCGCGACGACATCGCCCTCGACCCGGCCGCGATCGCCCGCGCGGTGGTCTTCGCGGTCGAACAGCCCGCCGGGGTCGACGTCAACCAGGTCGTCGTCCGGCCGACGGCCCAGGGGTGAGCCCGGCTCAGATCAGCCCGTCGCGCTCCAGGGTCGCCTCGTAGAGGTCGAGCATCCGCTCGTCGTCGCCCTCGGCGGCGGCGGCAGCGTCGGCGTAGGCCTTCTCGAAGCGCTCCTGGTTGGCCCGCCAGGTGCGGCGGAAGGTGTCGGCGTCGCGCCGCCAGTAGCCGAGCACGCCGTAGGCGCCGGGCGGCAGGCCGCGCTCGTGGCGCAGGTGCTTGCGGGCGGCCCGGGTCGCGGACGCCTCACCGCCGACGTAGACGTAGCCGGGCCCCTCCGGCAGCACGAGCCCGGCGACGATCTCCGCCAGCCGGCTGCCGGTCTCGCTCGCGGGCTCGCGACGCACTCGGGCCCGTTCGGGGAAGTCGGCCGGCAACTCGTCGATCTCCAGGACGACCTCGGTGTCGATGCCCTCGGGGGTCTCGGCGACGATCCGGGCGAGCGCCGGGAGGGCCGCCGCGTCGCCGACGAGGATCTGCCAGCCGACCCCGGCCGGGCGCTTGAACCAGCTGTTCGTGTGCGAGACCTCGATCTCGTCGCCGACGCGGGCCCGCCGCGCCCAGCCCGCGCCGACCCCGCCGGGGTGACAGACCAGGTCGATGGACGCCCGGGTGCGGCAGGGGCTGACCTCGCGCAGGGTGTACCAGCGACCGTGGTCGTCGCGGCCGCCGTCGGGCAGCGGGAAGTGGAAGACGCAGGCCTCGTCGGGGACGCCGGGCAGGTCGAGACCGGCCAACGCCTCCCCCTCGAGCCGGGCCCGGACGAAGACGTCCGAGACCCGCTGCAGGCCCACCACACGGACCGCCGCGCGGTCCTCGGTCACGACCGACATCGCCACCTCCCTATTGGTGAGGCTCACCTAATCACAGACAGGAGGGCGGCATCAACCGGACCTTTCGGTCACGGTGTCGCAGAGTCCCTTCTACTATGTTGCATAGTGGACAACCACCCGATCGTGTCCGCTAGGGTGTGTCTCCCAAATAGGCGGACCGGGGTGCGCGATGCTTGATCGGTGCCGCGCACCGCTGTCCTGACTGATGCCCAGTGGGCCCGTCTGGCGCCGCTGTTGCCCTCCTCCGAGGGTCGTCGCGGGCGCCCGTTCCGCGATGACCGCCGGGTGCTCGAGGGGATCATCTACCGGTATCGGTGCGGGCTTCCCTGGCGCGACGTCCCAGCCGAGTTCGGGCCGTGGCAGACGTTGTGGAAGCGGCACCGCCGCTACAGCGGCGACGGCACCTGGGACCACATCCTGGCTGCTCTTCTGGTCGAGGCCGACGCCGCCGAGGTGCTCGGGTGGGCGGTCAGCGTGGACTCCACGATCATCCGTGCCCACCAGCACGCCGCGACCCTCAAGCGCGACACAGGGGGCCGGATCGAACTACACGAATCTGCTCGCCGAACCAGCAGATCACGCGCTGGGACGGTCCCGCGGAGGGCTGTCGACGAAGATCCACCAGCTCGTTGACGGGCACGGCCGCCCGCTGGTGGTCCTCCTCGGCCCCGGCCAGGGCGGCGACTCGCCAATGTTTCCGCACCTGATGGCGCACCTGAGCATCGCCCGACCGGGCCCGGGACGACCCCGGACCCGGCCCGAACGCGTGCGCGCGGACAAGGCCTACTCCTCACGCGCGATCCGCCGGCACCTGCGCGAGCGCCGGATCATCGCTGTCATTCCGGAGCCCTCTGACCAGCAGGGACACCGCAAACGACGCGGCTCACGCGGCGGCCGACCGCCCGCATTCGATCCGGTCGACTACCGAAACCGCAACGTCGTCGAGCGCGGATTCTGCCACGTCAAGCAGTGGCGCGGGCTGGCCACCCGTTACGACAAGCTCGCCCTGACCTTCCGCGGCGGCGCCGTCCTGAAGGCAATCGTCACCTGGCTCCGCGCATTGGGAGACACACCCTAGCGTCAGCAGGTGTCAGACGGGTGTCGAAACCCGGGTCGGCACGGAGGAGCAAGCGGTGATCACGGTCTACCTGAACCGCCGGATCGACGACGACGCGCGCCGCGAGTCCCTGTTCCGGGGCGACTTCCATCTCTACACCGGGATCGGTGGCGCGAACGCCCTCGCCGACCACGCCAAGGACCTCATCGGTCGGGCCTTCGAGGGCATGGACCCGGAGCGCGCCCAGTACGAGATGGACGTCGACGAGTTCATCCGCCGCGTCGAGCCGCTCAAGCACGAGTTCACCAACGGTGAGAAGACCAAGTCGCTCTGCCAGCAGTTCGCCGTCGACTTCGGTGTCGACCCCGAGCGGACCTACTTCGACATCCCGCGGCTGCGCGTCATCCCGGCCGACCAGTTCCTCACCGCCGGCGTGTCCTACAACTACAAGGCGCACCGCGACATGTGGTACGGCCACCCGCAGCAGCTCGTGAACTACTGGACCCCGGTGTACGACGTCGTCGGCGAGAACGTCATGAGCATGTACACCGACTACTTCGACCGCCCGGTGAAGAACGGCTCGAACCAGTACGACTACGACGAGTGGGTCGCCAAGCACCGCACCACGGCCGCCGGTGAGAAGACCACCGACACCCGTCCGCACCCCCTCCCGCTGGAGGACTTCGAGTCCCGCGGCGAGATCCGGATCGCCGCGCAGTCCGGGGACGTCTTCATGTTCTCCTCGAACCACCTGCACGCGTCGGCGCCGAACACCTCCGACGTCACCCGGTTCTCCTACGACCTGCGCACGATCAACCTCGACGACGTGCGCGCCGGCCGCGGACCGAAGAACGTCGGCTCCGGCGCGACCGGCACCACGCTGGGCGACTTCCTGCGGGTCTCCGACCTGGCCCCGCTGAAGGTCGAGGAGTTCGAGGACGCGCTCACGAACGCCTGACCCCGCCCGTCCGACGGCCCGGTGCCCCGCGTGGCTGCCGGGCCGTCGTGCTCTCGACGGCCGGACCGGGTCTGGCTACCGTCGGCCCGATGAGCGGTGAGCTGCGGCCGGTGGACGCCCGCGTCCGGGCCCTGGAGTCGATCCTGGTCGAGAAGGGCTACGTCGACCCGGCCGCGCTCGACGAGATCATCGAGACCTACCAGCACCGGGTGGGCCCGCGGAACGGCGCGCACGTCGTCGCCCGGGCGTGGACCGACCCGGACTTCGCGGCCCGGCTCGCCGAGGACGCGACCGCTGCGGTCGCCGAGCTCGGCTACGGCGGCCGGGGCGGCGAGCACCTCGCGGCGGTGTTCAACGCACCGGCCGAGCACCACCTCGTCGTCTGCACGCTGTGCTCCTGCTACCCGTGGCCGGTCCTCGGTCTGCCGCCGATCTGGTACAAGTCGCCGGCCTACCGGTCGCGGGCGGTGCTGGACCCGCGCGGGGTGCTCGCAGACTTCGGGACCACCCTCGGCGACGACGTCGCGATCCGGGTCCACGACTCCACCTCCGAGCTGCGCTACCTGGTCGTCCCGCAGCGCCCGGCCGGGACCGACGGCTGGTCGGTCGACGAGCTCGCCGCGATCGTCTCCCGGGACGCCATGATCGGAACCCGGCTGGTGTCGGCGTGAACGGCGCGCACGACCTCGGCGGCGCGATGGGCTTCGGGCCGGTCGAGCCCGAGCCGGAGGACGTCCGGTTCCACGCCGGCTGGGAGCCGCTGGTGCTGGCGCTGACCCTCGCCGCGGCCCGCCCGGGCGGCTGGTCGATCGACGAGTCCCGGCACGCCCGCGAGTCGCTCCCGCCGCCGGTCTACCTGACGCTGACCTACTACGAGATCTGGCTCGCGGCGACCGAGAAGCTGCTGGTCACCCACGGCCTGGTCGGTGCCGACGAGCTCGAGGCCGCTCGCCCGCTGCGCCCGCGCGCCGACGCGCCCGCCGCACTGGACGCCGGGTCCGTCGCCCGGGTGCTGGCGACCGGCGCCCCCACCGAACGCGACGCCGCCGGCCCGCCGCGGTTCGCCCCCGGCGACCGGGTGCGGGCCCGGGTGATGCACCCGCGCGGGCACACCCGGCTCCCCCGCTACGTCCGCGGCCGCAGCGGGACCGTCGAGACGCACCGCGGGACCCACGTGCTGCCCGACGCCCACGCGCACGGCCTCGGCGAGTGCCCGGAGCCGCTCTACACCGTGGTGTTCACCGGTCCCGAGCTGTGGGGCCCGGACGCCGACCCCACCACGACCGTCTCCGTCGACGCCTGGGAGTCCTACCTTGAACCCGCCTGACGGCCCCGTCTTCGACGAGCCCTGGCAGGCGAACGCGTTCGCGCTGGCCGTGGCCCTGCAGGACACCGGGACCCTGGACCGGCAGGAGTTCGCCGAGACCCTGGGGGCCGAGCTGGACACCGGCCTGGACTACTGGAACGCCTGGCTCGCCGCGCTGGAGCACCTGCTCGACGGGCTCGGCATCGCCGACCGCGGCGCGGTCGACGAGCGGACCGGTGCCTGGCTGCGCGCCGCCGTCGCGACCCCGCACGGCGCGCCGGTCACGCTCGACGCCGGCCCATTGCGCCCCTAGACCAGTGCCCACACCAGCGCGGCCGCGGCGAACCCGACGACGGACAGGATCGTCTCCAGCACCGTCCAGGTCATCAGGGTCTGCTTCACCGTCATGTTGAAGTACTTGGCGACGATCCAGAACCCGCCGTCGTTGACGTGGCTGGCGATGATCGACCCGGCCGACACGGCGACGACGATCAGCGCGAGCTGCGGCTGGCTGTAGCCGCCCGCGGCGACGGTCGGGCCGATGATGCCCGCCGTCGTCACGATGGCGACGGTCGCCGAGCCCTGGGCGATCCGCAGCGCCGCGCTGATCAGGTACGCCGAGGCGATCACCGGCAGCCCGATCGCGGTCATCGAGCCGGCCAGTGCGTCGCCGACGCCGGTGGTCTGCAGGACCCTGCCGAAGAACGCCCCCGCCCCGACGACCAGGAGGATCATCCCGACCGGGCGCAGCGACTCGCCGGAGATGCGGCCGAGTTCGGCCATCGACGTCCCGCGCCGGATGCCGAGCAGGTACAGCGCGAGCAGCACCGACAGCGTCAGCGCGATGGCCGGGGTGCCGAGCAGCACGAGCACGTCACGGAGCACCGTGCCCTCGGGCAGCGCCACCCCCGCGACGGTCGCGGCGAGGATGAGCACCAGCGGGACCGCGATGATCGAGGAGATGAGCGCGACCGACGGGGGCGCGGTCACCGCGACCGCCGTCCGCGGGGCGGCTGTCCCCGCGGTGCGGACACCGCCCGTCCCGCCGCTCGGGTCGCCGTCGGTGCCGGTGTCGCCGGCGCGCGCGGTACCGGCAGGACCGGACGGGCCGGTGGCCGGACCACTCCCGCCGGGCAGGTCCTCGGGCACGTCGACCTGGATCCGCCGCCCGATGAACGAGCCCCACCAGACGCCGCTGACCAGCCACGCGGGGATGCCGCAGAGCAGGCCCATCGCGATCACCCAGCCCATGCCGACGCCGAGCAGCCCGCCCGCCGTGACCGGCCCGGGGTGCGGCGGCAGGAACGCGTGGGTCATCGACAGGCCCGCGAGCATGGGCATCGCGTAGAGCACCAGCGAGCGGCCGCCACGGCGCGCGGCCACGTAGACCAGCGGCGCGAGCACGAAGATGCCGATGTCGAAGAACACCGGGATGCCGAGTACGAGCCCGGTGATGCCCATCGCGAGCGGTGCGCCCTTCGGCCCGAACAGCCGGAGCAGCCGTTCGGTCAGGGCGTCCGCCCCGCCGGAGCGTTCCATGATCGCGCCGAGCACGGTGCCCAGGCCGATGATCGGGGCGATGTGGCCGAGGATCCCGGCGAACCCCTTCTCGAACAGCGAGTCCGACGCCTTGATCGGGGTGCCGACGAGCTCGGTGACCGACACGCCCGCTACCAGGGCGACCAGCACGCCGGTCACGATCAGCGCGATGAACGGCTCCAGGCGCAGCCGCATGATCAGCACCAGGAGCAGCGCGACGCTGACGGCGGCGAGGGTGAGCAGGCCGGCCGTGTCGTTCTGCAGCCAGTTCAGGAAGGCCATCGGTGTCCTCCGGTGGGATGGGTGCCCGGTGCGGTACGGCCGTCGGCCCGGCGGCGCAGCGCGCGGCCGGCCAGCGCGTCGGTGCGCTCCCCGCCGTCGATGGCGAAGGCCCCGTTGACCAGCACGTACGGGATGCCTGCCGCCTGCTGGGCCGGCTCGGCGAAGGTGGCGGTGTCGGTGACGGTGTCCGGGTCGAACACCACCAGGTCGGCGGCCAGACCCGGCCGGACGCGGCCGCGGTCGGCGAGGCGCAGCCGGTCGGCGGCGCGTCCGGTGAGGTGGTGGACGCACTCCTCCAGGGAGAACAGCCCCAGCTCGCGGCAGTAGTGGCCGAGGTAGCGGGGGAAGGTCCCCCAGGCCCGCGGGTGTGGCTTCGCGCCGACGAGCAGGCCGTCGCTGCCGCCGGTGTGCCGCGGGTGGCGCATGATCGCGCGGACGTTCTCCTCGTGCCCGACGTGCTGCAGGATCCCGGTCCCGAAGTCGTCGCGGAGCAGGACGTCCACGCAGGTGTCGAACGGGTCCAGCCCGGCAGCGGCCGCGATGTCGGCGATCGTCCGACCGACCAGCCCGGCGAGCTCGGGGTTCGTGACCCCGCTGATCTCGATCGTCTCCCACTCGGCGACGACGCCGTGGCAGCCGTCGGAGCCGTGGACCTCCAGGTCCTCCCGGATCCGGGCGAGCGCCGCCGGGTCGCGCAGCCGCTCACGCGCCGCGTCGACACCGCCGGACTGGCACCAGCTGGGCAGGATCGCCGACAACGTCGTCGCGCCGGGCAGGTAGGGGTAGGTGTCGAGGGTGATGTCGACGCCGCGGGCGACGGCGGCGTCGAGCAGGGCGATCAGCTCCCCGGCCCGGCCCTTGTTGGGGCCGAAGTTGAGCGTGGCGTGGGCCAGGTGCAGCGCGCACCCGGACCGCTCGGCGACGTCGACCATCTCGGCGTAGGCCTCCAGCGCGCCCGCACCGTAGCTGCGGTGGTGCGGGGAGAAGAAGCCGTCCAGCTCCCCCACCGCCGCGCACAGGGCGGCGAGCTCGGCGCCGTCGGCGTACATGCCGGGGGTGTAGGTGAGCCCGGCCGAGAGACCGACCGCGCCCTGGGCCATGCCGGTGCGGACGACGTCGGCCATCCGGGCGATCTCCGCCCGCGTGGCGGGCCGGTCGTCCCAGCCGCAGACCAGCGCACGGACCGTGCCGTGCGGGACGAGATAGGCGGCGTTGCCGGCGATGCCCTCGTCGAGCCGGTCCAGGTACTCGGCGACGGTGCGCCACGTGAGGAAGTCCGCGCCGGGGTCGCCGTTCCAGCCGGCGATCGCGCGGCGCAGCACGGGCAGCACGGCGTCGTCGACGGGGGCGTAGGACAGCCCGTCCTGGCCGAGGACCTCGGTCGTGACGCCCTGGGAGACCTTCGCGAGGTGCGCGGGCTCGGTGAGCAGGCGCAGGTCGGAGTGGGCGTGCATGTCGACGAACCCGGGGGCGACGACCAGTCCGGCCACGTCGACGATCCGGTCGCCCCGGTCGGCCCGCCCGGCCGCGTCCGGTCCGACGGCGGCGATCCGGTCGCCCTCGACGAGCACGTCCGCGGTGTACCAGGGCCCACCCGTCCCGTCGACGACGGTGCCGCCGCGCAGCAGTGTGCCCATCAGAAGAACGTCCGGACGAGCTCGACGACCTGCGGGTCGGGATCCGCACCGTCCAGCACCGGGATCCAGCGCCACTTGTCGAACGCGGTGCACGGGTGCGAGAGCCCGAGCCGGACGACCTGCCCGATGCGGACCGGCTCCTCGGTGCGCAGGAACGCGTGCTGGTCGTTGACGGCGGTGACGGTGCCGGTCAGCGGCCGCGACGGCGCCCCGAGGTCGTCGGCGATGCGTTGCGGCTCGGGCAGCCCCTCGTCGAACGGGACGTCGCGCTTGCCCGCGTCGAGCAGCGCCAGGCCGGGCTCGGGGGTGGACACCACCCGGGCGGTCACGTGCATCGCCGAGCGGAACGGGCGCTGCTCGTCGTCGCGGGCCAGCGGGGAGATGCCGCGGTAGAAGCCGTCGTCGTGGACGAGGTAGGCGCCCGAGCGCAGCACGACCCGGGTGCGCGCGTCGGCGAGCCCGGCCAGCGCGGCGACGACCTGGTCGAAGTAGGCACTGCCGCCCGCGGTGACCACGACCTCGTCGGTCCCGTAGGACGGGGTGAGCCGCCGGTGCAGCGTGGCGAGGTCGTCGAGGTAAGCGCGGACGGTCGCCAGCGACTCCGCGGTCGGGTCGTGCGCGAGTGCCCCCTCGTAGCCGCCGACCCCGGCCAGCACCAGCGCCGGGCTCGCGACGACGGCCGCGGCGACCCGCTCGGCCTCGTCGAGGGTCCGCGCACCGGTCCGCCCGCCAGGGGCCCCCAGCTCGACGGCGACCGCGAGCGGCCGTGCCGGTGATCCCGCCGCGGCGGTCATCGCGGCGACGGCGTCGACCGAGTCGACCCAGCTGAGGACCTCAAGGTCCGGGTCGGCGTCACGGGCTGCGGCGACGGCGCGCACCCCGGCCGGGTCGACGAGCGCGTTCGCCAGCAGCACCCGTCGCACGCCGGCCTCGATCGCGATCCGCGCCTGCCACGGCGTGGCGACGGTGATCCCCCAGGCGCCGTGGCGCAGCTGCAGGTCCCACAGGGCCGGGGCCATCGTCGTCTTGCCGTGCGGGGCGAGGTCGACGCCGTGCGCGGCACACCAGCCGGCCATCCGCTCGGCGTTGGCGTGCAGGGCCGCCCGGTCGAGGGTGAGGACGGGTGTCGCCAGGTCCGACAGCCGCGGCCCACCGGCGAGCCACTCGTCGACGGTGCCGGGCAGCGGCGGGACGGACTTGGCGTACGGTCCGGGCCGTTCGGCGCCGAGCGACGCGTACCGGAGCATCCCGTTCTCCCCCTACGAGCAGGCGCGTTGCGTATTTCGCAGCGCTAGTTGCGTATTCTGGTCGGGCTGTTCTAGCATCGCCGCGACAGATCGGTCAACGACGGCGGAGGAGAACCCAGCAGTGGACATCCCGGGCCGGAGCGCCGTGGTGTGCTTCGGCGAGGCCCTCGCCCTGGTCCCCGACGCGGCCGCCGTCGACGACCCACAGGCCCCCGCACAGGCCGCGGGCGCGGAGGTCAACGTCGCGCTCGACCTGGCCGCCGCCGGAGTCACGGTGGCATGGGTCGGTCGCCTCGGCGCCGACCCGCACGGCGACCTGGTGGCGCGCACGCTCGCCGACGCCGGGGTCGACACCGGCGGGATCGGCATCGACCCGGACCACCCGACCGGCCGCTACGCCAAGTCCCCCGGCCCCGACGGCAGCACCGTCATGACCTACCGGCGTGCCGGGTCGGCGGCCTCGGCGGCCGACCCCGAGCTGCTGGAGACGCCCGCGGTGCGCGACCGGATCGCCGTCGCGGACTGGGTGCACGTCGGCGGGATCACCGCCGCGGTGTCGACGCCCTGCGCCGCGACGCTGGAGACGCTGCTGGCCCACCCGCGCCGGTACCGGGTGTCGTTCGACGTGAACTGGCGCGAGCAGATGTGGCCCGACGGCGACCCCGCCCCGGTGGTCGCGCTGGCCGGCCGGGCCGACGTCGTCCTGGTCGGCGCGGACGAGGCGCAACGGGTGTTCGGCACCGACGACCCGGCGCGGCTGCGCGCACTGCTGCCCGATCCGGAGCTGGTCGTGGTCAAGGACGGTCCTCGGCGCGCGCTGGCCGTGCACCGCGACGGCGCGGTCACCGAGCGCGCGGCGCTGGTCGTCGACGTCGTCGAGCCGGTGGGGGCGGGCGACGCGTTCGCCGCCGGTCTGCTCACCGGCCTGGTCCGCGGCGAGGACGTGGGCCGCTGCCTGCGCCGCGGCCACCTCGGCGCCGCCGCGGTGCTCGTCGTCCCCGGAGACTCCGCCGCTCCGCTGCCCGAGCATCTGCTCGACCTCGACGACGACGCCTGGGCGGCCCTGCGCGTGACCGCCGACCGGTGGGCCGGGTGAGCACCAGCCTGACCAAGGCGCTGCGGATCCTGGTGCTCCTCGGCGAGGGCCCGGCCTCGCTCGACGAGCTCGCCACGGCGCTCGAGGTGCACAAGACGACCGTCCTGCGCCTGCTGCGCACCCTGGCCGACGAGCACTTCGTGCACCGCGACGACCACCACCGCTACCGGCTCGGCTCGCGGCTGTTCGAGCTGTCCTCGCGCGGGCTGGACCAGCGCGAGGTGCGCACGGTCGCCGCACCGCACCTGCAGGCGTTCAACCGGGCCCACGGCCACACCGTGCACCTGTCCGAGCGCGACGGCGACGAGATCGTCTACATCGACAAGCTGGAGTCCCTCGACAACGTGCGCATGGCGTCGCGGGTCGGTCTGCGCGGACCCGTGCACTCCACCGCCGCCGGGAAGGTGCTGCTAGCCGACCTGCCCGCCACCGAGCGGAACCGGGTGCTCGACGAGATCGACTTCGCCACCCGCACCCCGAACACGATCACCGACCGCGAGACCTACCTGGCCGAGCTCGCCCACGTCCGCGAGCAGGGCTGGGCCCAGGACCGCGAGGAGAACGAGGCCTCGATCAACTGCATCGGGGCGCCGGTCCGCGGACCGGCCGGAACCGTCCTCGCGGCGGTGTCGGTGTCCGTACCGACCATCGTCGCCGGCTACGACCAGCTGATGGAGCTGGTCCCGTCACTGCTGGCCGTCACCGGGACGATCTCCCGCGACCTCGGCTGGCGCCCGACCCGAGAGGAACCCCCCGTATGAGCACGACCGCCGACGGCGCCGTCTCCACCCCCGACGCGCCCGCACCGGCGCACACCTTCAGCCAGGGCGTCCGCCGGGGCGGGCTGCTGCAGGTCTCCGGCCAGGGCCCGATGGACCCGGCAACGAAGCAGTACATCGCGCCCGGCGACGTGCACGCCCAGACCCTGCGCACCCTGGAGAACGTCCGCGCCATCCTGGAGGCGGGCGGCGCGTCCGTCGGCGACGTCCTGATGTTCCGGGTGTACCTCACCGAGCGGGAGCACTTCACCCGGCGAGTTCGTCTCCCGCTACGTCCCGGAGGACGCCGCGCTCCCCGCGCGGACCACGGTCTTCGTGGGCCTGCCCCACGCCGAGATGCTGGTGGAGATCGACGCCCTGGCCGCTCCCGCCGCGTAGGGCTCGTCGAGACGCACGTTCTCGCCCCCGGCAGGGCGGAAACGTGCGTCTCGCGTGCGTCGAGCGTTGCGAACCCGTGCCGACGACCACGGGAACACGACGCCCGGCGTGGTCGTGCCCCGGAGACGGGCCGGCGGCTCGACCTCGCGCTGGATCAGCGCGCGTAGCGCAGCTCCGCCCGCGCCCGGGCCTTCGCCGCCTCCACCTCGCGGTCCTTGGGCGGGGCGGTGGTGGTGAGCCCGTCGAGCAGCTCCCTGGTCGCCTCCGCGACGGCGGCGACCGCCTTCTCGAACGCCTCGGCGTTGGCCTGCGAGGGCTTCGCCGACCCCGAGATCTTGCGGACGTACTGCAGCGCGGCGGCATCCACCTCGTCGGGCGTGGCCGGCGGCTCGAAGTTGTGCAGGGTCCGGATGTTGCGGCACATGGCTCCCCCTGGAGACGTCGACGGCCCGCCCCGCGACGGTAGCGCGCGGCGGCCGGTCGACACAGTAACCGGGTGTCGCGGGGGCACCGGCCGGGTTACCGTCGTGGCACCGGTGCCCGGGGCCGTCGCGCCCCGGTTCGTCGAGTGCGCCGGGTTCTCACCGATGTCCGACCCTGTCATCGAGATCGTCGTCGATTCCTGGGAGATCGAGTGCTGCGCCCCACCGCCCGTGGTGGGTGAGCAGGCCACCTGGCGGGTGCTCTTCGTCCCGTCCACCGATCACCCCTTCTCCGCCGAACACCTGTGGTCCGTCGTGCCGCACGAGCCCGCGCCCCGGCTGCACCGCGACGGCGTGGTCGCGGCCTGCGGCGGCGGCCACACCGCTGCGGCACCGCCACCCGGTGAGCACCGCCTGCGCGGCCACCTGTCCGGTGCCGCTCACGTGTTCCCCGAGGACCTCCCCCCGGTGACCGGCCGGGTGCGCCGTCTCCGGGTCCTTTCTTACGAGCTCGCGGCCGATCCCGGGGGCACCTACGCGCTGAGCCCTGTCCCCGGCAGCGTGGCCGTCCGGGACATCGACGCGAGCCCGCGCTGGTTCGCCCGTCCAGCGCCGCGGGTGGGCGCCCCGGCCCGGTCGGGACAGCGGTTCGTCGCAGGGGTGCCACAGCCGGGGCGGTACGAGACCGGCATCGTCGTCGACCTGCACGTGGAGGCGTGAGTACCCGCGTCGACGACCGTGTGGTCGGCCCTCGCCTGGACGGGCACGGCGTCGTCACCCGCTGGTGGTGCCTACGGGACCTGGAGACGTCGACGGCCCGCCCCGCGACCGTAGCGCGGAACGGGCCGTCGGCCGAGCGGTCCTACTTCACGACGTGCATCGACCCGTCGAGTTCCCCCGCCGCCTGACGACGGTTGAGCACCGCGAGTCGGGTGAAGGAGTTGTCGAACGCATCCTGGGTGAGGCCGCGGTTCCGGTACTCGGTGGCGAGCTGCTCCGCACCGGCCGGGATCGTCCAGGACGCCTCGAAGCCGAGCTCCTTGCGGGCCCGGGCGAAGTCGACCCGGTAGCTGCGCGGGTCGTTGCCGGCCTCGCCGGTGATGTTGAGCGTCGAGCCGGGGACGGCGTCGATCACGGCCTGCGCGATCTCGGCGACGGTCCGGTTGTTCCGCTCGGTGCCGACGTTGTAGGCCCGGGCCCGGACGACGTCCGCCGGAGCCGCCAGCGCGGCGACCACCGCGCCGGCGATGTCCTCGGCGTGCGCGAGCGGGCGCCACGGGGTGCCGTCGGAGAGCACCGTGACCTCGTTCGTCAGGATCGCGCGGCCGACCAGGTTGTTCAGCACGATGTCGGCGCGCAGCCGCGGCGAGAACCCGAACGCGGTCGCGTTGCGCATCGAGACCGGCACGAAGTCGGCGTCGGCGAGCTCGGCCAGGTCGTCCTCGACGCGGACCTTGGAGATCGCGTACGGGGTGACCGGCTTGAGCGGGGCGTCCTCGTCGACGAGGTCGTCGCCGGACTGGGCGCCGTAGACCGAGCAGGTGGAGGCGTAGACGAAGCGGCCGACGCCGGCCTCCTTCGACAGCCGGGCCAGCCGGGTCGACGCGTGGTGGTTGATGTCGTAGGTGATCTCCGGCGCGAGCGAGCCCAGCGGGTCGTTCGACAGCGCGGCCATGTGGACGACGGCGTCGAACCCGGAGAGCTGCTCCACGGTCACGTCGCGGAGGTCGGTGCTGAAGCCCTCGACGTCGGGGGTGTCCAGCGAACCCAGCACGCAGTCGGCGAACAGCCCGGAGTCCAGGCCAGTCACCTCGTGACCCGCGGCCGCCAGCAGGGGCGCCATCACGGTCCCGAGGTAGCCCTGGTGCCCGGTGAGCAGTACGCGCATGTATGTCCCTTTCTCGGAGTGTGTGCGGGGTCAGAAGCCGCCGGGTTCGGAGCCGACCATCGGCGCCGGCGACAGCGTCAGCTTCTGGACGTGGAAGCCCTCGGCGTAGCGGGCGTGGCACTGCACGCCACGCACCCTGGCCAAGCCGCGGAAGGTCTCGTCGTCGAACCAGGTCCGGTCGCGCTGGCTGCCGTAGTGCTCGTGGAGCTTGGCGATCTTCTCGGTGAGCACCGGCTCCGACAGCGGGAGGAAGACCGTCGGCTGGGCGAGGTCACCCTCCCACTTGAGGATCTCGTAGCCGAGCGTCAGGTGGTCGCGGAACGCGGTCGGGATCATCTGCGACAGCGTCCGGTGGTCCTGGTGGGCGTCGTGCGGCGACGGGCCGATCACCAGGTCCGGCTCACTGCGGCTGCGCAGGTCCTCCAGCGCCATCTTCGCCCGCTCCCAGTGCTGCGGGACACGGCCGTCGGGCAGGTCCATGACGATGACGTCGAGGTGCGCGCCGGGGGTGAACGCGGCCAGCGCGGCCCGCTCCTCCTCCTCGCGCAGCGACCCCGCACCGGTCAGGACCAGCGCGGTGACGTGCACGCCCGGGTAGGCACGGCACAGCTCCAGGAGCATCCCGCCGGCCCCGATCGGGATGTCGTCACAGTGGGCGCCGAGCAGCAGGATGCGGTCCAGCCGCTCGGGCAGCAGGTTCAGCACGGTCTCTCGTTCCCCCCGGAGTTCCGCGAGCAGTGGTCGTTCGTACCGACGTCTCGCTCAGTCGCGCTGGTGGCTGCTGCGGTGCATCTGGGCGATGGCTGCCTGCAGCGGGTCCTGGTCGGCCTCGTGGGACTCCCACAGCATCCACGGCCGCGCACCGCTCTGGTACGCCGCCTCCAGCGCGTTGCGCTCCTTGACGGTGTCGGCGGGCTGCCAGAAGCCGCGGTGCCGGTAGGCCGACATGCGGCCCTTGCGCGCGAGCGGGGCGGCGGCGTCGGCGATCAGGTCGCAGTCCTTCTCCAGGTAGTCGAAGATCTCCGGCCGGAACATGAGATAGCCGCCGTTCTCCCAGATCGGCATCTCCTGCAGCGTGGTGATCGACTCGAGCCTGCCGTTGTCGTCGACGTCGACGCAGTGGAACGCCGACTGCGGCGGCACCGCCATCAGCTGCCCGACGGCGTCGGTGCCGGCGAACTGCTCGACCATCCGGTCCAGCGGGGCGTCGGTGAGGACGTCGGCGTAGTTCGCGTGGAACATCTCCTCGTCCTTGACCAGCGCCTTCACCCGGCGCAGGCGCTCACCGATCGGCGAGTCCAGACCGGTGTGGACGAACGTGACGTTCCAGTCCTGGACGTCGCTGCCCATGAGCTCGACCTCGCCCTGGTGCAGCACGAAGTCGTTGGACTCGGTCTCGTCGTAGTGGAGGAAGTAGTTCTTGATGTGGTGCGCGCCGTAGCCCAGGCACAGGACGAAGTCCGTGTAGCCGAAGTGGGCGTAGTAGCGCATCACGTGCCAGATCAGCGGTCGCGGGCCCACCGGGTGCATCGGCTTCGGGAGGTCGGAGGCGCCGTCGCGCATCCGCATGCCGTAGCCACCGCAGAACAGGACGACCTTCACGTCAGACCACCTCGAGCGACGGGATCGGGAAGACCAGCGTGCCGCCCCACTCACGGACGTAGGACAGCTGCTCGATCAGCTCGGTGCGCAGGTTCCAGGGCAGGATCAGGACGTGGTCGGGGCGGTCCTGCGCGATCCGCTCCGGGGCAGAGATCGGAATCCGGGTCCCCGGCGTTAGCCGCCCGTGCTTGTACGGGTTGCGGTCGACGGTGTACTCGAGCAGGTCGGGCCGGATGCCGCAGTAGTTGAGCAGGGTGTTCCCCTTGCCCGGGGCGCCGTAGCCGACGACGCGCTTGCCCTGGCGGCGGGCGTCGATGAGGAAGGCGACGAGGTCGTCGCGGATGGTGGAGACGGCCTCGGCGAACCCGTCGTGGCCCTCCGGCGTGTGCAGCCCGGCCGCCGCCTCGGCGGCCAGGACCTCGCGGACCTTCGCGCTCGGCTCGCCGGCGATCTCGGCCGGGCGCGCCCACATGCGGATCGAGCCGCCGTGGGTGTCGAGCAGCTCGACGTCGACAAGGGCCAGCCCGCCCGCGGCGAGCGCCCGCTGCCCGGTGAGCAGCGTGTAGTACTGGAAGTGCTCGTGGTAGATCGTGTCGAACTGCTTGCGCTCGACGAGCGTGAGCAGGTGCTGGACCTCGATGGAGACCCAGCCGTCGTCGGCGACCATGGCGCGCAGTCCCTGCGCGAAGCCGACGACGTCGGGGATGTGGGCGAACACGTTGTTGCCGCAGACCAGGTTCGCCGGGCCGTGCTCGGCACGCACCCGGGCGCCGGCCTCCGGGGTGAGGAACGCGGTGAGCGTCGGCACGCCCTTCTCCCTGGCAGCCTCCCCGACGTTCACGCTCGGCTCGACCCCCAGGCAGCGGATGCCCTTCGCGACGACGTGCTGCAGCAGATAGCCGTCGTTCGACGCGACCTCGACGACGAACGAACCCGAGTCCAGCCCGGCCCGCTGCTGCGCGGAGTCGACGAAGCGCCGGGCATGCTCCACCCACGACGAGCTGAACGAGGAGAAGTACGCGTACTCGGAGAACGTCTCCTCCGGGCTGATCTCCGGCGGCAGCTGGGCGAGCAGACACGAGTTGCACACCCGCACGTGCAGCGGGAAGGTCTGCTCGGGCTGCTGTGCCGTCTCCTCGGTGAGGAACAGCTCGCAGGGCGGCGTCGCACCCAGGTCGCAGAAGCTGCGCAGGTCGGTCGTGCCGCAGAGGCGGCACGTCAACGCGGTTCCGGACCCGATCGACGACGTTGTCCCGGAGGCATCCGTGTTCAGCACGCAGCGAGTCTGACAACTCGGCGCGCGGGCGGCACGCCCGGGGTGGATGTCACCCATTCGTGGGTGTTTGTCCGTGATCAGGACCACCTGCGCGCAGCACACGGGACGGGTGCGCTGCGAGGACGCCGTCGCCAACGTGTCACGATGGCGGGGCCCACGATCCGCCGTGGTGTAACGGCAGCACCTCGGATTTTGGTTCCGATGGTCCAGGTTCGAATCCTGGCGGCGGAGCAGCCGCGCCCCCGCGCCTCCGCTCGCGGACGTAATCCACTCGCCCACCACACCGTCCCGGTGGTGCACTCCCCCGCGATGATGCACATCGACGAGGTACGGGTGGACGCCGCCACCGCCCGCCGCCTGGTCGACGATTCGTTCCCCGCGCTGCGCCACCTACCCGTGCGCCCGGCCCCCGGCAGCAGCACCGTGCACGCCGTACACCGGGTCGGGGACGGCCTCGCGGCCCGGTTCCCGCTGCAGGGCCACGACACCGCGGCGGTGCGCGAGCGGCTGGTGGCCGAGGCCACCGCGGCCCGGGAGCTCGCCGCCTACAGCCCGGTCCCGACGCCCGAGCCGGTCGGGATCGGCAACCCCGGGCACGGCTGCCCGCTGCCGTGGTCGGTCCAGACCTGGGTGCCGGGCCGCACCGCCGCCGATGACGACCCCGGCCGGTCGGCCGCATTCGCCGTCGACCTGGCCGGTCTGCTGCGCCGCCTGCGCGCCGCCGACACCCGCGGGCGCCGGTTCGCAGGTGACGGCCGCGGCGGGCACCTGCCGGACCAGGACGCCTGGATGGCGACGTGTCTCGCCGAGTCCGCCGACCTGCTCGACGTCGGCCCGCTCCGTCGGATGTGGGCGGAGTTCCGGGTGCTGCCCCGCGCCGGGCCGGACGTGATGTCCCACGGCGACCTGATCCCCGGCAACGTGGTAGTCGCCGACGGCCGGCTCACCGGCCTCCTCGACGGCGGCGGATTCGGCCCGGCCGACCCGGCGCTCGACCTCGTCGCGGCGTGGCACCTGCTCGACGACGGGCCGCGGGAGCTGCTGCGCACGGAGCTGGGCTGCGGCCCCGTCGAGTGGGCGCGGGGACGCGCCTGGGCGTTCGCGCAGGCGATGGGCCTGGGCTGGTACTACCAGACCTCCGCCCCGGCGCTGAGCAGGCTGGGACTGCACACGCTGGACCGGCTGCTGCGTAGCCGCTGAGCCCGCCGGCGCGGTCGCCGTAGTGCGGCGGATGTCCGACGGCGACTAACCCGGACACGACGACGCCCCCGTCCGAGGTCCGGGCGGGGGCCGTCGCGGGGGCGTTCTCAGCTCTCGAGAGCGGCGTCCAGCGTGATGTCGACGCCGGTCAGTGCTTTGGAGACCGGGCAGCCGGCCTTCGCGGCGTCGGCGGCCTTGGCGAAGCCGTCGGCGTCGAGGCCGGAGACCTCGCCGCGCACCTTCAGGGTGATGCCCGTCAGCTTGAAGCCGCCGTTGTCCTTGTCCGGCCCGAGCGAGACGTCGGCCGACACCTCCAGCGACTCCGGGGTGCCGCCGGCCTCGGCGATGTTCGCCGAGAGCTGCATCGCGAAGCAGGCCGAGTGGGCCGCCGCGATGAGCTCCTCCGGGCTGGTCGTGCCGCCGGCCTCGTCGGCGGCACGCTTCGGGAAGCTGACCTCGTAGGTGCCGGCCTTGGAGCTGGACAGCTCCACCTGACCGGATCCCTGCTCCAGGGTGCCGTTCCAGGCGGTGCGGGCGCTGCGCGTGGGCATCGTTACCTCCGTGTCATGGGATATCGGTTTTGCACAACCGATCGACCGGTAGTGTTCTCCGATGCGGCGTTCCCCGCCACCCGTGACGCCGAAACCCGCCGGGGGTCACCTCGGGATGTTGGTGACCTCGACCCGGTCGCCGACCTGCAGCGAGTTGAACCAGCGCTCGGCGTTCTCCCGCGACAGCCGGACGCAGCCCGCCGACTCGGTCTCGGTGTTGCCCTCGTGGAAGGCGATGCCGCCGGGGGCGAAGAAGACCGAGAACGGCATCGGGGCGTTGTTGAACTCCGCGCTGCGGTGGTCCCTGTTCTTCCACTGGACCTGGAACACGCCGGCGGGAGTGCGCTGGCCCTTCTTGCCGAACGACGCCGGCACCGGCCCCGCCTCGATCTTCCCGTCACGGATCAGCCACGCCGCGCTGTTCGCGAGGTCGACGCACGCCCGGGCGGCCGCCGAGCACGGGGTCCCCTCGGCACGCCCCGGGCCACCGCCGGACTCCGCAGGCGCCGCCGACGCGGTCCCGATCATCCCGGCGGTCAGTCCCGTCGCCACCAGGGCCACCACCGTGGCCAGGACCGTCATCATCCGGGGCCGCCGGCGGCGTCCCTCGACCTCGCGCGTCATCGCACTCCTGCCCATCGCTGCCGGGACGGCCGACTCCGTCGTCGTCCGTCGCTCCTGGCAGGAGAACGAGGCCGTGCCACGGCCGGTTACCACCCGATGGATTGATCTTCGATTCGGGCGGCCACCGGGTGGGGAAGACGGGCCCGCCCGATCACCCGGTACCGCCCACGTACGATGCCGTACCGGCACGGCGCGTCCCGCGTCCTCCGTCCGGCGCGGGCGGCGAGCCCGGCAGGAGGAACCGAACATGCCCGAACCCGACCGGGCCGGCACCGGTGACCGACCGGCCCCCGGAACGGCGGCGGTCGCGGCCGGCATCGTCCTCGCGGCGGGTGCGGGTTCGCGGATGCGGTCATCGACGCCGAAGGTGCTCCACGAGCTGGGCGGGCGCAGCATGCTCGGCCACGCGGTGCACGCACTGGCCGGTACCGCCCCCGAGCACCTCGTGGTCGTCGTCGGACACGAGCGCGAACGGGTGGAGCGGGCCGTCGGCGACATCTCCGCCACCCTCGGACGCACCGCCACCACCGCCGTCCAAGAGCAGCGCCTCGGCACCGGCGACGCGGTCCGCAGCGGCCTCACCCCGCTCCCCGCGGACCTGACCGGCACCGTCCTGGTCACCTACGGCGACGTCCCGCTGCTCGACACCGCGACCCTGTCCGCGCTGGTCACCGAGCACACCGACCACGGCGCCGCGGTCACCCTGCTGACCTGCGAGGTCCCCGACCCCACCGGCTACGGCCGGATCGTGCGCGGGAGCGGGGGCTCCGTCACCGGCATCGTCGAGCACGCCGACGCGACCCCGGGACAGCGCGCGATCAGCGAGATCAACTCCGGGGTCTACGCCTTCGACGCGGAGTTCCTGCGCGCGGGCATCACGGGCCTGGCCGCGCACAACGCACAGCAGGAGCTCTACCTCACCGACCTGGTCGCCGCCGCCGTCGCCGCGGGCCGGACGGTGCACGCCCTCCGCTGCGACGACGAGTGGCGCGTGCGCGGCGTGAACGACCGCGTTCAGCTCGCGGAGCTCGGCGCCGAGCTGAACCGACGCGTGCTGCGCGAGTGGATGCTGGCCGGGGTCACCGTGGTCGACCCAGCCACCACCCGGATCGACGTCGACGTGCGGCTGGCGCCCGACGTCGTGCTGCACCCGGGCACCCAGCTGCACGGTGCGTGCGAGGTCGGCGAGGCCGCGGTCATCGGTCCCGACACCACGCTCACCGACACCGTCGTCGGGACCGGCGCGAGCGTCGTCCGCACCCACGGGTCGGAGTCCCGGATCGGGCCCGGCGCCTCGGTGGGGCCGTTCGCCTACCTGCGCCCGGGCGCCGTCCTCGGCGAGCGCTGCAAGATCGGCACGTTCGTCGAGGTCAAGAACTCCGACATCGGCACGGGCACCAAGGTGCCGCACCTCACCTACGTCGGCGACGCGACGATCGGCGAGATGAGCAACATCGGCGCCTCGTCGGTCTTCGTCAACTACGACGGTGTCCGCAAGCAGCGGACCGTCATCGGATCTCACGTGAAGACGGGGTCGGACACCATGTTCATCGCCCCGGTCACGGTCGGGGACGGCGCCTACACCGGCGCCGGGACCGTGCTCCGCTCCGACGTCCCACCGGGGGCGCTCGCGGTCTCGGGTGGACCACAGCGCACCATCGAGGGGTGGGTGCCGCGCAAGCGGCCCGGCACCCCCGCCGCCGAGGCGGCACGGCGGGCGGGCAGCGCCCCGTCCACGAACGGTACGACCAGCACCGACGGCGCAGGTCACAGCACCTCCGCCGACACGACAGACCCGAGAGACCTCAGCCGAGGAGGCACCGCACGGTGAGCGCGATCGCAGGCACTCCCAAGAAGAACATGATGCTGTTCTCGGGGAGGGCGCACCCGGAGCTCGCCGAGCACGTGGCGAAGGAGCTCGACGTCACGGTCACCCCGCAGTCCGCCTACTCCTTCGCCAACGGTGAGATCTTCTGCCGCTTCGAGGAGTCGGTCCGCGGGAGCGACGCGTTCGTGATCCAGGCGCACTCCGCCCCGATCAACGACGCGATCATGGAGCAGCTGATCATGGTCGACGCGCTCAAGCGCGGGTCGGCCAAGCGGATCACCGCGGTCATGCCGTTCTGGGGCTACGCCCGTCAGGACAAGAAGCACCGCGGCCGCGAGCCCATCTCGGCCCGCCTCGTCGCGGACATGTTCAAGACCGCCGGTGCCGACCGGATCCTGACCGTGGACCTGCACACGTCGCAGATCCAGGGTTTCTTCGACGGCCCCGTCGACCACCTGTTCGCGCTGCCGGTGCTCGCCCAGCACATCAAGAGCACCCGGCCGAACGGGAACTTCGCCGTCGTCTCCCCCGACTCCGGCCGGGTGCGCCTGGCCGAGCGCTGGGCCGAGACCCTCGGCGGGACCCCGCTGGCGTTCATCCACAAGACCCGGGACCCGCGCAAGCCGAACGAGGCCGTCGCGAACCGGGTGGTCGGTGAGATCGAGGGCCGCTGTTGCGTGGTCATCGATGACATGATCGACACCGGTGGCACCGTCGCGAAGGCGGTCGAGGTGCTGCTCAAGGAGGGCGCCTCGGACGTGATCGTGGCCGCCACCCACGGCGTGCTGTCCGGCCCGGCCACCGAGCGCCTGGCCAACTGCGGTGCGTCGGAGGTCATCTTCACCGACTCGCTGCCGATCCCGGACGAGAAGCGGTTCGACAGCATGACCGTGCTCCCGATCGCCCCGCTGCTGGCCGAGGCGATCCACCAGGTGTTCGAGGACGGCTCGGTCACGAGCCTGTTCGACGGCAACGCCTGAGCACCCCGCACGTCCGCCGACGGCGCTCCGCCTCCGGGTGGGGCGCCGTCGGTCGTCCCGGTCAGCGCTCGGTCGCGACGAGCCCGGCCTGCCCCGGCGCACCGGGCCGCCCGGTCGCGGCCTGCAGGCGGCCCAGGACGTCGTCGAACAGGGCGGCGTCGGGGCCCAGCAGGTCCCGGTAGCGCTCCAGCACCCCGGCCGCCGCGGCGTCCCACTCCGCGAGCGCCGCGCGGCCCCGCTCGGTCGCAACGACCAGCACCCGGCGCCGGTCGACGGCGTCCGGCCTGCGGTGGACGAGGTTCGCCGCGGTCATCCGGTCCACGAGCTTGGTCGCCCGCGGCGCCAGCAGCAGTGCGTGCTCGGCGAGCGCGCTCATCGTCGCGCCGCCCCGCGCCACGAACCCCAGGACCCGCCACTGCTCGACCTCGGAGCCACAGGCCTGCAGTGCGTCGTCGAGCTCCTGGTCAAGGGCCCGGCCCACCGCGCAGAGCGCCCGCAGCGACTCGTCCCCGGACGGCCGCACGTGCTCCGCGGGCTCCGCCATGAGCGCATCGTAACCGGACGTTTTCGCCCGAGGGGCTGGGTGGGCGAGGCCACGATGGATAGCGTCACCTGCATGACTCCGACCCCGGCCCCCGGGCGCGCGACGGCGGTGCCGGCACGCGGGAGCGAGGTGCTCAACGTGGCGCTGGTCGTCCCGCTCCAGGGTCCTGCCGGCATCTTCGGCCCGTCGTGCGAGTCCTGCGCGACACTCGCGGCCGAGGAGGTCAACGCCGCGGGCGGGGTGCTCGGCCGTGAGCTGAACCTGGTGCCGGTCGACGGCGGTGCGCCACCCGCCGTCGTCGCCGCGGAGCTCGACGCACTGGTCAGCGCGGGGGCCGTGGACGCGGTCACCGGCTGGCACATCTCGGCGGTCCGCGAGGCCGTCGCACCCCGGATCCGCGGGCGCGTGCCCTACGCCTACACCGCGCTGTACGAGGGCGGCGAGCAGCGGCCGGGGCTGTTCCTGACCGGGGAGACCCCGGACCTGCAGCTGGGCCCGTCGCTGAGCTGGTTCGCCGAGGCCGCCGGGGTGCGCCGCTGGACGATCATCGGCGACGACTACGTGTGGCCCCGCCGGTCCGCGCAGGTCGCGACCGAGCACCTGCGCCGGATCGGCGGGACGGTCTGCGACGAGATGTACGTCCCGCTCGGCACCGAGGACTTCTCCCGCGTGCTGCACCGGGTCGAGGCGAGCGGCTGCGACGCGGTCCTGATGCTCCTGATCGGCAACGACGCCGTCGAGTTCAACCGGGCCTTCGGCACCGTCGGACTGGACCGGGAGATCCTGCGCTTCAGCTCGCTGATCGAGGAGAACGTGCTGCTCGCCTCGGGCCCGGAGAACACCCGCGGGCTGCTCACCTCGGCCGGCTACTTCGAGGACCTGGCGACGGCGTCGGGGCTGGACTTCGCGGCCGCGCACGCCCACCGCTTCGGCCCGGACGCACCGGTGCTCAACAGCCTCGGCGAGTCCTGCTACGAGGGTGTCCGGCTGCTCACCGAGCTCATGCGCCGGGCCGGGTCGCCGGAGGTGCCGGCGATGACCGCGGTCGCCGAGGGGCTGGCCTACGAGAGCCCGCGCGGGACCGTCGAGGTGCACGGCCGGCACCTGCGCCAGCAGGTGTTCCTCGCCGTCGCCGACGGGGTGGCGTGGGACGTCGTCCAGCAACTCTGACGCCCGCGTTGACACCCCGGCCCGTCGGTCGTACTTTCCCAGGAAATTATTTCCTCGGATGCATGTCGGGTCGCCCGACGTGCCGGGAGGTACGACCGTGGCGCTCTACGTCTACCGGTGCGGGGCCGACGGCCCCGTCGAGGAACGGCACCCGATCGGCAGCGCCCCCGCGACGGCGCGCTGCCCCACCTGCGGGGAGGCGTGCCCGCGCGTCATCACCGCGCCGATGCTCGGCCTCGCCGACCGCGGCCGCGTCGCCCTGATCGACCGCACGACGGCGACGGCCCACGAGCCACAGGTCGTCTCCGCCCCGCCACCGCGCCCGCTGCGCCCCGGCGGGCCGCCGCTGCACCCGGCCACCCGCGGCCTGCCGCGACCCTGACCGCTCCGCCCGCGTCCGCACCGACCCCGGGAGTGCCCGATGCCCAGGAACGTCTTCCCCCTCGACAGCACCAGGTCCTTCACCGACCAGCAGCTGACCGGCCACAACCGGTGGCACCCCGACATCCCGGCGCAGGTCCACGTCAAGCCCGGGGACACCTTCCGCGTCGACTGCCGCGAGTGGTTCGACGGCGCCATCCACAACGACGACTCCGCCGACGACATCCTCGACGCCCCGCTCGACGGGGTGCACGTGCTGTCCGGACCGATCGCCGTCGAGGGGGCGCAGCCGGGTGACCTGTTGATCGTCGACATCCTCGACGTCGGCCCGATCCCCCAGGAGGACTCCGGTCCACTGGCCGGGCAGGGCTGGGGCTACACCGGCGTGTTCGCCACCCGCAACGGCGGCGGCTTCCTCACCGAGCAGTTCCCCGACGCCTACAAGGTCATCTGGGACTTCCAGGGCGGGACGGCCACCTCCCGGCACGTCCCGGGGGTGTCGTTCACCGGGATCGTCCACCCCGGACTGATGGGGACCGCACCCTCTCCCGAGCTGCTCGGCCGCTGGAACGCCCGCGAGCAGGCGCTGATCGACACCGACCCGGACCGGGTGCCGCCGCTGGCCCTGCCGCCCAACCCCGACTCGGCGATCCTCGGCTCGCTGACCGGAGCCGACTTCGACCGGGCCGCCGCGGAGGCCGCGCGCACCGCACCGCCCCGGGAGAACGGCGGCAACCAGGACATCAAGAACCTCACCAAGGGCAGCCGGGTCTTCTACCCGGTGTTCGTCGACGGCGCGAACCTGTCGATGGGCGACCTGCACTTCTCCCAGGGCGACGGCGAGATCACCTTCTGCGGCGCCATCGAGATGGGCGGCTTCATCGACCTGCACGTCGACGTCATCAAGGGCGGGATGGCGACCTACGGCGTGAGCGAGAACGCGATCTTCGTGCCCGGCAACACCGACCCGCAGTACAGCGAGTGGATCGCGTTCTCCGGCACCTCGGTCACCCTCGACGGCGAGCAGCGCTACCTCGACTCGCACCTGTCCTACCAGCGGGCCTGCCTGCACGCGATCGACTACCTGACCAACTTCGGCTACTCCCCGATCCAGGCCTACATGATCCTCGGGGCCGCACCGATCGAGGGCAGGCTCTCCGGGGTCGTCGACATCCCGAACTCCTGCTCCACGGTCTACCTCCCGACCGGGATCTTCGACTTCGACGTCAAGCCCGGCAAGAACGGCCCGCACCGCATCGACCCGGGTCCGGGAGTCCCCCACTCGGTGGCCTGACCAGCGGGGCCCGTGGTCGTCGCGGGGGGCTGACCCCGGGACGCCCGCGGGCCTGGCGTACTCTTCTCGGCATCTCCGCGGCGAGGGCGGGTGCACCTAGACCCGCCGTGATCGACGTGGGCCGATCCCGGTCGGCTCCTCGCCGCGCGCACCTGTCGCAGAACGTCTTTCGAGGAGCAAGCAGCCGTGGCCCAGACCCGCATTCCCGCCGAGACCCGGACCGAGTTCGGCAAGGGCGCCGCCCGTCGCACCCGTCGTGCCGGCAAGATCCCCGCCGTCCTCTACGGCCACGGGACCGACCCCGTCCACCTGTCGCTGCCGTCGCTGCAGTTCGCCGCGGTCGTCCGCGAGCAGGGCCGCAACGCCGTGCTGGAGCTCGACGTCGACGGTGCGCAGCCGCAGCTCGCGCTGACCAAGACCGTGGTGGTGCACCCGCTGCGCCCCTACATCGAGCACGTCGACCTGCTCGTCATCAAGCGTGGCGAGAAGGTCGAGGTCGAGCTCGACGTCGTCGTCACCGGCGAGGCCGCCCCCGGCTCGCTGGTCACCCAGGACCTCAACACCGTCCTGGTCGAGGCCGACGTGCTGAACATCCCGGAGAACATCGAGATCTCCGTCGAGGACGCCGAGATCGGCACCCAGTACTTCGCCAAGGACCTGAAGCTCCCCGGCGGCGTCGAGCTGCGCACCGACGAGGAGTACCTCGTCGTGCAGGTCGTCGCGGCCCCGACCGAGGAGGACCTCGAGGCCGAGGTCGACACCGAGGGTGCCGGCGTGGTCGAGGAGCCGTCCGACGAGGAGCGAGCCGCCGAGGGCGAGAGCGACTCCGCCGAGGGCTCCGCGGACTCCGAGGGCGACTCCGAGTCCTCCGACAAGTGAGCCCCGTGCCGGGGCCGGCCCTCGTCGTCGGACTCGGGAACCCGGGTCCGGAGTACGAGGGCACCCGGCACAACGTCGGTACCCGCGTCGCCGCGCTGCTGGCGACGCGGGCCGGCGCCGGCCGGTTCTCCGCGCACAAGCGGTCGAACGCCGACATCGCGCAGGGCCGGCTGGCCGGTCGCCCGGTGACCGTGGCCGTCCCCCGGACGTACATGAACCTCTCCGGCGGCCCGGTCGCCGGGCTGGTGCAGTACTTCTCGATCCCGCCGACCGAGGTGATCGTCGTCCACGACGAGCTGGACCTCGACTTCGGCGTGGTCCGCCTCAAGCGCGGCGGCGGCGAGGGCGGACACAACGGCCTGCGCTCGATCAGCAAGGCGCTCGGCACGAAGGACTACCTGCGCGTGCGGTTCGGCATCGGTCGGCCACCGGGTCGTCAGGACCCGGCGGACTACGTGCTCAAGCGGTTCTCCGGTGTGGAGAACAAGGAGCTCGACCTCGGTCTGGACCTCGCCGCGGACGCCGCCGAGGCCCTGCTGTCCGAGGGCCTGGGGCCGACGCAGAACCGGTTCCACCCGCTGTCGGGCTGAGCCCGTCCTCCACGAGAGCCCCGGTCCCGCTGGGATCGGGGCTCTCGTGCGTCCGGGTCAGCGGCGGGCGGTGAGCAGGTCCGCCGTCGCGGCGCGGCGGAGCTTCCCGGACGGGGTCTTGGGCAGGCTCCCCGGGGCCAGGACCGCGACCTCGGCGGGGCGCACCCCCACCGCGGAGACGACACGGCGGATCACGTCGTCGCGGATCCTGCGCACGGTGTCGGCATCGGTGTCCCCACGGGCCTCGACGGCGACGGCGAACGACTCCCTATGCCGCCCCTCACCCGCGGCCATCCGGACCGCGACGACGTTGCCCGCGCGCACGCCCTCGGCCGCACCGGCGGCCCGTTCGATGTCGGTCGGGTAGATGTTGCGACCACCCATGATGATCACTTCCTTGGTGCGGCCGCACACGACGACGACGCCCTCGGGTGTCAGGTAGCCCTCGTCGCCGGTGTCGAACCAGCCGTCCCGGTCCTGGGTGGGCGCCGGGCCGTCGACGGTGAGGTAGCCGGGCGTCACGGCGTCGCCGCGCAGGTGCAGCACCCCGACCTCCCGGGGTCCCAGCACGCGACCACCGCTGCCGACGACCTTCACCTCGATCCCGGGCAGCGGCGGTCCGAGCTCGGGGAACTCCCGCACCGGACCGGCGCCCGCGGGCTCGGCACGCCGGAGCGTCTCCAGCGACTCGGCGTCGACCCGGTCGACCGTCAGTCCGGTGTGGACGGGCGCGAAGGACACCCCGAGCGCGGTCTCGGCCATCCCGTAGGCGCACAGCACCGACTCCGGCCGGAGCCCGAAGCGGGCGCCGGCGTCGGTGAACGCCGCGACCGCGGCCGGGTCGACCGGCTCGGCGCCGTTGAGGGCGATGCGCAACGTGGACAGGTCGAGCGCGCCGTCGTCGACCCGGGCGAGCTGGCGGGCCAGTACGGCGTAGGCGAAGTTCGGGGCCGCGGTGACGGTGCCGCGGTAGGACGAGATCAGCTCGGCCCACAGTCGCGGGCGGCCCAGGAAGTCCGCGGGGGTGACGGTGACCAGGTCCAGCCCGACCGTCATCGGGACGGTCAGGAACCCGACCATGCCCATGTCGTGGAACAGCGGCAGCCACGACACCATCCGGTCGGTCGCGACGTCCAGTGCCGACGCGGTCACCATCGCCCCGATGTTGGCGTGCAGGTTCGCGTGGGTGATCCGCACGGCCTTCGGGGCTGCGGTGGAACCGCTCGTGAGCTGCAGCAACGCGGTGTCGCCCTCGTCGGCGACGGCGGCGTCCGCGACGAACGCCGCCGGGTCGCCGGTCAGCGAGTCGAGCATCCGGAACGGGATGCCGCGCTCGGTCAGGACCGGGGCGAGGGCGTCGAAGGGCGGGCCCAGCAGCACCATCGCGGCGTCGATCATCGTCAGCGTGGCGACGGTGTCGGCGGCCCACTCGGTCAGGTCGGTGCGCGGGGTCGGCTGGTGCAGCATCGTCACGCTGCCGCCGCACAGCCACACCGCCTGCGCGGCCGGGGCGATCGCCGCGGGCTCCCCGGCCAGCACCCCGACCGCGCCGCCGAACGGGAGGGCCGGGCCACCGTCGTCGCCGGGGCGTCGCAGGGCGTCCGCGATCCCGCGGGCCGTCCCGTGCACCTCCGCCCAGGAACGCCGCACGGGTTCGCGCGGCTCCCCCGTCGTCATCCCGCGGGCGGACCCGTCGGGACCGGTCGCGGACTCCAGCAACGTCGCCAGGAATCGGGACATGCGCCCGAATGTAGCGACGAACCACCCGTGCGTGGCGGCACGATCGGCGACCGGTGCGGCCCCACCGCGCCCGCGTAGCATCCGACCGCATGGCCGAGCCGCAGACAGACCCCGCTCCCGCAGCGCTCTCCGCTGCCGTCGACGCCGTCCTGCCGGGCGCGCGCACGGATCTCGAGGCGCTGGTCCGCATCCCGAGCATCTGGGCCGACCCGGCACACGCCGAGGACACCCGGCGCTCGGCGGACGCGGTCGCCGCGCTGGCCCGCGACGCCGGTGCCGCCTCGGTCGAGATCCTGTCCGCCGACGGCGGGGCCCCGGCCGTCGTCGCGCACTGGCCCGCGCCCGAGGGCGCGCCCACGGTGATGCTCTACGCCCACCACGACGTCCAGCCCACCGGCGGCGACGACGAGTGGACCAGCCCGCCGTTCACCCCGACCGAGCGCGACGGCCGGCTCTACGGTCGCGGCGCCGCCGACGACAAGGCCGGCGTGATGACCCACCTCGCCGTGCTGCGCGCCCACGACGGGAAGCCCCCGGTCGGGGTCGTGCTGTTCATCGAGGGCGAGGAGGAGTCCGGCTCCCCCACCCTGACCGCGCTGCTCGCCGAGCACCACGCGAAGCTCGCCGCCGACGTCATCGTGATCGCCGACGCCGCGAACCCGGCCGTCGACGTGCCGGCGCTGACCACGAGCCTCCGCGGCCTGGTCGACGTCGTCGTCGAGGTCTCGATGCTGGAGCGTCCGGTGCACTCCGGGGGCTACGGCGGCCCGATCGGCGACGCGCTCACCGCGCTGTGCCGCACCCTGGCCACCCTGCACGACGACAAGGGCGAGGTCGCCGTCCCCGGCCTGGTGCGCGGCAGCTCCGACGCGCCCGACCCGGACGAGGCCACTTACCGTTCCGACGCTGGCCTGCTCGACGGTGTCGAGCTGCTCGGCACCGGGTCGATCCCGGACCGGGTCAACCACGCCCCCGCCGTCGCGGTGCTGGGGATCGACGCGCCGAAGGTCGCCGAGGCCTCCAACGTGCTGCTCCCCCGGGCCCGGGCGATGGTGAGCATGCGGCTGGCCCCCGGCCAGGACGCCCGCGAGGCACAGCAGGCGCTCGCCGGGCACCTGGAGCGCAACGTGCCGTGGGGCGCGCACGTGTCGGTGACCCCGGGCGGCGGGGTCGCGGAGCCGTTCAGCCTGTCCTCGACCGGTGAGGTCTACGATCACGCCCGCGCCGCGTTCTCGGCCGCCTACGGCAACGACGCGGTCGAGACCGGCATCGGCGGGTCCATCCCGTTCATCGCCGAGTTCGCCAGGACCTTCCCGGGCGCCGCGGTGCTGGTCACCGGCGTCGGGGACCCGGCCAGCCGCTGGCACGGGATCGACGAGAGCCTGCACCTGGGCATGTTCGGGCGCGGGGTGCTGGCCGAGGCGCTGCTGCTGGCGCGGCTGGGCGGGCGCGGCTGAGAGCCGCGCCCGGACCCGTCACAGCGGGGCCGCGACCGGCGACGCCGCCGCCTCCAGCGCCGCCGACGCGGTCGCCGCGGTCGACTCCCACCGCCCCGCGTCCCCGGCACCCAGCAGGGCGAGCACACCGCGCCTGCCGTGCGACGGCTGCGCCGGCTCGCCGGGGATCCGTCCGCGCAGGAACGGCTGGACCGGCAGATCGAGCAGGTGCGCCACGACGGCTACGCGATCTCGCTGGAGGAGCGCGTCCCCGGGGTCGTGGCCGTGGCCGTGCCCGTCTTCGACCACACCGGTGCGGTCGCCGCGCTGTCGGTGTCGGTGCCGGCCGTGCGGGCCGGGCGCGACGAGCTCGTCGGGTTCGTCCCGATGCTCCGCGAGGCGTCCGACGAGCTCTCCGCCCGGCTCGGCGGGAGCGGTCCGCCGGCCGCGTCGTCGGGCTGAGGCGCGCCCCGCGTGCGGGCCGCGCCGGGCGGGTACCCGCGGTCATGAAGTTCGGCATCGCCACGTTCGTGACCGACGAGGGCATCCGCCCCGGACCGCTGGGCCGTGCGCTGGAGGAGCGCGGCTTCGACTCGGTGTTCCTCGCCGAGCACTCGCACATCCCCACCAGCCGCGAGTCGCCCTACCCCGGCGGCGGTGACCTGCCGCGGGTCTACTACCGCACGCTCGACCCGTTCGTCGCGCTCACCGCGATGGCCGGGACGACCACCGACCTGCTCCTCGGCACCGGCATCGCGCTGCTGCCCCAGCGCGACGTCATCCACACCGCCAAGCAGACCGCGAGCCTGGACCTGGTGTCGGGCGGGCGGCTGCTGTTCGGCGTCGGGGCCGGGTGGAACCGCGAGGAGATGCGCAACCACGGCGTCGACCCCCGAGTCCGCGGGCCGCTCATGACCGAGCAGCTCCACGCGCTGCGAGCACTGTGGACCGAGGACGAGGCCGAGTTCCACGGCGAGCACGTCGACATCGCGCGCTCGTACTGCTGGCCGAAGCCGGTCCGGACCCCGCCGATCTACCTGGGCGGCGAGAGCGAGGCCGCGCTGAACCGGCTCGCCGAGGTCGGCGACGCCTGGCTGCCGCGCTCCCACACCTCGGTCGACGAGATCCGCCGGGTCCGCGCCGACCTGGCCGAGCGTGGCAAGCCGGACGTGCCGACGACGGTGTTCGGCGGGAAGCCCGACCCCGACGTCGTCGCCGGGTACGCCGAGGCGGGCGTCGAGCGGGTCACCTTCCTGCTCCCGACCCTGCCGGAGTCCGAGACCCTCACGAAGCTCGACGAACTGGCGCAGGTGGTCCGGCGGTCGAGCTGACCGATCGGCGGAGACCCGGTCGCCGTCGCGGGGCAGAATGGCCGGTGATGTCGATCCGGCTGCTCGGCCCCGTCTCCGTCACCGACGCCGGCGGGCGCGACCTGCTGCCCGCCGGCGCCCGTGTACGGGGTCTGCTCGCCCGGCTCGCGCTCGACGCCGGGCACCCCGTCGACACCGCGACGCTGGTCGACGCGCTGTGGGGCGACGCCCCACCGTCGACGGCGAACGCGCTCCAGTCGCTGGCGACCCGGCTGCGCCGCGCGATCGGCGCCGAGCGGGTGCGGACCGCGACCGGCGGCTACCTGCTCGCCGTCGACCCGGACGAGGTCGACGCGCTGCGGTTCGCCGCGCTCCGCCGGGCTGCGGCGGCCGAGCCCGACGACGGCCGCGCCAGCGCCCTGCTCACCGAGTCCCTGGGCCTGTGGCACGGTCCGCCGCTGGGCGGGCTGAACGGGCTCGCGTTCACCGGCCCGGCCGCCACCCGGCTCGCCGACGCCCGCGCGGGCGCCGCCGAGGAGCTGGCCGCCCGCGGGCTCGCGGCAGGGACCCCCACCGCGGGTCTGGACGCGCTGACCGCGGTCCTCGCCGAGCAGCCGCTGCGGGAGACCACCGCCGTCGCGCTCGCCCGCGGGCTGCACGGGGCCGGGCGGCGGGCCGACGCGCTGGCCGTGCTGGACCGGACCCGGGCCGCGCTGGTCGAGGAGCTCGGCGTCGACCCGGGCCCGGAGCTGCTGCGGACCCGCACCGAGCTGCTGCGCGACGACCCGCCCGCCACCGCGATCCCCGTACGGCGACCGGCGCCCCCGCCGGACCGGCCCCGGCCGGTGGCGCTCACCTCGTTCGTCGGCCGGGAGAAGGACCTGGCCCGCGTACGGTCGCTGCTCGGTTCGGCGCGACTGGTCACCGTGGTCGGGCCGGGCGGGGCCGGGAAGACCCGCCTGTCGCAGGAGGCCGTCCGCGACGTCGGCCCGGCCGTCGCCGTGGTCGAGCTGGCCGCGCTGACCGGCGGGGACCAGGTCGTTCCGGCCGCGCTGCACGCCGTCGGCGGGCCGGAGCTGTCGGTCGCGGACCGGGACGGGCCGGACGCCATGGCGCGGCTGGTGTCCGCGCTGACCGGTCGCGAGCTGGTGCTGCTGCTGGACAACTGCGAGCACCTGGTCGACGACGTCGCGGGCCTGGTCCACGAGCTGCTCGCTCGGCTTCCCGGGCTGCGGGTGCTGACGACCAGCCGGGAGCCCCTCGGCGTACCGGGCGAGGTCCTGCACCCTCTCGGGTCGCTGGATCCGGCGCAGGCGACGCGGCTGTTCGCCGAGCGCGCCGTCGCCGTCCGGCCGGACTTCGACCCGGCCGACCACGCCCCGGCCGTCGCCGAGATCTGCCGTCGTCTCGACGGTCAGCCGCTGCCCATCGAGCTCGCGGCGGCCCGGGTGCGCAGCATGAGCCCGGCCGAGATCGCCGACCGGCTCGCCGACCGCTTCCGGTTGCTGGTGTCCGGTGCCCGGACCGTGCTGCCCCGCCACCAGACGCTGCGGGCGGTCGTCGACTGGAGCTGGGACCTGCTCTCCCCCGCCGAGCGTGCGCTCGCGGCCCGGTTCGGGGTGTTCGCCGGCCCGGTCGACGCCGGCACCGTCGAGGCCGTCTGCGGCGACGACGCGTTCGACCTGCTCCCGGCACTGGTGGAGAAGTCGCTGGTCGTCCCCGTGGACGGGGCGGAGGACGGTGCGACCCGCTACCGGATGCTGGAGACTATCCGCGAGTACGCGGCCGCGCGACTGGCCGACGCGCCGGACCACGACGCCGTGACCGCGGCGCACGCCGACCACCTGCTCGCGGTGCTGGAGCCCGGGGAGCCGCGGCTGCGCGGCGGTGACCAGCTCGACCAGCTCGCCGTCGTGCGGCGGATGGAGGGCGAGGCCGTCCGCGCGCTGGACCGCGCCGTCGACGCCGGCGACGGCCCCCGGGCGCACCGGTTGTTCGCGACCCTGGCCTGGAGCTGGACGGTCCGCGGCGACCTCGGCTCGCTGAAGCCCTGGTCCGACCGGGTCGCGACGGTCCCGGCGGCCGCGCCGGCCGCTGCGGTCGCGGTCACCCGCACGATCCGGGCGATGGTCCACATCGGGTTCGGCGACGATCCGGGTGCCGCGCAGGCGGAGCTGGACGCCGTCGTCGCGCTGTGGCCCGAGCTGCCCGAGCCGCGGAACCCGATCGTCGAGCTCGCCCCGCCCACCGGGCTGCTGTTCGGCGAGGGGGACCGCTCCGCGCTCGCGGCCATCGCCGACGGCGACGGCGACACCTGGCTGCGGGCGGCGGCGTCGCAGATCATCGCCGCGCACGCCGAGAACGCCGGCGACCTCGAGGTGCAGCGAGTCCGGCTGCGGGCCGCACGCGACCTGTTCGCCCGGGCCGGGGACCGCTTCGGGCTCGGGATGACGACGTTCGCACTCGGCGAGCTGGAGGACTACGCCGGGGACACCGATGCCGCCCGCCGGGCCTGGTCCGCGGCGGTGGCGCTGTCCGCGGAGCTCGGCAACGCCGACGACATCCCGCAGTTCAACCTGCAGCTGGCCCGGCTCGCCGCCCGCCGCGGCGACGAGATCGTGGCCCGCGAGCACCTGCGCCTGGCCTTCGCCCAGGACATCCCCGACGACCTCCGCGCGAGCGTCGCCCTGCGGTGGGGACGGGCCGAGGTCGAGCTGCGGCTCGGGAACCCGGACGAGGCCCTGGAGCTGCTCCGCGAGTGCGACGTGCCGGTCCTGCCCGGCCCCGGACGGTTCCAGCGGGAGGCCGCGACCCACACGCTCATCGCGTCGGCACTGATGGCCCTCGGCCGCCCGGACGAGGCCCGCGAGCGGCTGGATCAGGCCGGGAAGGCCGCCGTCGCCGCCGACGACGGGCCGGTCCTCGGTGTGGTCGCCGAGAGACCTCCGCCCGGTGGGCCCTGGACGCGGGGGACGCGGAGCGGGCCGGTGAGCTGCTCGGCGTCGCCCTGGCCCGCCGTGGGGCGCTGCACCTGGGGCTGCCCGAGGTCGTGGCGACGCTGGAGGGGGTCCGCGCGCGGCTGGGCCCGGCCGCGGCCGACGCTGCGGTCGACCGTGGCCGGGCCTGGAGCCGGGACGCACCCCCGGTGCCGTGAGCGCTCAGGTGCGGCGACGGTAGAGCGCCACGGCCAGCGGCGCGAAGACCACGACCAGGCCCGCGGAGGTCAGCAGCGACACCGTCGCCGCGCCTCCCGCCGGCGCGCCGTCGAGCAGGGCGCGCACGGCGTCCGCGGTCCGCGAGACCGGGTTGACCGCGACGAAGCCCTGCAGCCAGCCGGGCATCGTCTGCGTCGGGACGAACACCGAGCTGGCGAAGGTCAGCGGCAGCATGATCAGCGCGGACAGGCCCTGCACCGAGCGGGGCTGCTTCACGACCATCGCGAGTGCGGTGAACACCCAGCAGAGGCCGAACGCGAACGCGACGACCAGCCCGAACGCGGCGAGGATCCCGAGCGGACCCGCCGGGGTGCGGTAGCCGAGCGCGAACCCGAACGCCAGCATGATCACCCCGGAGGTCAGGTAGCGGACGAGGTCCGCGCCGATCGCGCCGACCAGCGGGGCGGCGCGGGAGATCGGCAGGCTGCGGAAGCGGTCGAAGATCCCGGTCTTGAGATCCTCGGCCAATCCCACGCCGGTGCCCGCGGAGGCGAAGACCACTGTCTGGAGCAGCACACCGGGCAGGGCGTAGTGCAGGTACTCCGTGCTGTTGCCGGCGATCGCGCCGCCGAAGACGTAGACGAACAGCAGCAGGAAGATCACCGGCTGCAGGGTGACGTCGATCAGTGCCTCCGGCGAGTGGATCGTCTTCACGATCCCGCGGCGGGCCAGCGACAGCCCGTGCCGCAGTGTCGAGGGCAGCAGCGGGGCCGAGGTGGACGCCCGGCCGGAGCTCGGGGTGGTGGGCGGGGTGTCGAGGGTGGCGGTCATCGGGGGCCTCCGGAGGTGGTCTCGGCCGCGTGGCCGGTGAGGGAGAGGAAGACGTCGTCGAGGCTGGGGAGCCGCAGGCCGATCTCGGCGACGGCGACGCCCTCGGCGACCAGCCGGTCCTCGGTGCGGCGCAGCGCGCCGTGGTCGGCGACGGCCGCGGTGACCTCCCCGGACGGCTCGACCGTCGGCTCGGCGCCGGTCTCCTGGGCGACGACGGCGGCGACCAGCGGCACCTCGCGCGGCAGCTCGGCGCGGACGTGCAGGCGCCGGCCGCCGGCCCGGGACTTCAGCTGGGCGGCCGTGCCGGAGGCGATGA
Organism: Pseudonocardia sp. HH130629-09; assembly: GCF_001294645.1. Taxonomy (NCBI): domain Bacteria; kingdom Bacillati; phylum Actinomycetota; class Actinomycetes; order Pseudonocardiales; family Pseudonocardiaceae; genus Pseudonocardia; species Pseudonocardia sp. HH130629-09. Next base: position 4,588,431 of record NZ_CP011868.1, read on the forward strand.
CCCGCCCCTGGTCCAGGACGACGAGGTCGTGCGCGAGCTGGTCGGCCTCCTCCAGGTACTGGGTGGTGAGCAGGACGGTGACACCGTCCTCGGCGAGTCGCCGCACGGCGTCCCACACCTCGTTGCGGTGCAGCGGGTCCAGCCCGGTGGTGGGCTCGTCGAGGAACAGCACCTCGGGGCGTCCGACGAGGCTCGCTGCCAGGTCGAGCCGGCGGCGCATGCCGCCGGAGTAGGTGCCGGCGCGGCGCCCGGCGGCGTCGGTGAGCCCGAAGCGGTCGATCAGCTCGGCGGCGCGGGCCCGGGCGGCTGCCCGCGGCAGATCGAGCAGCCTGCCGATCAGGTAGAGGTTGTCGCGGCCGGTCAGGGCCTCGTCGACGGCGGCGTACTGGCCGGTGAGGCCGATCAGGGAGCGGACCCCGGCGGCGTCGCCGACGACGTCGCGGCCGAGCACCGCGGCCCGGCCGGCCGACGGCGGGAGCAGCGTGGCCAGCATGCGGACGGTCGTCGTCTTGCCGGAGCCGTTGGGGCCGAGCAGGCCCAGGACCTGTCCGCGCCCGGCGGAGAAGGAGATCCCGTCGACCGCGCGGACCTCACCGAAGGTCCGGACCAGGCCGTCGACCTCGATTGCGGGAGTGTTCATGCCGCCGAGCGTGCGCCCGGGCGCTGACACGGCGCTGGTACGGCTGTGGCATCGCGGCTGCGCCATCGCGGCGACGGCCGCGGACCGTGGGCTGCGGGTGGTGTCGGCACGGGCCCGGTCCCGTCGCCACCCCCCGACCGTGGCGACGGAACCGGCCCGTCCATCCCCCCGCGCCTCCGGCGAGGCTCCCCAGCCCGCCGTGACGCGAGTACGACGGTATCGGCACGCCAGGGGCCGCGGATCGGTCGAACTACCGATCTCTTACCCGGGGTCTCTCCTACCTGGGTAGGAGAGACCCCTCACCCCTCGGCGCGCTCGGCGGCCTCGAGCCACTCCAGCTCGACGCTCTCGCGCTCGGCGACGACGGCCTTCAGCTCCCGGTCCAGCTCCATCAGCCGGCCGGGCTCGGTCGCGGCCTCGGCGAGCTTGGCGTGCAGCTTCTCCTCCTGCGCGGTGAGCTGCCCCATCCGCCGCTCCAGGCGCTGGGCGTCCTTGCGGGCGGCCCGCTGCTCCGCGGCGCTCGCCTTCGGCCCGGCCGCCTGCGCGACGGGCGCTCCCGCCGTGACCGGCGCGGTCGGTGCGGCCCCGGCCGGCCCACGGCTCATGGCGGCGCGGCGGGTCAGGTACTCGCCGATCCCGCCGGGCAGGTGGGTGGGCCGGCCGTCGCCGAACAGGGCGACGACCTGGTCGCAGACGCGCTCGGTGAGGTACCGGTCGTGGCTGACGACCACCAGGGTGCCCGGCCAGCCGTCGAGGAGGTCCTCCAGCCCGGCGAGGGTGTCGACGTCCAGGTCGTTGGTGGGCTCGTCGAGCAGCAGGACGTTGGGCTCGTCCATCAGCAGCCGGGTCAGCTGCAGCCGCCGGCGCTCGCCACCGGACAGGCGTCCGACCGGGGTCCACTGGCGGGCCGCGGGGAAGCCGAGCCGCTCCAGCACCTGCGACGCGGTCATCTCCTGCTTGCCGAACCGCACGTACTTCGCGACGGCCTCGGTGGCCTCCAGCACGCGCATCTCGGCGGGCAGGTCGACGAGCTCCTGGGACAGCTGCGCCATCTTCACGGTGCTGCCCTGGATGCGCCTGCCCGAGTCGAGCGCGCGTTCCCCGGACAGGGCGCGCAGCAGCGTCGTCTTGCCGGAGCCGTTGACCCCGACGATGCCGACCCGGTCGCCCGGGCCGAGCCGCCAGGTCACGCCGTCGAGCAGGGTGCGCCCGGCGACGGAGACGGTCGCGTCCTCCAGCTCCAGCACGGTGCGGCCAAGCCGGTTGGTCGCGAACGCCATCAGCTCGACGGTGTCGCGCGGCGCGGGCACGTCGGCGATCAGGGCCTCGGCGGCCTCGATCCGGTACCGGGGCTTCGACGTCCGGGCGGGCGGGCCGCGGCGCAGCCAGGCCAGCTCCTTGCGGGCCAGGTTGCGGCGGCGCTGCTCGGCGGCGTCGGCCTGCCTGCCGCGCTCGGCGCGGGCGTAGACCCAGTCGGCGTAGCCACCGGTGTAGGACTCGACCCGGCCGTTCGCGACCTCCCAGGTGCGGGTGCAGACGGTGTCGAGGAACCAGCGGTCGTGGGTGACGACGACGAGTGCGATCCGCCGCGACGTCAGGTGCGTCGCGAGCCAGCCGATGCCCTCGACGTCGAGGTGGTTGGTCGGCTCGTCGAGGACGACGAGGTCGAGCTCCCCGATCAGCGCCGCGGCGAGCGCGACCCGGCGCTTCTCGCCACCGGACAGGCCGTCGGTGGGCCGCTCGATGTCGGAGATGGCGAGCCCGTCGAGGGCGTCGCGGACCCGGGCGTCGGCGGCCCACTCGTGGTCGGCGCCGTACTCGGCGAGGACGATGTCACGCACCGTCGACCCGGCCGGGAAGCGGTCGTGCTGCACCAGGTGCGCCATCCGCAGGCCACCGAGGCGGCTGACCCGGCCGCCCTCGACCGGGCGGTCGCCGGTGATCACGTCGAGCAGGGTCGACTTCCCGCCGCCGTTGAGGCCGACGACGCCGATCCGGTCGCCGCGCTCGACGCCGAGCGAGACGCCGTCGAGCAGGACGCGGGAGGCGTCACCGGGCACGTGCGCGGTGACGTTCTCCAGGTTGAGCAGGTTCTCGGGCAACTACGTCTCCACCGTCGGGAAGGTCAGGCACGGACCGGGGGCCATGAGCCGGAGCTCGAGGGGCCGCCGCGGTCGGGGGGGTGGTCGCCGCCCGTCTCCGAGGCGTCGACGATGCGGGCGCCGCCGGCCGGGCCGTGGGCGACCCGCACCGTGCGGCACACCCCCATGCCGGCGAGCTCGGTCGCCACCTCGACGGCGGAGTCGGCGTCGGCGCACAGGAACGCGCACGTCGGCCCGGAGCCGGACACCAGACCGGCGAGCGCTCCGGCGTTGACCCCGGCACGCAGGGTGCGGCGCAGGTCCGGGGCGATCGAGACGGCGGCGACCTGCAGGTCGTTGCCCAGGTTCAGCGCGAGCCGACGCGGGTCGCCCGAGGACAGTGCCTCCAGGACCGGCTCGACCGGCCGCTCGGTGATCGGGCCGTCGCCGCGCAGCCGGTCCAGCTCGGAGAACACCGCCGGGGTGGACAGCCCACCGCGGGCCAGCGCGATCACCCAGTGCAGCCGGTGCCGGGCGAGCACCGGGATGATCTTCTCGCCACGGCCGGTGCCGAGCGCGGTGCCGCCGTGCAGACCGAACGTGACGTCCGATCCGAGCTCCGCAGCCAGCTCGGACAGATCGTCGCGGCCCAGCTCCAGCCGCCACAGCGACGACAGCGCGACGAGCGTGCCCGCCGCGTCGGCGGAGCCGCCCGCCATCCCGCCCGCGACCGGGATGCCCTTGCGCAGGGTCACCCGCACGTCCGGGGCGCGCCCGGCCCGCTCCGCGAGCAGCTCGACCGCCCGCCAGGCCAGGTTGGTGGCGTCCAGCGGCACCTCGGCCACGCCGTCGCCGTGCACCTCCAACGCGGGCTCCTGCGCCGGCTCGACCGAGATCTCGTCGAACAGGCTGACGGCGTGGAAGACCGTCACCAGGTCGTGGAAGCCGTCCGGCCGCACCCCGCCCACGGCGAGGTGCAGGTTGATCTTCGCGGGAACCCGGACGGTGACCGGTCGCGGCACGGCGGACAGCACTGCTCAACCCTACGGGCAGCACGGGACGGACCGCCGCCGCCCGGCGCTCGGGGTGGCCGGGCTCACCGGTTCCGGGCGACGCGCCCCCGACCAGGCGGCAGGGGCCGCCGGCCCGCCACGAGCACCCCCTTTCCGGCGAACTCGCTTACCCGGTAAGCGAATCCGTACGACCGGCCTTGGTAGGACCGGCGCCCGGCCCACGCCGACGCCCGTTCCCGGCGAGTGGCACGACGGTGCTGCCTGCCGCCTACCGGTTGAGGAAGCCCTCGGAGAGGGCACTCTCCGCGGCGGCGCGGCGCTCGGACAGGTGGCGCGGCGTCGCGAAGCAGGCGACGGCCACGACACCGATGACCAGCACGGCCGCGGGCAGCAGCATCGACTGGGCCATCGCCGTCGCGAAGGGGTCGCGCAGTGCCTCGGGCAGCGGGCCGCCGGCCGCGGCGACCTCCGGGGAACCGCCGGTCGTCGACGTGCCCGGGACGAGCGCGGCGATCCGTGACTCCATGAGCACCGCGATGCCCGCGCTGCCGAGCACCGCGCCGACCTGACGGGTCGTGTTGTAGACGCCCGACCCGGATCCGGCCTGGTCCATCGGCAGGTTGCGGGTGGCGCTGGTGGAGATCGGCGCCCAGACGCAGGAGTTGGAGATCCCGAGCAGGGTGAGCGGCAGCAGCAGCTGCCAGACCGGGGTGTCCGGGCCCATCACCCCCGCCAGCCAGACCAGCGCGATGACGAACGTCGACATCCCGAATCCGCCGATCAGCCGCGGGTGGACGCGGTCGGTCAACCGCCCGGTGTACGGGGCGAGTGCGCCGGAGAAGATCGCCAACGGTGCGAGCAGCAGTGCCGCCTCGGTGGGGGTGAAACCGCGCACGCTCTGCGCGTAGATCATCAGCGGGAAGCCCTGCGCGGTGATCGCGAAGCCGACGGTGCAGATCGCGATGTTGGCCAGCGAGAAGTTCCGGTCCCGGAACAGGCGCAGCGTGACCAACGGCTCGCTGGTGGTGACCCGCTGCCACCACACGAACGCGACCAGCACGACGACCCCGCTGCCGATCAGCGCCCAGATGCCGACGCTCCAGCCGAACTTCTGCCCCTCCTGGATGCCGAAGACCAGCAGGAACATGCCCACGGCGGACAACACGACGCCGACCACGTCGAACCGGCGGCGCGAGGTCTCGAGCGAGGGGACCAGCCGCCAGGCGGCGACGAAGGCGATCACCCCGACCGGCACGTTCACGAAGAAGATCCACTCCCAGCCGAGGCCGCCGACGAGGAGCCCGCCGACGATCGGCCCGGTGAGGGTCGCGACGCCGGCGACGGCGCCCCACAGGCTCATCGCGCGTCCGCGCTGGGCCGCCGGGAAGGTCCGGGTGATGACGGCCATGGTCTGCGGCGTCATCATCGCGGCGCCGAGACCCTGGGCGATCCGCGCGACGATCAGGGCGCCGACGGTCGACGTGAGCCCGCACCACAGCGAGGCCAGGGTGAACACCGCGAGCCCACAGAGATAGACGCGCTTGGGCCCGAACCGGTCCCCCAACCGGCCGGTGACCAGCAGCGGGACGACGTAGGCGAGCAGGTAGGCGCTGGTCACCCAGACCACGGAGTTGACGTCGGCGTCCAGCGACGTCAGCAACGCGGGCGTCGCGACGGTGACGATCGTGGCGTCGACCAGGATCATGAAGAACCCGATCACCAGGGCCCACAACGCGGGCCACGGGCTCGTCCCGTCGGCGCTGACCACCTGTTCCCTCGACCGTGTCACCGCGCCATCATGCGCTGCCCCGGGGCCGGTCGGTTCAGGCGGGAGGGTCCTCTGCCGGGCGGTTCCGGGCGATCCGGGCGATCCGGGCGAAGTCGGACACCGCGAGGGTCTCGGCGCGCGCGGTGGGGTCGACGCCGGCGGCGCGCAGGGCCTGCTCGGCCGCCGCGGCCGAACCCGCCCAGCCCGACAGGGCCCCGCGCAGCACCTTGCGACGCTGGGCGAACGCCGCGTCGACGACCGCGAAGGTCGCCGCCCGGTCGGCGTCGGCGGGCGGGTCGTGCCGGGTGAAGGCCAGCAGTCCGGAGTCGACGCCGGGGACCGGCCAGAACACCGCGCGCGGCACCGGCCCGGCGCGGCGGGCCGCCGCGTACCAGGCGAGCTTGGCGCTGGGGGCGCCGTACTCGCGCGAGCCGGGTCCCGCGGCGAGCCGGTCGGCGACCTCGGCCTGCACCATGACCAGCCCGGTCCGCAGCGACGGCAGCTCGGCGAGCAGGTGCAGGATCACCGGCACCGCGACGTTGTAGGGCAGGTTCGCGACGATCGCGGTGGGCGGCGAGGCCCCGGGCCCAGCGTCGGCCGCCAGCCGGTCCGCCCCGACCCGCATGGCGTCGGCCCCGGTCACGGTGAGGCGCCCGGCCAGCCCGGGGGCACGCTCGGCGACGGTCTCGGGCAGCAGCCCCGCCAGCACCGGGTCGATCTCGACGACGTGCACCCGGGCCGCGACCGGCAGCAGCGCCAGGGTGAGCGACCCGAGCCCGGGGCCGACCTCGAGGACGACGTCCTCACCGTCGACGCCGGCCGACTTCACGATCCGGCGGACCGTGTTGGCGTCGTGGACGAAGTTCTGCCCGAGTTTCTTGGTGGGACGCAGACCGAGCCGCTCGGCCAGCACCCGGACGTCGGCCGGGCCCAGCAGGCGTGCGGTGGTGGTGCTCCGGCCGCCGTCGGCGTCGATGCTCCGGCTCCGGCCGCCGTCGGTCCCGTGGTCGCTCACGGAACCATTCTCGCGGGGCACCCCGGGCGGGGCGCGTGCGGGATCAGCTCAGGCCGAGCTTGGACGAGCAGGACGGCCAGGCGCTGTACCCGCCGCGGTCGTCCTTGACCTTCTCGGCGACCGCGATCTGCTCCTCGCGGGAGGCCTTCTCCGCGGTCGGGGCGTACTGCCCGCCGCCGTAGGCCTGCCAGGTCTGCTTGTTGAACTGCAGCCCGCCCTGGTAGCCGTTGCCGGTGTTGATGCTCCAGTTCCCGCCGGACTCGCACTTGGCGAGCTTGTCCCAGGTCGCGCCGTTGGAGACGGCGGGCGCCGAGGACGTCGCCTTCGCGCCGGCCTTCTCGACGATCTCCTCGACCTTCTTCTTGGTGCCGACCTTCACCACGCGCGGCAGGGCCGGGGTGTCCTGACCGGCGCCGATGCGCTCGCGGGCGACCTCGCTGCCCTGGTCGTAGGTGACCCGCCAGATGATGCTGCGGGCGCCCTCGCGGCCCGGGTCGACGACGGTGCGGGTGCCCTCGTCGAGCGACGGGTCCTGCACCTCCTGCTCCGGCACCGGGAGCTTCCGGGACTCGACGATCTGGGCGTTCACGATGTCCGAGCCGGTGGTCGGGGAGGTGACCGGGGCGAACGACGCCGGGGAGGACGCCCGGTCGAGGTTCATCGACGCCGTGCCGAGATCGGTGGCGTTCGCGGCGAGCCCCGCATGGAGCTCCTGGGCGGGCTGCTCGGCGGGGGCGGAGAGCACCGCGGCGGCGAGCCCACCGGTCGGGACCGAGAACAGCGCGGCCGCGGCGGCGGTCCGGACCCCGGCCCGGGAGCGGGCGGCGGCCGTGCGGTGACGGCCCTCGTAGGTGACGAACCCGGCCTCGTCGCCGGCGAGACCGGCGGGGGCGACGGCGGGGAGCGGTCGCGTGAACTCGTCGTCGGCGAGCGGTGCGGCGTGACGCGAAGACATGACTTCCCGGGGTCTCGGCTGTCCGGGAAGGAGTCATGACCTGCGGGAACGACGACCGGCGCGGTGCCGGGGAGCGGAACCGTCGCTGGGGAGCGGACCAGTCGTCGTCCCGCGGGTCGGGGGAGCGACCCCGTCCCGGCGGGTACGACGACGGACGTTAGCGGACCGTGACCCAGAGCAGCGTGTCCGACGCGCGCGTGGCGACGAGCGGCCGGGGATCGACGGTGAGTGACGACGACCCCGCCGCTCATCACGGCGGACGGCGTCAATCGGTCGTGCGCAGCCGGAAGATCCGTTCGGCGTTGCGGCGGGCCGTCTCGGCAACCAGGGCCTCGGGCTCCCCGCGGGTCGCGGCGACCCCGCGCACGGTCCACGGCAGCACGTAGGGCTCGTTGGCCCGGCCGCGGTGCGGGTGCGGGGTGAGGAACGGCGCGTCGGTCTCCACGAGGTACTGACCGGCGGGGACGAGGGCCGCCGCGGCGCGCAGCTCGTCGTTGCGCTTGAAGGTGACCGGGCCGGCGAAGGACAGGACGTACCCGGCGTCAGCGCACTCCCGTGCCATCGCGGCGTCGCCGGAGAAGCAGTGGAAGACCACCGTCTCCGGGGCGCCCTCCTCGCGCAGGATCCACAGGACGTCCTCGTGGGCGTCCCGGTCGTGGATCATCAGCGGCTTGCCGGTGCGCTTGGCCAGCCCGATGTGCCAGCGAAACGCGTCCTGCTGCGCGGCGGGCGGGCTGTGGTCCCAGTAGTAGTCCAGGCCGGTCTCGCCGATCGACACGACACGCTCGTCGGCGGCCAGCCGCTCGATCTCGGCGAGATCTCCGGCGGTGACCCGTGCCGTCCGGGTGGGGTGCAGCGCGACGGCCGCCCACACCCGGTCGTCGGCGTGTGCGGCCCGGACCGCGGACCGGGCGCCGTCGAGGTCGTCGGCGACGGTGACCGCGCCGACGACGCCGACCGCCGCTGCCCGGTCCATCGCGGCGACGACGTCGGCGTCGGTCTCGCAGCCGCAGGCGTCGAGGTGGGTGTGGCTGTCGATCGTGGGTGCGGCGAGCGGTTCGGGCGGCTCGGGGCGGGGACGCCGGCCCGCCGGTGGCCGGTCGGCGTCCCCGCCCGTCGCGGAGCTCACTTCTGGACCGGGGCCCACTCCGGCCCGGTCTCCCCCAGCTCGGGCGCGAGCTTGGCGATGATCGGCGACGGCTTGGCCAGCGGGCGCCCCGCCTCGATGGGTGTGGAGCCCCAGTGGGCCTGCTCGGCGGCGTAGTCGCCGGTGAGGACCGGGTAGGCGGGACCGTCGCCGAGGTCGTCGACGGTCGTCTTCTCCGGCTGCGCGGCCCACACCCCGGTGCCGCCGAGCGCCTCGTGCACCTTCTGCGCGGCGTGCGGCAGGAACGGGGTGAGCAGGGTGTTCGCGTCCTGCACGACCTGCAGCGCGGTGTGCAGGATCGTGTCCCGGCGCTCCGGATCGTCCTTGCGCTTCCACGGCTCCTGGTCCGATAGGTACCGGTTCGCGGCGGTGACCACCCGCATCGCCTCGCCCGCGGCCTGCTTGAACCGGTTCCGGGCGAGCAGCCCGCCGACGGTGTCGAACCCCGCCTTCGAGTACGCGAGCAGGTCGGCGTCGGCCTGCTGCGGCGCTGTCGGCGTCGGGATCGCTCCCACGTTCTTGTGGGCCATCGAGATGGACCGGTTGACCAGGTTGCCCCACTCGTTGGCCAGTTCGAAGTTGACCCGGCGGACGAACTCGTCCCAGGTGAAGTCGACGTCCTGGTTCTCCGGCCCGGCGACGGCGATGTGGTACCGCAGCGCGTCCGGTCCGAACTCGCGCAGGAAGTCCCCGACGTAGATGACGGTGCCGCGGCTGGTCGAGAACTTCGACCCGCTCATCGTCAGGTACTCCGAGGACACGACCTCGCTGGGCAGGTCCAGCGTCCCGTACGGGCCGGGCTCGCCGCCGCGGTCACCCGCGCCGTTCTGCCCGAGCAGGATCGCCGGCCACATCACCGAGTGGAAGGTGATGTTGTCCTTGCCCATGAAGTAGAAGGCCTCGGCGGCCGGGTCGGTCCACCACTGCTTCCACGCGTCCGGGTCCGGGCCGCGGCGGGCCCACTCCACCGAGGCGGACAGGTAGCCGATGACGGCGTCGAACCAGACGTAGATCTTCTTGAGCGGGTTGTCCGACCAGACGTCGAGCGGCACGGGCACGCCCCACTCCAGGTCGCGGGTGATGGCGCGCGGCTTGAGGTTCTGCACGAGGTTGGCGGAGAACCGGAGCACGTTGGGGCGCCAGTCGGTGCGGGTCGACAGCCAGCTCCCGAGCGCCTCGGAGAAGGCGGGCAGGTCGAGGAAGAAGTGCTCGGTCTCGACGAACTTCGGCGTCTCCCCGTTGATCCGCGAGCGCGGGTTCTTGAGGTCGGCCGGGTCGAGCTGGTTGCCGCAGTTGTCGCACTGGTCGCCGCGGGCGCCGTCGTAGCCGCAGATGGGGCAGGTGCCCTCGATGTAGCGGTCGGGCAGGGTGCGGCCGGTGGACGGGCTGATCGCGCCCAGCTGGGTCTTCGGGACGACGTAGCCGTTCTTGTACAGCGCGGTGAACATGTCCTGCACGACGCGGTAGTGGTTGGACGTCGTGGTCCGGGTGAACAGGTCGTAGCTCAGCCCGAGACCCTGCAGGTCGTCGGTGATCACGTCGTTGTACTTGTCGGCGAGCTGACGCGGGGTCAGCCCTTCCGCGTCGGCCTGGACCTGGATCGGGGTGCCGTGCTCGTCGGTGCCGGACACCATCAGCACCCGGTCCCCCGCCATCCGCCGGTACCGGGCGAACACGTCGGAGGGCACACCGAAGCCGGACACGTGGCCGATGTGCCGGGGGCCGTTGGCGTAGGGCCACGCCACGGCGGTCAGCACAGCTTTGCTCATGCCCTCCAGCGTATTCATCGACGCCACCACGTTCTGCGGCGGCACATCACCAAAGATGGGGATAGACCCCGTATCCGGAGGTCGGGGGCCGGGCGGTGCCATAGTGGCGCCCATGGACCGGTGTGAACAGGAGCGCGAGGCACTCCTCGACGCGGCCCTGCAGCAGTGGGCGGACGGCGGCTGGACGGCCGTCGACCCGCGGGAGGCCGTGCGCCGGTCGGGGGTCCCGGCCTCCTGCGCGGCCGAGTTCACCTCGGGCGCCGAGCTCGTCTGCGCGGTGTTCGACCACATCGTCGACGACCGCTCGGCGAACATGCTGCGGTCCTTCGCCGAGGCGGCCGCCGCCGGCAGCTCCCCGATCGACCGGTTCCGGGTCATGACGACGGTGATGCTCGACGACGTCGTCCGCGACCCGCGCCGCGCCGTCGTCCTCGCCGACGCGATCGGCTGCCCGCCGCTGGTGGCGCGGCGCCGCAGCGCCAACCGCGGGTTCGCCGAGATCGTCGCCTCCCAGCCGGTCGGCGACGGCGTCGAGCCGGACGACCTGCGCCTGGCGGGGCACTTCGTCATCGGCGGGCTCGCCGAGATCGTCCTGGCCTGCGTCGACCCGCACAGCCCGGTGGACCGGGAGCGGGCGATCGAGCACGGCGCCAAGCTGCTCGAGGCCTGCGCGACCACCCGCTGAGGCTCAGCCCAGCGCCCGGTCCAGGTTGATCGCGGAGCTGATCAGCGACAGGTGGGTGAACGCCTGGGGGAAGTTGCCCAGCTGCTCCCCGGTCAGGCCGATCTCCTCGGCGTAGAGACCCAGGTGGTTGCCGTAGGAGAACATCTTCTCCAGCGCGATCCGGGCCTGTTCGAGGCGCCCGGCCCTGGTCATCGCCTCGACGTTCCAGAACGAGCACATCGAGAACGTGCCCTCCTCGCCGTCGAGGCCGTCGGGCGAGTCCTCGACGTCGTAGCGGAACACCAGGGTGTCGACGACGAGGTCGTCGTTGATCGCGTCCAGGGTCGCGAGGAACCGCGGTTCGGTGGGCGCGCAGAACTTGACCATCGGCATGAGCAGCACCGACGCGTCCAACGTGCGGGCGCCGTAGCGCTGGACGAACGACCCGCGCGGCGGCACGTCGGGGTCCCAGCCGCGGTCCATGATCTGGTGGTAGATCTCGTCGCGGGTGGCGGTCCAGGCCCCGACGTCGCCGGGCAGGCCGCGCCGGCGGGCCATCCGGATCATCCGCTCGACCGCGACCCAGCACATGAGCCGGGAGAACACGTGGTCCTGGCGGCCGGCCCGGGTCTCCCAGATACCCTCGTCGGGCGAGTCCCAGTGCTCGCGCAGCCAGTCGAGGATCGTGCAGAGGTTCGTCCAGTCCTCGTGGCCGACGCCGTCGCCGTACTTGTCGTACAGGTAGACCGAGTCGATGATCTCGCCGTAGATGTCGAGCTGCAGCTGCGCCGAGGCGCCGTTGCCGGCCAGCACCGGGCGCGAACCGCGGTAGCCCTCGAGGTGGTCGAGTTCCACCTCGTCGGGGGTCTCGTCGCCGTCGATCGTGTACATGACGCGCAGCGGGCCCTGGTCTCCGTCGCGGGTGCTCCCGAAGCGTCCGGACAGCCACGCGATGAACGCGCCGGCCGCCTCGGTGAACCCGAGCCGCAGCAACGCGTAGAGGGTGAAGGCGGCGTCGCGCATCCAGACGTAGCGGTAGTCCCAGTTCCGCTCGCCGCCGAGCTGCTCGGGCAGCCCCATCGTCGGCGACGCGATCACCGCGCCGGTCGGCTCGTGGGTGAGCAGCTTGAGGGTGAGCGCGGAGCGGTGCACGCGCTCGCGCCACCGCCCGGTGTACGACGAGTGCGCCAGCCAGTCCTTCCAGAACGCGACAGTCCCGGTGAACAGTGCCTCCGCGGCGTCGTCGCAGGCGGTGGGCTCCTCGGCAGCGTCGACCTCCAGCACGAACACCTCGGTGCGCCCCTCGGCAGTGCGGAACTCCGCGCCCGCGGCGTGGTCGGTGATCTCCAGCTCCACCGACGACGTCAGGTCCAGGGTGACGCCGCTGCCGGTGAACCGGATCCCGGCCCCGGCGGTCTCCACCTTCGGGGTCTCGCGGGCGTAGTCCGGCCGGGGCACGACCTCGACCGCCATTGGCACCGAGCCGCGGACGCCGGTGACCCGCCGGACCAGGCGCTGCCGGTGGTCCGGGTCGTGCGGGCGCAGCAGGGACATGAAGTCCTGCACCTCGACGATGCCGTCGGAGGTGAGGAAACGGGTGATGAGGATGGTGGAGTCGGGGTAGTAGAACTGCTGCTGGCTGGCGAGCTCGGTCTCGTCGACGCAGGGCGCGAGCCGCCAGTGCCCGCCACGGCCGGCGTCGAGCAGCGAGGCGAACACGCTGGGCGCGTCGAACCGGCCGGGACAGAACCAGTCGACGGTGCCGTCGGTGCCGACCAGCGCCGCGGAGCGCAGGTCCCCGACGATCCCGTGCTCGGCGATCGGCAGCTGGTCGGCGGAGCGCGTGGGACTCACTCCGGCACCCGCCAGCCACGCGGGCCGGGCAGGTCGAGCGCGTCCTGCGGGCCCCAGGAGCCGTCGTCGTAGGTCTGGGTCGGGGGCGGGTCGGCGAGCACCGGGTCGCACAGCTCCCAGAGCCGCTCGACCTCCTCGGTCGTGGTGAACAGGGTGCGGTCGCCCTTCATCACGTCCAGGAGCAGCCGCTCGTAGGCCTCCAGGGCGTCGTCGGGGTCACCGACGCCGTCGAGGTCCAGCCGCATCCGGCCGCGGCCGACCTTCAGCTCCGGGCCGGGCACCTTCGCCCGCACGTCGAGCTCGGCGGTGACCTGGTCGGCCAGCTCGATGGCCAGCTCGGTCGGGGCGCTGCCGGTGGCGGCGCCGGTGAACGAGCCGCCCGGGAACATCGTCAGCGCCGGCTCGTCGAAGCCGATGGTGACGGTGCGCCGGGTCGCGCCCATCTTCTTCCCGGTGCGCAGGAAGAACGGGACCCCGAACCAGCGCCAGTTGTCGACGTAGGCCTCCAGCGCGACGAACGTCTCGGACTCCGAGTCGTCCGCGACCCCGTCCTCGTCGCGGTAGGAGGCGTACTGACCGAACACCACCCGTGACGGGTCGATCCGCCGGACGGAGTGGAAGACCTTCGCCTTCTCCGCGTGGAGCGCGTCCGGAGCGATCTCGTACGGCGGCTCCAGCGCCACGAACCCGAGGATCTGGAACAGGTGGGTGGAGATCATGTCCCGGAACGTGCCGGTGGACTCCATGAACGACGCCCGGCCCTCGATCCCGATCTCCTCGGGGACGTCGATCTGCACGTAGCGGATGTTCTGCCGGTTCCAGACCGGCTCGAACAGGCCGTTGGCGAAGCGCAGCGCGAGGATGTTCTGCACCGACTCCTTGCCCAGGAAGTGGTCGATGCGGAAGATGTCGGCCTCGTCGTAGACCTCCTTCAGGCCCGCGTTGAGCTCCTTCGCGGACTCCAGGTCGGTGCCGAACGGCTTCTCCAGCACCAACCGGGAGCGCTCGGCGAGGCCGGTCTCCCCCAGCATCGCGACCATCGGGGTCATCGCCGTCGGCGGCACGGACAGGTAGACGAGCCGGCGGACCTCGGCGCCGCCACCGGCCAGCTCCTTCTCGGCGGCGAGGACGGCGTCGACGAGGTCGGCGCCGTCGTCGGCGTCGGAGACGACGAAGCTCAGCCGGGGCGCGAAGTCGTCCCAGCCGGTGTCGTCGGGCAGGGCGCCGCGGATGCGGTCGCGGAACGCGTCGTCGGAGCCGGGCGAGTGCCGACCGGACCCGATCACCCGGAAGTCCTCGGGCAGCAGTCCCTCGTTCTGCAGGTGGAGCAGACCCGGGAAGAGCTTGCGCTTCGCGAGGTCGCCGGTGGCGCCGAACAGCACGATCACGTGTGGGGGCAGGTCCGAAGGCATGGTCCCGGGCTACCCCCGGCCGGGCCCGGCCATTCGGCGGCCCGGTCACGAGCGTGTTTCCACCGGCCGGTCCGCGCGGCGTACCGTTGCAGGTGTGAACGTCGACGTGACACCGCTGCCCGGGATCGGGGTGCGCAAGGAGATCGAGCTGCGCAACGGCCGCAGGGTCGGGGTCATCGCGCACCGCGACGGGAAGGTCGACCTGATCCTCTCCCGTGCCGACGACCCGGACGCCTGCGTCGCCGAGCTGCCGCTGACCACCGAGGAGGCGGGCGCCCTGGCGAACCTGCTCGGCGCCCCGCAGCTGGTCAACCAGCTGAAGGACGAGCACGCGGACGTACCGGGCATCACCACCCGCAAGATGCCGATCAAGCTCAACAGCCCGTTCGACGGCCGCCCGCTGGGCGACACCGCGCTGCGCACCCGCACCCAGGTCTCGGTGGTCGCCATCATGCGTGCCGGCCAGGTGATCCCGTCGCCGACGCCGGCCCACGTGCTGGCCGCCGGGGACATCGTGATCGCCGTGGGCACGGCCGAGAAGCTGGAGCAGGCCGCCGACATCCTCGCCCACGGCTGAGGCCGCCCGCAGGCCGTGGACCACACCGCACTGGAACTGCTGGAGCTCGGCGCCGTCTTCTTCGGGCTCGGCCTGCTGGGCCGGCTCGCCCAGCGGATCGCGCTGTCCCCCATCCCGCTCTACCTGCTCGGCGGCCTCGCGTTCGGCGCGGGCGGGATCATCCCGCTCGGCGACATCGGCGACTTCACCTCGCTCGCCGGCGAGGTCGGCGTCGTGTTGCTGCTCCTGCTGCTCGGGTTGGAGTACTCCGCGGTCGAGCTGGTCACCGGGCTGAAGCGGTCCTGGACCGCCGGGATCGTCGACATCGTGCTCAACGCCGCGCCGGGCGTCGCGGTCGCGCTGATCCTGGGCTGGGGCGTGATCGGGGCGATGGTGCTGGGCGGGGTCACCTACATCTCCTCCTCCGGGATCGTCGCGAAGGTCCTGTCCGACCTGGGCAGGCTCGGCAACCGGGAGACGCCGGTGGTGCTGTCGGTGCTCGTGTTCGAGGACCTCGTGATGGCGCTCTACCTGCCGATCCTCACCGCGCTGCTGCTCGGCGTGACGCTGTGGGGCGGGATCAGCGCGGTCGCGGTGTCGCTCGCGGTGATCTCCGTGGTGCTCGTGGTCGCGCTGCGCTACGGCCGCTACGTCTCCGCGGTCGTCGACTCCGACGACCGCGAGGTCTTCCTGCTCAAGGTGCTCGGTGCCGCGCTGCTGGTCGCCGGGTTCGCCCAGGCGATGCAGGTGTCGGCGGCGGTCGGCGCCTTCCTGCTGGGCATCGCGATCTCCGGCTCGACCGCGGAGAACGCCACCAAGCTGCTGGAACCGCTGCGCGACCTGTTCGCCGCGGTGTTCTTCGTGGTGTTCGGGCTCTCGACCGACCCGCGGGCGATCCCGCCGGTGCTCGGCTGGGCGCTGGTGCTCGCCGTGTCGACCGCGGCCACCAAGTACGCGACGGGCTGGTGGGCGGCGAAGCGGGCGCGGATCGGGCGGATGGGCCGGGCCCGCGCCGGTGCGGCGCTGATCGCCCGCGGCGAGTTCTCGATCGTCATCGCCGGGCTCGCCGTCGGCTACGCGGCCGTCCCCGCCGAGCTGTCCGCGCTGGCCACGGCGTACGTGCTGATCATGGCGGTGCTGGGCCCGATCGCCGCGCGCTACGTCGAGCCGGTCATGCGGGCGATCCCGACGCGCACCCCCGCGACCGCCTGACCGCCCGCCCCGCCCTTCCCGGGCCCGCCCTTCCCGCCGCGCTGTCAGTCCCGGGCGGCGAGGGTCGCGTTGTAGAGGTCCCGCTTCGGCACGCCCGCGGCCTCGGCGACGGCGGCGACGGCGTCCTTGAGGCGCTCGCCGTCGTCGGTGCGCTCACGCACGGCGTCGACCAGCGACTCCACCGGCGGCGCCTCGCGGGCCTCGGCACCGGCCAGCACCACGGTCACCTCGCCGAGCACGTCGCCGGACGTCGCCCAGGCGTGCAGCTCGGCCAGGGTGCCGCGCACGACCTGCTCGTGGGTCTTGGTCAGCTCCCGGCACACCGCGGCACGGCGGTTCTCCCCCAGCACGACGACGGCGTCGGCGAGAGTGTCCGCGGTCCGCCGCGGGGACTCGAAGAACACCACGGCGCGGCGCTCGTCGCGCAGGGTCTCCAGCCACCGGCGGCGCTCGCCGGAGCGGCGCGGCGGGAAGCCGTCGAAGCAGAACCGCTCGCACGGCAGCCCGGACAGGACCAGCGCGGTGGTCACCGCGGAGGGGCCGGGCGCGCAGGTGACCGGCAGGTCCTCCGCGGCGGCCGCGGCGACGAGCCGGTAGCCCGGGTCGGAGACGGCGGGCATGCCGGCGTCGGACACCACCAGCACGGTCGCGCCGTCGCGGACCGCGGACAGCAGGCCGGGCAGCCGCTCGGCCTCGACGGCGTCGTAGTGGCTGACGATCCGGCCCGTGTAGGTGACCGGCAGCGCCGCGGCGAGGGTCCGGAACCGGCGGGTGTCCTCGGCGGCGATGACGTCGGCGGTGGCGATGAGCTCCCGCAGCCGCGGCGACGCGTCCCGCGGGTCGCCCAGCGGGGTCGCCGCCAGGACCAGGCGACCGGTCGTCGTGGCCGTGTCGGGCGTGGAGTCGGGGGCGGGAGTCACGTCGGCCAGCCTACGATCGGACGCGATGGCCACCACGAGCGCCGATGCCGGGAGCCGGGTCGCCGGAGCGGCACCCGAACCCGGTCTGACCCCGCGCGGCACCCCGCCACCGCTGCGCCGCGCCGATCCCGGCCCGGTGGCGCGGCTCGGCGCCCCGCCACCGTCGGACCGGCTGCGGGGCTGGCTGGTCACCGCGGGGGTGGTGCTGGTCGCGGCGCTGCTGCGCTTCTACGACCTGGGTGAGCCCACCGACCGCGGAACGCCCGTCTTCGACGAGAAGCACTACGTCCCGCAGGCCTGGGACATGGTCCGCAACGGCGGGGTGGAGAGCAACCCCGGCTACGAGAAGATCGTCCACCCGCCGCTGGCGAAACAGCTGATCGCGCTGGGCCAGATGGTCTTCGGCTACGACGGCGTCGGCTGGCGGGCCTCGGCCGCGCTGGCCGGGGTGCTCACCGTGCTGCTCGTCGTCCGGGCCGGACGGCGCCTCACCCGCTCGACGGCGCTGGGCGGGCTGGCCGGGCTGCTGCTGTGCGCCGACGGGCTGTCGCACGTGCAGTCGCGGATGGGGATGCTCGACGTCTTCTCCGCGCTGTTCGTGGTGGCCGCGTTCGCCGCACTGCTCGCCGACCGCGACGACGTCCGCGGCAGGATGGCACGCGTCGTCGCGCAGGGGCGGGTCG
Source organism: Pseudonocardia sp. HH130629-09 (assembly GCF_001294645.1). Classification (NCBI taxonomy): domain Bacteria; kingdom Bacillati; phylum Actinomycetota; class Actinomycetes; order Pseudonocardiales; family Pseudonocardiaceae; genus Pseudonocardia; species Pseudonocardia sp. HH130629-09. The sequence goes on from NZ_CP011868.1 coordinate 4,606,120, forward strand.
GCGACACCGTGTGGGGCCCGCGCTGGGGTGTGCGCTGGTGGCGGGTGGCCGCGGGCGTCTCCCTCGGCCTGGCGTGCGCGGTGAAGTGGAACGGCGCCTACTACGTCGCCGCGTTCGGGCTCCTGTGCGTGCTGTGGGACGTCTCGGTGCGCCGCCGCGCCGGGGTCGCCCGGCCGTGGGTGGGGACGATGGTGCGCGACGTCGCCCCCGCGCTGTGGGCGCTCGTCCTGATCCCGGCGCTGACCTACCTCGGGTCCTGGTGGGCGTGGTTCGGCAGCGAGACCGGCATCGACCGCCATGAGGTCGGCCGGGAGATCGGCACCGGCGGGGCGTTCGCCTGGGTGCCCGACGCCCTGCGGTCGCTCTGGTACTACCACGGTCAGGTCCTCGCCTTCCACGAGAACCTGACGACCCAGTCCGCCGGGGCGCACCCGTGGGAGTCCAAGCCCTGGACCTGGCCGATGGGGCTGCGGCCGATGCTCTACCGCTACGCCGACGACGCGACCGGCTGCGGGGAGACCGACTGCGTCTCCGCGGTGATGCTGATCGGCACCCCCGCGCTGTGGTGGCCGGCGATCCCGGTGCTGCTCTGGGGGCTGTGGCGGGCGGTGACCCGGGTCGACTGGCGGTGGGCCGCGGTGCTCGTCGGCTACGGCGCCGGGTTCGTCCCGTGGTTCTTCAACATCGACCGGCAGATGTACTTCTTCTACATGATGCCGGTGGTGCCGTTCCTGGTTCTGGGCGTCGTGCTGGCGATGGGACAGATGCTGGGCCACTCCCGGATGAGCGCGCGCCGACGCCGCAACGGGCTGCTCGTCGTCGCGACGTGGGTGGCGCTGATCGGGGTCAACTTCGTGTGGCTGTGGCCGATCCTGGTCGGCGACCCGATCACCGCGGCGCACTGGCAGGCCGAGCTGTGGCTGCCGTCCTGGCGCTGACCGCTGCTGCTCCGTTCGGGTGACATCGGGAACCGTCGCGACCGGTACGACGACCGACCGGGGCGTGAGCCCCGTTCTCCGCCGCCTCGCGGTCGCCCTCCCCGCCGTGCTGCTCGCCCTCGTCGTCGGGGCCGCGCCGGCCTGGGCGCACACCGAGCTCGAGTCCAGCAGTCCCGCCGCGAACGCGCAGGTCGGCACCTCGCCGACGTCGGTGTCGCTGACCTTCTCCGAGGAGATCGCGGCCGCCGACGCCACCGTCGCGGTGACCGGCCCCGGTGGCACCGACTACGCGGCGGGGCCCGCCACCGGCGACGGCGCCACCCTCACCGTGCCGCTGCGCCCGCTCGGTGCGGCCGGCGGCTACACGATCACCTACCGGGTGGTCTCCGACGACGGCCACCCCGTCTCGGGCACGGTGCCGTTCACCCTCACCTCCCCCGGGCCGGGCGCGGCCGCCGCGACCCCGGGGCACACCTCCGCGGCTGCGACCGCCGCCGAACCCGAGGCCGCGCCGCAGACCGTCCCCACCGCGGCCGACGACGGCGGCCCGCCGGTCTGGCCGTGGGGCGTGGCGGCCGTCGTGGTGATCGGGGCCGGGACAGCGTTCGCGCTGCGCCGGTCGCGGGGCTGACCATCGCCGGTCCCGTCCCCGGCGACGGCATCCCGGCCGACGCCGTACCGGGCGACGATGTGCCGGGCGACGGTGGCGCCGGGACACCGGGCGGCCGGGTGCGCGAGCCCACTCCGGCCGTCGCCGGGTGGGGTGCCGTGCTGCTCGGGGCCGCGGTCGTCGTCGCCGTGGTCACCGGCGGGATCGGGCCGGACGGGGTCGCCGCGGACCTCGCGCAGACCCTGGCGCGGGCCGCGGCCGACCTCCTCGCGGTCGTCGCGGCGGGGGCGGCGCTGGCCGTGCTGCTCGCCCCCGGCCGGACGCCGGGCGCGGACCGGGTGCTGAGCGCCGCCGCCCCGCTGTGGTCGGCCGTGCTGGTGGCGGAGACGTTCGTCCGCGGCGCGCTGGTGTCCGGTCGGAGGCTCGCCGAGGTCCGCGTACCGGACGTGCTGGCTTTCCTGACCGGGCCTCGCGCCGGGGCCGGTCAGCTCGTCGCGGTGGCCGCGGCGCTGGCGTTGGCCGGGGTCGCCGGGTCGCGGCCCGCGCGGCCGGGCACCGGCCCGGGGCCCGCCGCGCTCGCGCTGGTGCTGGTCGTCGTCGCGGCGGCGGCCCCGGCGGCGACCGGGCACACCGCGGCGTCCACGGTCGCCTGGCTCGCGGTGCCCGCGGTCGTCGTGCACGTCGCGGCGGCGCTGCTGTGGCTCGGCGGGCTGGGCGCAGTGCTGGTCACCGCCCGCGACGCGGACGTGCTCGCGGTCGCGCTGCCGCGGTTCTCCCGGCTCGCGCTCGGCGCCGTGGTGGCGTTGGGGGTGTCCGGGGCCCTCGCCGCCACCGCACGGCTCTCCGCACCCGTCGAGCTGGTCACGACCGCCTACGGCGCTGTCGTCGCCACCAAGGTCGTGCTGCTCGCGGTCGCCGCCGCACTCGGCGGCGTCACCCGGTCCCGGCTGCGGGCAGGGCGGCTCCCGGTGCTGGTGTGGGCCGCGGTGGAGGTGCTTGTGCTGGCCGGGGCGACCGGGGTGGCCGCCACGCTCACCCACACCGCCTGAGCGGTCAGCGGGTCGTCGCGGCGGCGAGCTGCGGCTCCAGCTGGTCGATCGCGTACAGCAACGCGTCCGGGCCGCCGTAGGACAACGCGCCGCCCAGCGGGTCGGAGAACGTCGTGTACAGCGTCCGGCCCTCACGGACGACGTCGAGTCGGGCGAACGGCACCGACGCCGTCATCGGCTGCTCGGTCGCGCCGTTGACGAACAGCACGTCGCGGTCGAGCAGGTCCAGCCGCTCCTCGCTGACGTCCCCGGAGTGCTCCTGCGTCGCGGAGCCGAGCGCGTCGAACAGTGCGCGCCGCGGGTCGCCGGCCGGTCTCCCAGCGCATGCTCACCCTCACCCTGCGCCAGCTCCACCAGGACGGCCTGATCACCCGCACCGCCTACGCCGAGGTCCCCCCGCGCGTCGAGTACGCCCTCGCCCCGCTGGGGCACGGCTCCACGAGATCGTCACGTCGCTGATCGGCTGGGCTGCCGACCACCACGACGAGATCCGTGCCAACCGCGAACGCGCCGCGGCGACCGGACGATGACCACCAGGCGAGCTGCCACGGACAGGACGCGATTCGCGGGTGGCCGACCGGGAGACCGCCCCGACTCGTGAGCGCCACCGCGTCCTGGTGCGCGACGGCCGGGTCGGCATCACCGATGTCGTCGTCCGATCAGGACGGGGGCCGGTCACGAACAGCTAGCCCGGGGCTTTCATCGCGGTTCGCCGAGCGGGGCGTGTCAGAAGGCTGGAGGGTGCCACTGACCAGCAAGGATGGGGATTGCTGAGGTCCCGTATCCGCGCGAATCAGGAGCACCCTCCAGGTGAAGAAGGCTATCGGGTTCTACTCGTGCCCGGACATCGACACGGCCGCGACAGCGGTGGTGTCGCATGCCGGGACGAGGCTGCTGACCGAGACCATCGGCAAGGTCGGGCTCGACCACGCTCTGTCGCAGGCGTTGGAACCGTGGCGGCCGCGGTTGGCGGTGCACGACCCGGCGAAGGTCCTGCTCGATCTCGCGTTGACGCTGGCCGCCGGCGGGGACTGCCTGTCCGACATCGCGCTGTTGCGTGCGGAGCCCGCTCTGTTCGGTCCGGTGGCCTCAGACCCGACGGTCTCCCGCACGGTAGATCGCCTCGCCGCCGACTCGACCGCGGTGTTGGCGGCGATCGATGCCGCCCGCGCCACGGCTCGGGCGAAGGTGTGGGCGCTGGCCGGTTCCGCCGCTCCCGACCACCAGACGGACGCGGCGAACCCGCTGGTCATCGACGTGGATGCCACCCTGATCACCGCCCACTCGGACAAGCAGGGCGCCGCACCGACGTTCAAGAAGGGCTTCGGGCACCATCCGTTGTGGGCGTTCTGCGACCACGGCGCGGCCGGGACCGGTGAGCCTCTCGCGGCGCTGCTACGCCCCGGGAACGCCGGGTCGAACACCGCCACCGACCACGTCACCGTCATCCGGGCGGCGCTGCGCCAGCTCCCCGACCACCGCCCGGGCAACCGTCCCGGCCGCAAAGTTCTGATCCGGGTCGACGGCGCAGGTGCCTCGCATGAGCTCCTCGACTGGCTGGCCGGGCAGCGTCTGTCCTATTCAGTCGGCTTCGGGCTGTCCCAGGCTCTGGTCGACCAGCTCGCCGCGCTCCCGGCCACGGACTGGCAGACCGCGCTCGATGCCGACCGCGAGCCCCGTCCCGGAGCCTGGGTCATCGAGGCGACCGGCCTGATGAACTTGACCTCCTGGCCGAAAGGGATGCGGGTGATCGTCCGCCGCGAGCGCCCGCACCCCGGCGCGCAGCTACGGATCACCGACCCGGACGGGTTGCGCTACACTGCATTCGCCACCAACACACACCCCGGTGGAGCGGGCCGCCAACTCGCCGACCTCGAGCTACGACACCGCCGCCGGGCCCGCGCCGAGGACCGCATCCGGGCGGCGAAGGACACCGGGCTGACCAACCTGCCCTTGCACGAGCTCGACCAGAACCGGATCTGGCAGGCCGTTGTCGCGCTCGCCTGCGAGATCACCGCCTGGGCGCAGATGCTCGCCTACACCGACCACCCGGCGCGGCGCTGGGAACCGAAACGACTCCGGCTGCGGCTGTTCTCCCAGCCCGCACAGCGAGCCCGGCACGCCCGCCGAACCGTCCTGCACCTGCCCGCCCACGCACCCTGGGCCAGGCTGCTCTGCGAAGGCCTCGCCCGGCTGCGCGCACTCGCCGTCCCCGGCTGAGCCCGACCCCGCCGTCACGACGACCCAGGACCCCGACCGGACCAGTGGAAACCGGCGCCCACCCGAGCGACCTCGGCTGAACTGTCACACCCGCCAGGCAGAATCAGCGCCACCACACCGACGAGCACCGGTGTCGATCAAGCCGGGACTGCCCGACGAAAGATCCGGGCTAGCCTGGGGCTTTCATCGCGGTTCGCCGAGTAGGGCGTGTCAGTGGGCTGGAGGGTGCCACTGACCAGCGAAGATGGGGATTGCTGAAGTCCTTATCGTCGCGCAGGCAGGAGCACCCTCCAGGTGAAGAAGGCTATCGGGTTCTACCCGTGCCCGGACATCGACACGGCTGCGACGACGGTGGTGTCTCACGCCGGGACGCGGCTGCTGACCGAGACCATCGCCAAGGTCGGCCTGGACCGAGCCCTGTCGGTTGGGCTGGAGCCGTGGCGGCCGCGGCTGGCGGTGCACGACCCGGCGAAGGTTCTGCTCGACCTCGCGCTCACCCTCGCCGCGGGCGGGGACTGCCTGTCCGACATCGCCCTGCTGCGTGCCGAGCCCACCCTGTTCGGTCTGGTGGCGTCGGACCCGACGGTCTCACGCACGGTCGACCGCCTCGCCGCCGACGGTGCCGCGGCGTTGGCCGCGATCGACACCGCCCGCGCCGCAGCACGGGCGAAGGCGTGGGCACTGGCCGGGCCCGCAGCCCCCGACCACCAGACGAACGCAGCGAAACCGCTGGTCATCGACGTGGACGCCACCCTGGTCACCGCCCACTCCGACAAGCAGGGCGCCGCACCGACGTTCAAGAAGGGCTTCGGCCACCATCCGTTGTGGGCGTTCTGCGACCACGGCGCGGCCGGAACCGGAGAGCCTCTCGCGGCGCTGCTGCGGCCGGGCAATGCGGGGTCGAACACCGCCGCCGATCACGTCACCGTCATCCGCGCCGCCCTGCGCCAGCTCCCCGACCACAAACCCGGCAACCGTCCCGGGCGGAAGGTACTGATCCGCATCGACGGTGCCGGCGCCTCCCACGAGCTCCTCGACTGGCTGACCGGGCAGCGCCTGTCCTACTCGGTCGGGTTCAGCCTCACCCAGGAACTGGTCGACCAGCTCGCCGCTCTCCCGGCTGCGGACTGGCAGACCGCGCTCGACGCCGACCGTGAGCCCCGCCCGGGCGCGTGGGTCATCGAGGCCACCGGCTTGATGAACCTGGGGACCTGGCCGGACGGGATGCGGGTGATCGTGCGCCGCGAACGCCCACACCCGGGCGCGCAGCTGCGGTTCATCGACCGGGACGGGTTGCGCTACACCGCGTTCGCCACCAACACCCGCCCCGGCGGCCCCGGCCGCCAACTCGCCGACCTCGAGCTGCGACACCGCCGCCGCGCCCGCGCCGAGGACCGCATCCGCGCGGCGAAGGACACCGGGCTCACGAACCTGCCACTGCACGAGCTCGACCAGAACCGGATCTGGCAGGCCGTGGTCGCGCTCGCCTGCGAGGTCACCGCCTGGGCGCAGATGCTCGCCTACACCGGGCACCCGGCACGCCGTTGGGAGCCGAAACGACTCCGGCTGCGGCTGTTCTCGATGCCCGCCCAGCGAGCCCGTCACGCCCGCCGAACCGTGCTGCACCTGCCTGCGCACGCACCCTGGGCCGAACTGCTCTGCGACGGCCTCGCCCGGCTGCGCACGCTCGCTGTTCCCGGCTGAGCACGAACCCTCCGTCGCGACGACCCAGGAAACCGACCGGACCCGTGGACCCGGCGCCCCGAGCGACCTCGGCCGAACTGTCACACCCAACGGGCACAATCAGGCCCCGCCACACCGGCCAGCACCGGTGTCGATCAAGCCAGGACTGCCCGACGAAAGATCCGGGCTAGGGTCTCGTCGTGTCACTCCGCATTTCCAGCGTCCTGAACGGGTCTGTAACAGGAACGGTGGTTCCGGCGTTGTTGGTCAGTAGTGCTCGGCGGACGGCCAGCGGTCACTGAAAGTGATCGCGAAGGCGTTGATCACCGGCTTCCAGCGGATCGTCCACCGTGCACGCCCCTTCCCGGTCGGGTCGAGGCCGCGGGTCACAAGATACAGGCATGTCAACGCGGCCGCCTCGCTGGGAAATGCCCTCGCGCTCGTACCGCTCGGCGGTATCGGGCGTTGAGTGATTCGATCGCGTTCGTCGAGCACAACACGGCACGGATCTCAGTGTGGTAGTCGAGGAACGGAACGAATTCGGGCCAGGCGTTGCGCCACAACCGGATCATCGCCGGGTCGGTTCGACCCATTTCTCGTCGAGGTCGTCGAGGTCGTCGAGGGCGGCCAGCGCCGTGTCGGCGGTGGGTGCGGTGTAGATCGCGCGAATGCCGCGTTCGATCGCATCGGTGTCGCGCCGCGAGGTCAACCGGAACGAATTCCTGATCAGGTGCACGATGCATGTCTGAACGATGGTCTGCGGCCACACGTTCTCCACGACTTCGGGCAGGCCCTTCGATCCGTCGCAGACCAGGAAGAACACATCGCGGACACCGCGGTTACGCAGATCGGTCAGCACCCCGAGCCAGAACTCCGCACCCTCTCCGCTACTGAGCCTTTGCCAACTTGATCTGTGCTGGTCAGCGGCTCTGCGGCGTGGCGTGTCCGTGAATTGGTGAAGCTCCTGGTAGACGGGCGATTGACTAGATCAACACGCCTGACCAGGAGCTTCACGTGCAGTCCTACCCGTCCGCGATGAACGTGTCCAGCCGCGTCATCCAACAGCTCGCCGACGCCCTGCGCGGCCACCGCAACCAGCTCGGCACCCGCTGGCGCAAGCTCTCCGCCGGCCGCCAGGCCCTGCTCGTGGTGGCGCATCTGCGCAAGAACGAGACCTACGCCGACCTCGCGGGCGGGTTCTGCGTCGGTACCTCGACCGCGTTCCGCTACATCCGCGAGGCGATCGCGCTGCTCGCCGACCTGGCCCCGAGCCTCGAGCAGGCGATCGAGGTCGCCCGCGGGAAGGCGTTCGTGATCCTCGACGGGAGCCTGCTGCGTATCGACCGGGTCGGGATGGGATCGGACTACAACGCCGGCTTCTACTCCGGCAAGCACAAGTGCCACGGCGTGAACGTGCAGGTCATCGCCGACCCGGCCGGCCGGCTGGTGTGGATCTCACCGGCGCTGCCCGGTGCCCGTCACGACATCGCCGCGGCCCGCCAGCACGGGATCATCGACGCCCTCGCCGACGCCGGCGTTCAGGCGATCGCCGACACCGCCTACCAAGGCGCCGGCAAACACGTCGTCGTCCCGCAGCGCAGGCGACGCCTGGACCGCGACACCGGCCGCTACCGGCCCCTGTCTGCAGCACAGAAGGAAGTCAACACCACTCACGCCCGCCAACGCGGGCCCGGTGAACGGGTCAACGCCGAGCTCAAGAACTGGCGGATCCTGCGGAAGATCTGCTCCAGCCCCAGCCACGCCACCGACCTCGTCGCCGCTGTTCAGACGCTCATGATCACCAACGTCTGATCAGGTTGGCAAACGCTCACTGCCGGCCCACAGGCCCAGCACGTCCTTACGGCCGTCGACGGTGACGCCGATCGCGGCGTAGACGGATCGGTTGGCGACCTGCCCGTCGCGAACCTTGACCATGATGGCGTCCACGAACACGGCGACGTATACCGCATCGAGTGGCCGCGACACCCAGTCCTGCATCTCGGTGATCACCGAGTCGGTGAACCGTGAGACGGTCTCCTTCGACACCGACGCCCCGTAGATCTCCGAGACATGCGCCAAGATCACCCCGGTCGTCACACCCTTCGCGTACAGCGACAACACGATCTCATCGACATCCCCCAACCGCCGTTGCCGTTTCCGCACGATCCGCGGTTCGAACGTCGGGTCGCGGTCTCTCGGGACCTCGATCTCGACCTCGCCGACAGCATCGGAGATGACCGTCTTCGACCGGTGACCGTTCCGGTTGTTCGTCGATTCCCGGTCCGGGTCGGCCCGGTTCTTGGCATGGCCGAGGTGCTCGGTCATCTCTTCGCCGAGCGCGGTCTCCAGCACGTTCTTGGTGAACAGCTTCAACAGCCCGTCCGGGCCGGTCAGCTCCAGCCCGCGCGCCCACGCGTCGGTCACCATCGCCGCCGCGGCGGCCTGCTCCGGGGAGAGCTGACGCCATGAACCCGTCTCATCCTTGGCTGAACCCACAAAGTCCGATGTCATCAGGGCCTGTCTCGTGATCGGTGTTTCGGCGTCGTTGCTCAGTAGGTCTCGGCTCCCGGCCAGCGGTCACCGAACGTGATGGCGAACGCGTTGATCACGGGCTTCCAACGCATCGTCCACCTCGTGCGGCCCGTCCCGGTCGGGTCCAGGCTGCGAGTCACAAGATACAAGCATTTCATCGCAGCCTGCTCAGTGGGGAAATGACCACGCGCCCGCACCGCGCGCCGGTAGCGGGCGTTAAGCGATTCGATCGCATTCGTAGAGCAGATCACCCTTCGAATCTCGACGTCGTAGTCCAAGAACGGCACGAACTCTTCCCACGCGTTGCGCCATAGCCGGATCATCGCCGCGTACTTACGGCCCCATTTCTCGTCGAGCTCATCCATAGCGATAAGTGCTGCATTCGGGTTGGGCGCGGCATAGATTGGTTTGATGTCGCGCTTCACCGCGTCCCAGTCCTGTCGACCCACCAGCCGGAAAGTGTTTCGGATCAGGTGCACGACGCAGGTTTGGACAATGGTTTGCGGCCACACGTTGGCCACGACCTCCGGGAGTCCTTTGAGGCCGTCGCAGACCAGGAACAGCACGTCACGCACGCCGCGGTTCTTCAGGTCGACCAGCACGCTCATCCAGAACTTCGCGCCCTCACTGCCGACGCCCATCCACAGCCCCAGCACGTCCTTGCAGCCGTCCACGGTGACGCCGATGGCTGCGTAGACCGGCCGGTTGGCGACCTGCCCGTCCCGGACCTTGACGTGGACAGCGTCGATGAACACCGCGGCGTACACCGAATCCAACGGCCGACCAACCCAGTCATTCATCTCGGCGACGACCTTGTCGGTGATCCGCGAGACCGTCTCCTTCGATACTGACGCCCCATAGATGTCAGCGAAATGTGCGGAAACCTCCCCGGTCGTCATCCCTTTCGCATACAGCGACAGTACGACCTCGTCGACATCTGTGAGGCGCCGCTGACGCTTCTTCACGATCTGCGGCTCGAAAGTGCTGGCCCTGTCTCTCGGAACGTCGATCTCCACGTCACCCGCGGCATCCGAGAGAACCGTCTTCGAGCGGGACCCGTTCCGCACGTTGGTGGATTCCCGGCCGGGGTCGGCCCGGTTCTTGTCGTGCCCGAGGTGCTCGGTCATCTCCTCGTTCAGCGCCGTTTCCAGAACATTCTTGGTAAAGAGCTTCAACAGGCCGTCCGGGCCGGTCAACGCCAGCCCGCGCGCCTTCGCCTCGGCCACCATCGCCGCCGCAGCGGCCCGCTCCGCCGACGCCTGCCGAGCAGGCTTCGGGTCACCCTCGCTTGGATCCACAAGGTCCGATGTCATCACTGTCCGTGCCCATCTCGCCGGACCTCAGCCCGGCGTGTCGGGCCGAAAACACCGATCTTGAAACAGTCCCGTGTCGGCCGGAACCACCGTTCCGTGCACAGGCCCGCATCGCGCGGCGGCTCGCGTTCCTCGACGCGCAGATCAACGCCGGCGACATCGAGTGCGGACAGGCCAAAGCACATCTGGACGACTGCCTCGCCCTCGCAGGCGACATGCACGCCATCTACATGAGCATCGACGACTCACTACGCCGGATCGCCAACCAAGCCTTCTTCGACAAGCTCATCGTCACCGACGACGACACCATCCACAGCAAGCCCGGCGTGCCGTTCAACGTGTTCCTCGACCGCGACGTCCAGACCCTCGCCGTCCCCCAGCAGCGGCGGACGGCCGAATCCGGAACTCAAACCGGTGATATCGGCGGTTTGAACAACGACCTTCTGGTGGAGCTGAGGGGAATCGAACCCCTGACCTTCTCGATGCGAACGAGACGCGCTACCAACTGCGCTACAGCCCCAGGTATATCAGGCCCGCCCTCGCGGGCTGACCTGAGGAACCCTAACAGACCCCTACTCCCCCACCGCACGCCGGTGGGGGGTACCGGCGTCGAACTCGTCGGGCTCCTCCTCGGCGTCCACGTCGACCAGCGACGTCCCGGCCGGGACGGGCGGCGGCGGGGCAGCGGCGAGGCGCGGGAGCGACGACTCGTGCTCGGTCCCGACGGGCCCCTCGACGGTGCGTCCGCGAGCCGGGAGCACGCCCAGTGGCTCGCCGGTGCCGCGGACGCGGGTGGGCTCGCCGTCGTCGGCGGTCCAGTCGTCGTCCTCGTCGGTGCCCGCGGTGTCGGGGGCGGCGGTCGCGCGGATCTCGTCGTCGGCCCGCCCGGTGGAGGCCTCGCGGCCGCGGTGGGCCCACTCGTCGAGCTCGGGGTCGTCGGCGGCCGGGGACTGCCGGGTGCCGGCCAGGCGTGCGGCACGGCGGGCCCGGATGCCCTCCTCGATGCGGACCTGGCGACGCAGGTAGGTCAGGTAGCCGACCAGGCCGGCGCCGACGACGCCGGTGACCCACCAGAACACCGTCGAGACCAGCAGCGCGGCCGCGCCGGCGGCGAGCAGCAGCACGAGCAGACCGAGGACGACGCGCTGGCGGAATGCGTACTTGGCGTGCGCGGCCGCGGCGGCGGCCTCCGGGTCGAAGCCCCCGCGGCCGGGGCGGTAGCGGGCCGGCGGGCGGGACCAGCCGTCCTCGTCGACCTCGCCGATCCCGTCGGCGTCGATCCCGTGCTCGTCGTCTGCGTCGACGAGGTCGGCGGGTGCGTGGTCCTCGTCGGACCGGGGGTCGCGCTCCCGGTCCGACCGGACCCGCTCGTCGAGGCCGGCGTCGTCGTGGTCCACGAGGTCGTGGTCGAGATCGGCGCGGTCGAGATCGTCATCGCGATCGTCGAGGTCGTCGAGATCGGCCCCCCCGGGACCGCGGACCCGGCCGTCGTCGTCGATCTCGGCGTCGTCGTAGACGTCCTCGGCGTCGTCGTAGGCGTACTGGTCGGCCTCGTCGGAGCGCCCACGGGGAGCGGGGACGTCGTCCCGCGCCTCCGCCAGCTCGCCGACCGTGGTCGGACCGGATCGCTGTGTCACAAGAACCTCCGGGTGTCGATGCCGCGCGGGACGTTCCAGCACCCGCCCGGACAGCAGCGCCGGGCTGAGCCGGGCCACTTCCTGCTGGCGCCGGGCGACGGTCGGAACGAGGATCAGCAGCCAGAGCACGACCAGACCCACGAAGATCACAGAGCTGGGCACGGCTGCCTCCTCCCCGACCGGCGCAGTCCACCCGGTGGAACGGCCCCGACCCGCGCCACCACCGATCACCGTAATCGGGCGTGTGCCCGTACCCGGGCCGCGACGCGCCGTGGTCCCTCGGACGGACGGTGCGAAACCAGAGACGTGCGGTACACGTGTGACTCCGGTGAGTGATCGTACTAGGTGTGGGGGCTGCTCAGGGTCAGGACCGCGACGCGCGGCCGTGGCGCACCAACCGGGCCGCGAAACCACCCGGCGGGATCTCCTCGGCGGTCACGGCGTAGGCGTAGTGGTCGCGCCAGGCGCCGTCGACGTCGAGGTAGCGCTGGAGCAGTCCCTCGCGGCGCAGCCCGAGCCGGGCGAGCACGGCGATGCTGGCCGCGTTCTCCGGGCGGACCGTGGCCTCGACGCGGTGCAGCCGGACCGGGCCGAAGCAGTGGTCCAGGACGAGCGCGACCGCCGCGGTGGTGATCCCCCGCCCGCCCAGCGTCGAGTCCAGCCAGTAGCCGACGTAGCCCGACAACAGCGGTTCCCGCACGACGTTGCCGACCATGACGTGCCCGGCCATCGCCCCGTCGACGGTGATCGCGAACGGCAGCGACAACCCACGCCGGGCGGCCCCGCGCAGCAGCCACCACCGGCCGGGCCACTCCGCACCGGAGTTGCGGCGGGCCCACCCGCCGTAGGTCGTCGGCTCCCAGGGGCGCAGGAAGTGCTCGTCCCGCACCCGGATCCGGGCCCAGTCACCGCCGTCGCGCAGCCGGACCGGGCGCAGCCCCACCTCGTGCCCGCGCACCCGCAGCGGCCCGAGCACGGCGGGCCAGCCGGGGTGGCCGCCAGGCGGTTCGGGGACGACGGGCGGCGGCACTCGGCTCAGTTCCGCCCGCGGGGGACGAGCTCGACGTGCTCACCGACGGTCATCTCGGTGACGTCCTCGTCGATTACCGCCAGGGCGTTGACCTCGGACAGCACGGCCAGCAGGTGGGTACCCGACGCGCCGAGCGGCTGGGCGAGCAGCTCGCCGTCGTCGTCGGATCGCAGCAGCCGTGCCGGGATGTAGGACCGCCGCCCGGCCGGGGAGACGATCGGCGAGGTCAGCCGCGCGGTCCAGGTGCGCCGCAGCGGCTCCTGGCCCAGCGCCAGCCGGATCAGCGGCCGGACGAACACCTCGAACAGCACCAGCGCCGTCGCCGGGTGTGACGGGAACAGGAACACCGGCACCGCGTCCGGGCCGAGCCGGCCGTAGCCCTGCGCGGAACCGGGGTGCATCGCGACGCGGGTGTCGTCGATGCCGCCGAGGTCGGCCAGCCCGCTCTTGGCCTCGGCCGCGGTCGTCCCGCCGCCCGCCCCGCACACCACGACGATCTCCGACGCCGGCAGCAGGTCCTCGACGGCACCGCGGATCTCCGCTGCGCTGCCGCCCACGGTGCGGGGCCGGTTGGTCTCCGCGCCCGCCTCACGGGCGGCGGCGACCACCGCGTGCGAACAGACGTCAGCGACCTGCCCGGACGCCGCCGAGCGGCTCACCTCCACCAGCTCGTCGCCGACCGAGACGACCGAGACCCGCGGCCGCGGGTGCACGAGCAGCTTGTCCCGGCCGGCGGCGGCGAGCATCGCGACCTGGGCCGAGCCGACGACGTCACCCTCGCGGACGGCGACGTCACCGGACTGGACGTCCTCCCCCACCCGGCGCACGAAGCCCGCCGACGGCACGCCGCGGCGGATCGTGAGGCGCGCGGCGCCGCCGTCGGTCCACCCCAGCGGGGCGACGGCGTCGGCGAGGGTCGGCAGCGGCGCCCCCGCCGCGACACGGACGGCCTGGCCGGGCTGCAGCCTCAGCGGCTGGCGCGACCCGGCGGCGATCTCGCCCACCACCGGCACGGTGACCGGGGAGGCGTCGCTGGCCCCGGCGACGTCGACGCTGCGCACCGCGTAGCCGTCGATCGCCGCCTGGTCGAAGACCGGCAGCGGACGCGCCGCGACGACCTCCTCGGCGCTGCGCAGCCCCTGCGCGTCGGTGATCGCGACGCGCACCGGGGCCGGGCGCACCGCCACGTCCAGGATCCGGGACAGGTGATCGGTGACCGTGCGCACTCTCAGTCCTTCAGTCGCTCGTTCAGCCAGGTCCGCAGATCCTCGCCGTACTCCGGGTGCTGCAGCATGAAGTCGACGTAGGCCCGCGCGTACCCGGCGGGGTTGCCCAGGTCGTGGCGACCGCCGCGGTGCACGACGACGTGCACCGGGTGCCCCTCGGAGATCAGCAGCGCGACGGCGTCGGTCAGCTGCAGCTCACCGCCCGCGCCCGGGGTGATCCGGTCCAGCGCGTCGAAGATCGCGCGGTCGAGCAGGTAGCGACCGGCCGCGGCCAGGGTCGACGGCGCCTCGTCCGGGGCGGGCTTCTCGACCATCCCGTGGACCTGCTTCACGTCGTCGGCGCCGGTGTCGGAGACCTCGAAGACGCCGTAGGCCGAGATCTGCTCGCGCGGCACGTCGAAGGCGCAGAGCACGCTGCCGCCGTGCTCCTCGCGGACCTGGGCCATCCGGGCGAGGACCCCGGTCGGGAGGACCAGGTCGTCGGGCAGGAGGACGGCGACGGCCTGCTCATCGTCGGCCAGCGCCGGACCGGCCTGGGCGACGGCGTGGCCGAGGCCCTTCGGCTCGTACTGGTACACCGACTCGACCTCGAGCAGGCCGGGGGCGCGGCGGACCTTGTCGGCCAGCTCGCCCTTGCCCCGGCCCTCCAAGGTCTTGACCAGCTCGTCGTCGGTGCGGAAGTAGGCCGCGACCGAGTCCTTGTCCGGAGAGGTCACCACCAGCAGCCGCTGTGCGCCGGCCTCGGCGGCCTCCGCGGCGACGAGCTCGATCCCGGGCGTGTCGACGACGGGGAGCAGCTCCTTCGGCACGGCCTTGGTCGTCGGCAGGAACCGGGTGCCCAGACCCGCCGCCGGGACGACGGCGGTGCGGAAGGCCCCGGTGCCGCTGGACGTCTGCACACTCATGGTCGGCGAGCCTAGCCACAGCTCTAGCCTGGAGCCGTGACGGCTCGCGCGGGGGACGGGGGTGGATCGTCGCCTGATCAGGGTGGACGACCCGGTGAAGCCAAGCGGGCACTGCGGCGGCTGCTGCTGGCGGAGCGTCGCGGGCGCCCGGTCACCGGCCGGGCCGCGGCGGCCGCAGCGCTGTCGGCGCACCTGTGCGCGCTCGCCGCCGCGACGCCCGGCCCGGTGGCCTGCTACCTGCCGATCGGCACCGAACCCGGCGGTGCGGGGCCGGACGTGCCGTCACTGCCCGACGCCCTGGTCGCCGCGGGCCACGAGCTCCTCGCCCCGGTGGTGCCGGACGAGCCGGGGCCGCTGGACTGGACCGTCTACCGGGGGCCGGACGACCTGGCGCCCGGGCCGCTCGGGGTCGTCGAACCGACCGGTCCCCGGCTCGGACCCGCCACGCTCGCGACGGCGGGCCTGGTCGTGGTGCCCGCGCTGGCCGTCGACCGGCGCGGACGACGGCTGGGCCGCGGCGGCGGCTTCTACGACCGGACGCTCGCGCTCGCCGCGCCCGGCGCCCTGCTGGTCGTCCCGCTGTACGACGGCGAGCTGCGCGACGAGGTCCCGGCCGAGGACCACGACATCGCGGTGGGGGCGGTCGCCCTGCCCCGTGACGGGGTGGTGCATCTCTCGCCCTGACCGTGTGGACGGGTCGGCCCGCCCGTCGCCGCGGAGTATGCTGGCACTCGCTCTCATCGAGTGCCAGCCCATGGGCGGGCACCGCCCCAGTTCGTCCGGAGGATGTTGTGCCGACCTACCAGTACGCATGCACCGCGTGTGACCACCGCTTCGAGGCGGTGCAGTCGTTCTCCGACGATGCCCTCAGCACCTGCCCGAACTGCGGCGGGACGCTGCGCAAGGTCTTCTCCTCGGTGGGCATCGTCTTCAAGGGCAGCGGCTTCTACCGCACCGACTCCCGCTCGGGTTCGGTCAGCAGCGGGTCCTCCTCCGAGTCGGCGAAGTCCGACAGCTCGTCGTCGAGCTCGTCGTCGGACTCCTCCTCGTCGGGCTCCTCGTCCTCCTCGGACTCGGGCAGCTCGTCGTCCTCGACGTCGTCCACCGCCTCGTCCTCGAAGGCCGCCGCCTCCTGATCCGTCCACAACCGGCCGAGTTGTCCACAGGCCGGTGGATCGGCCCGTTCTGAGCCGCGTCCCGCCCTAGCGTCGGAACCACGACGGCGGAGGGACGGTCATGGCGGAGGAGACACAGCGGGCGGACCGGCCGTGGGACCGGTTGCTGCGGCGGCCCGCCTGGTCACGGGCGTTGTTGGCCCGCCGTGTGCTGGCCGCTGCTCTCGCGGTCGCGGCCGTGGTGGTGGCGCTGCTCCCCGCCGCAGGTGACGAGCGGGTCCCGGTGCTGGTCGCGGCGCGCGACCTCGCCCCCGGCACGGCGCTGGGCCCGGCCGACGTGGTCGTGGCCGCCTGGCCGCCCGCCCTCGCCCCCGCCGGTGCGCTGACCGCGCCCGCCGCCGTGGCCGGGCGGCTGCTCGCCGGACCGGTGGCCGCGGGCGAGCCGATCGGTGAGCTGCGGCTGGTCGGGTCCGCGCTCGCCGTCGTCACCGGAGGGCCGGGCGCCTCGGCGGTGCCGCTGCGCCCGGCCGACCCGGCGGTGGCCGCGCTGTTGTCCCCCGGCTCCCGGGTGGACGTCGTGGCGGGCGGCCCGGACGGCGCACGTGTGCTGGCCGCCCGGGCCGGGGTGGTGGCGGTGCTGCCGCCCGCCGCAGGGGCCGCCGGAGCGCGGGCGGACCCGGGGCCTCTGGTCCTGGTCGCGCTGCCCGAGGCGGAGGCGACCGCGGTGGCGGCGGCGACGCTGGCCGGCGAGGTCACTGTGACCCTGCGATGAGCGCGGCGGCACCGGGGGCCGCCGGCGTCGGGTGCCCGGCACGCGGCCGGGCACCCGGTCGGTCAGCCGGCGATCGTGCCGATCGACTCGTGCTGCTTGCCGAAGACGACCATGTCGTCGTCCATGATCGCCCGCGGGTTGAACAGCGGATCGGCGAGGATGCCGTGGACGCGGCGGCGCTGCATGCCCATGTTGCCGCCGTCGTAGATCGGGAGCACCGCGACCTCGCGCAGCAGCTTGCCGAAGCCGTTGGCGGTCTCCAGGCTGTTGACGCCGACGATCTGCATGCACTTGTACACGCAGTCGATCATCATCTCGGTCACCTGGATCTTGTTCATCGCGCCGACGAGCTCGGCGTGCTGGTCGTGCTTGTCCAGGTAGTCGGCGGCCCGCCAGCAGAAGTAGCGCGCCATCTCGATCTTCGACGCGACGTCGCCGAGCACGTAGCCGACGTTCTGGAACTCGATGATCGGCTTCAGGGCGCCCGCGGTGTTGTTGCGGGCGAAGTCCAGGGCCGTCTCGTAGGCGGTGCGGGCCATGCCCACCGCCGCGATCGCCGCCACCGGCCCGGACCAGGCGAAGTTCCGGTTGATCACGAGGTCGCCGTTGCCCTCGGCGCCGGGGAGGAGGTTCTCCACCGGGATCCGGGCGTCGGTGAACACGATCTCGGCGTTCGAGGCCAGCCGGTGACCGATCTTGTCGAGGTGGCGGAAGGTGACGCCCGGCGTACCGCCCTCCAGGATCAGCGCGGACAGTCCCTCGGTGCCACCCGCCTCGGAGTCGGTCCGGACAATGAGCCTTTTTCAACCTGACCAGCGAGCTTCTGCGTCAGGAGATCGCGAAGGTTGCAGCGCAACTGCTCTGACCACAGCTGCACAGGTCACCGGCTCGCCAGCTCGGCGTCTGCACCCACACAACCAGGCCCCTGAGCTGCCGGAACGGCAGGTTGAAAAGGGCTCAATGAGGGTCCCGGCGTTCACGCCGGTCTCGTCCCACCCAGCCGAGGACGGCCAGTACTTGCGCCCGTTGACGACGAAGTGGTCGCCGTCGCGGACGGCGGTGAGTCCGACGCCGGCCGGGCGCGGCAGCGGGATGTCGAAGTTCGCGGTGCCGGCCGGGTTGCCCGGCGGCTCGCTCGCGGTCCACCCGCCCAGGTAGGTGCCGGTCGGGTCGGAGGTGGCGGCCCGCAGGATGCGTTCCTTCTGCTCGTCGCTGCCGTACCAGGCGATGGGCATGAGGCCGAGGCCGTTGCAGAGCACGGTGCAGGCGAAGCCGGGGTCGACCGCGCAGATCTCCTCGGCGGCGATGACCAGGTCGACGCAGGAGACCCCTCCGCCGCCGTACTCGGCGGGCAGCATGCACATGGCGATGCCCGCCTTGTACGCCTCGACGTAGGCGCCCTTGGTCATCCGGAAGCCCTCGAGCGGGTCGGGCTCGGCGTCCGCCGCCGCGACGACCGGCTGGAGGACGTTCTCGGAGAACGCACGGACGTCGTGCTGCAGCTTGCGCTGCTCGTCGGACAAGGTGAAGTCGACAGGCATGGCGCTTCCCTTCGCATCGGGATCGGGGACGGCACCGGGCCGGAACCGGTACCCGGCGTACCGGTTCGGAACTGGCTCGGTGGCCGCCGACCATCGGGCCCGCGGCGCCGTCGACGGAAGGTCCGTGTCACGAGCGGCGCCACCCCCGTCACGGGCGGTTTCGCGACACCCTCGTGCAGCGCCCGGGAGCGCCACGGCGGCGCCGACGGCACCGCTCCGAGGGTCGCCACACGAGCTTCACCTGGGGAAACACAGCAGTAACCGGTAGATCGAATACTGCTTTCATCCCCGGCGACGAGGAGCACACGCGCCCGTGAAACACACCAGCCACGCCGACTACGCCCTCCGTGTCCTCATGTACCTCCGGGTCGCCCCGGGCGGGCGGGGCTCGGTCGGCGAGATGGCCGACGCCCACCGCGTCTCCCGCCACCACCTGGAGAAGGTCGTCCAGCGGCTCGCCGCCGCCGGGCTCGTCGCGACCTCCCGCGGGCGGGGCGGCGGTGTGCGGCTGGCCGCGCGGCCGTCGTCGATCACGGTCGGGGCCGTGATGCGGGCGATGGAGAGCGACTTCGCCGTCGTCGAGTGCCTGGGGCCGGCGCGCTACTGCCGGATCGCGGGGGTGTGCGGGGCCCGGAACGTGTTCTCCGACGCGCTGGACGCCTACTTCGCGGTGCTCGACGCCGCGACCCTCGACGACATCGCGGACAACGACATCGGGCTGCGCGGAGCCCTCGAGCTCACCGGGACCGGCTTCCGCGGCCACGGGCCCGACTCCCCCCGGTGACCGGAGCCGCAGGAGGTGACCGATGGCCGTCGACTTCACGCTCTCCCGTTCCCAACGCGATCTGAAGCGCCGGGCTCGTGAGTTCGCCCGGGAGGTGCTGCGCCCGGTCGTCGAGCGGGCCGAGTCGCTGCCCGACCCACAGGAGGCGTTCCGGGCGACCCGACCCGCCTACGAGGCCGCCTACGCCGCCGGGCTGACCACGCTGTTCCTGCCCCGTGAGCTCGGCGGCGGCGGGCTGTCCCAGGTGGACTTCCTGATCGCGGTCGAGGAGCTGTGCGCGGTCGACCCCGGCTTCGCGACGACCCTGCTGGTCAACGGCCTCGCCCTGAAGCCGCTGCTCTGGGCCGCCCCCGAGGAGCTGCGCGACCGGTGGATCCGGCGCGCCACCGGTGACCCCACCGGTCGCTTCCTGGCCGGGTGGGCGGTGAGCGAGCGGGGCGGGACCGCGAACTTCGACCACCCCGACCGGCGGGCCGGCATCCAGCTCGTCGCCACCCACGACCGCGCCCGCGGCGAGTACGTCCTGCACGGGGAGAAGCACTGGCCGTGCAACGCGGGCGGCTGGGACCTGCGGGGCGCCGACCTCAGCGTCTGCATCGTGCGGACCGACCGCACCGCGGGCGGGACCTCGGCACTGAGCGCCGTCGTCGTCGAGCGGGGCACGCCGGGGCTGTCGTTCGAGGTGATCGACAAGATGGCCCACCGCACCTGCCAGAACGTGACGATGACCTTCCGCGGCGTCCGTGTCCCCGAGGAGAACGTCTTCGCCCACGGCGACGGGGACCTGCTCATCAACCGGGCCTTCACCTGGTCGGGCCCGATCGCCGGGATCGCCGCGGTCGGCGTCGCACGGGCCGCCTTCGAGTTCACGCTCAAGTGGGCGCGGACCTTCACCGGCGGCGGCTCGGCGCCGGTGATCGAGCACCAGGCGGTCGGGAACCTGCTCGCCGACGTCGCGGCGCGGATCGAGGCGGCCCGCTACCTGTGCTGGAAGGCCGCGCACTACCTGGACCGGCACGACGGGCAGGGTCAGGCGCTCGCCGGGATGTCGAAGACGTTCTGCACCGAGCTCGTCAGCCAGGTGGTGAACGACTGCATGCGGGTGGTCGGGGTGAACGCCCTGGACCGCCGGTTCCCGATGGAGCGCTTCTACCGCGAGGCCGCCGTCTTCCCCCTCTACGACGCCGGCAACCTGGCCATGCAGCGCCGTCGCACCTGGGGCGTCATGACCGACCCCGGCTACGACCCCGACGTCTTCGCCGACGGCGACCCGCTCCCCTTCACCCGATCCATGGAGGGCATCGGCACCGTTCCGGGGGTGCGCTGATGCCCGACCGGGACGGCTCATCGGCCTTCGCCCGCACCCGGGACGCGTGGGAGCGCTTCGCGGCGGGCGACGAGGTGCCCGCGGACGTGCCGTTGTCGATCGCGCTGTCCTGGTTGCGCTGCCGGGACCGCCACCGGCTCGACCCGCTCGCGCCGGTGCAGGCCCCCGTGCGGGACGACGTGGTCTACCGCCGGGACCACGCCTCGGTGTTCACGATGCTCGGCGCCGTCGCGGCGGGGATCCCCGGCAGGCACGACGGGTGCGTCGCCGCGGTCACCGACGGCGACGGCCGGGTGCTGGCCTCGTGGGCGGCACGCGGTTCGGGCGAGTGCGCCCCGGCCCCGGGCAGCGTCTGGGCCGAGGCGCGGGCCGGGACCAACGGTGCCGGGACGGCGCTCGCCCACCCACGGGCGGTCTGCGTGCGGGGGCCGGAGCACTGGAGCTCGGCATTGCACGACCACAGCTGTGTGTCGACGGCGGTGTGCGACCCGGTGCTCGGCACGGCGGTGGCAGCGCTGACCGTCTCCACCCGGGGCCACTGCCTGCCGGTCCGCCCCGACGACCTGCTCCTCGCCACCGGCCCCGCGCTCCGTGTGCTGTGCGACGCCGCGGCCCGCTCCAGCGCCGTGCTGGCGGGTGCCTTCGTCGACCTGGACCGGCGCGAACCGCGACCGCTGCTCGCGCTCGACGGCGGCGGCCGGGTCGTCGCGGCGAACTCGGCGGCCCGCCGGCGGGGCCTGCTCCCCCGCTCCGACGGCGGCCGGGCGCTCGGCCGGGCCGTCGCACCGGCGCTGGTCCGGGCCTGCGGGGGCGATACCTGGTCGGGGACGGTCGTCGTCGGCGCCGCGGGTGACACGGGCGGCGCCGGTGGCACCGGGGCGGGCACCGACGACGTGCTGCCGGTCCCGGCTCCCACCCTCGCCGGGGACGCGCCGGACCGGGTCGCCGCGGTCGGACGGGGCGGGCGGCTGCACCTGCTGGCCCGCGACGACGTCCGGCACGCCCGCGCCGACGGCCACGACGTCTGGCTGGTCACCGACGTCGGTGTGCTGCGGGCGGCGCACCGCGGGATCGACCGGTTGGCCCGCGAGCTGGAGCCCGCCGGGTTCCTCCGGCTGCACCGTGGACACCTGGTGAACGCCGCGCGAATCCGGAGCGTGCACCGCGGACCGGACGGCATGACGGTGGCCACCGACCGGGCCGGTGCCGAACGGATCCCGGTGTCGCGCCGCGCCGTCCCAGCGGTGCGGGCCGCGCTCGGTCTCTGAGCCGCCGGGCCCGGCGGCTCAGCCGCCGTGGTGCGGAGGGCGGTTCTCGGTGAACCAGCGGTCGGGGTCCGCGGAGTCGCGCTCGTCGGCGGCGCCGTAGTCGGCCCGCTCGTCGGTGGTGGTCGAGGGGTCGTCGCCGAAGATCTCCTCGATCCGTCGGCGCGTCCGGTCCGCGGGCTCGCTCATGGCTCCATGGTGCCGTGCGCGGGCGGCGCGGGTGGACACCGATCCCGCGTCACCGTGCCGTGCCGGGCTCGCGAGGCCCCACGGCGACGCGTCCGGGTGCCACCATGGAGGCAGCCGTACGCATCCGTCCGGGGTCCCCGGGCGGCGACAGGAGAGGTGGACCGCTCATGGGGTTCCTGGACAAGGCACGCGAGGCTGCCGAGAACGCGATCGAGAAGGCGAAGCCGCACCTGGACAAGGCCTTGGAGCAGGCGGGCCCGCACCTGGACAAGGCCAAGGAGAAGGCCGGCCCGCTCGTCGGGAAGGCCGCGGAGAAGGTCGACCAGGCCACGGGCGGCAAGTACTCGGAGCAGATCGACGGGGTGAAGGGCAAGGTCGAGGGCGCGCTCGGGCACCACGACCCGGCCGCTCCCGGCGCCGGCACGCACGGCGACGCCGTCCCGCCGGTGCCGCCCGCCCCGCCCGGCGGTGACGCGTTGAAGCCGCAGGGCAACCCGGCCGCGTCGCAGCAGCCGCCGGCCGTGCCGCCGGTCCCGCCGGAGCGCAAGGACGACGGCGGCGTCCCGCCGGTGCCCCCGGCGAGCTGACCACACGACGAACGGGCCCCGGCATCCGCCGGGGCCCGTTTCGGTCGTGGGACCGGCCGCATGACCGGGTCAGTCGTCGAGGCCGGACAGCTCCGAGATGACGTGCGGGACGAGCGGGGTCAGTGTGGCCATGCCGTCGCGGACGGCCGCGCGGGACGCGGCCAGGTTGACCACCAGCGTGCTGCCCGAGACGCCGACGACGCCACGGGACACTCCGGCGTCGACCGCTCCGGCGGCGAGACCGGAGGCGCGGATGGCCTCGGCGATGCCCGGTACCGGCCGGTCGAGCACACCGGTGGTGGCGTCCGGGGTCACGTCGCGGGGCGACACGCCCGTTCCGCCGACGGTCACGACCAGGTCGACGCCGCCGATCACGGCCGTGTTCAGCGCGCTGCGGATGGCCACCACGTCGCCGGGGGCCGAGACCACGCCGTCGACGAGGAAGTTGGCCTCCTCCAGCAGCTCGGTGACCAGCGGACCGGTGCCGTCGGACCGCTCACCCGCACTGACCCGGTCGTCGACGATCACCACGAGAGCACGGCCGATCTGCGGACCCGACATCTCCATGCCGTCACCCTAGCGCCGGCCCGGGGCCACCCCGGGGGAGGCCGTACCGGTGCCGGGAGGGGGGACCGGCACCGGCACGACACTCCGGGCGCATTCGATGGGGCACCACCGAATGCCGGACCACCCCATCACGACGGTTCTTCACCCGTCAACGACCTGCCGTTCGCACCACCCGCACGGCCCCGTCCGGTCGGACGACGTCCACCCGGGCGGGCCGTCACTGCTCGCCCAGCGTCACCTCGACGGTCCGGGTCGCCCCGCCCGCGTCGAGGACCTCAAGCTGGACGACGCTGCCCGGCGGCTGCGACCGCACCGCGGCCTGCAGGTCCGTGCCGGTGGTGACCCGCTGGTCACCCAGCCGGGCGACGATCTCCTGCAGACGCAGTCCGGCCTTCGCGGCCGCGCCGTCCGGGGTGACCTCCTGGATCACCGCGCCGCGCAGCTGCGGGTCGTTGCCGACGGTCACGCCGAGCACGGCGTGCGTGGCCTTGCCGCCGGAACGCAGCTGGTCGGCGATGCGGCGGGCCTGGTTGATCGGGATAGAGAAGCCGACGCCGATCGAGCCGCCGCCCGGCCCGGCCGTCGCGATCGCGGAGTTGATGCCTACGACCCGGCCGTCGGCATCCACCAGCGGGCCCCCGGAGTTGCCGGGGTTGATGGCAGCGTCGGTCTGGATCGCGTTCAGCACGGTGTCGCTCGCCCCCGGCGCACCCGACTCGGCGGGGATGCCGACGGCCCGGTCGACGGCCGAGACGATGCCGGTGGTGACCGAACCGCCGAGCCCGAGCGGCGCCCCGAACGCGGTGACCTGCTGACCGACCCGGACGCGGTCGGAGTCGCCGAGCTCGACCGTCTTCAGGCCCGGCAGGTCGGTGCGCACGAGCGCGATGTCGGACTGCGGGTCCTGCCCGACGATCGACCCGATGGCGGAGCGGCCGTCCTGCAGGACCACGCGCAGCGTCCCGCCCTGGGCCGCCGGGGCGACGACGTGGTTGTTGGTGAGGATCAGGCCGTCGCTGCCGACGATCATGCCGGATCCCTCGCCGCGGTCACCGACGTTGCCCGCGCCGCCGTCGACCCTGATCTGGACGACGGCGGGCAGCACCTTCGCGGCGACGGCCTCGATCGATCCGGCCGGTGCCGTACCCCCGGACCCGCCCGCGATGCGCGCGCCGACCAGCCCGCCGAGGGCACCCGCGACCAGCGCGATGAGCAGCCCGGCCGCGACCAGGACGACTCCCCGGCGTCCGCGGCCGGGCGGACGCGGCGAGGCGGGTGGGGCGCCGACGGCCCACGGGGGCGGGGTGGGCCCGCCGGGGGCCGGTGCACTGGTCGCGCCCGGGTGCGCCGGGAGCTCCCGGGTGCCGTCCGCCGGCACCGGCGTCGTGTCCGTCGGGCCGTCCCGGGTGTCCGCGTCGGGCGCGGCACCGCCGGAGCCCGCGGCGGGCGCGTCGGCGGCGGTGGAGCCGGGGCGGGCCCACGGGTTGGCGGGCACGGCCCAGCGGTCGGTGGGCGGGTCCTGGGTGGAGACGGCCTCGGTGTCGGGGCGGTGGTCGGGTTGCGGGGCGGCGTCCTCGTCGGCCGGGGTGCCGGGGGACGCGGGGGCCGTTCCGGAGACGCCGGTCACGCCGGCCCTCGACGCGGCGGTCGTGCCGGAGCCGGTGGACGCGCCGCCGTCGGAGGCCGCAGGTGCCGGCGCGGACTCCCCACCCGGACCGGCCGCGGCGGTGTCATCGGCCGGGCCCGCGTCGACACCGTCCCCGGCAGCGCCCGGTGAGCCGGTGGCCGGGCCGTCGGCGGACCCGTCCGACGCAGATCCGTCACCGGGGGCCGCGGACGAGACGGACCGCGGTCCGTCCTGCTCGGTGTCGGTGTCGCCGGAGGGCCCCGCCGGTCCCGCGGGGGCGGGGGTCGCGCCGTCGCGGCCGGAACCGTCCCCGGAGTCCCCGCCGGACGTCCCCGCTCCGGTGCGGGTCGGCTCGTCGGGCGGGTTGTCCTGGGTCATGCGTCCACCGTCCGTCGTCTCACAGGAGCACCACCCCGTCACGGGGTGTCGCACCAGGTTATGGGCTGTCCGGCTCCGCCACGTACCGGCCTGGCAGGGCCATCGAGAGCAGCGCGCCGCCCTCCGGGGCGCGCCCGGCCCGCACCTCTCCCCCGTGCCGCGCCGCCGCCTGCGCGACGATGGACAGCCCCAGCCCGGAGCCGGGCATGGTGCGCGAGGTGTCGGCCCGGTAGAAGCGGTCGAACACGTGCGGCAGGTCTTCGGCGGCGATCCCGTCGCCCTCGTCGGCGACCTCGATGACCAGCCACTCCGGCGAGATCGGCACCATCGACAGCCGCACGGTGCCGCCGGGCGGGCTCCACTTCACGGCATTGTCGAGCAGGTTCAGCACGGCACGTTCGAGCGCGCTGGCGTCGCCGTCGAGGATCCACGGGGTCCGGTGGACCTCGAAGTCGACCTCCCCCGCCCGCCGCTTCACCCGGTCCAGGGCGCGGTCGACGATCTCGGTGAGCTCCAGTGCCTCGCTCGTCATGGTCGGGGCGTCGTCGCGGGCGAGCTCGACGAGGTCACCCACGAGGTGGGACAGCTCCTCGACCTGGGCGCGGACGTCGTCGAGCAGCTCGGTGCGGTCCTGGGCCGGCAGGTCGGGGGTGTCCGGCCGGTCGGCGGAGGCGAGGAGCTCCAGGTTGGTGCGCAGCGAGGTCAGCGGGGTGCGCAGCTCGTGCCCGGCGTCGGCGACGAGCCGGCGCTGCTGTTCCCGCGACGCGGCCAGCGCGCCGAGCATCGTGTTGAACGACTGGGTGAGCCGGGCGAGCTCGTCGGACCCGGAGACGGGGATCGGGCGCAGGTCACCGGTCTTGGCGACGCGTTCGGTCGCCGCAGTGAGCCGCAGCACCGGCCGCAGCCCGGTCCGGGCGACCGCGACCCCGGCGAGCGCGGCCAGCACGACACCGCCGAGCCCGACGATCGGCAGCGCGGTGCCCATCCGGGTCACCACCCGGGTCATCGTGTCGAGCCGCTGGGCCAGCACCAGCGCACGGCCGTCCCCGGCCCGGACGGCGACGATCCGGTACGGCACGCCGTCGAGATCGGCGGTGCGTCCCGGCTGGGTCGGCCTGCCCTGGGCGACGGCGATCTCCGGCTCCCCCAGCGGCGGCCGCGACGACTCGTCGGCCGAGGTCGCGATGCCCGAGGAGTAGACGAGAGCGATGTGCAGGTCGGCGGCGCCGAGCACGTCGGGCGGGAGCGCGGCGAGCAGCCGCGGGTCGATCAGGTCGCTCTGCGCGGCGGCGTAGGCACGCTGGCGCAGCGTCTCGTCCAGCGAGCTGGTGAGGTTCTGGCGCACCACGAGGAACGCGGCGGCGGACACGAGCAGCACCATCGCGGCGGCGACGAGTGCGGCCAGCACCCCGATCCGGGCGCGCAGCGTGAACCGCTCTCGGTCCGGCTCGGCCGCGGGCCCGCGGCGCCACCAGCGCTCGGCCCGCTCCTCGTCGAGCGGGAGCGGCTGGGTCACGGCGGGGTGTCCCGCAGGACGTAGCCGACGCCGCGCACCGTGTGGATCAGCCGCGGCTCGCCCTCGGCCTCGGTCTTGCGGCGCAGGTAGCCGACGTAGACCTCCAGGGCGTTGCCGCTGGTCGGGAAGTCGTAACCCCACACCTGCTCGAGGATCTGGGCGCGGGTCAGCACCCGGCGCGGGTGCGCGAGCAGCAGCTCCAGCAGGGAGAACTCGGTGCGGGTGAGGCTGATCGGCCGTCCGCCGCGGGTCACCTCGCGGGTGTCGGGGTCCAGCGACAGGTCGCCGAAGGTGAGCGCGGGGCTGGTGCCCGCGTCGTCGTCGGTATCGGGGGTGCGGCGGCGCAGCAGCGCGCGCAGCCGGGCCAGCAGCTCCTCCAGCGCGAACGGCTTGGGCAGGTAGTCGTCGGCACCGGCGTCGAGCCCGGCGACCCGGTCGGACACCGCGTCGCGGGCGGTCAGCACGAGGATCGGGAGCGCGTCACCGGCGCTGCGCAGCCGCCGGCACACCTCCAGACCGTCGACGCGCGGCATCATCACGTCCAGGACGAGCGCGTCGGGCCGGTCGGTGAGCATCTTGTCCAGCGCGACCTGGCCGTCCTCGGCGAGGTCGACCTGGTAGCCGTTGAAGGCCAGCGAACGACGCAGCGAGTCCCGGACCGCCTTGTCGTCGTCGACGACCAGAATGCGCATGGGCGTCAGTCTCGCCGACGGCTCTGAGAGGAACCTGAGCAGGCCCTGATCGGCGGATGGTGATCAGGGCCCTCGGTCAGGAGGCCTTGTAGGCGGCGGCCATGTCCTCGCCGCCGTGGCCGCGCTCCGACGCCCGCAGCAGCCGGTCCCGCACCGCGGGCGCGACGTCGAGCCGGGTGCCCGAGGCCTGGGCCGCGGCGACGATCAGCCCCGCGTCCTTGGCCGCGTTGTCCACGGTGAAGCTGGGGGTGAAGTCGTCGTCGAGGATCGCCCTCGCCTTGTTCTGCAGGTAGGGCAGGTCCAGCGGGCCGCCGGCGACGGCGTCGAGGAAGGCCTGCGGGTCCACCCCGAGCCCCTGGGCGAGCGCGACGGACTCCCCGGTCGCGGCAGTGATGGCCAGCACCCAGCTGTTGGCGACGAGCTTGAGCCGGCTCGCCTGCGCGGACTCGCAGTCCTCGGCGACCCAGACGGTCTGCCGGCCAACGGCGTCGAACACCGGGTCGACGACCGGGCGCGCCGCGGGGTCGCCGGCGACGAACACGGTCAGCTGCCCGGCCTCGGCGGGCGCGCGGGTGCCGAGCACCGGCGCGTCGAGCAGGGTCAGGCCGTGGCGCTCGGCGATCGCACGGAGCCCGTCGAACGGCTCGACGCCGACGGTGGTGGTCTGCAGCCACACCTGGCCCGGCGCGAGACCGTCGGCGGCCTGCTCCAGGACGGCGGTGACGTCGTCGGCGTCGCCGAGCATCGTCACGATGACGTCGGCGCCGCGGACGGCGTCGGCCGGGTCGGTGTGCAGGGCCGCGCCCGCATCGGCGAGCGGCTGCGCCTTGGCCGCGGTCCGGTTCCAGACCCGCAGGTCCAGCCCGGCCGCGAGGATGTTGTGCCCCATCCCGGCGCCCATGATCCCGGTCCCCAGCAGTGCGACGGTCGTCATGGCGTCCACGGTAGTTCCGCGACGGTGGTCCCGCCGGGGTCACCGGCCCCGCGGAACCTGCTTCACTGGGGCAGTGGCCGACACGGGTGAGCCCGTCTTCTCCAACCGGACCGGGCGCCCGCCGGGCCGGATCATCACCGCGGTCTCCCGGTTCGTGCCCGGGATCCGCCGCGTGCAGCAGCAGATCGAGCCGTACGCGGCGCACTGGGAGGAACGCAACCGCACCGAGCTGTCCCGGACCGGCCCGCTCTGCGTCGTCCTCGGCGACTCGATGGCCCAGGGCATCGGCGCCTCGCACCCCGAGCGCGGGTGGGCCGGGCAGCTGATCGGGCGGCTGCCCGGGTGGCGACTGGTGAACCTGTCCCAGTACGGCGCCCGCGTCGACGACGTCCTCGACGCCCAGCTCCCCGTCGCCGAGGGACTGCACCCCGAGCTGCTGCTGTGCCTGGTCGGGTCCAACGACCTGATGCAGCCACGGCACCAGGACGGCGTCGGGCACCGGTACGCGGCACTGGTCGACCGGCTTCCTCCGGGCGCCTTCATCGGGAACCAACCGGGAACGTTCGCGGCGGCGCTGCAGGTCAACGGCCTGATCGACGACGCCGTGCGGCACCGTGGGCTTGTCCTGGCCGAGCTGCGGGACCCGCGGACCCGGCACTGGCGCGGCAAGCTGGCCTCCGACCGGTTCCACCCCAACGACCGCGGCTACGCCGCCATCGCCGAGGTGTTCTCCGAGGCACTGCGCCGGGCGGGTCGCTAGGGACGGGTGCACCGATCTGGTTGGGTGTCCCGATGGCGACCAGGAGACTGCCGCGCAAGATCTACGACGCCGAGCTCCTCCGCCTGCAGGGCGAGCTGCTGCAGATGCAGGAGTGGGTCCGGGCCTCGGGCGCACGGGTCGTCGTGGTCTTCGAGGGGCGCGACGCCGCCGGCAAGGGCGGTGCGATCCAGCGCGTCACCCAGTACCTCAACCCGCGGTTCGCGCGGATCGTCGCTCTGCCCGCTCCGACCGAGCGGCAGAAGGGGCAGTGGTACTTCCAGCGCTACGTCGAGCAGCTGCCCGCGGCCGGCGAGATCGTGCTGATGGACCGGTCCTGGTACAACCGCGCCGGCGTCGAGCGGGTGATGGGGTTCTGCACCGAGGCCGAGTACCGCCGCTTCCTGCGCCAGGCGCCGGTGTTCGAGAACATGCTCGTCGAGGACGGCATCCACCTGCGCAAGTACTGGTTCTCGGTCAGCGCCGATGAGCAGGCGCGGCGGTTCGCCGAGCGTCTGGAGAACCCACTCAAGCAGTGGAAGCTCTCGCCGATGGACCTCGAGTCGATGACCCGGTGGGACGACTACTCCCGCGCCCGCGACGACATGCTGATCCACACCGACACCGACCACGCGCCGTGGTGGATCGTCGAGGCCGAGGAGAAGCGCAACGCGCGGATCAACATGATCCACCACCTGCTGGGCTCGATCCCCTGGGAGCCGGTGGAGCGACGGGTGCTGACCCTGCCGGACCGGGTGCCGTCGACGGGCTACGAGCGTCCGCCGCGCGAGGTGCAGCGCGACGTGCCCGACCACGCCGCGTCGCTGATCCGGGCCGGCTGATCCCGGACGGCCGATCCCGGTGGGCCGATCCCGGTCGACTGACCCCGGTCGACCGACCCCGGTCGGCTGATGTCGGTCACAGTCACCCGGTTGGTACGGGCGGTACCGGATACCGTCCCGCGGAGCGACGGCGCGGCACGGACGCCGCGCGGAAGGGCGGTGCCGGGATGGGTGTCGTGCTGTTCACCGGGTTCCCCGGTTTCCTCGGGTCGGCCCTGCTGCCGCGGACACTGCGCCGCGCGCCGGACTCGCGCGCGGTCGCCCTGGTGCAGGCCAAGTTCCTGGACCAGGCCCGCACGACCCTGGCGCGGATCGAGCGCGAGGCGCCGGAGATCGCCGGGCGCACCGACCTCGTCGTCGGGGACATCACCGTCGACGGGCTGGGGCTGGAGCAGGCCGAACGGGAGAGACTGCTCGGTGGGCCGCTGGAGATCTTCCACCTGGCCGCGGTCTACGACCTCTCGGTGCCGGCGGACGTCGCGTGGTCGGTGAACGTCGAGGGCACCCGGCACGTCGTGCGGTTCGCCGAGGCCGCCTCGGAGCTGGTCCGGCTGCAGTACGTGTCGACCTGCTACGTCTCGGGCCGCTACGACGGCATCTTCTCCGAGACCGACCTGGAGCTCGGCCAGCCCTTCGCCAACCACTACGACCACACCAAGCACGAGGCCGAGCGGGTCGTGGTCAAGGCCCGCGACGCCGGCCTGCCGGTGTCGATCTACCGGCCGTCGGTCGTCGTCGGGGACTCGGTCACCGGGGCGACGCAGAAGTTCGACGGCCCGTACTACCTGCTGCAGCTGATGGCCCGGCAGGGCCGGACCGCGTTCGTGCCGCTCCCCCGGGCTGCATCCCGGACCCGGTTCAACCTGGTGCCCTCGGACTACGTCGTCGACGGGATCGCCGCGCTGGCCGGGCACGGTCCGGCGGTGAACCGGACGTTCGCGCTGGCCCAGCCGGCCCCGCCGACGGTGACCGAGATGTGTGAGGTGTTCGCCGACCGGCTCGGCAACCAGCTGCGCGTGGTGCCGATGCCGGTCGGGCTCGCCGCGTTCTCCATCGACCACGTGCCCGGCGTCGGACGACTGTTCAAGGTCCCCTCCAGCACGCTGGAGTACCTGACCCACCCGTCGCACTACGACACCGACGCGACCACCGCGATGCTGGGCCCGCTGGGCGTGCACTGCCCGCCCTTCGAGGAGCACGTCGACGCGATGGTCCGCTTCTTCCGGACGAATCCGCAGGTCGGAACGGCTGCGATGGTCTGACGCACGGAGGTCTACCGTCTCCGGCGTGGCCATCGAGCGGAACGACGTGCTCCTCGCGGCCGCGACCGTGCTCGTGCAGAACCCGGCCGCGTCGATGTCGGAGATCGCGACCGGCGCCGGCATCAGCCGGGCGACCCTGCACCGGCTCGTCGACGGGCGGGAGGCCCTGATCGAGGAGCTCAGCGAGATGGGCGTGGAGCGCGGGAGCGCCGCGATCCGGGAGGCCCGCACCGGCGAGGGCGACCCGATCGAGGCGGTGCGCCGGGTCATCGTCGGCCTGCTGCCGTCGGTGGACCTGTGGGTGCTCGCCGAGCGCACCCAGTCCAGCGACGAGGTGCTGGACCGCTACGCCGAGATGGACACCCTGCTCGTCGAGCTGTTCCGGCGCGGGCAGCGCAGCGGGGTCTTCTGCGTGACCCAGTCCGCGACGTGGATGACCGACGCGCTCTATGCACTGCTGACCCGGGCCGTGCTCGCCGCCCACGACGGCAGGCTCGCGCGCCAGGAGATCGTCGGGGTGACCGAGCGCACGCTGCTCACCGGCGTCGTGGAGACCGCCGACCGCAGCCCGGCCACACCCTGACCGTCGAGGTCCGTTTCCTGCCCGTTCGTCCACTACGCTCGGGGTGTGCTCACCCGCGCCTCCGGCATCGCCCGCTCGCTCGCGACCTACCACGGGATCCCGGGCCGGCAGCGCCGGATGCGACGCTTCTACTCCGCGTTCCTCGGCCCCGGAGACCTCGCCTTCGACGTCGGCGCGCACGCCGGCAACCGGGTCCGCGCGTGGCGCGCCCTGGGTGCGCGGGTGGTCGCCGTCGAGCCGCAGCCGGACTTCACCCGGCTGCTGCGGCTGTTCTTCGGCCGCGACGACGCCGTGACCGTCCTGCCGGTGGCGCTCGGCGCCGCCGAGGGCACCGCCCGGCTCGGCGTCTCCAGCGCCACCCCCACCGTCTCGACGCTGTCCCAGCGCTGGCGCGACACCGTCGCCGACGACGCCGGGTTCGCCCGCGTCCACTGGGACTCCTCGATCGAGGTGCCGGTCAGCACCCTGGACGCGCAGATCGCCGAGCACGGCGTCCCGGCCTTCTGCAAGATCGACGTCGAGGGCTTCGAGGCCGACGTCCTCGACGGGCTGTCCCGTCCGCTGCCCGCGCTGTCGGTGGAGTACCTGCCCGCCGCGCACGATGCGACGCTGGAGTCGCTCGCCCGCATCGAGGCCCTCGGGAACTACGTCTACCGCTACTCCCCCGTCGAGACGATGACCTGGGACACCTCGGCCGGGGACCGCTGGGTCGACGCCACCGAGCTGTGCGCCCTGCTCGACCGGCGGCGCCCGCTGGGCCGCTCGGGCGACGTCTACGCCCGCCACCTGCCCGCCTGACCGCACCGCCGGGCGGATCACCGGACAAGTCGGGCATGCTGGACTCCTGATGCTCCGGAAGTCCAGCGGCCCCGCCGCCTCCGCCCCCGTCGCCCTCCAGGTCGTGGCGGGCGCGGCGCTGCTCGCGGCCGTCCTCGCCGTGCTCGTGCCGACGACCGGAGCCGGGGCCCTGCGGGTCACCGGCGCGGCCGTCACCGGCGCCCTCGGCGCCGCGATGCTGCTGCGGGCCGCGCGCCGCGCCGGGGAGCGCACACTCGGTCCGGCCGGCGTGGTGACCCTGGCCCGCGGCGCGCTCGCCGTGGCCGTCGTTTCGCTGGTCGGTCTGGAGGGCGCCGGGACCGTCGCGCTCGTGACGCTCACCGCCGTCGCGCTCGTCCTCGACGGCGTCGACGGCCCGATCGCGCGCCGCACCGGCACGGTGACCGCGCTGGGCGCCCGGTTCGACATGGAGACAGACGCGTTCCTGCTGATGGTGTTGTCGACACACGTCGCCGCGACGACCGGGCACTGGTGGGTCACCGCGCTGGGCCTGCTGCGCTATGCGTTCGTCGCCGCCGGGCGGGTCGCGCCGTGGCTGCGCGGCGAGCTCCCGCCCCGCTACTCGGCGAAGGTCGTCGCCGCCCTGCAGGGGGTCGTGCTGGTCGTGACCGCGGCCGGGGTACTGCCCGTCTCCGCCGCGCTCGTCGCGGTCGGGGTGGCGCTGGCCGCGCTGGTGTGGTCGTTCGGCGTCTCGGTGGTGCAGCTCTGGCGGGCGGCCGACCGGCACCCGTTCCACACCCGCCGGGCCGCGGCGGCGCTGTTCACCACGCTGTGCGCCGCGCTCGTCGGAGTGATCCTGGTGCTGCCCGCCGACCCGGTCGCCCTCGACCCGGCCGGGCTGCTGCGGCTGCCGATCGAGGCGGTGCTCGGCGCCGCGGTGCTCGCCCTGCTGCCCGGACGGGCCCGGTGGGTCGCCGCCGCCCTCGCGGGGACGCTGCTCGCCGCCGTCGGGCTGCTCAAGCTCGCCGACATCGGGTTCCTCACCTTCCAGGGCCGCCGCTTCGACGCCGTGTCCGACTGGTCGCTGCTCGGCAACGCGCACGACTTCCTGCGCGGCACCGCCGGGGCGGCGGGGACCGTGGTCGTGGTGCTCGCCGGCGTCGTCGCGGTGGGGCTGGTGGCGGGCACGGCCGGCGCGGTCGTCCGGCTCGGGCGGCTCGCAGCCCGGCACCGACGGGCCACCGTCGGCGTCGCCGCACTGCTGGCCACCGCCTGGCTGGTCGTCGGCACGGTCGCCGACGCCCGGCTCGTCGCCGGGGTGCCGGTGGCTGCCGCCGACGGCGTCGCCGAGGTCGCGCACCGCGCCCAGCAGGTCCCGGAGACGCTGCGGGAGCGCCGCGAGCTCACCGAGAGCCTCGCCCGCGACGGCTGGGACGGCGCCCCGCCCGACGCGCTGCTGTCCGCGCTGCGCGGCAAGGACGTCGTGATCACCTTCGTGGAGAGCTACGGCCGCAACGCCCAGCACGCTCCCGAGATGGCGCCGCGGATCCGGCCGGTGCTCACCGAGGCCGACGCCCGCCTCACCGCGGCCGGGTACGGCGCGCGCAGCGGCGTGCTCACCGCACCGATCAACGGCGGCGGCAGCTGGCTCGCCCACGCGACGCTGTTCTCCGGGCTCTCCATCGCCGACCAGGGCGCCCACGACCGGCTCACCGCGTCCGACCGGCTCACGCTCCCGCGCGCGTTCCGCGACGCCGGGTGGGAGACCGCCGTCGTCACCCCGGCGACGACGCGGGAGTGGCCCGAGGCCGCGTTCTTCGGTCACCAGCGGGTGTACGCCGGCGACGACCTCGGCTACGCGGGCCCGCCGTTCAGCTGGTCCCCGATGCCCGACCAGTACACCCTCGACGCGTTCTCCCGGCTCGAGCTCGACCGCCCCGACCGGGGGCCGCTCCTCGGCACCGTGGTCCTGACCTCCAGCCACGCGCCGTGGTCGCCGGTGCCGCCGCTGCTGGACCCGGCGGGGATCGGCGACGGTGCCGTGTACGGCCCCTACGCCGGCGGCCAGCAGTCCTACGACACGATCTTCTCCCTCGACCGGGAGACGCTGCGCGGGGACTACCTCACCTCGCTGGAGTACGCGCTGCGCAGCGCCACCGGCTGGGTCGCCGATCGTCCCGGGAGCGACCGGGACCTCGTGGTGCTGCTGCTGGGCGACCACGAGCCCGGCGCGACGGTGTCCGGGCCCGGCGCGGGCTCCGACGTCCCGATCTCGGTGATCACCCGCGACACGGAGGTGCTCGACCGGATCGACGACTGGGGCTGGACGCCCGGGCTGCTCCCGCCGCCGGACGCGCCGCCGTGGCCGATGGCCGAGTTCCGGGACCGGATCCTGGCCGCGTTCTCCTGACCGTTCAGGACGCGCGGTAGCGCAGCAGCACCAGGTCGCCCATCGGGCGGGCCTCGACCAGCGCCATGCTGCGCCGCGGGCACTGCGGGAAACGGCCGTCGTGCACGAAGCGCGGGGCGCGGGCGTCACCGACGAAGAACGGCGCGACGACCACGTGCAGCTCGTCGACCAGCCCGGCGGTGAGGAACGCGGTGTGCACACCGCCCCCGCCCTCGACCAGCAGCCGTCGCACGCCGCGGGCGGCCAGGTCGTCGAGCACCGCGCAGGGGTCCGGCGGGTCCCCGGCGCCGACGACCTCGGCGGCGTCGCCGAGCCGGGCGCGCAGCGCGGGCACGGCCGGGGCCGCGGTGAACACCAGCGGCGCCTCCCCGCCCGCGAACACCCGCGCCGACGGGTCCAGCGAGGCCCCGGTGGTCAGCACGACCCGCCGCGGCGACGGTGGGCGGCCGTCGGCGACCCGCCCGGCGCGACGCTCCGCGCTGCGCACCAGCAGGCGCGGATCGTCGGCGCGGACGGTGCCCGCTCCGACCAGGATCGCGTCGACCCCGGCGCGCACGGCGTCCACACGGTCGAGGTCGTCGGTGTCGGAGAGCACCAGCGTGTCGGGGCCGGCGTCGTCGATGTAGCCGTCCAGCGACATCGCGACCGACGCCAGTACGTGCGGGCGGTCCACTCAGATCACCTCCGCGCACCGGACCGACGCCCGATACGTCCGGATACTGTCGGGGCCGTCGGCGCGCCGCGCGCCGGGATCGGGGACGGCGCAGTGGGGCACGAGGCACGGGCGTTCTGGCTGGCCGCACCGGGGCACGGCGAGATCCGGACGGTGCCGGTGCCCGATCCCGGGCCGGACGAGGTGCTGGTCCGCACCCGCTTCACCGCGGTCAGCCGCGGCACCGAGACCCTGGTGTTCCGCGGCGAGGTCCCGGAGTCCGAGCACGAGCGGATGCGCGCACCGTTCCAGGAGGGTGGGTTCCCCGCCCCGGTGAAGTACGGCTACCTCGCCGTCGGTGACGTCGAGCAGGGTCCGCCCGGGCTCGTCGGGCGCACGGTGTTCTGCCTGTACCCGCACCAGAGCCGGTTCGTGGTGCCCACCGACGCGGTCACCGTCGTCCCCGACGACGTGCCGGCCGCCCGCGCCGTGCTCGCCGGCACCGTCGAGACCGCCGTGAACGCGGTGTGGGACGCCGGCCCGCTGGTCGGAGACCGGATCGCCGTCGTCGGGGCGGGGATGGTCGGCGCCTCGGTCGCCGCGGTCCTGGCCGGGCTGCCCGGGGCGCGGGTGCAGCTCGTCGACCCCGATCCGGCGCGGGCAGCCGTCGCCGCGGCGCTCGGCGTCGGGTTCGCCGCCCCCGACGACGCCGACGGCGGCTGCGACCTCGTCGTGCACGCCAGCGCCTCCCCGGCCGGGCTGGCCCGCTCGCTGGAGCTGCTGGCGCCGGAGGGCGAGGTCGTCGAGCTCAGCTGGTACGGCACCCGCACGGTGCCGCTGCCGCTGGGCGGGGTGTTCCACAGCCGCCGGCTCACCATCCGCGCCAGCCAGGTCGGCACGGTGTCCCCGCGCCGGGCCCGCCGCGGCTACGGCGACCGGATGGCGCTGGCGCTGCGGCTGCTCGCCGACCCACGGTTCGACGCCCTGGTCGGCGCCGACTGCACGCTCGACGAGCTGCCGAGCGTGCTCACCGCGATGGCGGCGGGCGGGCCGCCGTCGCTCTGCCTGCGGGTGTCGCACGACGGGCCTCAGTAGCCGGTCGCGGTGTGGTTGCGCGGCGCGTCCACCGCCGTGTCGACCTGCGGCAGGACGTGCCCGAGCCGGTCGCGCTTGGCGGTCAGGTAGCGCACGTTGTGCTCGTCGACGGGCTCCAGCACCGGCACCAGCTCGCTGACGACGATGCCGTGCCGGGTCAGCGCCTCGACCTTCGCGGGGCTGTTGGACAGCAGCCGCAGCCGATCGATCCCGAGGTGGCGCAGCACGATCGCGGCGGCACCGAAGTCACGCACGTCCACCGGCAGGCCCAGCGCGACGGCCGAGTCGATGGTGTCCAAGCCGTCGTCGTCCTGCAGCACGTGCGTGCGGATCTTGGCGATCAGGCCGATGCCGCGGCCCTCGTGCCCGCGCAGGTAGACGATCACGCCGCAGCCCGCGTTGACGACGGCCTCGATCGCGATCGACAGCTGCGCGCCGCACTCGCATCGCCGCGCGCCGAAGACGTCGCCGGTGAGGCATTCGGAGTGCATCCGCACCAGCGGGGCGTCCACGGCCGTGGGGTCGCCGTGCACCAGCGCGAGGTGCTCGGGGCCGCCGTCGTACTCGCGGAACGCGATGGCGCGGAACTCCCCGTGCCGTGTGGTCAACCGGGACTCGGCGAAATCGTGTCGGTCGTCGTGCACCGTTGCTCCTCCATGATCGGGCGGGGCCATGAGAGCCTCGCCTGCGTGAATCCCCTCCCGGTCGACACCACCGAGGACGTCCGGGAGCGAGGTGCCACCGTGGCCCTGCTCCCGGTCGGGAGCCTCGAGCAGCACGGACCGCACCTGCCCCTGACCACCGACACCCTCGTGGCGTCCGCGGTGGCCGCCCGGATCGCGCAGGCCCACCCCGTGCGCGTCCTGCCACCGCTGACGATCTCCTGCTCGCACGAGCACGCCGCGTGGGCGGGCACCGTGAGCATCTCCGCGGCGACGCTCGGCGCCGTCGTCTCCGACGTCGCCGACTCGCTGCGCGCCGCCGGCACGACCGCGCTCGTCCTGGTCAACGCGCACGGCGGGAACCACGTCCTGCGCAACGCCGTCCAGGAGGCGTCGGTCGGGCCGCTGCCCATGGCCCTGTTCCCCGTCTCCGAGGACTGGACCGCCGCCCGCCGGGCCGCCGGCTGCGAGACCTCGAACACCGCCGACATGCACGCCGGGGAGCTGGAGACCTCGATCCTGCTGCACACCGTCCCCGACCAGGTCCGGCCGTCGTACTGCACCGCCGACCACGTCGCCGACGAGCGGCCGTACCTGCTCACGACCGGGCTCGCGGCCTACTCCACCACCGGTGTGGTGGGACGGCCGTCGCTGGCGACCGCCGAGAAGGGCCGGGCCCTGCTCGACGCGCTCGTGGCCGCCTTCGACGGCCACCTGCGGGTGCTCGCCGGGCGCTGACGGCACGGCCACCCGGGCCGACCGGCGGCGCCGCAGCACCACGAGCGCGCCCGGCGCGACCCCGACCAGCGCCAGCACGCCGTACGCGACGGCGGCGGCGAGCCCCTCGGCGGCGGGCAGCCCGACCGCGGCGAACCCGGCCGCGGCGGCCGCCTCGCGTGGACCCCACCCACCGACGGTCAGCGGGATCGTCATCGCCAGCAGCGCGACCAGCAGCAGCGGCAGCAGGACCGTGAGCGGGGCGGTCGCGCCGGCCGCCCGCGCGGCCAGCACGAACAGCGTGAGGTGGCAGGCCAGCGCACCCGCCGAGGTCAGCAACACCCCCGTCGCGGTACGCGGGCGCAGCACGGTGCGCGCATCGGCCCACACCCGCCCGAGCCGGGCGCGCAACAGCCACCCGGCCCCGCCGAGCACGGCCACGACGACCAGCGCGGGCAGCACCGCGCCGCCCGGTACCGCGCCGGCCGCGGCCCGGAGCAGGTCCGGCTGCAGCGCCAGGACGACGGCGACGGCCGCCACCGCGACCAGGTGCCCCGCGACCCGCTCGAACACCACCGCCCGGACCCCGGCCCCGAGGTTCCCCTCGCTGCGCCCGTGGCTGACCGCGCGGTGGACGTCGCCGAGAACCCCGGCGGGCAGCAGCGAGTTGAGGAAGGTGGCGCCGTAGCAGTCGGCGACGGCGCGTCCCGGGCTCAGACCGAGCCCGATCGAGCGGGCGACCATTCGCCACCGCCACGCGCTGAGCACGGTCGCGACCGCGCCGAGCAGCAGCGCCGCGACGACCGCCGCCGGTCCGACGCCACGCAGCCGCTCCAGCACCGGACCGACACCGACCTGCACGAACAGCGCCGCCAGCAGCCCGGCCCCGGCGAGCAGCCGCAGGGCCGGACCCACCCGGCGTCTCACGGCCGCTCCCCCGGTACCGCCAGCAGGTCGGTGTGGCCGACCGAGACGGTGAGCTCCCCCGCGTCGAGGGCGCGCTCGCGCCGATCGCGGTAGGCGCCGACGTGCGCGGCGAGGTCGGGACGCTGCGCGCACGCCGCGTCGAGCCGGCCGGCCAGCCACTCCCGGAGCAGGGCGGGCCGGTCGGGGC
The DNA here is from genome assembly GCF_001294645.1 of Pseudonocardia sp. HH130629-09. Classification (NCBI taxonomy): domain Bacteria; kingdom Bacillati; phylum Actinomycetota; class Actinomycetes; order Pseudonocardiales; family Pseudonocardiaceae; genus Pseudonocardia; species Pseudonocardia sp. HH130629-09. The sequence goes on from NZ_CP011868.1 coordinate 4,645,428, forward strand.
CGAGCCGCCACGGCGAGTCGGCGGTGCGGACCCGCGCGCCGTGCCGGGCGAAGGCGGCCGCCGCGGCGGTGGGGGCGTCCGGCCCGAGCATCCGGCGGCCGTTCTCGTCGCGGCGCTGGTGGTCGTCGAACGCGGCGCCGATCTCGGCGTCGAGCGGATCCTCGGGGTGCAGCCGGACCCGGCCGGACACGGTCAGGGTGAACAGCACCGGACAGCCTGCGGCGGTGCAGGCGGCTGCCAGGGCGTCCATCTCGTCCGCGGTGAGCAGGTCGAGCAGCGCGGAGCCGGTGATCAGCGACGTCCCGGCGAGCGCTCCGGCGCCCAGCCCGGTGAGATCGCCGGGGCCGGCCTCACCGGCCACGCCGTCCGGCAGCGAGGCGACGGCGTGGGAGAGCACGACGGGGTCGCGGTCGTGCAGGACCCAGTGCTGGGCCCCGGGGCGGGCGAGACGCGGGGCGAGCCAGCGGCCCATCGATCCGGTGCCGCAGCCGAGGTCGCGCACCAGCAGCGGGCCGGGCGGCAGGAGGTCGCGGACGGCGCCGGCGAGCGCGGTCGAGCGGGCGTCGGCGTCGGCGGGCTCGCGCAGGGCGAGCCACTCCGGCGGGCAGACCGGGTTGCCCGCCGCGCCCTGGATCGGGACGGCGGGGCGGTCGGCGCGCCGGCCGGAGACGCTCACGGCAGCACCGCACCGAGGGCGCGGGCGGTGTCGGCCCAGCCGTCGAGCCTGTCCCGGCGCCCCCGGGCGGCGGCGCGCAGGTCCGCACGCAGCGTCGGGTCGGTCAGCCAGGCCCGGATCGCACCCGCCAGCGCGTCCGGGTCGGCGGGTGCGACGAGCAGCCCGCCACCGCCGAGCGCCTCGGGCACCCCGCCGACGTCGCAGGCGACCACCGGGACGGCCCGGGTCAGCGCCTCGGTCACGACCATCCCGTAGGTCTCGGTGCGCGAGGGCAGCACGAGCAGGTCCGCGGACGCGTAGGCGGCGTCGAGGACGGGGCCGGTCAGCGGCCCGGTGAGGGTGATCCGGTCGGTCAGGCCGTGCCGGTCCGCCGCCGCGCGCACGGCCGCGGTGTGCGCGGGGTCGCGGTCGAGCGGGCCCGCCAGGCGCAGGGTCCAGTCCCGGTCGGCGACCCGGGCGAGCGCCTCGACCAGCACGTCGTGCCCCTTCGTCGGGGTGAGCGCCCCGACCGCGAGCAGCCGGGTCCCGGCCGGGTGCGCGGACGCGATCGGGGCGGCGTCCACCCCCGGCGACGCGACGTGTACGCGAGCGGCGGGCAGCTGGTGCAGGCGGATCACCCGTCGTGCGGTCCATTCGCTGGTGGTGACGACGGCGGCCGCCGCGTGCAGCGTCGCGCGCTCCCGGGCCCGGCGGTCCGCAGCGACCGCCGGGGCGAGCCCGTGCTCGTCGCCCAGCGGCAGGTGCACCAGGACGACGGCGCGCACCCGGCCGGCGTGGCGGGCGAGGATCCGCGGCGCTGCGCAGGCGACGAGGCCGTCGAGCAGTACCGACGCGCCGTCCGGGACGGCGGCGAGCACCGCGTCGAGGCGGTCGAGGGCGGCCCGGTCCGGGTCCGGCCAGCAGCCCGCGACGGCGGCCTCCCGCACGGGGCGGTCGAACGCGGCGCAGACGCTGCGGTCGTAGCGGTTCCCGCCGCTCGGGGAGCGCGGGTCGTCGATCCCCGCGGGGACGACGACGTACACCGCACGCCCCGAGGTGCGGGGCGGGAGCCGTCACAGGTCCCGCTCGTAGCTCGCCCACGCGATGTGCGACTCGTGCAACGTGACCGTGAGGCCGGTCAGCCCGTCGGCGTGGCCGCCGAGCTCCCCGGCCCCGATGCGGTCGGCGAGCCGGTCCGCGATCGCGCGGGCCAGGAACTCGGTGGTCGTGTTGACACCCACGAACTCGGGGTGCTCGTCGAGGTCGCGGTGGTTGAGGTCGGCGAGCGTCTCGGCGAGCTGCGCGGTGGCCAGCCCGATGTCGACGACGATCCCGTCCGGGTCCAGGTCGGGGCGCCGGAAGGTGGTGTCGACGAGGAAGGTCGCGCCGTGTCGTTGCTGCGCCGGTCCGAAGACATCGCCGCGCAGGCTGTGCGCCACCATGACGTGGTCGCGGACGGTGATGCTGAACAAGCGGTCCTCCTGCGCGTGGCGCTCCCTGAACCGGATGTCCAGACGGAAAGCGGGCAATGTTCATGAAACCACCACGCGCGTAACCCGGCGACCGAGCCGCGTCGGGGATGCGTCCCGCCCTGGTCACGCCGCTGCGCCCGGCCGCTGCGGCCCGTCACCGGCGCTGCTCCGAGCGGATGAGGCGCGGCATACGTCTGACGCCGTTGAGACAGTGGTGTCTCACCAGCTACTCTTATGCCGCGAGTCGGACACCACCGCTTCCGAGTCGACCACTACAAGGAGGTAGCCGATGACCACCCACGAGACCCCCTGCCGTCCTGGTCGGAGACCCTGCGGGGCGCCGCCCAGCGCACCGGGGCCATCCTCCGCGCGATCTGGGCGGGCGTCGACACGTGGAACGCCGTCACGCACGGCCGCGCCCCCTCGGCCGCCCGGCGCTGATCCCCCGACCCCGGTGCGGCCCGTCCGCACCGGGGGACGTCGGCGTTCGGACCCGGCCGGCGTCCGGCGGTGCGAGCCGCGGGTGCAGCTGCGCCCACGCCAGCAGACCCACGCCGGCCGCGACGGCGAACGTGCCCGCCAGCCCGATCCGGCCGGCCAGCAGACCGGCCGACGGCGAGCCGAGGGTCTGTCCGACCCCGAGCGCGAGGAAGGCCCAGGTCACCGCCCGGGCCGGCGCCGCCGGGACGGCGTGTGCCGCCCAGAGGATGCACAGCCCGGTCAGACCCATGAAGCCCGCACCGAACAGCCCCGCCGAGACCACCGCCCCCGCGACGCCGGGCTCCGGCAGCGCGAGCAGGGAGATCCCGACCGAGAACAGGGTCCAGACGACCAGCCCCACCGGGCGCAGCCCGTACCGCTGGACCGCCCGCCCCACGGTGCCGCCGAGCAGGCCGACCAGCCCGATCGCGCACCAGGCGACGGTGGCGACGACCGGCCCGGCCCCGAGCTCGCCGACCCGCGCCGTCGAGAACGTCCAGTACGGCGCGCTCACCACGCCCAGCAGCGCGGCCCCGGCCAGCAGCGGCAGCACCCGGCCGTGCGCGCGCTCCGGCCGCACGGGCACGCCGTCGCCACGCGGCAGCAGCCGGGCCGCGAGGCCCGTGACGACGACCGCCGCCAGACCGAAGGCGAGCCAGACGATCCGCCAGTCCCCGGGCAGCAACGGCGTGCACGCGGTCAGCGCGAGCCCCGCCCCGGTCCCGGTGTTGGCCCAGGTCTGCGCCCGGTCCCGGGCGGACGCGCCGACCCGCTCGACGACGAGCTGGGCCACCCCGGGCGACGCCAGCCCGGCCCCGGCACCGGCGACGACGATCCCCGCCCCGAACAGCACGACCCCCGGGGCGAGCGCCATGAGCAGCAGCCCGGCCGCGGCCGCTGCGCCGGCGACCAGCGTCGTCCGCCGCGCCGACCGCGCGGCCAGCGCCGGCGCGGCGAGCAGCCCCAGCACGTAGCCGGCCGTCGAGAGCCCGCCGAGCACGCCGACGTCGGCCGGGGCCAGCCCGAACGACACGGTGAAGCGGGGGACGAACAGGCCGTAGGCGTAGCGGGCGACGCCGTAGCAGAGCGCGATCACCGCCGCGCCGGTCAACGCGGTCGCCCACCAGGGCCGGTCGGTCGACGAGGAGGTGCCGGGCTGCGCGCAGGTCGTGGTCACGGTCATAGTGAACAGACCTGTCTGTTTGATTGCAAATCGACTCGGGCGAGCGGACCGTCATCACTGCTAGCGTCCCGGAAGGGAACAGACCGTTCGGTTGCATACGGGGGCGACATGGCACGCACGCGGCGCGGGGACGCCGGGGCGAAGGTGCTGGACACGGCGTCGCGGCTCTTCTACCGCGACGGGATCAACGCGGTCGGCGTCGACACCATCGCCGCCGAGGCCGGGGTCACCAAGACAGCGCTGTACACCAACTTCGGCTCGAAGGACCGGCTCGTCGTCGCCTACCTGCGGGAGCGGGACCGCCGGTGGCAGGAGGAGGTCGACCGGATCACCGCCGGGCACGCGTCGCCGCGGGAGCGGGTCCTCGCCGTCGTCGACGCCTACGAGAGCTGGCAGTCCCGCGACGGGTTCCGGGGTTGCGCGTTCCTGAACGCCGCCTCCGAGTTGCCCCGCCTCGACCACCCGGCCCGGGAGGTCGTCCGGCACCACAAGGCGGCGCTGCGCAGCTACCTGCAGGCCCAGGTCGACCGCCTGGCACCGGACGGAGCTGCCGCGGCGCTCGCCGGGACGCTGATGATCCTGCTCGAGGGTGCGGTGGCCACAGCGGTGGTCGAGCAGGGGACGGGACCGTTCCGCGCCGCCCGCGAGGTGGTGGCCGGGATGCTCCCGGCAGCCTGAGCGCTCCCGCCGGATGCTCCTGTGGCTGTCAGACGGGGATCGACCCGTGCGGGTGCTGCTCGTCGACGACGAGCCGGTGCGCGTGCGTCCAGCCGTGGGCGGCCGGGCGTGCCGCGACGACGTGGGCGTGGTCGACGTCGTGGCGGTGCCGGACGAGGTCGGCACCGGTCGTCGGCCAGACCAGGGCCGCCACGACCAGAGCGGCGACGGCCAGCACGGCGAGGACCGACCAGGTCACCGACCAGCCGGCTCCGACCGCCAGCCAGCCGGTGAGCGGGTAGGTGACCAGCCAGCAGGCGTGCGAGAGCGAGAACTGCGCGCTGAACAGGGCGGGCCGCTGGCCGGGTCCGGCGGAGGTCCGCAGCAGGCGGCCGGTGTTGACCATGATCCAGCCGGGCCCGGCGCCGATCAGCGCCCACGCCACCGCCGCCGTCGTCCATGACGGGGCCCACGCCAGCACCAGGGTCGCCCCGGCCGCGAGACAGGAGAGCCCGGCGCCGGCCAGCATCGTCGTTCGGAGCGGCAGCCGGCGCGCCACGCGCGGGGAGACCATCGCGGCGACGGCCGTCCCCGCACCGGACACCGCGAGCAACAGGCCGACGTCGGACTCGGTGCCGCCGAGCAGATCGCGGACGACGTTGACGGTCGTCACCAGCGACACCACCCCCACCGCGGCCACCACGACGTCCAGCGCCAGCAGCCCGCGCAGCTGTGGGACCGCCCGGAACAACCGCATCCCGAGGAACAGCCGGGTCGCGAAGCCGCCCTGGGCCCGCCCCGCCACCGGTGGGACGGCCGTCGACGCCACCAGGACCGCGGAGAACACGAACCCCACGCAGGTCCCGACGAACAGCGACGAGTAGCCGACCACCGCGACGGCCGCCGCAGCCAGCAGCGGGCTCAGGACCGTCTCGGCGCTGCTCGCCAGCTGCGTGGCCGACAGAGCCCGCGAGTAGTCCTGCTCACCGGGGACGACGTCCGGGATCACCGACTGGAACACCGGCGTGAACGTCGCCGACGCGACCTGCAGCACCCCGACCAGCACGAGGATCTGCCAGACCTCGGACACCCAGGGCAGGACGAGCACCACCGCCGCGCGGACGGCGTCGGCGGAGACCATCAGGAGCCGCCGCGGCACCCGGTCGGCCACGGCCCCGACCACCGGCCCGACGACGACGTAGGCCACCATCTTGATCGTCAAGGCCGAGCCGAGGACCAGCGCTGCCCGCTCGCCGGCGAGGTCGTAGGCGAGCAGCCCGAGCGCGACCGTCGCGAGCCCGGTCCCGACCAGCGCGACGATCTGCGCGGCGAACAACCGGCGGAAACGCGGATTCCGGAACAGTGAGCCTTTGCCAACCTGGTGTTTGAGCTGGTCAGAGCCGGTACGGCGTGGCGTGACCTCGAACGAGTGAAGCTCCTGGTAGACGGGCGATTGCTGAGATCGAAACCGTCCAACCAGGAGCTTCAAGGTGCTGTCTTACCCGTCCGGGATGACCGTGTCCAGCCGTGCCCTGCATGTGCTCTCCGACGCGCTGCGCGCGCACCGCAACCAGCGTCGGAGCCGGTGGCGGAAGCTGACGTGTGGCCGCCAGGCCCTGCTCGTGGTCGCCCACCTGCGCAAGGGCGAGACCTACGCCGATCTGGCCTGCGGTTTCCGGGTCGGCACCTCGACGGTGTACCGCTACCTGCGCGAGGCGATCGACCTGCTCGCCGCGATGGCCCCCACCCTCGAGCAGGCGATCGAGGTCGCCGTCGGCAAGGCGTTCGTGATCCTCGACGGCACCCTGCTGCGCATCGACCGCGTCGGCATGGCCTCGGGCTATGACCGCGGGTTCTACTCCGGCAAGCACAAGTGTCACGGGCTGAACGTGCAGGTCATCGCCGACCCGGCCGGCCGGCTGGTGTGGATCTCTCCGCCGCTGCCCGGAGCACGCCACGACATGGGCGCCGCCCGCGAGCACGGCATCGTCGACGCCCTGACCGAGCACCGGATCCCGGCAGCGGCAGACACCGCCTACCAGGGCGCCGGGCCCACGGTGGCGGTCCCGCAACGGCGGCGGCGCCTCGATCCCGACACCGGGCGGATGCGCCCGCTGTCGCAGGCGCAGAAAGAGGTCAACATCGCTCATGCCCGGCGTCGCGGACCGGGTGAGCGGGTCAACGCCGAGCTGAAGAACTGGAAGATCCTGCGCAAGATCCGCTCCAGCCCGAACCAGGCAGGACAGCTCATCGCCGCAGTTCAGACCCTCATGATCGCCAACACCTGACCAGGTTGGCAAAGGCTCAGTGGTCGCACGATCCCTCCCCTGTCGGCCGTGGAGGACCGTAGAACGATTTCCCGATCGCCCCAACGGATCAGGTGCTAGGAACTCGCAGCAGCGTTCCCAGGCGATCTGCGACCTCTCGGCGACACCCGCCCCACCCTCGCACTGCTCGACGAAATCGCTGTTCAGTGACATGGAGCGCCCCGTCGTGATCACCGCGGGGTCGCTGTCGCCGAAAGGTCGCAGTAGCCGTCCCGCGTCATGGTGCGCGACGTCACAAATGGCGGCGTCCATTATTCCGGAACGACCTCCCGGAATGCGGTGACGACGCCGGACGCGGTGCGGTGCGCCGGTGCCCGGCCGGGCCCCGGTGGGGACCTGACGGCGCCGGTTGCGGCACGATGATCGGATGCGCATCGTCGTCGACGACCTCGCCGGGCCCGAGATCGCCGGACTGCTCGCCGGGCATCTCGACGACATGCGCGCCGAGTCGCCGCCGGACAGCGTGCACGCCCTCGATCTGGACGGGCTGCGCGGACCCGGAGTGACCGTGTGGTCCGTCCACGACGATCGCCACATCCTGCTCGGCTGCGGAGCCCTGAAGGAGCTCGGGCCCACCGACGCCGAGATCAAGTCGATGCGCACCGCTCCAGAAGCGCGCGGACGCGGGACGGCGGCCGCGCTGCTCCGGCACATCATCGGCGTTGCTCGCGAACGCGGACATCGGACGCTCTACATCGAGACCGGGTCGATGGAGTTCTTCGCCCCGGCTCGGCGTCTCTACGCCCGCCACGGTTTCGTCCGCTGCCCGCCGTTCGCGGACTACCCCGACGACCCGAACAGCGTGCACATGAGACTGGACCTGCCCCCGGAGTGATCGGGCAGCGGCCGCACCGTTCCTCCACGGTGGGCCGCAGGCGCCGGATCCCGCGACCGACCCCGGCTCAGGTCTGCGTCGACGTGGAGGCTCCGGCCGCGTCGCAGGATGATGACGGCGGCGAGGAGCCGCCGAAGACTCCCAGGTAACCTTCACCCATGCCCTCGTAGCTCAGGGGATAGAGCACCGCTCTCCTAAAGCGGGTGCCGCAGGTTCGAATCCTGCCGGGGGCACGTCAAGGATGGGAACCGGTCGTCGGTTCCCCCACTTCCAGGGCTTTCCCCATCGCCGGTGGTGCCGCTGGTTGCGCTGTTCAGTGCGGCGACGCTGGCAGCGTGGGCAGTCTGCACGGTGTTGCCGGTCAGGGTGATCCGCACCCGCACGGTTCGGCTGATCTTGTCGACGTGTGCCTCCAGGCGCAGCGCCTCGAACAGGCGCCGGGCCAGCGTCTCGGGGAGCTGGTCCAGCTCCCAGCGGCCGACGGGCAGCAGGTCGAGCAGTGCCGGGCTCGGCTGTTGGGCCTGGACCGTGCGCAGTGCTTCGAGTGCTCGGCGAGCTGGATGCGTTCGGCGCCGAGTTCCTGGCGGCGACGTCCGATATCGGCGATCAACTCCGGGTCGATGGCGTCGGTCACTTCCAAGGCCCGCACGAGCGCCCCGCGACGGCGATCGACGTCGGCTATGGCCTTCTGTGCCGCCTCGACCTGCCGAGTGTGGTCGGCCGTGGCCGCGGCGGCGATCTCTCCGGCCGCGACGCCCAACAGCTCGGCGCGGTAGGTGCCGAACACGTGGTCGGCGAGGAACCCGTTGATCGCATCGAGCAACGTCTGTTCGGCGACCCAGAGGCTCGCCGGGTGCCCGTCGGGGATGTGCTGGCCCCGCTTGGGCGCGCACACGTAGTAGGAACGCTCCCGCCGCGACTTGCCATACATCCGCCGCCCGCAGAGCTGGCAGAACAGGTACGAGCGCAGCCGGTAGGACCGTACGGTCTGGGGGTGGCGGGAGTTCTTCCCTGCCGCCGAGCGGGACCCGAAGCGGCGCGCCGCGACCTCCTGGGCGGCGATCCAGGTCTGTAACTCGATCAACGGCTCGTGCGTCGGCCGGCTCGACCACACCCAGTCTTGCAGCGGGTTCCACGCCCCGCCCCGAGTCTTCGTGGCCTGCTTGTTCCACACCATGTATCCGGTGTGCTTGGGCTGCACGAGGACCTCGCGCACCGAGGCCGCCGTCCACGCTCCGACCGCACGGTCCGGGTCCGGAGGAGTTGGCGGCCGGTTGGTCACCAGGTCGAGGTTCAGCCGGTCGGCGATCCCCTGATACGACACTCGCTCGCCCACCCGCCAGGCGAAGATCCTGCGCACCACCTCGCCCTCCACCGGGTCCACCAGTAGACGAGTCTTGGTGCGGACGCCGTCGCGGCCCTTCCCTCGGTGCCCGCCGCGGGCCGTGGCGTCGATGGCCTTCCCGCTCACGCTCACCGTCTCTCCCCGATATCCGTAGGGAGGCTTCCCGACCGCGTAGCCCTGCTCGGTGTGGGTCTCGAACCCGTCCCGGGCCCGCGAGAGCATGTCCAGGGCGTACCACTCGGCCACCGACTGCTTCACCCGCCGCGTGAGCACCGTCGACGGCAGCGCATCCTCCGCCCGACCGCCCGGGCGGATGTTCTCATCCGCCGCCCACAGGGCGATCCCGGCCGCCTGGAGGCGATGTTCGATCATCGTCCCGAAATACACCCGGCGAGCGATACGATCGATCTGCTCGCAGATCACCGCGTCGAACCCTGGATCCGGCGACTCGGCGCGAGCCAGCAGATCCAGCACCCCGCCGTCGCGCGGGATCGGAACCTCGACGCTTTTCACCCCGCGGCCCCGCTCGGACAAGTCGATCCGGCCCGACTCCACATCGTAGAAATGGCCAACCAACACACACGACTCCGGCAACGCCGCCATCGCGACGCTCAGTTGCCTTTGCATCGACCCGACCGGGTCCTGCAGCTCGTCCCCCGAGGTCCGGCCCAGGAACACCACCCGGACGGCCGGGCCCGAGGCCCCGACACCGGGTGACTCTGGGCCCGCGTCGCGCTGAATCCACAGCTGCAACGCCTCCGGCGCCACACCACCACCACGCCTACCGTTCACGCCCCATACCCCTTCTCGATCCAGTCCGCGGCTCCCCGGTCCAGCCGTCCGGGCGCCTACTCGTCACCGGCGACGGGAGTGCATCCGTTCGTTGATCTCCCACAACACCCGCGCCTGCTCGTTTCGCACCACCGTAGCCTCGGCCTCCGATTCAGGAGAACAAATCTCCCCCTGCGGCGACAACGGGCCACTTTCTTCATCCGAAATCGTCCGAACCCGCCCGGCTCTTCTCGACCCGGCACGAGGTTCTACGCGTTCCCGATGAATCGCTTCCGTCTGCGAATCGTAGCAATTGCTGGCCGGATTGCGGGTGCCGGATAATGGGAAATCGGGACGGTGATCATGGGGTGCGGGCGGGGTGTTCGGCTGGTCGTCGGTCGTGACGCGGGCACGCCCGTTCGGGGCCCTGGCAGGCCGTGTGCGGCCCCGGGGCGGGCCGACCGGCCCCCGGCCCCGCCCCGGCGGCCGGGCCGTCACCGACCCCACCCGGGCGCGTCGGCACCCAGGTCGGCGCGATGCCGCGCCACGGTGACCGCGTCGGCGGCCGTGCTCGGGCTGATCAGCGGCGGATGCGTGATCGCGGACGAGACCGTCCAGGACTCCCGCGGGCGGCTTCGGCCCCACACCGAGTGGCCGAGGTAGGAGGGATCGAGCAGGACGGCGCGCACGTGGGTGGCGGTCCAGGGCAGAGCGCGGCCGGTCGCGGTGACCGGGGTCGGGCGCAGCGGCCACGAGGTCCGGAGCCGCGCGGCGATGGACTTCGGGGACACACCACAGCTCGCCCAAGCGAAGATCACCGCGATCACCCACGCGGTGTGCGCGTCAAGCGCCCACGTCGACGCTGGGGCCCGCCCGGCGCGACCGAGCCGGGTCGCCTCGGTCTCCGGCTCGGCGCCGGGGTCGTAGGCACCCCACGCGGTGATCGGGCCGTAGCCGTCGAGGACCGGGCCCGACCCGGTGCGCCGGTAGCCGAAGGGGATCGTGAGCGGGAGTTGCCCGGCTTCGACGCGACGCGCGATCGTGGCGCGGGATCGGGCGGCGAGTTCGGCATAGTGGTCCTGGACCACATGAGCGCGCAGATGGTCACTGATGCGGCCGGTCGCGGGCCTGTCTCGTGATCGGTGTTTCGGCGTCGTTGCTCAGGAGGTCTCGGCTCCCGGCCAGCGGTCACCGAACGTGATGGCGAACGCGTTGATCACGGGCTTCCAACGCATCGTCCACCTCGTGCGGCCCGTCCCGGTCGGGTCCAGGCTGCGAGTCACAAGATACAAGCATTTCATCGCAGCCTGCTCAGTGGGGAAATGACCACGCGCCCGCACCGCGCGCCGGTAGCGGGCGTTAAGCGATTCGATCGCATTCGTAGAGCAGATCACCCTTCGAATCTCGACGTCGTAGTCCAAGAACGGCACGAACTCTTCCCACGCGTTGCGCCATAGCCGGATCATCGCCGCGTACTTACGGCCCCATTTCTCGTCGAGCTCATCCATAGCGATAAGTGCTGCATTCGGGTTGGGCGCGGCATAGATTGGTTTGATGTCGCGCTTCACCGCGTCCCAGTCCTGTCGACCCACCAGCCGGAAAGTGTTTCGGATCAGGTGCACGACGCAGGTTTGGACAATGGTTTGCGGCCACACGTTGGCCACGACCTCCGGGAGTCCTTTGAGGCCGTCGCAGACCAGGAACAGCACGTCACGCACGCCGCGGTTCTTCAGGTCGACCAGCACGCTCATCCAGAACTTCGCGCCCTCACTGCCGACGCCCATCCACAGCCCCAGCACGTCCTTGCAGCCGTCCACGGTGACGCCGATGGCTGCGTAGACCGGCCGGTTGGCGACCTGCCCGTCCCGGACCTTGACGTGGACAGCGTCGATGAACACCGCGGCGTACACCGAATCCAACGGCCGACCAACCCAGTCATTCATCTCGGCGACGACCTTGTCGGTGATCCGCGAGACCGTCTCCTTCGATACTGACGCCCCATAGATGTCAGCGAAATGTGCGGAAACCTCCCCGGTCGTCATCCCTTTCGCATACAGCGACAGTACGACCTCGTCGACATCTGTGAGGCGCCGCTGACGCTTCTTCACGATCTGCGGCTCGAAAGTGCTGGCCCTGTCTCTCGGAACGTCGATCTCCACGTCACCCGCGGCATCCGAGAGAACCGTCTTCGAGCGGGACCCGTTCCGCACGTTGGTGGATTCCCGGCCGGGGTCGGCCCGGTTCTTGTCGTGCCCGAGGTGCTCGGTCATCTCCTCGTTCAGCGCCGTTTCCAGAACATTCTTGGTAAAGAGCTTCAACAGGCCGTCCGGGCCGGTCAACGCCAGCCCGCGCGCCTTCGCCTCGGCCACCATCGCCGCCGCAGCGGCCCGCTCCGCCGACGCCTGCCGAGCAGGCTTCGGGTCACCCTCGCTTGGATCCACAAGGTCCGATGTCATCACTGTCCGTGCCCATCTCGCCGGACCTCAGCCCGGCGTGTCGGGCCGAAAACACCGATCTTGAAACAGTCCCCTCCAGCCGCACTTCGTGATGTGGGTCTGCGCTAGGCTTTGATCTTGTGCAGGTGGAGGAGGACCTAGAGGCGTGGGCCGGCGGCCTGGACGGGTTGTTCGGGCTGGTGGCGGGGCGGTTCTTCCGGACGGAGCCGCGGCGTCGGGCGCGGGCGTATGTGCGTGGATTGTTGGCGCCGTTGGCCGGGAAGAACGGGTGGACGCTGGCCGAGGTCGCCGGTGACACGACGCCGGACGGGATGCAGCGGCTGCTCAACTCGGCGGCTTGGGACGCCGACGGGGTCCGCGACGACCTGCGGGACTACGTCACAGAACACCTCGGCGAGCCCGGCGGGGTGCTGATCGTCGACGAGACCGGGTTCCTGAAGAAGGGGGCCAAGTCGGCCGGGGTGCAGCGCCAGTACTCCGGCACTGCGGGCCGGGTGGAGAACTGCCAGCTCGGGGTGTTCTGCGCCTATGCCAGCGGCAGGGGCCGCACGTTGATCGATCGTGAGCTTTACCTGCCCAAGTCGTGGACCGGTGATCGGGAACGTTGCCGGGCTGCGGCGGTGCCCGACGAGGTCGAGTTCGCCACCAAGACCGTGCTGGCCAAGCAGATGCTCGGCCGGGCCCTCGACGCTGGTGTCCCGGCGTCGTGGGTGGCTGCGGACGAGGCCTACGGTCAGGACTACAAGTTCCGCTCCTGGTGCGAGAAGCGCCGGATCGGCTACGTCGTCGCCGTGCCCCGCAGTCAGTCGATCCCGCTCTCGCTCGAGGCTGACATCGCCGGGCTGGCCGGGTCACGACGCGCCGACGACCTGGTCGCTCGCGCGCCGGAGCAGGCGTGGAAGCGCCGCTCGGCGGGGGACGGGGCGAAGGGTGAGCGGCTCTACGACTGGGCCGTGGCCAGCCTGTCTCCGCCACCGGAGGCGCCCGCCGGGTGGGGGCGCTGGCTGCTGGTGCGCCGTCAATCCTCACCGACACCCAGATCGCCGCCGGTGACGAGCCGGAGTTGGCCTACTACCTGTGCGCAGGCCCGCCCGGCACCAGTGACGACGACCTCATCCGGGTCGCCGGCGCCCGGTGGGCGATCGAGGAGTGCTTCCAGACCGCGAAGAACGAGGTCGGGCTCGACCAGTACCAGGTGCGGCGTTACGACGCCTGGTACCGCCACATCACCCTGGCCATGCTCGCCCACGCCTACCTCTCGGTCACCGCGGCGATCGCCCCAAAAGACCTGGCAGCGGGCTCATCCCGCTCACCCTCGCCGAGATCCGACGTCTCCTGGCATCTCTGATCCACATCCCCGCCCGCACCGTGGGCTGGGCCTGGTCGACCTGGCGTCGCCGTCACCAACACCGAGCCCGCGAAAGCCACTACCGACGACGAAGACAGCCCAGCTAACGAAGTGCGGCTGGAGTACTAGCGCACCCACAACCGCGCAGAAAGCCGAACTGATCAGCGACCCGCTTTACGGTCCTATGATCGTGACCCAACTCTGCGCGGAGGTGCGGGTCATCCGCACTGCCGCGGCCTCCACCTCCGAGGAGTACCGCCGCGTCGTCAGCTAACCCGGGGGCCGCTCGTTCGGCATGACTCCATCCTCGTTTCCAAGATCAGAGTCTCCTCAGGACCCAGGGCGCACCATACCGCGATCCGCGGCCTGCAAGCCCTCGCCTGGGGACTGAGCCTTTGCCAACCTGGTCAGGTGTTGGCGATCATGAGGGTCTGAACTGCGGCGATGAGCTGTCCTGCCTGGTTCGGGCTGGAGCGGATCTTGCGCAGGATCTTCCAGTTCTTCAGCTCGGCGTTGACCCGCTCACCCGGTCCGCGACGCCGGGCATGAGCGATGTTGACCTCTTTCTGCGCCTGCGACAGCGGGCGCATCCGCCCGGTGTCGGGATCGAGGCGCCGCCGCCGTTGCGGGACCGCCACCGTGGGCCCGGCGCCCTGGTAGGCGGTGTCTGCCGCTGCCGGGATCCGGTGCTCGGTCAGGGCGTCGACGATGCCGTGCTCGCGGGCGGCGCCCATGTCGTGGCGTGCTCCGGGCAGCGGCGGAGAGATCCACACCAGCCGGCCGGCCGGGTCGGCGATGACCTGCACGTTCAGCCCGTGACACTTGTGCTTGCCGGAGTAGAACCCGCGGTCATAGCCCGAGGCCATGCCGACGCGGTCGATGCGCAGCAGGGTGCCGTCGAGGATCACGAACGCCTTGCCGACGGCGACCTCGATCGCCTGCTCGAGGGTGGGGGCCATCGCGGCGAGCAGGTCGATCGCCTCGCGCAGGTAGCGGTACACCGTCGAGGTGCCGACCCGGAAACCGCAGGCCAGATCGGCGTAGGTCTCGCCCTTGCGCAGGTGGGCGACCACGAGCAGGGCCTGGCGGCCACACGTCAGCTTCCGCCACCGGCTCCGACGCTGGTTGCGGTGCGCGCGCAGCGCGTCGGAGAGCACATGCAGGGCACGGCTGGACACGGTCATCCCGGACGGGTAAGACAGCACCTTGAAGCTCCTGGTTGGACGGTTTCGATCTCAGCAATCGCCCGTCTACCAGGAGCTTCACTCGTTCGAGGTCACGCCACGCCGTACCGGCTCTGACCAGCTCAAACACCAGGTTGGCAAAGGCTCAGTGGATCGCCCGGCCAAGTCATCTGCGCACCCGGCCATCGACTCAAGTGGATCTTCTTACACAGCCACTTGTCACACGCCGTCAACGTAAGCGGACCGAGCGAACGGTCCATTGCGCTATTCAGGCAGATGTCGGAACCCGCCACCCATTGGCACCAGTCACTAGACACGCTCCGCAACACTACATTTGCCTCCACACGAGGCGTACGGTGGGCACACATTCCGCCCACGTTCCTGGTAACCGGCCCGGACAGACGCGGACTCGCGGCGAGCTGATCAGCCGCGTGGCGCCCAGCATCAGATCAACAACTAGGCCGTTCGAGCTAGCAAGCATCGACACGGAGAGTATCTCAAACCCTTGAGGCACCCATCCATTACCCTTGCGGAATATCTCGCTATGTCTTACGTTCTATCTGCGACACCGATCACACCACGCATTATTCGAATGGGCGCAACAATGAGTGACGCCCAGTCAGTCATGTGTGCAATATGTCGCTTGTGAGCGATCCGCAAAATCACATGCGGCGGTTCTAGGCCGAACGACAAGCCTGCAGTTAAAGCGGACAAGTCAGCTCGACTACGGGCTGCCGCACCTTACGCTCACCATGAATCCAGAGCCGCCAGCCAACAACTGCTAACAAGCTATCGAAGCGGCTATACCGTCGAGATTAAAAGACATAGGCTCGCTTGTATAAATTGCATAACCGTAACTCCGAATGCCTGCTTAATGAGCTATAACTAAACGCTACTCGGGCAAAAGAGGGCTCCATGGAGGAGAAATGCGCATACTCTTCACAATCAGTAACGGCGACTTCGGAGGTAAACATCGCTATATGCATCAAGTCATGCGCGCGTTCGCTGACGAAGGCCATGCAGTAAGCGCGTTGGTGATGAATGATGACGGAATCTTTTTAGAGCAACTTGCGGCGGATAAGACAATTAAGACCATCACGGCGAACGGATCTACCCGACAAGGAGTTCTTGCCAGTCTTCACACGCATGGCCCATTTGATATCATCTGCACTAGCGGGCGCACCGACTCCGCAGTTCTGAAAGGCGCAATAGAGGGTCTAGAGCGACGCCCACTCATAATTGCATTTCGGCACAGCGCTTTTCCACTCGACGCCGCCGCGTATGCGTTCTACGAGGACAGCGATCTCATCGTCGCTACATCTCGTCAGGTCGCCGAAACGGAGTTCTCAGATCTTAAAAACCATCGAATCATGGTTCTAGAGAGCGGAGTCGACCCGGGCCTAAAAGACGCGGTTACAATCCTTGGAGAGAGCGCGGCGCGCAAGACATTGGGCATCCCAACTGACGCATTCGTCTTTCTCTTTGCCGGCCGGTTCGACTGGACCAAGGGCCTAGACCGGGCGATTAAAGCACTAGCCGATCTGAGCATTCCCAGCACCGAAGCGTGCCTCGTTCTGGTGGGTCACGGACCACTCCGGACTGAGCTTTCGCAGCTAGCTGAAGAATACGGGGTTTCACAGCAAGTTCACTTTCGAGACCTCGTTCTCGATATACAGCCATACCTCGCGGCAGCAGACTGTGCCGTACTCCCAAGCGTCGCGGGTGAGACTGGACCGCTGTTCCTCAAGGAAGCAATGGCAGCCGGACTTCCTGTCATCACAAGCGACATCGGCGGTATCCCCGACTTCGTCCGAGACGGTTTCGATGGCTTCCTCATCGACAAGACACGGAGTCTCGCCGAATCCATGATCGCCCTGATCGATGATACTGCTCTGGCGGAAACGCTCGGCCGCAACGGCCAGCGCGGAATTATCGCCAACCACTCGTGGAAGCAAAGATTGGACGGATTCCTTGACAGCATCGAAAACCTCTACTGTCGCCTTCGCCCGACCGACGCTGCAGCAGAATACATCTGGGCACACGACGTACGTATGAGGGAAGAGAACCACGGCGGATTTGTCTTTTCGCCACGAACCTCGGAGCTGGCTGAGTTCGATAAACCAACATACTCCGCTCTTACACAAGCGCGTTCGAGCGACAGCCTCGTGGGCCTGCCGAGGGCACTCGGCGATGTCAAAGAATCCGAGCAGTTGCTCAGTCTTCTTCAACACATGAAGGCAGTCGAACGGCGGCCAGCTTACGAGCCATCATCATGACCCGAACGCAACGAGGCCGCACCGCGAACGGGGCCGAGCGTGGCCGAACCCTTCTCCTCATCAGGCACGCGCGGGATCGGTCCGCCACTGATACGCGGCATCTCTCGACTATCGGGCGCTTGCAAAGCTACGTCGCCAGCTGCGTCCTTCGTCGTAGAGCTTACGATGCAGTGCAGCCAATCAGATTTCTCGCGTCTCCCGAACCCCGTGCCCAGCAGACAGCTCGGATATTGTTCGGTCGCAAATCAATCATCACAGACGAACGACTCCGGGAGATCCGGGGATATAGGCCCGGTCCACCACGCACTCGTTCCGCGTCGTCAAACGAGCTTGTAGAGTGCTGGCGAGGGTTCACTCGGCGCATCTCAGGGTTCGTTTCTGAATTTGAAGCGGGATTCGGGAGCACGGTTGGTGTGACGCACCGGGGCGTCTTTGATGCGGTACTAGAGATAGTCACTCACGCAGCGACGCCAGCCGAGCTCGACCCACGGCATCTCGGCGTACTGCATCTTGAGTACCGGCCTGGCAACAAATCTGGTGCCTGGCTGCTACGGAGTTGCCGATAACAAAATCCGATTCAGACACACGGAACTGGCAAAGACCGCACGCGGAGGCAGCATAAATGGGGCTCACCGACGGACTTTATCTCTCCACGTACCTGAACCCAGTGGACCGCCCATTGCGCCAGAACGGCGTATGGCTCAGACACGATAACAATATTTCTCTTTGGTCCAAAAAAGGCCGGACGATCGATATCGTACAGTACTGGGAACTAGAGCGGCTGACCGGTCAGAAAGAGCATCGAACTCCTTTTTGGACGTATGCAGCCGCTGCCGAAATGATCGACGACATCTTGCATCCGCTCGACGTTTCCTTCGCCGATCTGACGGACGTCTGGGGAACCCCAGGCATGGGCTCCTCCGACGCCGTGCCACCGTCCCCATTTTCTTACCACAGCATCGCACATCTCTACAGTGCAATGCTTCTCGACACTAGCCGGTACCACGGATGCAACGTTCTAGGATTTGCCGTCGACCGAGGTCCAGACCACGTACTTGACGATGGCGTGCCACCAAACTGGTTCGTGGGTGGTTGGAAGTCCACTACAGCTTCCTCACCTACCCTATTCCCAATTGATTCACCTGGTCCTCTGTATTTCGAAGCACGCCTAAGATTCGGAATGCGGGAAGGCACGCTCATGGCTCTCGCATCTGCCAGCAGCGCTGAAGGGGACTGCGACATCTCTCAGTTCGCGGGGGATCGCTACCGCGATCAGACCTCCTTCGCGACCGCCCGCACAGCCCTGGAGATTATAACTCAGAGCGTTCAAAGTACCTTACGTAATGTGGACGATCGATTCACATCACAGGAGAACTTTACCAGCGCGGTAATGAAGCAGGTCCAGCGTGTCTCGCTACAGATAATGCGCAACAACATCGACCGAGCGATCGAGACGCATGGCGTCAAATCTGAAAATACGATCCTCGCGATATCCGGTGGGTTTGCTCTAAACTGCCCGACAAACACAGCCATTCTAGCGGAATACGGATTTCAATCACTGTCATCACCGCCAGCGGTCGGCGACGGTGGGCAATCCCTTGGGATTGCACTAGAGCATTTTGCACGAGAGCAGCCAGATCTGCATTTCACATTTCCAGGGCCTTATCTCGGACGCGCCGACAACCGTATCGGAGAACTGCTTGAGGAATTCGGCGGATACATCTCGACCGTTGATTCTTTTAATGCTAGACGAGCCGCAGTCGACATTAAACAGGAGCCTGTGGCATGGTTCGACGGCCGCTCCGAAATAGGCCCACGGGCACTCGGGCACCGCAGCATTCTAGCGAACCCGTCGTCAACAGAACACAAGGACTCTCTGAATCAGATAAAGCGACGAGAATGGTGGCGCCCGGTGGCGCCGATCGTACTAGAAGAACGCGTCGCTGATTGGTTCGACAACCCTCGTCCCTCACCTTACATGCTTGAGACGAGACGAATAAGGCCAGATCGAATCACAGAGCTCGCTGCCGTCGGCCACCTCGACACGTCGGCCCGAATACAGACTTTGAACGCGGAACAGGACGAGCGCCTGTACAGGGTAATTCGTGAGTTCGAGCAGCTAACAAAAATCCCGATTATTTGTAACACAAGCATGAACGATCATGGCGAACCCATTGTTGACTGCCTCAGAGAAGCGGCAGTATTCTGCCTACGCCGAGGGCTGCGAGTTGCCTACCTCAACGGTCTACGAGTCGTTTTTGATCATCATGAAGCATGGCAGGAATCCCAGGTCAAACCAGCGCCGCGAACTAACTGGTACTTCGAAACCGGTAGTGAAGAGGAGCGTCCCAAATCCGACGCCCTGTCGCCAGAATACATGTTCGTACTTCTCAGCAATGCCGAGCTGTCCGCAGCCTACCGACGCGGGTCGTTATCCGATCCCGCGGCAGCCGTGGAGGCGCATCTGCGAAAGGCAGACAAAACTTGGCTTGATATTGCGCGTGAGATCAAACGCAGTCGCAGATACTTCGACGTCTATGGTCGAGAGGTCTCGCGATGAGTGGGGCCGGTCCAAGCGCAGCCAAACCCCGACGTATGCAGGCCCACCGGAGGTCATCCTAGAACCTCAGTCCCTGCCGGCTGGCGCGATTTCAACGCCGACTATTTGCGAGGCAGGACCCACAATAAGCGGTTGATCATACCCGTGGTCTGGCGATTTCACTCAACGCACCTAAGGTAGCGACCTAAGGGTTCGACAGCAACGCAACTCTTATCCGTCCACGTTTCGAAGAGCTCGATCAAGGAGCAATAATGTACGTACATCGTCTCTACGAGACGCCGCTGAACCCATGGTCGCTCTGCCCGGACGGGTACGCGATCGAGCATCACCTCACCCCTGCAGACGCGGCGAACTATCCGATTGGCTGTTCACGACCTGGCGGTAGTTCTTCGACGCGACTCTTCGTGCGGCGCGTCGACACCTCCGTGCCTCTCGTCTCCATTGTAGTAAGCAACGGGGACGGCAGCATCGCTCCGCCTGTCGTGGAGTACGAGGGGCGACATGTCGACAATTCTACGCGGCACATGCTGATGGACACTGTCTGTCGAGCTGGGTTGTCACGTCTGTGGGAACAGAACTTCGCGTATGCATTTTCCACCCACTCCCTATCGGCGTATCTGCCAGACCGAGACGAATGGAACTATCCAGTAGACAAAATTGCAACCGGTTCTATGACTCCAAAAGAGCGAGACATTGAAGCCGACAATGCAGACATGATCATTGATGGTCTTTCCGTGCCTCGCCAGGACGAAATCGTGCGTCTTAAGCTTGACTTTGGCGTAGTCGAAGTTAGGCGTCCGTATGCCTCCGAGAGTCGAGCGCTTATCGACTGGGTCGCTGGTGAGTTCGGAGGTGGATGGGCGTCTGAGTTGGGGGCAGCTCTCCAAAACACTCCGGCCACTGCAGTCATCGCCAGTTTTCCTCGTGGCACCTTCGCTACCACGAACGAACACTTCGTGGGTTTCATGACCTTCGATGGCCTGATGCGTGGATTTGAAACCGCTGTCGGAATTCTAAAGAAGTATCGTGGTAGACAAATTGCACTCGCTATAGCGCTGAAACTGATCGATCTGATGGTCCGCAATGGGTACAGATACCCAATCTTCGGTGGAACCGGACCAACGCTGCGGAGGCATTTTTTGAGCTTATTGCCTACTTTGCATGCCATACCTGGTTCCGAGCAGAGCATGTTCTACAGGGCAATTCAGTGCTGAACCAGTCTGCGGCGACGATGGCCGACCTAACCAAACCGGACACTATCGGCGACGTTTCGCGCGTCTTGTTAACCGGAGCAGCCGGGTTCATTGGACGAAACCTCGCCCTCGCCCTCGAGAGTCGTGGACTAGACGTCGTAGGTGTGGACGACCTATCCGTTACACCACTCGAGACTTACTGCGGTCGGCAATTGCTGGTAAAGGACGTTTGCAAGTTATCGAATACAGACATTGTAGGCGTCGACACGATAATCCATCTCGCTTCGGCCAAAAGCGTTCCACTGTCATTTTCTGCCCCACGGTACTACTCAACTAACGTATCTATGACCGCGCACCTACTAGGCATCGCCGCCGACGCCGGAGTGGAACGCATTCTAATCGGCAGTACCTGCGAGGTGTACGGCGACCAGGGAACGGGACGTCTGCACGAAGGTACCCCTTTCGCGCCTCGCTCACCTTACGCTGCCAGCAAAGCCGCCATGGAGATGGTGGCGAACATATACCAGTTGGCCCATCGAAACTTCTCCGGCTGTGTGACGGTTGCACGTCTATTCAACGTCTACGGTCCCGGCGAACGGACGGACGCCCTAATCCCTTCACTGTGCCAGAGCGCTCTACGGTATCAACGACTCCCAATTGAAGGCGACGGCAACCAGCGTCGGGATCTGACGTACATTGACGATGCAGTCAAACAGCTCTTGCACGTCCTTTTCGAACACGACAGCAGAGTCGTAAATCTTGGCACCGGAGGAACTACGTCCGTGTTGGACGTCGCACGGCTAGTGGCCGATGAGGTGGCCGGAACGTCTACGGAATTCTTGCCGGCAAGACCCAACGAAATTCCTTCGTTCTGTTCCAATCGAGGTCCCTTAGCCGGGGATGACACATTCGGCAAAGAAATGATTACGATTCAGGACGGCATCAGAAGAACACTACTGTGGTGGCGTCAAAAGTTAGTTGCTGACCCGCAGTTTGGTGAGGCCGACCAGATGTTCAAAACTAGGATGAGGTGATGGGGCGAATGTCCAAGGACTACGTTGCGCCGGTGCGAGCTAGTATCGACGTAACCTACGCATGTGACCTAAGGTGCATCCACTGCCGTACCAACACTGGCGAGATTCCAACTGCAATCCGACGCAAGATGTTGTCGATCGAGCAACTCTCCCAGGTTATGCGCGATCTCGACCAGATGGGAACGTTCGAGATCACCTTGACCGGCGGCGAACCTACACTGCGCAAGGGGTTCTGGGACCTAATCGAGGTCGTGGGCGACTTACGCCACTCTAGTACTACTCTGATCACGAATGCCGCTAACCTTTCCAGAGAGCAGATGGATCGAATTGTCGACTCAGGCATTTCAGGGGTGCGCGTAAGCGTGGACGGCACGCGTGACACCTTCTCAGCTATTCGCCTTAGCGACGTGTACGATACCGTTCTGCAGAATTGCCGTTACCTCGCCCAACGAGCTCGTAGCTTTCGAGTCCTGACCACGGTCATGAAACAGAATCTTGACAATGTCTTCGCCTTGACTGAGGAGTTGCGGGCGGCGGGCATCCGTCGACAGAACTATATCTTAGTCCGTGCCCATGGTCGCGGTGCCCGCACAGCTGGCATGCTCTTGACCGAAGAGGAGACAATGCGCTTACACCGCGATGTGGAGCAGTTCCGCGCTCGTGTGCCACGCGACGAGTTCGACCTCGAATTGAACGCTCCATACCTTGTTCCAGGGGAACAGACTAGGCGCAGCATGGACGTCGTGCTTTACCCGTACATTGTGCGGGACACCTCGATCTCGATCTCAGCGACTGGTGACGTGACTATGAGTCGCCTATATAGTTCGAAGCCTCTCGGCAATGTTAAAGATACGTCCATCGCTGATATTTGGAGTAATTCACGAGCGGAGATCGCTCAGGAAGTCGAAGATTACTCGGATGAGGAGCTACGCGAGATTTTCTGGGACTTTGCATCCGAGACTGACACGAACCGCCCAGTGCAGCTTACTGCGCTACTAGACCGACAAATCTTCGAAGGCTATGAGGTGAGATGACCGTCGATGAGGGTTCTCGTAACAGGCGGCGCCGGCTACATCGGTAGTTTTGTGGTCGACCAGCTTATATGCTCTGGACACGACGTGCACGTCCTGGACGATCTGAGCGCGGGACGACGCGGAGCTGTACGACCCGAGTCAGGGCTATCGGTCACCGACATCCGCGACACTGCCAGCGTACAGCGTGTCTTCTCTAATGCCCGTCCTGACGCCGTTATACATCTTGCTGCACTCAAGTCGGTTTCTGAATCATTTCGCGCTCCGGGTCACTACCAGGACGTGAACGTCGCCGGGACCGAAAGTGTGCTCGAGGCTGCCGCTCACGCGGGGATTGGCGCCCTAGTCTTTTCATCAACCTGCGGCGTGTACGGAAATGCTGACTACCCGACGCCCGAGAGTCATCCCGTCCGACCACTGAACCCCTACGCACAGTCGAAAGCCGATGCGGAGACCGCTGTCCAGCGATTCTCTCAAGCCACAGGTTGCCGATCTGCTATCCTCCGATTTTTTAACGTTTCTGGGGCTCAGCCTGAGCGCGCGCTAGGTCATGCTTTGGATGACGAGCAGCTCATCCCTCGGGTGCTAGACAGCGTGTTGAATCATGCTGCGACCGTGACAATTAATGGTAACGATTACCCCACGCACGACGGTACGCCCGTACGTGACTTTGTGCACGTGGCAGACGTTGCTGCGGCGCATCTAGACGTCATGTCGCTTCTAATCGCTTCGAGGTGGCCCGGAGGGACTTTAAATGTCGGCCGGGGTCAGGGATCGTCCGTTAAAGAGATCGTCGAGATGATTCGCTTTGTCGCTGTGCCTCACTTGAGTGTGAGGCTGGGCCCTCGACGTCCGGGGGATCCGGCTGCAGCCGTGGCCGATGTCAGCCGGATACTCGAGGTCGCAGGTTGGCGCGCCACCCGCGACCTACGGTCTATCGTCTCGTCTGCGTGGGCCTGGCATTCCGGGGAAAGTCTGCGGGTGCACGGTGCCTGACACTCCAAGCGTCCTCGTCGTCTGCGTAGACGGGGGCCTCCCTGAGGTGATCGCGCGGTGGGGTTCCTTCTCCTCGCGCAAGCTGGGTCTGCCCCATCCGTTCTCGGTAGTAGGTCGTATGGCCACAGTGTTCCCCTCGTCCACAGCCCCAGCTCATGCCTCAATGGTGTCAGGAACTTTGCCCTCGTTACATGGAATTATCGGCAACCGATTCTGGTTCGGAAACGAGAGCGTAGGCGACATTCGCAACGTTCTTTCTAATCCCGTGTCAACGCTTCATCCTTATCGGGCCAGCTGCCGCTTAGGCGACTCTGTGGCCGACTCGCTGCGAGCTGCAGGTGCCAGGATTGCTGCCGTACATTTCCCGTCGCTCTTCGACGAACGGTCGGAGTACTTCTCGATGTACTCGGTGTACTCGCCGGCACAGCAGTTGAGCGTCATCATAGATGAGACGGTTCCGTTCACAATCTTTGATTGGCCCTACCGCATGAGCGTAACTGCCGGACGGGGCGGCTTCACTGTTGAGGTAACTGACACTGATGACATGCCAGTTTGGGATGCACAGATCAGATTGGGTTCCCCAACAGAATTGCTGATCCCGACCCCCGTTGGCAGATTTGCCGCTCACGTAACAGTAACAGGTGCCTCCCGGCAAGAAGTCTTTATTTTTCTAGGCACGGGGACCCTCGTCCTCAGCAGCGACGATAACTTGCTCGGCCCGTCTGCAGCGTGGGGGTCGTCTTCGCCGGCACCAAGCTACCCCGGCGGCGTAGACGACTTCTTCTGCGAAACGCCGAGCGAAAACTGGGTTTTCACGACAGCGCGTCAGGTCATCGAGCGAACTGAGCCTGACGTTCTATTTGTCCGCTTCAACCAGGCTGACCATGCTCAGGAACATCTGTTCTGGCAGGCTGTGCGTGGTGCTGGTGAGGCAGCCGTCACAGCCCGCAACAAAATCTTCAGCGTGTACGATGCGATTGAGGCGCGAGTTCAAGAGTTGGTGGCTGATATTGGAAACCCGAATCTGGTCGTCTTAACGTTATCAGATCATGGCATCGACTATGTCGAGGAGCATCTCAACCCGAACGTGGTCGTGGAGGATTTGGGTCTGGCGGAACGGGCCGTCTTTCAAGGCGACAGCAACATTGCCTTCTTGTACGGACCCAGTCTTACCTCTCGCGAGGTCGACTCCATTCTCCAGACGACATCGTGTGCGACCGGTGCTAGTCGTGTAGGTTCTGCTAAGCTCAACAAGATTGGTTTACCCGGATTGTCACCCCGTGTTGGGCGGGGTGCACTTCTGCTGGGCGCTCACCGGGAATTCTCCTATGGCCTGCCAGGCCTGCACCGCACTGTTCGTTCCGCATCGCACGGTGCGGGTATTGAGTACCCAACCATGGCGGCGGCGTCGGCCATCACGGCGCCTTTCGAACTTGAACGTCCGCAGCGCATTACAGATGTACGTCGGATTGTCGAACAAGCGTGGATACGGACAGGTCCATGACAATGAGCCTTTTTCAACCTGACCAGCGAGCTTCTGCGTCAGGAGATCGCGAAGGTTGCAGCGCAACTGCTCTGACCACAGCTGCACAGGTCACCGGCTCGCCAGCTCGGCGTCTGCACCCACACAACCAGGCCCCTGAGCTGCCGGAACGGCAGGTTGAAAAGGGCTCAATGAGTATCGAACGGGCGCTTGTGATAGCTGCCCATCCCGATGACGAAGTACTCGGGCCGGGAGCAACTACCGCACGACTC
Organism: Pseudonocardia sp. HH130629-09; assembly: GCF_001294645.1. Taxonomy (NCBI): domain Bacteria; kingdom Bacillati; phylum Actinomycetota; class Actinomycetes; order Pseudonocardiales; family Pseudonocardiaceae; genus Pseudonocardia; species Pseudonocardia sp. HH130629-09. The sequence goes on from NZ_CP011868.1 coordinate 4,670,986, forward strand.
GCTGGAGAGGGCTCCTCGATCGCAGTGCTCGTGCTGGGATCGGGAGTGTCAGAGCGTCGTGTTGGCGGCACCGTCGAGTCGTCCCATCGGGCCACCGAGCGGGCCGCAGCTGCTCTCGGCACTCAAAGGGTACTGTTCGGAGACTTCGGCGCGGCAAACATATTGCTGTATGAACATCGCCGACAAGACATCGTTAGTGCAATCAGTGCAGCGGTGCGTGATCACTGTCCGGAGTTAGTATTCACACACTGCTCGAGCGACGTGCACATCGATCACCAGATTGTCCACCAATGCACAGTATATGCTTTGCGCTATATGGCAACGAAGCCCGTGAGGTGCCTGCTTTCTTACGAAGTTCCCTCGTCCACCGACCAAGGACTCTCGGGCGCGTTTACGCCGCAGGTTTATGTTAACGTCGACGAGACCCTCTCTGCGAAGGTGGCGGCAATGAGCGAGTATACGTTTGAACTCGACGGTCTAGGGCGGTCTGAGCTCGGTATTCGAACTCTCGCAGCGTACCGAGGCATGCAAGTTGCCATTCCGTCCGCCGAGGCGTTTACTGTCGCGAGGCAGCTTTGGCTTTGACTGAGCGCCCAGTGTTCGTAGCGGAGAGGGTGACGAAGCGTCTCGGCGGGATTGTCGTGAACGACTGTGTGGATCTTGATGTGAGGCCCGGTGATTTCTTTGGAATATTAGGACACAATGGTGCCGGTAAGACCACACTTGTAAAGCAGATGGTTGGACTGCTTAGACCCACTGAGGGTGTACTGCAGTATTGTGGAATCAATGTGACTAAAGCCGGACATATTGTCTGCCGGGACGTCGGTTATATGCCACAATCCGCCCATGCCCTGAACGCCTTAAACGTCGCCGAGTCGTTGCTTTTCACCGCCCGTCTGAAGGGCCTCCGACGGAACCTAGCCGCGCGGGAGCGCGACCGTGTCGCCGACCTGTTGGGATTGGCGTCGTTGATGGACCGTACAGCCCGCACCCTCTCGGGCGGCGAACGGCGGTTACTACAGGTTGGCGTCGCGCTCGTGGCCGATCCACTCGTACTGGTGCTCGATGAGCCGACAAACGAGATGGACCCAGTGCGCCGGCGGCAAGTGTGGGAGCTGCTGTGGCGCTTGAATCGGCACGAAGGCAAGACTGTTGTCATGGTCACCCACAGCCCTCGCGAGGCGGAGCAAGTGCTTAGTCGCGTAGCGATGATGGACGCGGGTCGGGTTGTACGGACCGGAACGCCGGCCGATCTGGTTGCGAGCGCCGACGGCCGGCTCCGGCTCCGCGTATCGATGGACGGATGCGACAGTAGGCGTCGGGCGATGATTCTGAAGCGACTCAGAACGGTCTGTCCCACGGCTCAGGAAACCTTCGATGCAATCGTCGGGATGGTGCCTCGGGGCGCAATTGAACAAGCGGTACACACCTTGGAACGTCTATCTGTTCACGACTTTTCCCTCGCCCCACTTGGACTAGAGGACGTCTACGTTCGCGAGCTCACCACCGACGGGCGGTTGTGATGATAGTCGCTAACATTCGCGATGTGTTGCTTATGCAACTTAGGAACTGGAGGTGGTCCTGGCCATCAATGGTGCTCACAGGCATGCTTACTCCAACTGTGACGCTTTTAGCGTTCACAACGGTGTCGGATGGTGCAGAATCGACGCAGCTCAGCGTGTTTGCTGGGGCAATCACGCTCGCTGTCTTATTCGAGACTCAGAACAAAGTAGCGTCGAACTTCTCGTTCATGCGGCAAACCGGAGCACTTGACTTTTTCGGGTCTCTTCCTCTCAGACGAGAGGCGCTCATCGTCGGTACGGCAGCGGCCTTTTTCCTTCTCGCTGTACCTGCGGTCGTAGTAACGACGGCCGTCGGCTGGACCATGCTCGACGTCACGATCTCCCTTCAACCGTTATGGCTAGTTCCTTTCGTCCTTGCGATAGCTGTCTTTACCGGATTAGGCGCAATCATTGGTTCTATGTCATCCTCAATTGAGCAGTCTTCGAGTATTAGTCTTGGTGCGACCGTTCTACTGACTAGCGCCGGGCCAGTAATCATTGATCCGGGGCGCTTGCCCGATTGGTTGAACGTCGTTGGCTACGTGAATCCAGCTGCTCTTGGCTCGGATTCACTCCGCGCCGCGCTTACCGGCACGCACGTATACGACGGCGCTTGGGTTATCACAATGTTGTCCGTGGCAACTATTGCGGTGTGGCTGCTGGTCGGTTTCTTAATGCCGTGGCGAGGTCGCCGGCAGTAGGCTTCGCAGGTACCCGTCGACGCGACAGACTGTCGGTCGATCGAGATCTGTCAGGATCTTTTCCCCAACGTGACTATGGAACGTTAGCGACGCTATGTTGCACAGGTACCTGGCGGGCCGGCTTTTGCGGGGGAATTAATCGGTCGAGCAAGAGGATTTCTTGAGATTTGTAACGAGCTACCCGACACGTTTCTGGCAGCTTGGATTAGCACTCTTGCCGCATTTTCTAGGTATCATCCACGAGAGTCGAAGTGTTTACAGCGTACGTAGTGAGCCTTTCCCAGTAGTGGGGAGCGGCTGGCGGCGACACGCCGGGGGCGTGGAGGTGCTCAACGAGGGTGCGGGACCCCAGTAGAAGAGATCGGTCCGCTCAAAGATCGACTCACCACCGAGGTCCCGCGTGCCCGATCCTGTCACCTACACCGCCGTGCTCCCGATCGGGGAGCCCACCGCGTCCATGTTGTCGCGGCTGTTGGCCGAGGAACGCCTCCGGCGCGGGACCCGGCGCGGGCGTCGGGCGCTGGACTGTGACCGCCACGCGGTGCTGGTGCTGCGCTGGTTCCTCGACGCGACCCGGGTCGCCCAGCTCGCCGCCGACAACCAGCTGAGCCTGTCGAGTACCTACCGCTACCTGCACGAAGGCATCGACGTTCTGGCCGCCGCCGCGCCTGGACTGCCCGGCGCGCTGCTCGCGGCCCGCACCGCCGGGCACACCCACGTTCACCTCGACGGCACCGTGATCCACACTGACCGCTCCCGCACTCCCGGACCGACCCCGGGAGTGGATCTGTGGTGGTCGGGTAAGCACCACGTCCACGGCGGGAACGTTCAGGTCCTCACCGCGCCTGACGGGTGGCCGTTGTGGACCTCCCCGGTGCGCCCGGGCCGCGAGCACGACACCACCTGCGCCCGCGGTCACCCCGGCCTGCTCGACGCGATCGAGGGCTGGACCGACGACACCCACGTCGTGCTCGCCGACCTCGGCTACGACGGTGAGAACACCCGCCTGACCTGCCCGTTCAAGACCCCCACCGGCGGCGGACTGTCGGTGGACAAACGCACCGTCAACACGCTGCACTCCGCCACCCGAGCCCTGGCCGAACGCGGGAACTCCCTGCTCAAGACCACCTTCAAGGCGCTACGCCGGGTCAGCTTCTGCCCCTGGCGGATCGGCGGGGCCTGTCTCGTGATCGGTGTTTCGGCGTCGTTGCTCAGTAGGTCTCGGCTCCCGGCCAGCGGTCACCGAACGTGATGGCGAACGCGTTGATCACGGGCTTCCAACGCATCGTCCACCTCGTGCGGCCCGTCCCGGTCGGGTCCAGGCTGCGAGTCACAAGATACAAGCATTTCATCGCAGCCTGCTCAGTGGGGAAATGACCACGCGCCCGCACCGCGCGCCGGTAGCGGGCGTTAAGCGATTCGATCGCATTCGTAGAGCAGATCACCCTTCGAATCTCGACGTCGTAGTCCAAGAACGGCACGAACTCTTCCCACGCGTTGCGCCATAGCCGGATCATCGCCGCGTACTTACGGCCCCATTTCTCGTCGAGCTCATCCATAGCGATAAGTGCTGCATTCGGGTTGGGCGCGGCATAGATTGGTTTGATGTCGCGCTTCACCGCGTCCCAGTCCTGTCGACCCACCAGCCGGAAAGTGTTTCGGATCAGGTGCACGACGCAGGTTTGGACAATGGTTTGCGGCCACACGTTGGCCACGACCTCCGGGAGTCCTTTGAGGCCGTCGCAGACCAGGAACAGCACGTCACGCACGCCGCGGTTCTTCAGGTCGACCAGCACGCTCATCCAGAACTTCGCGCCCTCACTGCCGACGCCCATCCACAGCCCCAGCACGTCCTTGCAGCCGTCCACGGTGACGCCGATGGCTGCGTAGACCGGCCGGTTGGCGACCTGCCCGTCCCGGACCTTGACGTGGACAGCGTCGATGAACACCGCGGCGTACACCGAATCCAACGGCCGACCAACCCAGTCATTCATCTCGGCGACGACCTTGTCGGTGATCCGCGAGACCGTCTCCTTCGATACTGACGCCCCATAGATGTCAGCGAAATGTGCGGAAACCTCCCCGGTCGTCATCCCTTTCGCATACAGCGACAGTACGACCTCGTCGACATCTGTGAGGCGCCGCTGACGCTTCTTCACGATCTGCGGCTCGAAAGTGCTGGCCCTGTCTCTCGGAACGTCGATCTCCACGTCACCCGCGGCATCCGAGAGAACCGTCTTCGAGCGGGACCCGTTCCGCACGTTGGTGGATTCCCGGCCGGGGTCGGCCCGGTTCTTGTCGTGCCCGAGGTGCTCGGTCATCTCCTCGTTCAGCGCCGTTTCCAGAACATTCTTGGTAAAGAGCTTCAACAGGCCGTCCGGGCCGGTCAACGCCAGCCCGCGCGCCTTCGCCTCGGCCACCATCGCCGCCGCAGCGGCCCGCTCCGCCGACGCCTGCCGAGCAGGCTTCGGGTCACCCTCGCTTGGATCCACAAGGTCCGATGTCATCACTGTCCGTGCCCATCTCGCCGGACCTCAGCCCGGCGTGTCGGGCCGAAAACACCGATCTTGAAACAGTCCCGATCGGCGCGATCACCGCCGCCGCGCTCGTCCTGCTCCACGTCGAGCACGACCGAACCACATGATCAACCAGCACCTACTGGGAAAGGCTCAGTGAGCGTTTGCCAACCTGATCAGACGTTGGTGATCATGAGCGTCTGAACAGCGGCGACGAGGTCGGTGGCGTGGCTGGGGCTGGAGCAGATCTTCCGCAGGATCCGCCAGTTCTTGAGCTCGGCGTTGACCCGTTCACCGGGCCCGCGTTGGCGGGCGTGAGTGGTGTTGACTTCCTTCTGTGCTGCAGACAGGGGCCGGTAGCGGCCGGTGTCGCGGTCCAGGCGTCGCCTGCGCTGCGGGACGACGACGTGTTTGCCGGCGCCTTGGTAGGCGGTGTCGGCGATCGCCTGAACGCCGGCGTCGGCGAGGGCGTCGATGATCCCGTGCTGGCGGGCCGCGGCGATGTCGTGACGGGCACCGGGCAGCGCCGGTGAGATCCACACCAGCCGGCCGGCCGGGTCGGCGATGACCTGCACGTTCACGCCGTGGCACTTGTGCTTGCCGGAGTAGAAGCCGGCGTTGTAGTCCGATCCCATCCCGACCCGGTCGATACGCAGCAGGCTCCCGTCGAGGATCACGAACGCCTTCCCGCGGGCGACCTCGATCGCCTGCTCGAGGCTCGGGGCCAGGTCGGCGAGCAGCGCGATCGCCTCGCGGATGTAGCGGAACGCGGTCGAGGTACCGACGCAGAACCCGCCCGCGAGGTCGGCGTAGGTCTCGTTCTTGCGCAGATGCGCCACCACGAGCAGGGCCTGGCGGCCGGCGGAGAGCTTGCGCCAGCGGGTGCCGAGCTGGTTGCGGTGGCCGCGCAGGGCGTCGGCGAGCTGTTGGATGACGCGGCTGGACACGTTCATCGCGGACGGGTAGGACTGCACGTGAAGCTCCTGGTCAGGCGTGTTGATCTAGTCAATCGCCCGTCTACCAGGAGCTTCACCAATTCACGGACACGCCACGCCGCAGAGCCGCTGACCAGCACAGATCAAGTTGGCAAAGGCTCAGTGAGCCTTTTTCAACCTGACCAGCGAGCTTCTGCGTCAGGAGATCGCGAAGGTTGCAGCGCAACTGCTCTGACCACAGCTGCACAGGTCACCGGCTCGCCAGCTCGGCGTCTGCACCCACACAACCAGGCCCCTGAGCTGCCGGAACGGCAGGTTGAAAAAGGCTCAGTGTCAGGTCGACTGGGGCCAGTTCTGGGTATAGTTTGAATCAGGACGATACCTCATCGCCAGTCTGGTACTAGTACGGGAGCTCGAACTGTGGTGAGAGGCGCGCATCAGCTCGACCGGTATCACGCGGCTCGCGATTCATTCCGTCGACCGCGATCTGAACCGATTTGGTCTGCGTCGCGCCGTACCGTCCTGGACCCCACGACGACCAGGTTTGGCAGATCTCAGCGAAGGCGATATGGTCGTGGCGATGGCCGTGCCAGAGTTCGTCCGCAACATGCGCGCTCAGTTGGAGCCCGGTCACCTGCTTTGGTTGCCTGGGGTCAATGCGGTGGTCGGGGATCGTCGGGGTCGCGTGCTGCTGCAACAGAGGCATGCAGGCGGCATCTGGTCGGTGCCGGCCGGGATCATCGAACCGGGCGAGGAGCCGCGGGAGACCGTGCGACGTGAGCTCTGGGAGGAAGCGGCGATCGAGGTCGACATTGAGCGGCTGACGAGTATTACGGTCTCCCCGGTCCACTGTTACGAGAACGGCGACTCCGCACAGTACTTGGAGCTGACTTTCCGCTGCCACCACCGAGCTGGCGCCGCCGAGGTGCACGACGATGAGTCCTACGCCATCGATTGGTTTGAGCGCGACCACCTTCCACCTCTACGACCAGCGGTCCGACGACGGGTGGGCCATGCCTTCGACAGTTTCGATGGCGATGTGTTGTTCGCAGGGATGCCGGAGCTACCGTGAATAGACGTGACAGAGTCGAGCGATGGAACCACAATATTCACTATCACGATGTGGTCTTTAGCGCATTACACCCCGCAGACCGTAACGCGTTAGATGTGGGCTGCGGTGAAGGCGGGCTAGCCCGTGAGCTCCGGCGGCGTTTGCCATCGGTGACTGGAATCGACTCGGACGTGGAGAGCGTCGAGCTCGCTATTGCCCAGGACACAGTCGGTGACATCGACTTTCGCTGTGGCGATTTTATGACCGCAGATCTTGAGCCCGCGTCATTCGATCTCGTCTCATGCGTGGCGACGCTCCATCACCTCGACGGGGCGGCCGCGTTGCAGAGGATGCGCGCCCTTGTTCGCCCCGGAGGACGCCTCGTCGTCGTCGGACTCGCCCAGGCCAAGATTCCTGCTGACCTCGGGTGGGAGTTGCTTGGTTCTATCTCACACAGATGGCACACTCGCAAGCAACGGGCGTGGGAACACCCTTCGCCGGTGATATGGCCGCCACCGATGACGTTCCGAGAGATGCGGACGCTTACCGATGAAATGCTTCCAGGGCGACGTTTTCGACGCCATGTCCTCTGGCGTTTTTCCGTAGTATGGACTCGGCAGTTAGAGTCTTTCTAAGAGCGTGTTTGAGAAGGGTCGGCGTGTCTGCGCTGGATGCGTCCGGGTGTGGTCCATCGTGGAGGAGTGGCTCGGCGTAGGCGGCGGTACCCCTCGGACACCAGCGATGAGCAGTGGGCGTTGATCGAGCCGCTGCTGCCAGCGGCGGGGCGGGAGGCCGGCCGGAGAAGCACGCGCGCCGTGATGTGGTGGATGCGATCCTCTATGTCGTGCGCGCCGGGTGCGCGTGGCGTGCTCTACCAGTTGATTTCCCGCCGTGGCAGACGGTGTACTGGTACTTCAACCGGTGGGAGCAGCAGAGGGTCACCGAGCAGATCCTCCCGATCGTGCGCCGTCAGCTACGCGCTGATGAGGGCCGCGACCCCGAACCCAGCGCGGGGATCATCGACTCGCAGTCGGTGAGGAGCGCTGACACGGTCGGGCGGGACACCCGCGGCTACGACGCCGGGAAGAAGATCAACGGCCGGAAGCGGTTCATCGTGACCGACACCCTCGGCCTGCTGCTGACCACGATGGTGTGCTCGGCCTCGGTCCAGGACCGCGATGGCGCCAAGTCGACCCTGCTCGACCTCTACCTGCGCACGAGGGTGCGGTTCGTCTACGCCGACGCCGGGTTCGCCGGGCGCCTGCTGGACTGGGCGACCACGATCCTGCACACCAGCGTCGAGATCGTGCGCAAACCGCCTGAGCAGCGCGGATTCGCCGTCCTCCCGCGGCGGTGGGTGGTCGAGCGGACCCTGGCCTGGGTCACCGCGCACCGCCGCCTGGCCCGGGACTACGAACGCCACCCCGCAGTGTCCGAGGCCATGATCCGCTGGGCGGCGATCAACACCATCACCCGCCGCATCGCCCGTGGCGAACCCGCCCGACGCCAGCAGAAGTACGTAGTCACACCCTCAACATGATCTTCTCAAACACTCTCTAAGAGGCGTTCTTTAGAGTGAGCCTTGGCCGATCTGACGGACGGGCAGTTCAGGAACTATGACGACAACGATCTGGCAGCCGTCGAGCAGTCCTCGCCGACGCGTTGGCGGCGGTAGGCGTGGGCCAGGACGTCATCGAAGCGTCCGACGCGTGCGTTGGCGCGGACTCCTTCGGCGATCGTGCCGGCCACAGCCACCGGTGCGGGGGCAAGGCGGTCGGTGCTGGTGCTGATCCGGCCCGGGCCGAGGTTGACCTCTCGGTGAGCGTTCGAGCCACGTCCTATCTCCACGGCCGCCCCGAGGAGATCGGGCCTGTCATGATTTCCGTGTAAGCCACGGGTAACTGCTGTTGTTACTCTATCACAGTGGGAGTCGTCCGGGGAATAGGACGACGAGGGTGTTCAGGGCGGTTTTCCAGCCGTGGGTTCCGGTTCCTGATGTTCCTCCTCGCTTGCTGGAGATGTTGCGGAGTCCGAGGTAGAGGAGTTTCATCGCGGCCTCGTCGGAGGGGAAGTGGCCGCGGGTCTTGGTGATTTTCCGGAGTTGGTAGTTGATGGATTCGATACTGTTGGTGGTGTAGACGATCTTCCGGAGTTCCGGTGGGTAGTCGAGGAACGGGATGAACTCTGCCCAGGCGCGTCGCCAGACGTCGATGACGCCGGGGTATTGGCTTCCCCATTCGGTGTCGAGGTTGGCGAGGGCGAGTTCGGCGGCTTCGACGGTGGGAGCGGTGTAGATCGTCTTCATCGACTTCACGATCTTCTTCCGGTCGACGTAGGACACGAACCGCATGGCGTTGCGGATGACGTGCACGACACAGGTTTGAACGACGGCGTCGGGGAACACGCTGGTGATGGCTTCGGGGAGCCCGGTCAGGCCGTCGCAGCAGGCGATGAGGACGTCGCGCAGGCCGCGGTTGCGGAGCTGGGTGAGGACTGAGCCCTTTTCAACCTGCCGTTCCGGCAGCTCAGGGGCCTGGTTGTGTGGGTGCAGACGCCGAGCTGGCGAGCCGGTGACCTGTGCAGCTGTGGTCAGAGCAGTTGCGCTGCAACCTTCGCGATCTCCTGACGCAGAAGCTCGCTGGTCAGGTTGAAAAAGGCTCACTGAGTGCCAGAACTTCGCGCCCTCGGTCTCGGCGATCCAGCACCCGAGGGCGTGCTTGCGTCCTTCGACGTCGACCCCGATGACCAGGTGCGCGCTCTTGATGGTGACTGCGGCCTTGTCGCGGACCTTGATGCGGATCCCGTCGACGTAGATGATCGGGTAGATCTCGTCGACGGGGCGGTTCCGCCAGATCTCGATCTCGTCGTTCACGACGTCGGTGATGTTCGAGATCATCTCCCGTGAGGCTTCCACGCCGTAGACTTCGTGCAGGTGTGCTTCGATGTCTCGGGTCGTCATTCCCCGCGCGTAGCAGGACAAGACGAGTTCGTCGATCTGTCCGACCCGGCGGCGTCGTTTCGGCACGATCTGGGGTTCGAACTCGCCGTTACGGTCACGCGGCACCGAGATCGTGACCGGGCCGTTGGTGGTCGACACCGTCTTACGGCTGCTGCCGTTGCGGGAGTTCCCCGACCCGGCGCCGGCGGGATCGTCGCGGTCGTAGCCGAGGTGGTGGGTCATCTCGGCCTGCAGCGAGCGTTCCAGGACGGCCTTGGTCATCTGGTTGAGCAACCCGTCGACGCCGTCGATCGGGGTTCCGGTGGCCTTCGCATCGGCTTGTCGACGACGGGCTCAGACTGACCCCCTAGCGTCGGCTTGGGATTGACCCCCTCTGCACGACGCTGAGGGGGTGTTGTCGGTGGAGGACTGGGCCGAGATCCGTCGTCTGCATCGGGCCGAGGGTGTCCCGATCAAGGAGATCGCCCGCCGGCTGGGGGTGGCCCGCAACACGGTGCGCTCCGCGTTGCGGGCGCCGGGCCCGCCGAAGCGGGAACGGGGCCCGCGGGGATCGCTGGCGGATGCGGTCGAGCCGCAGGTGCGGGCATTGCTGGCGCAGTTCCCACGCATGCCGGCCACGGTGATCGCAGAGCGGATCGGGTGGGAGCACTCGCTGACCGTGCTCAAGGACCGGATCCGCCAGATCCGCCCCGAGTATGTCGGGATCGACCCGGTCGACCGGGTCGCCTACGCACCGGGCGAGATCACCCAGTGCGACCTGTGGTTCCCCGAGACCACGATCCCCGTCGGCCCAGGCCAGGAACGGGTCCTACCGGTGCTGGTGATGACGCTGGGCTACTCGCGGTTCTTGTCCGCGACGATGATCCCCTCGCGCCAGGCCGGGGACATCCTGTCCGGGATGTGGCAGCTGATCAGCGACGTCGGGCGGGTGACCCGCACGCTGGTCTGGGACCGGGAGTCTGCGATCGGCGGGACCGGGCGGGTCTCGGCACCGGCCGCTGCGTTCGCCGGCACTCTGGCCACCCGGATCCGGCTTGCCCCACCGCGGGATCCGGAGTTCAAGGGGCTGGTCGAACGCAACAACGGCTACTTCGAGACCTCGTTCCTGCCCGGACGTCGCTTCGCCTCCCCAGCCGACTTCAACCACCAGATCGACGACTGGCTGGCCCGGGCCAACACCCGCACCGTCCGAGCGATCGGCGGCCGCCCGGTGGACGTGCTCGCCCACGACTACGCGGCGATGACTCCGCTGCCGCCGCTGGACCCGCCGATCGGGCTGGCCCAGCGGATCCGGCTGGCACGGGACTACTACGTCCGCGTCGATGCCAACGACTACTCCGTGGATCCGCAGATGATCGGCCGGTTCGTCGATGTCGCCGCCTCACCGCGCGAGGTCGTCGTCTACTGCGCCGGCCAGGTCGTCGCCCGTCACGACCGCAGCTGGGCCCGCCACGCGGTGATCACCGACCCGGCGCACCAGCACACCGCCGCGGCGATGCGCCGCGCCCTGGCCCACGACCGCAACACCCGACAGGCCGCAGCACGCCGTCACCTCGACGGCCACCCGGTGACCCTGCGCGCACTGCCCGACTACGACGCCCTGTTCGGTGTCGACTTCGTCTCCACTGCCGAGGAAGCGAGCAGCTCATGACAACCACACCACCGAAGATCACCACCGACCCCGCTGGGAGCTCGGGGCCGGCCGGTCCGGTGCTGGCCGCGGTCCCCGACGGACTGCCGGCGATGATCGCCTACCTGACCCGGGTCCTGAAGACCCCGACCATCGCGGCCAGCTGGGAACAGCTTGCCGCCCAGGCCCGTGAGGAGAACTGGTCGCACGAGGAGTATCTGGGCGCGCTGCTGCAGCGCCAGGTCGCCGACCGCGAGTCCAAGGGCACGGTCATGCGGATCCGCACCGCGCACTTCCCCCAGGTCAAGACCTTGGAGGACTTCAACCTCGACCATCTGCCCTCGCTGCGCCGCGACATCCTGGCCCACCTGGCCACGAGCACGTTCGTCGCCAAGTGCGAGAACGTGATCCTGCTCGGCCCGCCCGGGATCGGGAAGACCCACCTCGCGATCGGGCTCGGCGTCAAAGCCGCCCACGCCGGCTACTCGGTCCTGTTCGACACCGCCAGCAACTGGATCACCAGACTCGCCGCCGCGCACCAGAGCGGCCGGCTCGAGGCCGAGCTGAAGAAGATCCGCCGCTACAAACTGATCATCATCGACGAGGTCGGCTACATCCCGTTCGACCAGGACGCAGCGAACCTGTTCTTCCAGCTCATCGCTTCCCGCTATGAACAAGGCAGCGTCATGGTCACCAGCAATCTGCCCTTCGGCCGCTGGGGCGAGACCTTCTCCGACGACGTCGTCGCCGCAGCCATGATCGACCGCCTCGTCCACCACGCCGAAGTCCTGACCCTGTCCGGGGACTCCTACCGCACCCGCGCCCGACGCGAGCTCCTGGCCAAACACAACCGCGCCAGCAACGACTGACCATCACCACACCACGCCGGGGGTCAGTTCCAATCCGTCGCTACGGGGTCACTCCCAACCCGCCGTTGACACGGCTAGCAAGGCATCGATCGCAGCCGGGTCGAGCGCCTCGGCGAGCCTACGGGCCGCGGTCGACCCGGCGTCGGGATCAGACTGGTGGGTACTCATCTGGGTGTCCTTCCCGACCTCAGAGTTGATCACTGAGATCGATCATGGTCCACCCGGGGCTTACACACCTACCGTGACAGGGCCAGGAGATCATCATCTCTGCCAGCCTCACGCCCCAGAGATTCATGCTTCTCGACGGGACTACCACACCGCGCCGCCGCGCACGCAGGCTACGAGGTCTACCAGGAACACGACACCAGGACCAAAGTCCGCCTCGACGTCCTGATCCGAGGCACCGTCGACATCGGCATCGAGTCCAGCACGGCGACCTGCCCATCAAAGCGCCAAAGCCCGTGCCGTAAAGCCGCCGCCGCAGGAGTCACCTCGATCGGGCCGGCCGACCGACCCAATCCCGCGTTCGCGTTCAAGGTCCCCCACATTGAGACCAACGAGCTGCCTGCCCCACGGCGACGTCCTCCGCGGACGCTGGACGGTCGACCCCGGACCCTGCAATCAATCACCTGCAGTCCACGCAACACCGACCTGTTGAGCCTCTGTATCAGGCCCCGGGCACGGAACTGGTGCAGCGACATCCACCGGTCTGGACACCGAAAGTCCGGCGTCGTCGTCGACGACACCGCCGAGAAGGCCCCAGCCGGGGCGCTTATTGCGCTCGACACCGGCACCCGCCAAGGCGTCATCCTCGTCGGCCTCCCAGACCGCGAGCGCTACCTGTCGGACTTCGCCCCGCTCTTTGAGCGCCCCGCCGACTCGGCCACCTACCCCAGAGAGTTCCAGTACCGGCCCGATCTGCACGCCACCGCCGACTCAGTGAGCCTTTTTCAACCTGACCAGCGAGCTTCTGCGTCAGGAGATCGCGAAGGTTGCAGCGCAACTGCTCTGACCCGAATCCGCGAGTAGCGCTGGTGTCCGGACTGGGGAGATGGCGATAGGTGCCCGCTGACCTGCGATGATCGTGTTTGCGACGACACGACATTGCGGGTTGAGAGGACACCTATCAGGTGCGAACAGTACGCAAGCGACGCCCGCGGTGTGCGCGGGTGCGTCTCGGCGCGCCGGACGCGGCGCTGACCAGGTTCTCCGGGCTGGCCGCGGTGACCGAACTGATCGACCGGCTCGGGATCATCGACAAGCTCGACGCCGCGGTCGGGCCCATCAAGGACCGCGACCGCGGGTGCAGCGCCGGGCAGATGCTGGTCGGCATGTCGGCGGCGCAGCTGTGCGGGGAGGACTTCCTGGTCGGGCTGGACCGGCACCGCGCCGACACCGCCGGGCAGGCACTCACGCCGGTGCCGGGGTTGGCGTCCACGACCGCCGCCGGGCTCGCGCGCAAGTTCATCGAGGGGCAGTGGGCGGCGGTGGAGACCGGGCTCGGTGACGTGCACACCACCGCGCTGGACCTGCTCGCCCAGGTCGACCCGGACCGGGCCGAGCAGCTGACGGCGGACGTGACGATCGATCTGGACACCACCGATGTCGAGGTTTACGGCCGGCTCAAGCAGGGCGTGGCGTTCAACCACCAAGGCCAGCGGGTCGCCCGCCCGCACGTCGCGACCTGGGCCGACACCGCGGTGGTGCTGGCCGCTGACCTCGGTTCGGGCCGGGATGACCCCCGCGCCACCAGCGCCGAGCTGTTCTACCGGGCGCTGGCCGCGCTCCCCGCGCAGGCGCGGGCGGGGCGAGTCCGCGTGCGTGCGGACGCGGGCTACTTCGCCGGGCAGCTCGCCCGCGCAGCCCTGTTCGTCGGCGTGGAGTTCGCCATCGGCGCCCGACGCATCGCGCCGCTGTGGCGCATCCTCGACGGCGTCGCGGCCGACGGGTGGACCGACGCGATCGACATGACCGGCGCGCAGGTCGCGGTGGCCGACTATTGCCCGAACTGGTGGCCCGCAGCGACCCAGCTGCTGATCCGTCGGGTCCGGCTCGACCTGGACCACGGCCAGGTCTCCGGTGACCCGCGAGCGCGGCGCCGACGCACCCTGCACCCCGCCCAGCGGGCGCTCCCGCTCGACGACCTCGCTACGGTGGCCAAGGTCGACGGGGTGTTCGCCTACTCGTTCATCGTGACCAACCTCGACGTCTCCACACCTGCCGCAGCCGCGCAGGCCGAGTACTGGTACCGCCACCGCACGAAGGTGGAGAACCTGTTCCGCGACACCAAGCACGGCGCCGCGCTGCGCCACCTCCCCTCCGGACACCTCGCGGTGAACCGAGCCTGGATGTGGGGCGCACTCCTGGCCGCCACCACCAGCGGGTGGCTGCACCACCTCACCGCCCGCACCCGCGACGGGCGCCTGGTCGGGCACGGCGTCCGCGGCGGCCAGGCCATGATCGCCACCCTGCGCCGGCGGCTGATCACCATCCCCGCCCGCCTCGTGCGCCACGCCCGCGGCCTCACCCTGCGCCTACCACCCGGCGAGCACCTACTCGCCGAGGTCCTCGCCCGCGTCCGCGCCCTGCCCGCTCCGTCCTGACCCGGCCGCACCGGCCCCGACCAGCACAGGAACCCGCCACCCGAGGCGACACTCGGGCCGCCCGCTTGCCCACCACCCAACTCCCGACCCAAGCAACATCAACTTTGGCCGACCAAGATCAGCTCATAGCCTACTCGCGGATTCGGGTCTGACCACAGCTGCACAGGTCACCGGCTCGCCAGCTCGGCGTCTGCACCCACACAACCAGGCCCCTGAGCTGCCGGAACGGCAGGTTGAAAAGGGCTCAGTGTTCGGCCGCCTGCGCGCAGCCGGGCTCAGCGAAACCTCCATCCTCGACCATCTGCGTCACGGCCGAGTATGTATCAACAGACAACGTGCCCGCAATGTCGACGATCCAGCCCCACGACCGCACGGATCGTGCTACACGGTGACTTCCACACCCCGAGCAGCACCACCGGCCGCTAACGCGTAGGTGCCGGTGCGCTCGTTCGCTTTCGGGAACGACACCACCGGTATCGGGCCGCTACATCCGACCGCAGGGCAGGCTCTACCGCCATCCACTAGGCCACACCGAACTCGGTCTGTAGCCCGTCGCCCCGCCGTCAGGAGCACACAGTATGAACGACGATCCGACCCCCCACCCACGAGGAATGAAGCAGACCCCTACACCGCCAGGCGGGGATCTGCTGCACGACGAGATTTCCCGAGCCGCCCAGGCGTTCGCCGATGCCGTCGTGGCCTTTGACGAGCGCACCCGCGAACGCGACGACGCACTCGCCGACCGCGATCGCGCGCGAGAGCAGGCCCGCCAGCTCCGAGACGAGCTCGCCGCCGCCCGATCCGAGTTGTCGACGACCCGCGCCCTGCTAGATGTACCCGGCCAGGAGGTTGGTGACGGTGGCCGACGGCGTGGCTGCTTGAACGGGGAAGGCCCTTCGGGCGAGGTGGGAGGTGTCTGAAGCCGTCCATCTCGCCACGAAGGGCCTTCCACCGTGCACGCTAACGCTCGCCTGACCCTGCATGGGCGTCGACTGCTCGTCGCGCGAGTCCGCGACCATGGCCGCCCGCAGTCCCACGTCGCCCGCGAGCTCGGGGTCTCCCGCCAGTGCGTGTCCCGGTGGGTCACCCGCTACGACCGGGAAGGAGATCCCGGTCTGCGCGACCGGTCCTCCCGCCCACACCACAGCCCGACCCGTCACAGCGCCGACACCGAACAGGCGGTCCTGGCCGCGCGGCGTGAGCAGCGCTGCGGTCCGGCCGCGATTGCGGTTCCCCCGAGATCGTGGAGGGTTCTTATGCCGCGTCTCGGGTGAGGGCGGCGTTCTCGTAGTTGATCGGTGAGAGCCCGGCGGCGGCACTGTGTCGCCGCCGGTGGTTGTAGAAGCCGTAACACCAGTCGATGACCGCCGCCCGCGCCCTACTGATGGTGTCGAAGTCGTTGCGGGACAGCACTTCCCACTCCAGGCTGGAGAAGAACGCCTCCGCCGCGGCATTGTCGAAACACGACCCGACCCGGCCCATCGACTGACGGATGTCGAGCCGCCGACACAGAGCGGTGAACGCGCCCGCGGTGTAGGTCGACCCGCGGTCGGTGTGGAAGATCACCCCGGCGATTCGGTCCGCCCCGCCGCGGGCCGCCACCGCCATCCGGATCGCCGCACACGCCAGCTCGGGGTTCGGGTGCAGCCCCGTGGCCGCGCCGAGCAGCCGCCGCGAGTACAGGTCGATCACCGTGGCCAGATACAACTTCCCGGCCGCGGTGGGGATCTCGGTCATGTCCCCGACCCATCTGCGGTTCGGCTCGGCCGCAGTGAAACCCCGACGAAGCAGGTCCGGGAACTTCGGCGCCGTGCGGTCCTGGCGGGTCAGCCCGTTGTGCCGCTTGATCCGGCGGGCGACCAGGCCCTGGCGGCGCATCGAGTCCGCCACGGTCTTCTCCGACACCCGCCATCCGGCCTCACACAGGTCGGCGTGCAGACGGGGTGAGCCGTGTAGCCGCTGGGCGTCGTCGAACGCCACGGCCACGGCGGCGTCCAACGCGCAGCGGCGCTTCTCGGTCGCGGTGGCACCACCGTCGGAACGCGCGGCGCGGTCGAGCCACTTGTACAGCCAGGAGATCGACACCCCCAACAGGGCGCAGGCCAGCGTGTGCGGCACCCGGTGGAAGGTCCTCTGGTCGGCGATGAAACGGGCCACGCTCACTTCGTCGCCTCCTTGACCCACAGGACCACGGATCGCTTGAGGACATCACGCTCCATCCGCAGCTCGGCGTTCTCCGCGCGCAGCCGCTTGAGCTCCTCGACGCCGCCGCGAGACAGGCCCTCGGTGTCCTCGCGGGCCTCTCGTGCACGGGCCACCCAGTTGCCCAGCGTGCCCTCGTTGACCCCCAGGTCACGGGCGACCTGGGCGATCGGCTTGCCCGTCTCCTCCACGACCCGGACCGCTCCGTCACGGAACTCCCGGTCGTAGCGCTTCCGTACCTCTGGCATCGCTACCCCTTATAGCTGATGCCTCCCCGATCATGGGGGAACCGCACGATCGCGGCCACCACCGGAGTCGCGGCGCGCTCGGTATCGCGGATCCTGGCCCGCCACGGCGTGGCTCGGCTGGCGGCCTGTGATCCCATCACCGGCGCCCCGATCCGCGCCACCCGCGCCTCAGCCCACCGCTACGAACACGCCGCACCCGGTGAGCTGGTCCATGTTGATGTGAAGAAACTCGGCCGGATCCCCGACGGCGGGGGCTGGCGGATCCACGGCCGCGGCCCCCGTCCGGGCGCGACCCGCCGCATCGGGTTCGACTACGTCCACGCCATGGTCGACGACCACTCCCGCTTCGCCTACGCCGAGGTCCTGCCCGATGAGAAGGGCGCCACCTGCGCCGGTTTCGTTCAGCGCGCCGCGGCCGCGTTCGCCGCAGCCGGCATCGGCCGCATCGAGCGTGTGATCACCGACAACGCCCGCAACTACCGCGGCTGCCGGGTATTCGCCGAGGCCGTGACCGGTCTCGGAGCACGCCAGAAGTTCATCCGGCCGCACTGCCCGTGGATCAACGGCAAGGTGGAGAGGTTCAACCGGACCCTGGCCATCGAATGGGCCTACCGGCGTCCCTACGCCACCAACGACGACCGCACACTGGCACTCAGCGCCTGGCTCGAGTACTACAACCAGCGACGCCCTCACACCGCTTGCGCGGGCCGCTCCCCAATCAGCCGCCTGTCACCAACGTGATGGCCGGCTACATCTAGCCCCTCATCGGCCTCCGCCGGACTGGGCACCGCACCGAGACGCGCCAGGGCTGCGCATTGGTTGGCTCATGTCCCCGACGATCGGTTCGACGGATTCTGGGGCACCGTGGATGCGGCGCTGGCGCCGGGCGGGCATGTGGTGATCGTCGACGTGGCCCCCGAGGAGCAGCGGATCGAGGAACACATTCACGAATGCGATTCTGTTCCGTTGACGCGGCGGCGGCTCCGCGACGGGCGTCAGTACGACGTGGTGAAGAAGTACTGGGAACCCGACGAGCTGATCGAACGGATCACGCCGCTCGGGTTCACCGGGACCGGGACGAAGATCGGCGCGGGGGACGGTCTCGGGTTCGTGGTGTGGGACGTCTTCAGGAGCAGCGATGACCAGTCTTGAGATCTACAACCCGCGGATGACCTACAACACCGCCGCGGTCGACTACGACACGACCTCGGTGGACTTCTGGCGCTACGCCGCGGTCGAGACGGTGCAGCGGCTGAACCTTCCCCCGGGAGCGTCGGTGCTCGATGTGGCGTGCGGGCCGGGGCCGGCGGCGTTGGCCGCGGCGGAGGCGGTGGGGCCTCGGGGGTCGGTCCTCGGGATCGACATCGCCGAGGAGATGATCGCCCTGGCTCGCGGGCACGCCGCCGAGGCGCAGGTGGCGCAGGCCGAGTTCGTCGTGGGGAGCATGGACGATCTCGATGTCGGCGTGGATCGGTTCGACGCGGCGACGTGCGTGTTCGGGATCTTCTTCGCGCGTGATGTGCGGGAGAGCATCGCCGGGATGGCCCGCGCGGTCCGGTCCGAAGGGCAGGTCGCGGTCACCTCGTTGGGCCCGAAGTTCTTCTCCCCGCTCTACGGGGCGTTCATCGAGGCCGCGCTGGGTGAGCATCCCGGGCTCGACGTCGACGTGCCGTGGCACCGGACCGAGGTCCCCGAGGTGATGCGCGCGCATCTGCAGGCTGCGGGCCTCGACCAGGTCGAGGTGGTCCACGAGGTCAGCTCGCTGCCTCTGCGGACGCCGCAGGACTGGTGGCGCATCGCGACCGGGACCGGGATCCGTCGGCTGATCATGGAGCTGGAGCCGTCGGCGGCGGAGCGGGTCCGCGAGCAGAACCTGGCCTGGATCGCCGAGCAGGGCATCGATCACGTGGAGCTCGGTGTCATCTACTGCCGCGGGGTGGTGCCGGCCGGCTGAGCGGCCGCGGCCGGGGCCGCTCACCGACCGGCCCCAGGAGTCGCTCTCACCTGCTCCCCGGTTGTGGTGCTCGGGTGAGAGCGACGACTGCGGTGGCCGCAGTGGCCGCGACGAGGAGCGCGAGGAGCGCGACAACGCCGTGGCCGAGTCCGGTCGCGATCACGGCGGCCGCGACCAGTGGGGCGAAGCTGGAGATGGTGCTGCCGAGCTGGTAGGTGATCGAGACCGCGGAGAAGCGGACCTCGGCGGGGAAGGTGGTGGCCAGGAGTCCGGCGATCCCGGCGTAGACGGCGCCGTGGCCGAGGGTCATGGCCGGGACGAAGGTCGCGAGCGTGGCGGGCAGGGTTCCGCCCGGCGCCCAGGCCAGTCCAGGCAGCAGAGCGAGTGCGCCGGCGGCGAGTCCGCCGAGGATGACCGGGCGGTAGCCGATCCGGTCACACAGTGCCCCGAAGGCCGGTGTGACGGCGCACTGGCCCGCCGCGGCGATCATCAGGGCGAGCAGGGCAGTGCTGCGGTGCTCCCCCGTCGGTCCGGAGGCGACGCTGAGCAGCCAGACGGTGAACAGGGTGACGATCGTGCCGTGGCCCAGTGCCGCGGCGATGCCCGCGGCTATCCGACCCGGATGGTCGCGCACGGCCGCCAGCAGCGGCCGGTCGAGGAGTCGGCGGGCCGAGCGTGCGCGGGTGAAGTCGGGTCCGTCGTCGAGCCGGAGCCGGATGAACAGCCCGACCCCGACCAGCAGCACCGAGACCAGGAACGGGATCCGCCATCCCCAGGAGTAGAACTGCTCGTCGGGCAGGGTGGCGGCGGCGCTGAACGCCACGGTGCCCAGGAACAGACCCGCCGGGAACCCCAGCTGCGGCCAGCTGCCGAAGAACGCCCGTCGCCCGGGTGGGGCGTGTTCCACCGCGAGCAGGACCGCCCCACTCCCCACCGACGGCAAGCCCCTGCAGGATCCTCAGTGTGACCAGCAGGACCGGTGCCCAGATCCCGATCTGGTCGTAGGTGGGGAGCAGGCCGATCCCGACCGTGGCAGCCCCCATGAGGAGCACCGATGCCACGAGCAGCCGTGTGCGCCCGACCCGGTCACCGAAGTGCCCGGCGACGAGCCCACCGACCGGGCGGGCGACGAACCCAGCGGCGTAGGTACCGAACGCCGCCATCGTCGAGACCGCAGCGGACCCGGCCGGCAGGAACAGCGGGCCCAGGACCAGGGCGGCCGCGGTGGAGTAGAGGTAGAAGTCGTACCACTCGATCGTCGATCCGACGGTCGAGGAGACCAGCACCCGCTGCCGCGTCCTGGTCGGGTCCGGAAGGGGCGGGGCGGGGGTACCGGTCATGCTCTCCTCCAGATCGTGGTCCCGCCCCGAGGCGGTCCGGCTCCGGCCTGCGGGCTCAGCTGATGCGGGTGATCGCCGTGGTCGAGCCGGTGGGGTCGATGTCGAGCACGACCGCTCCCAGGGCCAGGGGCCCCTCGGCGAGGGTGTACGCGGGCAGCGTCGTGTGGTCCTCACCGCGCAGCTTCGCGACGAAGTGCATCGGGTCGAATCCACCGCCGGTGTGCCCCAGACGTCCGGTCATGCCGAGTTCGGTGACGTAGCCGGTGCCGGCCGGCAGGATGTGGCCGCGCAGGGTCGGATCGTGGGTGTGGGTGCCGAGTACGCCGGCGACCTGGCCGTCGATGGCGGCGGCGAACGACGCCTTCTCCCACGGGGACTCGCCGTGCAGGTCGATCACCACCGCGCCGGGCAGGTCGTGGGAGGCCACGATGTCCTGCCAGGACGGCCACAGCGGACGCGGCATCGGGGCGGCCATGCCGGGCAGCTCCGCCGTCGGCGACAGCAGGTTGATCACCGTCAGCGTCGTGTCGCGGCCGGTGAGGGCGAGCAGGCCCTGGCCGCGGTCCTCCTCGAGGTTGAGGGGCCGCACGACCTGGGGGTAGGCGAGAATCTTGTCCACGTCCGGCCCGTCCCAGGAGTGGTTCCCGCCGGTGATCGCGTCCACGCCGGCGTCGAGGAGCTCGTCGACGACCTCGACGGTCATGCCGAACCCGTCCATCGGGTTCGGCCCGGTGACCGCGCAGTTCTCGGCGTTCACCACGACCCAGTCCAGCCCGTGGTCCGCGCGCAGCTGCGGTACCCGCCCGGCCAGCCAGCGGGCCGCCTCCTCCCCCACGACGTCACCGACGCAGAGGACACGCTGCGCGCGTGCGGGCCGGCGGTGCCCGTCGGTGGCGCTCACCCGCCCACCCCGGCAGCGCGGACTCGGCCGCGCGACCGGAGGGCGTCGGTCGCCAGACGGGCTCCCTCGGTCAGGGAGGCGAGCTTGGTCCAGGCGATCCTCGGGTGGACGGGCAGGAACGAGGCGAAGGTGGAGAAGCCGCAGTCGGTGCCGGCGATGACCCGCTCGACCCCGACGGTGTCGGCGTAGCGCACGATGCGCTCGGCGACCAGCTCCGGGTGCTCGACGTAGTTGGTGCACGTGTCGATCACGCCCGGCACCAGGATCTTGTCCTCGGGCAGCGTGAAGTCCTCGAACACCCGCCACTCGTGGGCGTGACGGGGGTTCGCCGCCTCCATCAGCACCCCACGGGGCCGGCCGGTCATCACGACGTCGACGATGTCGGCGAGATCGACGTCGCGGTGGTGCGGGGACTCGTAGTTGCCCCAGCACAGGTGCATCCGCATCCGGTCCGGGGCGATGCCCGCGGTGGCGGCGTTGAGAGCCTCGACATGCCCGGCGATGGCGCGGCGGAACTCCGCGATCGTGGCGTCGGCGTACTGGGCGTGGCGACCCATCGCGAGGTCCGGGCAGTCGATCTGCAGCACGAACCCGGCGGCGACGATCGCCTCGTACTCGGTGCGCATCGCGTCGGCCAGGGCTCCGAGGTAGGCCTCGTGCGAGCCGTAGTACTGGTCGGCCAGATAGATCGCGATGACCCCCGGAGATGCCGCGGTCACCACGACCTCGGCCGGCGCCGCGTCCCCGGCGGCGTCGACCGCGGCACGCAGCTCCTTCATCTCCTGCGCAAGGTCCTCGACCCCCGTGTAGCGCACCGGCCCCGTGCACGACGGCGTCGCGGTCACCAGGCCGTCGAGAGCCTGGGCGGTGATCTCCGGGTAGTCCTCGAGGTCGGCCAGCGACAGCGCGCCGGCCTCGCCGTCGAAGCCCGACATCCGCTCCTTCACGTACGTCGCGTAGCCGATCTTGCCCTGCTCACCGTCACTGCCGACGTCGATCCCGGTCTCCCCCTGGCGCTGGAGCACCAGTCGGGTCGCCTCGCGCACCATCTGCGGGAGCCGGGTCAGCGCCTCCTCGTCCGCGACGCCGGTCTCGCGCGCCACCATCAGCTCGGCCAGTTCGGGCGGACGCGGAAGGCTGCCCGTGTGGGTGGTCAGAACACGGTCTGTGCGGCTCGTCATCACGCCCTCCGAAGCTAGGGACCGCGATGAAACTCCGTCCTCAGCGGAGGTGAACGATGGATGGAACTTCCCACCGGTTTCGGTGGAACCCACGGAAGTCGGGCGACGGTCCGCATAGGGTCGAGTCATGGCTCGACCGGTTCCTCCCCCCGTCGCCCCGGACACCGACGCGCGTCCGGCACTCGCCCTGGTCGGCACGGTCACGGCCCGCATCCGCGCGCTGCGGCCGAGCCTGTCGCCGACCGGAGCCCGGATCGGCGACGCCGTGCTCGCCGCTCCGGCCGAGATCGTGGGGCTGACCGTGAGCGAGCTGGCCGACCGCACCGACACCTCCGTCGGGAGTGTCGTGCGGTTCTGCCAGGACAACCTCGGTCTGAAGGGCTTCCACGACCTGAAGCTCCGCCTGGCGGCCGAGACCACACCGAGTGCCGACGCAGGCGTGCAGGCCCCCGGCACCCCGACCGACACGGTGCGCGCCGTCCTCGCCGCGGCGACCGCAGGGCTCGAGCAGCTGCCCGGCTCCCTCGACTACGCCGTGCTGGCCGAGATCGTCCGCCTGCTGCGCCGGGCCGAGCGGGTCCTCGTCGCCGGGGTGGGCACGTCCGCGCCGATCGCGGCCGATGCCGGATACCGGCTACGCATGCTCGGCGTGCGCACGGAAGTACTGACCGACCCGCACCAGCAGCACCTCGCCGCCCGCACACTGGGCCCCCGGGGATGCTGTCTCGCGATCAGCCACACCGGTCAGACCCAGGAGACCCTCACCGCGCTGCGCGCTGCCACCGAGAGCGGGGCCGTCACCATCGGGGTCACCAGCTACCTGCGTTCCCCGTTCACCGAGCTCTGCCGCCACGCGGTCGTCGCCGGTGCCCCCGAACGACACGGCCTGGAAGCCACGGCCAGCCGCCTCGTCCACCTCGCCGTCGTCGACATCCTCGTCGCGCTCCTCGCCGACGACGACCCCACCGCGGCCTCGACCGCCCAGCAGCTCTACACCGACGCCATCACCGCCCACCGCGTCTGACCCGAGCCGGTCCGGCCGGAGCGTCGGCTCGTCGAGCCCGCCTGCGGCCGAACCCGCCGTCGTTCGCCATGTCGACGTCCCGATCCATTCCGCCGAGCCGGGGAAAAGGACCGCCCCGCTCTCGAACCACCGAGCTCCAGCGAATGCGACACCACTCATGTGTTCACCGTGACCGAGACCGGCACCGCGGCGCTGGAATCCGGGGCGCAGTTCTCCGCTCGCTAGCGTGAACTTCTGCCGAGGGTCTGGACACTGCGGGGCACGTCGCCTGCACAGTGCGCCACGGCAGTGACGGAGTCACCGGTCCCGGCGACCGATGTGGTCGCCGGGCGCTACATCCTCGCGACCCACATCGGTAGCGGGTCCACCGCGACGGTCTATCAAGCCTGGAACCCACCGGGGAATCGGGCCGTCGCGGTCAAACTGCTCCTCGACAGGTGCGACGTCACCGGGTTGAACCGGCAACGCCGCGAGCTGCGCGCCATGCAGCACCTGTCCATCCGAGCCTCGTGCGGCTGCTGGACGGAGGCGTCGACGCCGGCCGCCCCTACCTGGTCTCCGAGCTCGTCGAGGGCCGGACCCTGGCCGCACGACTCGACCAGGGCCCCCTCACCGTGCAGGAGACGGCGCAGGTCGGGGTCGACATCGCGTCGGGGCTGGCGCACCTGCACGCCCGCGGCGTCGTACACCGCAACATCAAGCCCGCCAACATCTTCCTCTGCTCCCGCACCGAGCGGGCACGTCTGGCGGACTTCGGCAGCGCCCGCGTCATGGGCTACACCGCACTGACCCAGCTCAACACGCTCCTCGGCGCCGCGAGCTACCTCGCGCCCGAACAGGTCACCGGCGAGGCCGTCACACCCGCCGTCGACGTCTACGCCCTGGCCCTGCCCTGGTCCTGGTCCTGCTCGAAGCCCACACCGGGCGTCGCGAGTACCCCGGCGACACCATGGAATCCGCAATCGACCGGCTCCATCGGCCACCACGCATTCCCGACACCCTGCCCGGCCACCTGCGCCACGCCCTCTTCGACGCGACCTACCAGCGGGCCGAGGACCGCCTGATAGCCGCCGATATGGCAATGCGGCTGCAACACCGTCGGTAGCAGTTCTCGGCGAGATTTCACGCCACCGAGCACGCAGGCACCATTGCGTCTGCAATCGGCGCCCCACCCGAGTGCCCGCGGCCGCACAGCGTCACCACCACCGCCGCGCGTCGTCGCCGGTTTCGAATCGCGGTTCTTCCGCCGTTTGGGCGAGTATCCACACGCCCCGCAGTTCCGGCACACAATGAGCCCTTTTCAACCTGCCGTTCCGGCGGCTCAGGGGCCTGGTTGTGTGGGTGCAGACGCCGAGCTGGCGAGCCGGTGACCTGTGCAGCTGTGGTCAGAGCAGTTGCGCTGCAACCTTCGCGATCTCCTGACGCAGAAGCTCGCTGGTCAGGTTGAAAAAGGCTCAATGGTGTGACAGGAATTGAGAGGACCTTCCGTGGTGCCGCATTCTCACTGGTAGCCGGTACGGGCTCCCCACCCTTCCGAGTGCCGGCACGGACAGGTTGCGTCGACCTCACGACAGGCGGTGGCCCGCGGGCCGCCGCGGTCACCGCGCACACCGTGGTGGAGCGGCACGGTGCGGTCTGGTGGTTGGCCGGTGACCGGGAGCCCGATCACGGTCTGCCGCCCGACTTCGGCACCCTCGACGCCGAGGACACCACGACCCGGCGCGACCACCTGGTCATGGACGTGCCGTACGACCTGATCGTCGACCACCTGCTCGACTGCAGCCACACCAGCTTCCTGCACGACGGGATCCTCGGGAACAGCGCCATGCTGGACACCGCGACGACCGTGCGGCAGGACGGCGACACGGTCAACAGCGTGCGGGAGTCCGCGTCGGTGCCTCCCCCTGGCATGTTCGACATGCTGTTCCACGACGACGGCGCCCCGGTCGACACCTGGACCGACTTCCGGTGGAAGGCGCCGTCGCACCTGCTGCTCGACGTCGGCGTCACGACGCCGGGACGACCGCGTTCCGAGGGCGTCGGCTACCTCGGCACCCACAGCCTCACCCCGGAGACGGCGAGCACCACGCACTTCTTCACGACGGCGTCGCGCTGGGGCGTGCGGCCGGGCACCGAGACCCCGCAGATGCGGCTGAAGATCTCCGACCTGCGCCGGTTCGCGTTCGAGGAGCAGGACGAGCCGATGATCCGCGCGCAGCACGCGACGATCGCCGCGTTCGCCCGCTCCGAGGCGCACCTGCCGTTCCTCGACGAGCTGTCCGCCGACCCCGTCACCACCCACCACCTCGGGCTCGACCCGGCCGGCACCGGCGCCGTCCTCGACCGGGTGCTGGCCTCACCGGGAGCCGGGGACCACGTCTACGTCTGCGGCCCGGCCGGTCTGATCGACGCGGTCCACGACCGGGCCCGGGCGCACGGCTGGCCGGCGGGCTCGGTGCACGACGAGCACGTCGTCGCCACCGGGACCGCCCCGGCGGGCGCCCGGCGGTTCAAGGCCGTGCTCGGGCGCAGCGGGCGGACCGTCGAGGTCGACGAGGACCACACCCTGCTGGAGGCGCTCACCGCCGCCGGTGTCGACGTGCCCTCCTCCTGTGGACAGGGCATCTGCGGTACCTGCGTGACACCGGTGCTCGGGGGTGCGGTCGACCACCGCGACACCTACCTGACCGACGACGAGCGGGCTGCCGGGACCGGCTCTGCGTGTGCGTCTCCCGGGCCGCGGGGTCCGAGGTGCAGCTGGACCTGTGACGGCACGTCCCGGGCCGGGACGCCCGCCGGCCCGGCCGTGATCCACACCGACACCCGGTCGGCCCACCTCAGACCACGTCGCGACGACCGGCGTTCGCCACCCCCGCCGCGACGAGAGCGGCCGCCACCAGGACGAGCAGCAGGCCCGACGCCAGGTGGACCGGACCGTCGGGGAGCTGTGGGACGAGCGCGAAGGGTGACACGACGAGCACGTCAGGCGGCACGAGACGGAACTCGACGGCGAGCTCCAGCGCCTGGAAGGCCCCGAGGACGACGAGGACCAGGGGGCCGGCGGCCCGCGGAACCACGGTCAGCGCCACCGTGGCGAGTGCCGTGAACACCCAGGCCGCCGGAGACCGCAGCACGCCGGACACGGCCAGGAGCGCGGACGACCACGGGTCGCTCCCGACGCGGGTCACGGCGAGACCGACCCCGAACGCCAGGAGCACCCCGGTCGCGGCCACGGTCCCGGCCACGGTGTGCGCGAGGAGCCACCGGGCACGCGCGATCGGCCGGGACAGGAGCAGCTCGGCCCGACCGGAGGTCACGTCCGATCTCAGCCGCAGGGTGGTGCGGATCCCGAGGATCGCGGCGAACAGCGGGGAGAGGTACAGGGCGACCGCCACCAGCCCCGGGCCGCTCCCCGCCGAGCCACCCAGGGCGAGGGACGCCTGGCCGTCCACCGTCGAGGACACCCCGCCGATCAGCACGCCGACCAGCAGCGCGGTCACGCTCCACCCCACGACGGAGCCGCGGGCGTTGCGCAGCGCCAGTGTGAGGGGCCCGCGCAGCGCGGCTCCGGCGCGGGCCGGGCCCGACCGGTCCGGCAGCAAGCCGGAACCGAGGTCACGACCGGCCGCGATCCACAGTCCGGTCCCGGCCAGCACCGCCGCCAGCACGAGCGCCGGGACGAGCTCGCCGGCGTCGTCGGAGGCGAAGGGGCGCACCGCCGCGATCCAGCCGAACGGCGTGGCCGATCGAGCAGCCCCGCCGGCCACGTCACCCGCTCCGCGGAGCAGGAAGAACACGCCGACGCAGCCCAGCGCGACGGCGTTCGCTCCGCGCGCGGTCCGCATCACCTGGCCGGCCAGGACCGCCGTGGCCGCGGCGAGCACCCCGACGGTCACGACCTGGGCCCCGACCAGGACCGATCCACCGGTCGCCGCGCCGACGGCGACGAAGCCGATGGCGGCCACCGTGCCGGCCAGCAGCGCCCCGACGGCGGCGACGACGAGCGCGGCCGCCGCCGAGGCGGCCCGCCCCACGGGCACCGCCCCCAGCAGCTCCCCGGTGCCGTCCTCCTCGGTGGCCCGCGTGGAGCGCACCACGAGCAGGACCGCCGCCAGGCTGACGACCAGCGTCGCGACGCCGGACGTCCGCCACGACGCGACCGCCCCGACGCTGCTGCCGACGACCGGGCCGATGAGGAACAGCTCCCCGGCGGCGGCGTCGGCCGAGGCCGCGAGGGCGGCCCGGGCGGCATCCGTCGGGTAGGTCGCGACGACCCCCACCGCGACCAGCACGAGCAGCAGCCCCGATGTCACGAACCAGGCGGTGCCCCGCAGGCGCTCGCGCCTCGCGACCAGACCCACCATCGCCGACGTGCCGGTCAGCGCGCTCACCCCCTCGCTCCGGCGAGGTCGCGTGCGTAGTAGTGCAGGAACAGGTCCTCGAGTGTGGGCGGCGTGACGCTCAGGGTCTCGATCCCCAGATCCGCCAGGTGCGACATGACCTCGTCGAGGCGGGTCGTGGTCAGCTCGACCCGGTGCCCGTCGACGTCGACGTCCTGGACCCCGGGGAGCCCGGTCAGTCCGACCGGTGGCCTGGTCAGCGTCGCGACCACCACGGTGGCGCCGTGTACGCGCAGCTGCGCGAGAGTGCCGGTCTCGACGACCCTGCCGGACCGCACGATGCTCACCCGGTCACAGAGGCGCTCGGCCTCGGAGAGGATGTGCGAGGACAGCAGGGTCGCCCGCCCCTCGGCGCGGGCCTCGACGACACACCGCGTGAACACCTCCTCCATCAGCGGGTCCAGACCTGACGTGGGCTCGTCGAGGACCAGCAGGTCCGCGGACACGCTGAGCGCCGCGATGAGCCCGACCTTCTGCCGGTTGCCCTTCGAGTAGCTGCGGCACCGCCTGCTCGGATCGAGCGCGAACCGCTCGACGAGCTCGTCCCGGCGACGCCGGTCCCGGCCGCCGTGCATCCGCGCGAGGAGGTCGATCACCTCGCCGCCCGTGAGGTTCGGCCAGAGGCTGACGTCTCCGGGCACGTACGCGAGACGTCGACGGACCGCGGGCGCACCCGTCCACGGGTCCGCACCCAGGACCCGCACCTCGCCGGCGTCGGCCCGGAGCATGCCGAGCAGGATCCGGATCGTCGTCGACTTGCCCGCTCCGTTGGGGCCGAGGAGTCCGAGGACCTCTCCGGGCCGCACCGTCAGGTCGAGGCCGTCCAGCGCCCGGGTCCGACCGAAGGACTTCACGACCTGCCGCATCTCCAGGACATCCGCCATGCACGGTAAGCTACACTTGATTCATGAATTTCATGAAATAGCTGACAGTCGTCGGGACCGGAGGAACCCCACATGGCCGAGAGCACGGACCCCGAGTTCGTCGCACGGTTCACCGAGGCGCTCACCAACTCCGGCTGGCCGCGGATGTCCGCGCGGATCTTCGCCAC
This sequence comes from Pseudonocardia sp. HH130629-09, assembly GCF_001294645.1. Classification (NCBI taxonomy): domain Bacteria; kingdom Bacillati; phylum Actinomycetota; class Actinomycetes; order Pseudonocardiales; family Pseudonocardiaceae; genus Pseudonocardia; species Pseudonocardia sp. HH130629-09. The sequence continues at coordinate 4,700,113 of NZ_CP011868.1, forward strand.
GCTGATGGCGACGCCCGAAGGGGCGCTCACCGCCGCGGACCTGTCCACGCAACTCGGCGTGGGGGCGTCGGCGATCTCCAACGGCGCGAAGATGCTGCGTGGCCTCGGCCTCGTCGACGTCGCACGCCGGGAGGAACGCCGGATCACCTACGTGGTGCGACCCGACGCGTGGATGGCGGCCGTCGCCCACCAGGACCACCGGCTGCAGACCCTGGAGGACATCCTCACCGACGGCGCCGACGCCTCCACCGACGCCGCCGCCGAGGCACGGCTGCGGGAGACCGCCGACTTCTTCGCCTTCCTGCGCGCCGAGCTCCCGCGGATGGTGCGGCGGTGGCGTGCCGGTCGGCAGGCCCCGCCTCCCGGGCACCACGACCACGACGACGACCGGCGGGCCTGACCGACCCCCGCCCCGGGGCCGCGGTCCCGGTCCGCCGCCCCGGTGCGGGCGAGTGCTTCACGACGGCGACCGGTCAGGCCCTCAGCTCCGGGAGGTCCTCGTAACGCCACTCCCCGCCCGCGGCCGCCCCCGCCTCGTCGCGCTCGCGGGCCCGCAGCTCCACGCGGCGGATCTTGCCGGAGATCGTCTTCGGCAGCTCGAAGAACTCGATGCGCCGCACCCGCAGGTAGGGCGCGAGGTGGTCCCGGGCGTGGGCGAAGATCGCGACCGCGGTCTCCCGGGTCGGCTCGTGGCCGGGGGCGAGCGCGATGTAGGCCTTCGGCACGGCGAGCCGCACCGGGTCGGGCTGCGGCACCACGGCGGCCTCCAGCACCGCCGGGTGCTCGAGGAGCACGCTCTCCAGCTCGAACGGCGAGATCTTGTAGTCGCTGGCCTTGAACACGTCGTCGGTGCGGCCGACGTAGAACAGGTAGCCGTCGGAGTCGCGGGTCGCGGTGTCGCCGGTGTGATAGAAGCCGCCTGCCATGGCGTCGGCAGTCTTCTCCGGCATATCCAGGTACCCGACCATCAGGCTGATGGGGCGCCGGGCGAGGTCGATGCAGATCTCGCCCTCGGTGTCGGAGACCTCGCCGGTGAGCTCGTCGACCAGCACCACCGGGACACCGGGCAACGGGCGGCCCATCGACCCTGGCTTCACGACGGACCCGGGCGTGTTGCCCACCGACGCCGTCGTCTCGGTCTGGCCGAACCCGTCGCGCAGGGTCAGTCCCCATTGCGCCCGGACCTGTTCGATGATCTCCGGGTTGAGCGGCTCGCCCGCCGCGATGACCTCGCGCAGCGAGCCGGGCCCGCCGGACAGGTCGGCCTTGATCAGCATCCGCCACACCGTCGGCGGCGCGCAGAACGTGGTGACGCCCTTGTCCCGGATCTGGCCGAGCAGCGACGCCGCGTCGAAGCGGCTGTAGTTGTAGAGGAAGATCGTCGCCCCGGCGATCCACGGCGCGAAGAAGCAGCTCCACGCGTGCTTGGCCCAGCCCGGCGAGCTGATGTTGAGGTGCACGTCGCCAGGGGTGATGCCCAGCCAGTACATCGTGGACAGATGTCCGACCGGGTACGACGCCTGGGTGTGCTCGACCAGCTTCGGCCGGCTGGTGGTGCCGGAGGTGAAGTACAGCAGCAGCCGGTCGTCGGCGGTGGTGCCCGGGTGCTCGACGGGTGCGTCGTCCACGTCGTGGGAGTCGGCCAGGTCCAGCCAGCCCTCGGCGGTGCCGCCGGCCGAGATCGCGGTGCGCCCGTCGAGGAGTCCCTCGAACTTGCCCGTGCAGGACGCGTCGGCGATCACGAACCGGGCGCGGCCGCGCTCCAGCCGGTCCGGCAGGTCGACGGCGCCGAGCGCGGTGGTCGTCGGCATGATCACCGCGCCGAGCTTCATCACCGCGAGCATCGACTCCCACAGCTCGACGCGGTTGCCCAGCATGACCAGCACGCTGTCCCCGCGCCCGACCCCGTGCGATGCCAGCCAGCGGGCAACCTGGTTGGAGCGGCGGCGCAGCTCGTCGAAGGTCCAGGCGCCCTCGGCGCCGTCCTCCTCCACGATGCGCAGCGCGGTCCGCGTCTCCCCGTCGGCGATCACGTCGAACCAGTCGTGCGCCCACTGGAACGCGCCGTCGAACTGCGGCCAGGTGAAGTCGGCGACGGCCTTCTCGTGCTCGCCGTGCAGCGCGACGAGCCGGTCGCGGGCGTCGCGGTAGATGTCGTGGTTGCCCATGGGGCGGACGTCCTCGGGGTCGGTGGGGCGGTCAGACCGTCGTCGGGGCGGTCACCGGGCGGGCGAAGAACGCCAGCGCGAACGTCGTGACGGAGGGGGCATGCGGGCTCCTCGTCGAGCGCGGGCTGGCGGACGGACCGAGACTCGCCGCGCCGGCCCACCGCCCGCTACCAACCGAAGTCAGTGTTCGGATCCGGTTGACGGACCCGGCGATCTCTGGGAGAACCCACCAGTCGTGACTCGTTGCACACGACGAGGCCGCCCGGGCCGGCGAGGACGCCGACGGGACAGGGAGGAGCACTCGTGCTGGACGACGACGCGGTCGCCCGTGCGCTGGACCGGGTCATGCCCCGCCGGCTCCACGAGCTCAGCTCGACGACCGGTCTGCCGGTCGTCTTCGGCGGGACGACCCGGACGGTGCGCGACGGCCTGCAGCTGACGATCAACCAGCTGATCGGCACCTTCGGCGACTCGCTGCGGCTGCTCAGCGTCCTGTCCGGGCGCGGTCTCGGCGGCGCCGCGATGGCCCGCCGCATCCCGTGCCGGGTGAGCGACTACGCCTCGACCCCGGGGATCACCCACGACTACGACCACGTCGTCGTCGAGAACGAGCGGCTCGCATCGATCCTGGCCTATCCGATCATCGTCCACGGCTCGGTCCGTGGCGTGGTGTACGGGGCGATGCGCGAGCACCGGCCGATCGGCGACGTCGCGGTCCGCAACGCGGGCATCGTGGCCGCCACCATCGCCCGGGACGCCACGGCCCTGCTCGACCAGCACTCTCCGCCCACCGTCGCGGTCGTCGCGGACGCCGAGAGCCGGGCCGGTGCGCTGCTGGAGCTCGCCGCGCTGATCGAGAGCACCGACGACCCGGAGCTGCGCACACGGCTGAGCCGGATCCACGACGGCCTCGCCGGGGCGCGCCCGGCGCCGGGTCGGACGGGCGGAGAGGCTCCCGCCCTCTCACCGCGGGAGATCGAGGCGCTGCAGCACGTCGCGGTGGGCGCGACCAACGCCGAGATCGCGGCGCAGCTGGGGATCACCGTGGGGACGGTCAAGGCCTACCTGCACAGCGCCATGCGCAAGCTCGACGCCCAGAACCGGGCGCGGGCGGTCATCGCGGCCCGTGCGGCAGGGCTGATCTGACCGTCCGACGCTTCGGCGTGAACCTGCCCCGGCCCCGGTACGAACCCAGGGCAGGGGGTGAGCCGATGTACCTGTCCACCGAGCAGGCACGGGCGCTGGAGCTGCTCGACGGCCGGGACGCCCGCGTCGACCAGCTGCGGGCCCCGGTGGCCCGGCAGCTGCACGACCGCGGGCTGATCGACGCCGACGGTGCGGTCACGGCGGCCGGTGCCGTCGTCGTCGAGGTGATCTATGCACAGCGGTTCGCCGACGGCGTCGCCGAGATGAAGGCGCGCATCCGGCACCACCGGCTCGGCCGCCCCGGGGGCTGAGGTCCCGTCGCGCACCTCGCCTGCAGTCGCGGGCGCGGCGTCATCCGGCCCTGTCGGCGACCGCGCGCCGCAGCCCGTCCCCGATGCGCTGCATCGTGGCGCCGTAGGCCTCGGGGAGGTCGACGTCGAGCCGGTCGGCGAGCACGAAGAGCCACCACAGGCACTCGGCGAGCTTGTGCCGCAGCTCGGCGTCGGTGTCGCCGTCGATGTCCCAGGTGCGCTCGGCCGCGAGCACCAGCCGCCCGACGTAGGCGGCGTAGTGGGTGAACCCGAGCGCCAGCTCCGGGAGGGTCCAGGTGCGTCCCAGCAGCCGGTCCTCGAGCTGCTCGTAGAGCGCCCGCACCTCGCGGGCGCGGCTACGCGCGTCGGACAGTCCGTCGGTCATGGTCAGGCACTTCGTCTCGTGACGACGATGCTAGGTCCGGTTCCGGACCGGACTTGTCCGGAACAGGGCGTGGCGGCCTGCGTCACGGGGCGCGCTGCAACGCCAGCAGCTCCTCCAACCGGGCCACGACGTGCTCCCGGACGTCGTCGGGCCCGAGCACCCGGAACGGGACCCCGAGCCGGGGCAGGAACTCCGCGATCCACCGCGCGTCGAGCCCGCCGACCGTGCTCAGGGTCCGGTCCGGGCCGTCGGCGCGATGCCGCGCGATGGTGGCCGGGAGCAGGGCGCGGGTCTCGTCGAGTGAGCGGTGGACCTCGACCTCGGCGTGGGTCGCGTAGGGCGTGGTGGTGATCGCCTCCTCGACCAGCGCCGTCGCGTCGACCTCCCGGCGGCGCGGGTCCGCCGGGCCGGTGACGACGACGCCGTCGACGCGGTCGGCCCGGAACACCCGTCAGTCCCGGCGGTCGAGGTCCCAGGCGACGAGGTACCACCGGTGCGCGGTGCGGACGACCTGCTCGGGCTCCACCGCGCGGGTACTCCCCGTCCCGCGGCGGTCGCGGTAGCGGAACCGGACGCGGTCACGGGTCCGGGAGGCGCCGGCGAGTGCGGTGCGGATGTCCGGATCCACCTCGCCGTGGGTGTCCGGCCGCTCCCCCGCCTCGGCGATCGCTCGGTCGAACCGGCCGAGGGCCTCGGCCGCCCGGGGCGGCAGCGAGCGGCGCAGCTTCGACAGGGCCGCCGGCGCCGCGCGTCCCTCGCCGTCGGGGTGGCTCCACGCGAGCCGGCGGAGCCGCCCAGGGCATCTCCGTACTGACCGTCGAACCGGGAGCGTTCCGCACCAACGCCTACACCGGGTTCGCCGACGAAGCCGTCGAGGAGGCGATCCCGGTCTACCACGAGATCCTGGAGCAGGTCCGGGCCGTCCTCGTCGGGATGGACGGCGTGCAGCCCGGCGACCCGCACAGCGGCGCCCGTGCGGTGATCACGGCGATGTCCCAGAATCCGCCGCCCCGCCGGCTGGTCCTGGGCAACAGCGGATACGACGCCGTGGTCGAGACTCTGGAGAAGGACCTGGGCGAGATCCGGAGGAACGAAGACCTGTCGCGCAGCGCCGATCTCCCTGCGTAGCCGGGCTGCCCCACGAGGTCGTACTGCCGGGATCGGGGAGCGTGGCTGACGGACGCCGGCTGCCGGCGGTCCTCGCGGAGCGTGGCGCCGGCTGGCTACGCTCGGCCCTGGATACCGGCGCCGGGATGGAGGCCGCCGCCCGGCGGGCGCGGCACACCCGGCACGTCGGTGCCGCGGGCGCCCACGTCCGCCCGGTCGTCGCGGAGTCCTGGCAGCGGGCGCTCGACCTGGGCGTCGACCTGGCCCGGTCCGCGACCTACGTCGGGCACGAGCCGGGGCACGCCGCGGTCGCCGAGGCCGACGAGGTCTTCGACCGCTTCCTCGCCGGCGCCGACGACCTGGGCTGCTCGGTACTGCTCGTCGACGGCGACGGGGTGGTCCGCGTCCGCCGCGACGCCTGCCCGGACCTCGCCATGCTGCTCGACGCCGTCCTGGTCGCGCCGGGCTTCCGGATCGCCGAGCAGGACGTGGCGACGACGGCGTCCGCGCTGGTGCGGGCCACCGGTCGCGCCGCCCGGGTGGACGGTCCCGAGCACCTGCACCCCGACCTCGCCTGCCTGGCCGAGGCCGCCGCACCGGTGCCGTCGGACAGCGACGCGGACCCACAGACGGTGGTGGTCGTGGCGCACCTGTCGGCGCCGGGCGGCGGCTCGGCACTGCGCGCGGCCGTCGCCGCGGAGCCGGCCCGCCAGATCGGCGAGCACGTCCGGGACCGGGCGCACCGGGCCGGGCGGATGCTGCACGCCGCTTCGACGACGTCTGCGAACGGTCCGGGGCGGAGTGGGGCGTCGCGACCGACGGCCGGGCGACCCTGTGCAGTCCCGGGTTCCGGGCCCTGCCCCGCGAGGACCGGGACCACCTCCTCGACCGGGCGCTCGCCGACGCCGCCCTCGCCGAGCCGCCGCCGAGGTGCGGCGACGCGCGAACCGGGAGCTCCTCAGCCCCTACCTGCGCGCCCGCCGCGATGTCGCAACCGCCGTCGCCGCCCCGACCAGGCACCTGCTCCTCGTCGGCGAGCCGGGCGTCGGGAAGCAGACCCTCGCCGTCGAACGGTTCCGCCGCAGCCACCCGACCGGGACGGTGCAGGTGCTCGACTGCGCGCGGATCGCGGAGTCCGGTGGCCCCCTCCTGCCGACGGTCCGCGGCACCGACGAGGACCGGCCGCGGCTGCTCGTCCTGCGCCGGCTCGCGATGCTCGGGTCGGTCGCCGCGCGGCGCCTCGACGAGTTGCTGCGGCTCCTGGTGTCCACCCCGGCGGCACCGACGGTCGTCGGCTGCATCGACACGCCCTCGGTCGACGCCACCCGGCCCTACGGGCTGCTGCGGCACTTCCACGACACGGTCCGGTGCCCGCACTGCGCTACCGGGCCGACGAGCTCGGGGAGCTCGCGCGGTCGGTGCTGCACTCACTGTCCGGCGGCCGGTCGCTGAGCCTGAGCATGCAGGTGGTGCGGGTCCTGGAGGGCTACGCCTGGCCGGGGAACCTGCGCGAGCTGGAGGACGTCCTGCGCTACGTCATCGCCCGCAAGCCGGTCGGCGTCGTGCAGGCACCGGACCTGCCGTCGTCGTGCTTCACCGGCGGCGCACCGCGGATGTCGATGCTGGAGGCGGCGCAGTGCGACGTGATCATCCAGGCCCTCTACGAGGCGCGCGGCAACCGCTACCAGGCCGCCGAGCTGCTGGGGATCGCCCGGTCCTCGCTCTACCGCAAGATCGACGCGTTCGGGATCAGCTACATCGGCTGAGGTGTCCCGGGGCCGGGACACACGGCCGTCGCCGGGGCTCGTGCCGCCCGCGGAGTCGTCCCAGAACGGGACAGTCACATGCGCACTCCCGCACTAGCGTCGGGGCCGCCGACGCCCTCGGCACCCCCTGCGACCAACGGAGTGAGCAGATGAAGGCACTCGCCTACCACGGACCGGACGCCAAGTCCTGGGAGGAGGTCCCGGACCCGACGATCCAGGACCCCACCGACGTGATCGTCAAGGTCGACACCACCACGATCTGCGGCACCGACCTGCACATCCTGCAGGGCGACGTCCCGGCCGTCACCGACGGCCGCATCCTCGGCCACGAGGCCGTCGGCACGATCACCGCCGTCGGTGACGCCGTGTCCGGCTTCGCCGTCGGCGACCGCGTCCTCGTCCCGGCGATCACCAAGTGCGGCCGCTGCGACTACTGCCAGCGCGGCATGCCGTCGCACTGCCAGACCGTCGGCGGGATCGGCTGGATCTTCGGCCACCTCATCGACGGCACCCAAGCCGAGTACGTACGGGTCCCCTACGCCGACACCTCGCTCTACGCGGTGCCGGAGTCGGTCACCGACGAGCAGGCGATCTTCCTCGCCGACTCGCTGCCGACCGGCTACGAGGTCGGTGTGCTCGCCGGGAACGTGCGGCCGGGCGACACCGTCGCGGTCGTCGGCGCGGGTGCGGTCGGGCTCTCGGCGATCCTCACGACCGGCCTGTGGGGCGCGTCGAAGGTCATCGCGATCGACTCCAACAAGTTCCGGTTGGAGAAGGCCATCGAGTTCGGCGCCACCGACAGCGTCGAGGTGGGGCCGGGCACCGTCGCGGACGTGACCGCGCTGACCGACGGACTCGGCGTGGACGTCGCGATCGAGGCCGTCGGCTACCCGGAGACGCTGCTGACCGCGGCGTCGCTGGTGCGCCCGGGCGGCACGATCGCCAACGTGGGTGTCCACGGCACCCCGGTGGAGCTGCCGATGCAGGACATGTGGATCTCCAACGTCACGCTGACGATGGGCCTGGTCGACACCGTGTCCATCCCGACGCTGCTCAAGATGGTCGCGGGCGGGCGGATCCCGGCGGAGAAGATGGGCACCCACTCGTTCACCTTCGACCAGATGGACGAGGCCTACGACGTGTTCAAGAACGCCGCGGCCAACCAGGCGCTCAAGGTGGTCATCACCCCGGCCTGACCTCGCTCCCGGGGCCCCGCCCGCGCCGGGGCCGCGAGCGGTGGTCGTCGCCACCCCTTGCGCCCACGGAGCGACGGGCTTGCCCCTGACACCGTGACAGGCACTGGGGTGGTGGTCATGACACCACCGAAGATCACCGCGTCCCTGTCCGCCGCCCACCCGTCGGTCCGGCTGCGGGCCGCGCTCGCCGCCGGGTCGGCCCCCGACCCGGCCCTGCTCGACACCCTGGTGCGCCGCTGCGGGGAGGAGCCGGACTTCTTCGTCCGGGACATGCTGTCCTGGGCGCTGACCCGGCTCCCGGCCGCGGACGTGCTGCCCCGGCTCGACGCCGAGCTCGGCTCGTCGTCGTCGCAGGCCAGGACCCAGGCACTGCACACCCTGTCCAAGATCGCGGACCCGACGACCGCGGACCGGGTCACGCCCGCCCTGCTGCACGACCCCGACGACGAGGTGGCCCGCACCGCGTGGCGCACCGCCGTCGTGCTCGTTCCCGAGGCCGGTCGCGCCGGGCTCGCCGAGGAGCTCGGCCGGCAGCTGGGCCGCGGCGACCGCGCGGTGCGGCTGAGCCTGTCCCGGGCCCTGGCCGACCTCGGCGCGGCGGCCGACACCGTCCTCGACCGGGCTGCGGCAGGGCCCGACCCGGACGTCGCCACGCACGCCAGGGCGACGATGGTGCTGCGCGAGGACCCGACCACCGGGTTCGACGACGCCGTGGCACAGGCGCGCCGGGTGGTCGCGCTCGGTCCGGGGCACGAGGCGGCCGCGTGCTGATCGGTGAGGTCGCGCGCCGCAGCGGGGTGAGCGTGCGGATGCTGCGCCACTACGACGCCGTCGGTCTGCTCCGGCCGACCGGGCGGACCGTCGGCGGCTACCGCGAGTACTCCTCCGACGACGTCCGCAGGCTCTTCCACGTGGAGGGCCTGCGGACGCTCGGGCTGTCCCTGGCCCAGGTCGCCGACGCCCTGCGCGACCCGGGGTTCGACCCGTCCGGGCTGGTCGCGGACCTGGTCCGGGTCACCGAGCAACGCCTGGAACGGGAACGGGAGCTGCTCGCGCGGCTGCGCACCGTCGACGCCGCCGGGGCGGGGACCTGGACCGAGGTCGTCGACGTCGTCGGGCTGCTGCGGGCACTCGGGTCGCCGGCCGCGGGGCGCCGACAGCAGGCCGCGCTGGCCACGGCCGACGGCCCGGCGCCGCCCGCGGAGCTGCTGGCCCGCTCGTTCCTCGCCGAGTCCGACCCGCACGTCGCGGGGGCGCTGCGGTGGGCACTGCGCTCGGGGCTGGAGCGGGCGGGCGACCCGGACGCCGCGGCCGCGCTCGCGGCCGGTCTGGGCTCGGACGACCCGGCCGTACGACGACGCGCGGTCGACGCGCTCGCCGACGCCGCACCGGTCCCGTCGGCGACCGCGGCGCTGCTCGACGCGCTGGCCGACCCGGACCCCCGGGTCCGCCGCCGCGCCGCGATAGCCGCAGGACGGGCCGGGGCCGTCGCCGCCGTCCCGGAGCTGGTCACGATGGTGCGAGCGGGGGACGACGACGTCGAGGCCGCGGAGGTCCTCGCGGAGCTGTCGCGGACGGACCCGGCGAGCGCAGGGCGGATCCTCGGCGCACTCACCGGCGACCTGGACGGGACCGACCCCGCGACCCGCATCCGGGTCGCGCAGGCACTGGTCGAGCTGCCCGGACCGGGCCCGCGGGACGCGCTGAGCCGGCTCGCCGCCGACCCCGACCGGGCCGTCGCACTCGTCGCGGGGGCGTTCGCGGACCGCCGGGGCTGAGACCCGTCACCCGGCCTGGCGGGACCGGTCGGGGCGGGACGGCTCGGGACCGGCGCCGTCGTCGTGGCCACGACCACCGGTGAGGAGCCCGACGACGCGGAGGAGGGCGGGCGCCTGCACGGCGCGCATCACCATGGCATCGGCGCGGATGCCCCACCGGCCCTTCGGCGCCACCATGCGGACCCGTCCGGGAAGGAGCTTCTGCGCCGCGGCCGCGCGGGGCCGCATCACCTGCTCGAAGCTCGAGAAGGCCGCCCGGATCCGCTCCGCGGTCGGCTCCGCCGACACCCCGTGCCGTCGCAGCGCCTCCGCGAGCTCCGCGGCTCCCCGCAGCCCCAGCGCGGTACCGAGTCCGCTCAGCGGGCTCGCGCACCAGGCGGCGTCGCCCACGAGCACGACCCGCCCGTCGGACCACCCTCGGTCGATGTGGATCTGGTCGTAGGTGTCGAGTGCCAGGTCAGGGGTGGTGCGTGCGGCGGCGAGGAACTCCGGGGCACGCCACCCGGTGCCGTGGAAGGCGTCGTCGAGCACGGCCAGGCGCGCGTCGTGCACACGGGGGACGGTCGAGGCGGCGAACGTCATCCCGATCTCCTGCTGTCCCGGGTGCCCGGGGCGCGCGGTCAGTCCGCGACGCCCCGGCTCGTTGTACGACAGCGCCCACCCGTCCAGCAACGGTGTCCCGGGACCCTCCCGCAGGGTGAACCAGGCGTGGGCCAGGCCCAGCGGCTTCCGGTAGGCGGACTCCGGGCCGAACCGCAGGGTGCGGGTCCGGGAGTGCGACCCGTCCGCCCCGACGACGACGTCGAACGCCTCCACCGGCCCCGAGCGGAACCGAACCTCCACGCCCTCCGCCGTGTCGGTCAGCTGCTCGACGGTGTCGGCGAACCGGTACTCGACACCCGCGGCACCCGCCGCCCCGTGGAGCACCCGGGCGAGATCGGACCGGAGCAGCTCCTCGGACGAGATCAGCCCCCGGCCGCCGAAGGCCTCGACCGGCATCTCGGCCATCCGGCTGCCGTCGGCCCTGATCCACGCGATCCCCCGCTGCGGCACGAGGTGGGCCAGCACCTCGTCGATCAGCCCCAGATCGACCAGGACCTGACGGGAGTCACCGCGCAGGTCGACCGTCTGACCGCCGGTACGGATCTCCGGCGCGACCTCGACCACGGTGACCCGCCATCCGTCCCTGGCCAGGGTGACCGCCAGTGCTTCGCCGGCGATCCCGGCACCGACGACGAGTGCGTGTGCCATCAGCGTGCTCCTCACTCATGCAACTCGAATTGCGTTAACCGTAGACCGGCGGCGCAGGCAAACGCAATCGTCGATACGTTAAGATGGAGGGCGTGCCCGAGACCGCAGGATCGATACGCCCGGGCGGACGCACCGCGCGGACCCGGGATGCCGTGCTCGCCGCTGTCCGGGAGACGCTCGGCGAACCGGACGCGGAACTCACCATCCCCGCGGTCGCCCAGCGCGCCGGGGTGCACCCCACCACCGTCTATCGACGGTGGCGGACCATCGAGTCGCTGCTGCTGGAGGTCGTGGTCGGCGACGTGCGGACCTCGTCGCCGGTGCCGGCCAGCGGCGACCTGCGTGCCGACCTCACCGAGTACGTCGGCCGGCTCCTGACGAGCCTGAGCGGCCCGCACGCGCTCGGGATGCTCCGGGCGCTGCTCGCCGCCACCCGCGCGTCGACGGACCCGCACGACGTCATGGCGATCGTGCAGCCGCGGGTCGACGACTTCCGGGCGATGCTGGAGGCGGCCGGTGTCACGGGCGTGAGCGGGATGCAGCTCGTCGAGCTCGTGATCGCCCCCGCGTACCTGTGGGCCCAGCTCGGCGCGCCCCTCGACCCCGAGCACGACACCGCGCGGCTGGTCGACGCCGTCCTGGCGGTCGTCCGCGCCACCCCGGGCCCCGATGCCGCCGACCGCACCCCGGAGCCGTAGGCCGACCGCCCGTCCCGGGACGACCGGTCCGGCCACGGTCGCTCGGACGGGCAGGCCGGGGTAGCTCCTCCGTACGCTCCGTCGGTGGCCAGGAGCCTTCGCGACACCCTGAGCGAGCCGCATCACCATCGGACTGCCGCTGCTGGCCGTGCTGGTCTCGGCCGGGCTGGCCCTGACCGGGAACCTGCAGCGTGTCGACATCGAGACCGACATCCAGCGCAAGCTCGAGATGACCGGCACGCTCGGTGACCTCACCACGCTCATGGTCGACGCCGAGACCGGCGTCCGCGGCTACCAGCTCACCGGGCGCACCGAGTACATGGAGCCATTCACCGACGCGTCGGCGGAGCTCCCGACGGTCCTGGGGCATCTGGAGTCGCTGGCCGCGGCGGAGCCCGGCGAGAACCCGCGCACGGACAAGCTGGCCCGGATCGCCGAACTGCAGGACCTGACGTCGAAGCAGATGACCGACCTGGCCCGCCAGCGCGACGTCGTCGCCGCGGGGACCTGGCCTACGGCAAGAACCTCATGGACGGCATCCCCAGCCGCGTCGACCAGATGCGGACCGGCGAGCGGCAGCTGCTCGACGACCGCATCGCCGAGATCAACCAGATCCGCGTCCGCGACTACCTGTCGGTCGGCATCGCGCTCACGGTCGCCGTGCTGACCCGGTTCCTCGCCTGGTTCCTGCACCGCAACGGCATCCTGCGCCGGGTGGACCGGCTCGCCGACACCGTGCAGGTCCTGCGCGAGGGCGGCCCCGTGCCCGAGCCGCCGCCGGTGAAGCGGGACCGGATGGGCGACCTCGAACGCGAGGTCCACCTGCTCGAACCTGCGGTCCCGGCGCGCAGCGACGACTCAGTTGACGGACGGGTGTGACTCAGGACACGATCGGCGTCACCCACCGCCCGAGGAGCCCACGTGAGCACCGACGCCGTCGCCCCCACCCGCGCACCCGGCCGGCTCGGGAACCCGTCGATGACGATCGGCGACGACCCGCGGGCCGACCCGCGGATGGTCGCGGTGCTGGAGGGCTTCGGACTGACCGGGCATGCCGACGACGCCCCGCTGGACCGCACCGCGGGCCGCCCGGCGCTGCTCGGCTTCGTCGACGCCGCCGAGGAGGGCTTCGAGGGGTTCTTCGCCGCGCTGTCCACGGGCTGGGCGCCGATGTCGGGCATCGACCGCACGACCCGGACCGTGCCCGGGGCCGACGGCCACGAGATCACCCTGTACGTCCACCGCCCGACCGGCGTGGACGGGCCGCTGCCGGTGCTCTACCAGGTGCACGGCGGCGGGATGGTCATGCTGGCCGCCGAGGGTCCGCTGTACGTGCGGTGGCGCGACGAGCTGGCCGCGGAGGGCGCCGTCGTCGTGGGGGTCGAGTACCGCAACGGCGGCGGGCGGCTCGGGCCGCACCCGTTCCCGGCAGGTCTCGACGACTGCGTCACCGGCCTGCACTGGGTGCACGAGCACCTCACGGAGCTGGGCGGGACGCACGTCGTCGTCACCGGGGACTCCGGCGGCGCGAACCTCGCGCTCGGGCTGGCGGTCCGGGCCCGCCGCGACGGCTGGGCCGGGCGGATCGCCGGGGTGTACGCCCAGTGCCCGTACGTACTGGGGTCCTGGGACCGGGCGCCCGCGGACCTGGCGTCGCTGTGGGAGAACGACCGCTACTGGCTCAACCGGGAGCCGTTCCCGCTGCTCGCCGAGGTCTACGACCCGGGTTCCACGCATGCCGAGGACCCGACCTGCTGGGCCGCGGCCGCCCGGCCCGAGGACCTGAACGGGCTCCCGCCGCACGTGATCGCCTGCGCGGAGCTGGACCCGCTGCGCGACGAGGGTCTTGCCCACCACCGGCGGCTGCTCGCCGCGGGGGTCCCCTCGGTCGGACTGGTGTACCCCGGGCTCTGCCACGTCGGCATGATCCTGTTCCGCGACGCCATGCCCGACGTCTACGCCCACGCCGTGCGCGACGTCGTCGGTTTCGCCCGGTCGGTGCGCGGCTGACCCGGCCGGGTCAGGGCACCGCGGGCGGGGCCGCGTCGTCGCCGGTGTCCGGACGGACCCGGCGACGGCACCCGGGCACCACCAGGTGCGCGTCGAGCACACGGGCGAGCAGGACCCGGTCGACCGGGGCGGTCACGGCCGGGTCGACCAGCATGGCGGCGACGTCGTGCTCGGTGCCGGTGCCGCCGAGGCCGGCGTAGCGGACCCAGACGTCGTAGGCGGACAGCCCGGACAGCGCCGCCGCCACCGGGAGCGACACCGTGACGGGTTCCTCGAACACGACCATCCGCGCCGCGTACCCGGTCCCGGACGGTTCAGACCGCCGACCCGGTCGCGTCCTCCCCCGGACCGGGCCGGCCCCCGCGCGGGTCAGCTCGGGTCGACCCGCAGGACCCGGTCGTCGTCGCCGTTGGACGTCGTGACCAGCAGGGCCCCGTCCGGCGCGGAGTGGACCCCGCGCAGCCGCCCGAACTCCCCGTCGAGCTCCGTCGGGATCTCGACGTCGGAGACCGCGCCGTCGGTGCCCGCCGGGCCGACGCGCATCAGCAGCAGCTTCTGCCCACGCAACGCGGCGACGGCGAGCATCCCGTTCCGCGGGCCCCACGCGTCGTCGTCGAGGAACGCGGCGCCGGCCGGGGCCTCGGGCGGGCTGCCGGAGGACCACGCGGCGGGGACGGCGTCGGGGAAGCGGTCCCGGTCGGTCATCGGGACCGACTCGTCGTAGGTGCTCACCGTACCGCCCTGCGAGGGGTCCCAGCCGTAGTTGGCGCCCGGGCGCAGCAGGTTCACCTCGTCGTCGCGGGTGGGGCCGTGCTCGGCGGTGAAGATCCGCCCGGTGCCCGGCTCGACCGCGACGCCCTGCACGTTGCGGTGTCCGGAGGTGTGGACGAGCCGCTGGGCCGGGTCGGCGGCGTCGGCGAAGGGATTGCCCGCCGCGGGCCCACCGGTGGCCGGATCGACCCGCAGCGTCTTGCCGCCGAGCGAGGTGAGGTCCTGCGGGGTGGCGGGCATCGCCGCGTCTCCGGTCCCGACGACGAGCGCCCCGGTGTCGTCGAGGGCGACCCGGCAGCCCGAGTGCCGTCCGCCCGAGGCGATCGGCAGCCCGCCGACCAGCGGGTCCGCGACCCGGGTCGCGGTGGCGCCGTCCGGGGACAGCGTCCAGGTGACCAGCCGGACGTCGACCGGGTTCCCGTTCTCGGCATGGGTCTGGCAGGTGGTGAACCGGTTCGACGTCGCGAAGTCGGCGTGCACGGCCAGCCCCATGAGCCCGCCCTCGCCGCGGGCGAACACGTCGCCGAGGTCGGCGGCGACCGGAGTGACCGCGGTGCCCGGGTCGAGCGAGGCGAGCAGCGAGAGGCGCCCGGACCGCTCGGTGACCAGCGCGCGCCCGTCGGGCAGCACACCGACGCTCCAGACGTGGGAGAACCCGCCCGCGACGGGGGTGACCCGCAGACCGCCGTCCCCGGTCCGGGCCGGGGACGGCGCGGGCGGTGCGGGGGCCGGTGCCGCGGGCGACGCGGCGCCGCAGCCCGCCACGCCCATCAGGACGACCGCCGCCACCGCCGTCCCGGCGCGGCGGACACGGGAGGCGATGCGATCACGGGTCACACCGGACATCCTGGCCCACACCGCCCATTCCGGCAGAGTGGTGGCGAGCGGGGAGCGCGTCCACCCGCACCTCCACCGCGTCCGCCCGCACGAACCCCAGGTCGGCAGGACCCTCGACGACCTCGGCGAGGCGCAGGGCGGGGAACCGGGTGACCAGTGCCCGCAGCCCGATCTCGAGCTCGGTGCGGGCGAGGGCCGCGCCCAGGCAGTAGTGCGCGCCCTGCCCGAAGCCGAGGTGCCCCTCGCCGCGGCCCGGGTCGCGGGTCACATCGAACTCCTCGGGCCGGTCGTGACGGCGCGGGTCGAAGTTGGCCGTCACCAACCCGGCGACGACCGTGCTGCCCGCCGGGACCGTCGTGCCACCGACCACGAGATCGGCGGCGGCGAAGCGCGGCGTGGACATCGGCACCGCGCCGCAGGTCCGCACGATCTCGTGCACCGCGGTCGGCCAGCGCTCCGGCTCGTCCCGCAGCACGGCGAGCTGCTCCGGCCGGGTGAGCAGGACCAGCGCGGCCCGGGACAGGACGTGCGCGGTCGTCTCGAACCCGGCCAGCACCAGGTCGAACAGCAGCACCGCGAGCTCGTCGGAGTCGAGCCGGTCGCCGTCGTCGTGCACCGCGACCAGGGCGCTGACCAGGTCGTCGGCCGGGTCCGCGCGCCGGGCCGCGATCAGCTCGTGCACCTGGTCGTGAACGGCGTGGGCCGCCGCGGGCATCCGTGCGGGGTCGGGGGCGACGAGCAGCCGGGCCAGGGCCCGCCAGACCTCCCGGCTCTCCTCCGGCACGCCGACCAGCTCGCAGATCACCGCGATCGGCAGCGGGTGGCACAGCGCGGCGACGAGGTCGACCGGGGTGCCGTCGGCGCCGGCGGCGGCGATGTCGTCGAGCAGTCCGTCGGTGAGCGCCTCGATCCGCGGACGCAGCTCACGGACCCGGCGCACGGTGAACGCGCGCGAGACCAGCCGACGCAGCCGGGCGTGGTCCTCACCGTCCCGGACGAGCAGACCCCGCCCGAGGTGGGCGAGCTCGTCGGGGAACCCGAGCGTCGCGAACACCCCCGCGAGGCCCCGCCCGGCGCCGGGTACCGCCGCCGGATCGCTGCGCAGGCGCGGGTCGAGCAGCGCGGCGTGGACGTCGTCGTGCCGGGTGACCAGCACCGCGGGCCCCATCGGGGTGTCGTCGAACGGCACCACGGGTCCCTGCTCCCGCCGCCGCCCCAGTCGCGCGACGGGGCAGCCCTCCCCGTTCGTGCGGCGTTCGGTGGTCCGGTCCACGTCGTTCTCCTCTCGTGACGGGTGGCTCGCCGGACCCAGCGGACACCCTGCCGTCGCGGCACGGTCAAGGACTGGCGCCACACGGTTGACGATTGCGCCATCATGCGCCATAGTTGCGCCATGGAGTTGGACGGATATGTCGACCGCCTGCGCACCGAGTTCTCCGCCCTGGGCGAGGCAGCGGGCGAGGAGACCCGGGCGGTCGGGGAGCGGCTGCTCGCCCCCCTGCACTCGACGACCCGCCTGATCCTGCTGGAGGCGCTGGCCGAGGCGGCCGACGAGATCACCCTCGAGCTCGCTCCGGGGTCGGTGCACGTGCGGCTGCGCGGCAGCGATCCCGAGTTCGTCGTCACCGGGACACCTGCCGCACCGTCGGCACCCCCGGCGGCGACGGAGGCGCCACCCGTGGCGCCATCGGCGCCGGCGGTCACCGACGGCGGGTCCGGGCCGGTCGCCCGGATCAACTTCCGGCCGCCGGAGACGCTCAAGACCCGGATCGAGGAGGCCGCCGGGCGGGACGGCCTCAGTGTGAACACCTGGCTGACCCGCGTGGCCGCCGCCGCGCTGGACCGCCCGGTCGCGACGCCCGACCGTCCCGACGCCACCCGCCGTGGCCGCGTCGGCTGGTTCGGCTGAGCCGCGACCGATCCCCTTCTCCCACACCTGACCGACCCACACCTGACCCACACCTGACCCACGGCGTCACCGCGACGCCGAGGAGGCGATGCCCCATGCCCAGCTACGACACCCCCGAGCCCGTCACCGCGATCGTCGACCTCGCGATCGGTGACCTGCGTGTGACCGCCTCGGACCGCGCCGACACCGTCGTCGAGGTCCACAGCTCCGCGGCCGACCGCGCCCACGCGGACCAGGTCCGGGTCGAACTGACCGGCCGCGAGCTGCGCGTCACCGGCCCGCGGCTCGGGCTGCTGCAGCGGTTCACCCCGGGCACCACCGGCCGCACCGTCGAGGTCGAGATCGCACTCCCGGCAGGCTCCGCCCTGACCGCGAGCACCGGCCACGGCTCGGTCGTCACCGAAGGCGCCCTCGGCGACTGCACCGCGACGACCCGCTACGGCGACGTCCGCATCGACGACGCGGCCTCCGCCGACCTGAGCACCGCCTACGGCCACGTCCGGATCGGTGGCACCGTCACCGGTGACGCGACGGTCCGCTCCGACCACGGCGGCATGCAGATCCACCGCGTCGGCGGCAGCGCGGCGCTGAGCAGCAAGCACGGCGTCGTCCGCGCCGACGAGCTGACCGGCGACGTCGAGGTGACCAGCACCCACGGCCCGATCGACGTCGACGAGCTCGGCGCGGGCGCCCGCGTCCGGACCGCCTACGGCGACGTCCGCCTCGGCCGGGTGCACCGCGGTGAGCTGTCGCTGACCAGCACACACGGCCGCCTGGAGGTCGGTGTCGCCGAGGGCAGCGCCGCCTGGCTCGACCTCGACACCACCGGCCGGATCGGCAACGACCTGGACCCGCGCGAGGCCCCGGACGGCGGCGACACCGTCACCGTCCACGCCCGCTCCCGCGAGGGCGACATCGTCGTCCGCCGCGCCTGACACCCACCGTCCGCGATCCCGTCCACGAGAGGAACCACCGTGCCCACACCCCCGCCCGCGATCGCCGTCGCCGCCCTGCACAAGTCCTACGGCGACCACGCCGTGCTCCGCGGCATCGACCTCGACGTCCCCGCCGGGACCGTGCTCGCCCTGCTCGGCCCGAACGGCGCCGGCAAGACGACGCTGGTCCGCATCCTGTCCACCCTGCTGTGGCCGGACTCGGGACGGATCCGGATCGCCGGGAGGGACCCGGCGTCCGATCCCGACGGCGTCCGGGCCGCGATCGGGGTGACCGGCCAGTTCTCCGCCGTCGACGGCCTGCTCACCGGCGCGGAGAACCTGCGGCTGATGGCCGACCTGCACCACCTGCCCCGCGCCACCGCCCGCGCCCGCACCCGGGAACTGCTGGAGCGCTTCGACCTCGCCGACGCCGCCGACCGCCGCGCCGGCACCTACTCCGGCGGGATGCGGCGCCGCCTCGACCTGGCCATGACCCTGGTCGCGGAGCCGGACGTGCTGTTCCTCGACGAGCCGACCACCGGGCTGGACCCGCGCAGCCGCCGCGACCTGTGGGCCGCGGTGCGCGAGCTCGTCGGCCGCGGCGTCACCGTGCTGCTGACCACCCAGTACCTGGAGGAGGCCGACCAGCTCGCCGACTCCGTCGCCGTCCTCGACGGCGGGCGCCTGGTCGCCCGCGGCACGCCCGCGCAGCTCAAGGCCCGGGTGCCCGGCGGGCACGTGTTGCTGCACCTCGCCGACGAGGACGCCCTGGCCGCCGCGCACGCCGCGCTGCCCGACGCCGTCGCCGACCCGGCGGTACTGACGCTGCAGCTGCCCGCCACCGGTCCGCGCGACCTGCGGGCGCTGCTCGACCGGCTCGACCACGCCGGCGTCGACCCCGAGGGGCTGACCACCCACACCCCCGACCTCGACGACGTCTTCCTCGCCCTCACCGGGCACCAGGGCACCGCGGAGGTGGCGGCATGAGCACCGCGCCCCTCGTCCCGGCCGACCGCCCCCGGCTGTTCGCCGACTCGACGACGATGCTGCGCCGCCGGATCCGGCATCTGCACCGCTACCCGTCGCTGACGATCATGCTGATCGCCCAGCCGCTGGTGTTCCTGCTGCTGTTCGTCTACGTCCTGGGCGGCACGATGGGCGCCGGGCTGGGCGGGGATCGCGACGACTACCTGGCCTACGTCACCCCGGCCGTGCTGCTGCTGACCGTCGCGAGCGTCGCGATGGGCACCGCCATCGGGGTCGCCACCGACATGACCGAGGGCGTCGTCGCCCGCTTCCGGACGATGGCGATCGCCCGTTCCAGCGTGCTCACCGGGCACGTCGCCGGGGCGTTCGTGCAGACCGCGCTGGGCCTGGTCGTCGTGCTCGGCGTGGCGTTGGCGCTGGGGTTCCGCAGCGACGCCGGGCCGCTCGCCTGGCTCGGCGTCGCCGGGATGCTCGCGCTGCTCACCGTCGCGCTGACCTGGCTGACCGTCGCGCTCGGGCTGGCCGCGGACAGCGTGGAGACGGCGAGCAACACCCCGATGTTCCTGATGCTGCTGCCGTTCCTGGGCAGCGGGTTCGTGCCGGTGGAGTCGATGCCGACCGCGCTCAGGTGGTTCGCGGCGTACCAGCCGTTCACCCCGGTCATCGACACCCTGCGTGGGCTGCTCGGCGCCGGCCCGGGCAGCGGCGCCGGGCTCGGCACCGACGCCGCACTCGCCGTCGGCTGGTGCCTGGTGATCACCGTCGGGAGCCTGCTGTGGTCGCGTCGGCTCTACGAGACCCGCGCGGCGCGCTGAGCCTCACGCCACCGGCGGACGGTCGACGTGGACGGGCAGGGCGGGCAGCCGCTCGAACCCCAGCCGCGACGGGCCGTCCGCCGGTTCTGCGAGCCGCAGCCCCGGGAAGCGGGTGACCAGTGCCGACAGCACGACCTCGACCTCCTGGCGGGCCAGCGCGGCCCCCAGGCAGTAGTGCGCACCGTGCCCGAACCCGAGGTGTCCCTCGCCACGACCGGGGTCACGGCGCACGTCCAGCTCGTCGGGCCGGTCGACGACGCGCGGGTCGAAGTTCGCCGGCAGCAGGCCGGGCAGCACCGCGGTCCCGGCCGGTACCGGCGTCCCGGCGATCTCCGTATCCTCGGCCGCGTAGCGCGGGGCACCGGCCGGGATCGGGCCGCAGGTGCGGACCAGCTCGTGCACCGCCGTCGGCCACAGGTGCGGGTCGGCCCGCAGCGCGGCGAGCTCGTCCGGGCGGCTGAGCAGCGCGAGGGTGCCCTTGGCCAGGACGTGCGCGGTCGTCTCGAACCCGGCGACGGTCAGGTTCACCGTCATGTCGACGAGCTCCTGCTCCGAGAGCTGGTCGCCGTCCTCGTCGTGCGCCGCGACCAGTCCGGACAGCAGGTCGTCGACCGGCTCCCGGCGGCGGGCCTCGATCAGCTCCCGGACGTGGGCGACCATCCCCCGGGCGACGTCGGGCATCCGTTCGGGGTCGGGCTGGATCAGCAGCCGGGCGAACTCCCGCCAGCGGTCCCGATCGCCCTCCGGTACGCCGACGAGCTCGCAGATCACCGCGATCGGTACCGGGTAGGCCAGCGCCTCCACCAGGTCGACCGGGGTGCCGTCGGCACCGGCCGCGGCGACGTCGTCGAGCAGGCCGTCCACGATCGCCCCGACCCGCGGGCGCAGCCCGTTCACCCGGCGCACCGTGAACGCCCGCGACACCAGCCGGCGCAGCCGCGCGTGGTCCTCACCGTCGCGGCCCAGCATCGGACGGCGGAGCAGGTCGAGGTCCTCGGGCAGCCCGATCAGGCCGGTCTGGGCGTTGCGGATGAAGTTCTCCGCCCCCGGCACGGCGGCGGCGTCGTGCCGGAAGCGGTCGTCGGTGAGCATCGCGCGGACCTCGGCGTGCCGGGTCACCATCAACCCCTGCTGAGTCGGCCGCCCGGGCACCTCCAGCGGGATCTCGACGGCCGCGGCCACCTCGCGCATCCCCGAGAAGGCGGCCACCGGGTCCGACGGGTCCACGCTGTTCGGCGGGGTGGTGGGGGCGGTCGTGTCCTGTGCCATGGCGCCAGTCGACACCGTGCCGTCGCGGCACGGTCAAGCCCCGCGATCGTGCAGGTTCGGTCCCGTTCGTCCCGCTCTCCCCGTAGGCTCCGCGCGTGCGCACGGATTCGGCCATGCAACGGACGGTGACCCGATGAGCGGACTGTTCGCCCTGCTCGACGACGTCGCGGCGCTGGTGCGCCTGACGACGGCCTCCCTCGACGATGTCGCCGGGGCCGCCGGGCGCGCCGGAGCCAAGGCCGCGGGTGTGGTCGTCGACGACGCCGCGGTCCCCCCCGCTACGTCCAGGGCCTCAAGCCCGAGCGCGAGCTGTCGATCATCTGGCGGATCGCCAAGGGCTCGCTGCGCAACAAGATCATCTTCATCCTGCCGGTCGCGCTGATCCTCTCCCAGTTCGCGCCGTGGCTGCTGACCCCGATCCTGATGGTCGGCGGCTGCTACCTGGCCTACGAGGGCGCGGAGAAGCTCTGGGAGTACTTCTCCGGGCACTCCGAGCAGCCCGAGGAGCGCGACGAGAAGGTCGCCGCGGACCCGGCGGAGAACGAGCGCCGGGTCGTCTCCGGCGCCGTGCGCACCGACTTCATCCTGTCCGCCGAGATCATGGTCATCGCGCTGAACGAGGTCGCGAGCGAGGGCATCGTCGCCCGGGCGATCATCCTGGCCGTCGTCGCCGTCGCGATCACCGCGCTCGTCTACGGCGCGGTCGCGCTCATCGTGAAGATGGACGACGCCGGCCTGGCCCTGGCGAAGCGTGGCTCCGGCCCCATCGCGTCGTTCGGCCGCGGACTGGTGAAGGCCATGCCGATCGTGCTGACGACGCTGTCGGTCGTCGGTGTCGCGGCGATGCTGTGGGTCGGCGGGCACATCCTGCTCGTCGGGATGGACGAGCTGGGCTTCTCCCCGATCTACGACCTGGTGCACCATCTGGAGGTGGCCGTCGCCGGCGCGACCGGTGCGCTGGGCGGGTTCCTGGGCTGGCTCACCAACACCGTGGGCTCGGCGATCCTCGGGGTCGTCGTCGGCGCGGTGATCGTCGCCGTGGCGCACCTGATCCCGAAGCGGAAGAAGAAGAACGACACCGCCGACACCGCCGGGACCGCCGGCGCCTGACCCGGGAGGCCGCCGTGAGCCGCATCGAGATGCCGTCCGGCGAGACCATCGACGTGCTGCACAGCGGCGCTCCGGCCTTCGAGTTCGAGGCCGTCGTACCGCCCGGGGTGGCCGGTCCACCGCCGCACCGGCACCGGGGCGCCACCGAGTCGTTCACCGTGCTCGAGGGCGTCCTGCGGGTACGGGTCGGAGGCTGGACGAGCCTGCTGCACCCCGGCGACGGGATCGTGGTGCCGCCCGGCGTCACGCACTCGTTCGACAACGGGAGCGACGGCCCGGTGCGCGTGCGCACCGTCGAGACCCCGGCCGGGTCCCTGGAGGAGCAGTTCCGGATCCTGGCGACGGCCGGGCGGCTGCCACCGCTGCGCCGGCTCGCGCGGCTCAACGTCGCCCACGGCCTGGACTTCTCCCTCGCCGGGATCCCCGACGCGGTGCAGCGCCCGCTGTGGCGGTTGCTCGCGGCGCTGCCCGGTGCGTCATGATCTGGCGATGGGGGACACCGGCGTCTTCGTGCCCTACGGCGCGACCCACTGGGGCGCGCTGACCGTCGGGGTCCTCGGCACGGTCGCGCTGGTGGCCCTCGGACGGCGGCTACGCGGCACCCCCGCGGAGCTGCGCCTGTTGCGCGCGTTCGCCGTCGTCATCGTCGTGCTGCTCGTCCCGCTGCAGGTGCGGCTGCTGACCCCGCAGACCTTCGACGTCCACATCTCGCTGCCGCTGCAGCTGTCGGACCTGTCCTGGGTCACCGCGGCGGTCGCCCTGTGGACGCGGCGCTGGTGGGCCTGCGCGCCGCTCTACTACTGGGGGCTCACCCTGACCCCGCAGGCGCTGCTCACCCCGGCCACCGACTCCCCCGACCTCCCGCACGTCGCGTTCCTGCACTTCTGGGCGCTGCACCTGCTCGTGACCTGGGCGGCGGTGTACCTGACCTGGGGGGCGGGGGTGCGTCCGACCTGGCGCGGGATGGGCGTGACGCTGGCGGCGACGGTCGCCTGGGCGGCCGTGGTGCTGCCGTTCAACCTCGCGGCCGGCACGAACTACGGCTTCCTCGCCCACAAGCCGTCGAACGCCTCGGTGCTGGACCTGCTGGGACCGTGGCCGGTCTACCTGGTGGTGGAGTTCGTGCTGGTCGCGATGGGGTGGGCCGTGATCACGTGGCCGTGGACCCGGCGCCGGGAACGGGAACCGGCCTGACCGGCAGCCGCTCCGCCAGCCCGTCGACGAGGTGGTCGAGCACCGCGCGGACCCGCCGGGGCGGATCGGCCCCGTGCACCGCCAGCAGGTCCGCCGACGGCGTCGGGACGTCCGCCAGCACCTGCACCAGCTCCCCCGACGCGAGCAGCGGCGCGACCTGCCACAGCGAGCGCATCACCAGCCCGCGCCCGGCCTGGCACCACGCCGTCGCGACCTCGCCGTCGTTGCAGGTCATCGCGCCCGTCACGCGGACCCCGGCTGCGTTGGCGTCGGTCCCGAAGCGCCAGTGGGCGTAGGCGGTGTCGTTCTCCCGGATCACGATGCAGTCGTGTCCGGCCAGGTCGGCCGGGGTGCGCGGGGCGCCGCGGCGGCCCAGGTACGACGGCGCCGCGCACACCACGCGCCGGTTGCGGTGCAGCACCCTGGCGTGCAGCCGCGAATCCGGCAGCGGTCCGACGCGCACCGCGAAGTCGTAGCCGGAGCCGCCGACCGCGACCGGCAGGTGCGACAGCTCCAGGTCGACGCGCAGGTCCGGGTTGGCCGCCTCGAACGTGCCGAGCAGCGGCGCGACGTGCGCCCGGCCGAACCCCATCGACGAGTGCACCGCGATCCGGCCGTGCAGCCCCGAGCGCCGACGGCCGATCTCGTCCTCCAGGTCGTCGATCCGGCCCAGCACGTCGCGGGCGCCCTCGGCGTAGCGGCGGCCCTCGTCGGTCAGGGTGAGACGCCGGGTGGACCGGTTGACCAGGCGGACGCCCAGGCGTCGTTCCAGGCGGGCGAGCCGCTTGCTGACCGCCGACACCGACACGCCCCACTGGCGCGCCACCTCGGTCAGCGTGCCCGCGGCGGCGACCCCGGCGAAGAAGCGCAGGTCGTCGAACTCGGGCAGCTCCACGCCTGCTCCTTCCCCGTGCGGAAAGACTGTCCGGTCCGGAGGACGGTTCACCGCGCCCGGTTCGCCGATCAGGATAGATGCAACCGAGTCGAGGAGGACACGACATGACCGCGCACCGCATCGCCGTCATCCCGGGCGACGGGATCGGCAAGGAGGTCGTCCCGGAGGGCGTCCGTGTGCTGACCGCGGCCGCGGAGCGGTTCGGGATCGGGCTGGAGTTCACCGAGTTCGGCTTCGCGAGCGCCGACCACTGGCTCGAGCACGGCACGATGCTGCCCGAGGACTGGTTCGAGCAGCTGCGCGGCTTCGACGCGCTGTTCTTCGGCGCCGTCGGGTGGCCCGAAGTGCTGCCCGACCACGTGTCGCTGTGGGGGAGCCTGCTGCAGTTCCGCCGCCGCTTCGACCAGTACGTCAACCTGCGCCCGGCCCGGCTGCTGCCCGGTGTCGCCGCTCCGCTCGCCGGCCGCTCCCCCGGCGACATCGACATGCTGATCGTCCGGGAGAACACCGAGGGCGAGTACTCGCCGGTGGGCGGGCGGATGTTCTCCGGAACCGACCGCGAGGTCGTGATTCAGGAGACCGTCATGACACGCATCGGTGTCGACCGGATCCTGCGCTACGCCTTCGAGCTCGCGCGGCGGCACCCGAACCGGCACCTGACCTCGGCGACGAAGTCCAACGGCATCGCGATCACCATGCCGTACTGGGACGAGCGCGTCGCGGCGATGGCGGCGCAGTACCCCGACGTCGACGTCGACTCCTCCCACATCGACATCCTCGCGGCGCGGTTCGTGATGAGCCCGGAACGGTTCGACGTCGTGGTCGCCAGCAACCTGTTCGGCGACATCCTGTCCGACCTCGGGCCGGCCTGCACCGGCACGATCGGCGTCGCGCCGAGCGCGAACATCAACCCGGAGCGGGAGTTCCCGAGCCTGTTCGAGCCGGTGCACGGGTCCGCGCCGGACATCGCCGGGAAGGGCGTCGCGAACCCGGTCGGCCAGATCTGGTGCGGGTCGATGATGCTGGAGCACCTGGGCGAGCACGAGGCCGCGGCGGCGGTGCTGGCCGCGGTCGAGGAGGTCGTCGGGCGGGGCGGCGCGGCCGTCACCCTGGACCTGGGCGGCACCGCGACGACGGCCGAGCTGGGCGCGGCGATCGCCGAGGTCGTGCGGGGATGAGCCCGGCCGGCGCGCCCCGGCGGCCGGGCGTCGCGGCTCACCCAGAGAGGAGCGCGACCAGCCGACGGGCCGCGTCGGGTGGCAGCCGGCGACGGCCGCGCAGGTGCCGGAACACCGGTGCGAGCACCGGGTCGGCCAGCAGCTCGGCCCGCGGCACCGGCCGTCCGACCGGCACGACGACGCCCGCCGCGTGCCGTCCGCCGGGGTGCGGCTCGGCGGGACCGGTGAACGCGAACAGCGCCATCACGCCGCCGCCCGGCCCGGTGCGGTAGACCGCAGCCCGGTCACCCGGCGCGGTCCCGGCCAGGCAGCAGGGCTCCGCGGGCGGGTCGGCGACCGCGTCGGCGTCCCAGAGCAGGACGGTCTCGGGCAGCACGATGTCCGGCGACACGATGTCCGGCGACACGGCATGGGGGTGGGGCACGGCCCGGTCGTACCGCACCGGGAGCGGTTCTGCTCGTCCGGCATGGTGGAACGAGCACACGAGCACCGGCTCGTGCTCGAGATCGTCGACGACGAGGCCCGCATCGCCGCCTGCCGTTACCACCACGGCAGCTGACCTCACCCCGTGATCCGGTACTGCGCGATCTTCCGGTAGAGCGTGGACCGGGCCACCCCCAGCGCCGCGGCCGCGGCGGCCCGGTTCCCGTCGGTGTCGCGCAGCGCGGCGACGATCGCGTCCCGCTCGGCCCGGTCCACCGCCCGCAGCGTCCCGGACGGCGCGCTCTGGCAGGACTCGGGCAGGTCGGTCGCCTCGACCACACCCACCGGCCGCCGGCCCAGGGCCGCGGTCAGCGCGTCGCGCAGCTCGGTCACGTTCCCCGGCCACGGGTGCCTGCTCACCGTCCGCAGCGCCCCGGCGGACAGCCGCACGTCGCGGCCGGGGGCGAGCTCGGCGAGCAGCGCGGCGACCAGGCCGGGGAGGTCGCCGGGGCGGCCGCGCAGCGGCGGGACCGGCACCGACACCCGGAACCGGGCCAGCACGGCGTCGCGGACGGGGTCGGGGACGGCGGTGTCCGCACGGGTGCCGGCCGTCGGCAGGTCCCCGCGGGCGAGGGCGGGCGGCACCCCGGCGTCGCGCCGGTCGAGGTCGCGCAGCAGCACCAGCGCCCGCTGCCCGGCCCGCCGGACGCGGTCGTCGAGATCGGCGCCGTCGTCGTCGGGGCCGACCTCGACGACCGGGCCGGGCCAGCAGTCGGCGATCAGCCGCGCGCGCCCGGAGCCGGGCTCACCGGTGACCAGCAACGGCGTTCCCGCCCCCAGTGCCGCGGCGACGGCGGCCCGCGCCACCCGCCAGGCCGGGCTCACCCCGTCGGCGCCGGACCACGGGGTCGTCGCGACCGGGCCGGCGGGGTGGCCGCCGTCGGCCTCGCGCAGGAGCGTCACCACCGCCACCAGGCCGGCGAGCGCCCCGCCGGCCGGGACGACCGCGCCGCGCAGCCGCGCCCGGGTCCCCGACGGCAGCTCCACCCGGTCGTCGACGCCGGGGCCGCGCAGCAGCAGGAACCTGGCGTGGTCGGTGAGCGCGGCGTGGTCGTCCGCGTCGAGCAACGTCTGCATCGCGCTGTTCGCCAGCACCGTGCGGCGCCCGACGGCGAGCACCGCCCGCCGGGTGCGGGACTCGGTGCGGGCGTAGGCGTCGAACAGGGCCTGCTGGGCGGGGTCGCGGTCGTGCAGCAGGGCGTCGGAGATGCGGGCGGCCGCCGAGCGCACCAGCGACAGCAGCAGCGGCGAGGAGTGCTCCGCGCGACAGGACAGGTCCAGCACCGCCTCGACCCGCCCGGTCGCCGGGTCACGAACGGGGGCGCCGGCGCAGGCGTAGTCGTGCAGCTGCTCGACGAAGTGCTCGGCGCCGACGATGTGCACCGGCCGGCCGGACTCCAGCACGGTCCCGACCCCGTTGGTCCCGACCGCGCCCTCGGCGTAGCCGAAGCCCGCGGCGAACGCGTTGACGTCCGCGGACCGCGCGATAACCGCGTCGGTGTCGAGGCGCACCAGCAGCCGGGCACGGTCGTCGGTGAGCGCGACGCACACCCCGATCCCGGCGACCTGCTCGGCCAGCTGCTCCATGACCGGGCGCGCGCACCGGACCAGCCGGGAACCGGTGTCGAGGTCGGGGTGGAAGCGGTTCGCGATCGTCGCGGGGTCCACCCCACCCGCGATGCTGCGCCGCCAGGACGCGACGACGTGACCGGGCACGCCGGGCGGTGCGGCGTCGGGCCGGTCGAGCAGCTCGGCCCGCGCGGACACGAGCTCGCGACGGCGTGCGAGCAGATCCCCCATCGACGCACCTCTCTGTGCTCGTCATCACATGATGCGGCACCGGTCAACACCCCCCGGTGTCCGAAGTTCGGACACCCGGGGACCGGGCCGGCCGCCCTAGCGTCGAGAGACCGCCGTCACACCTGCGCCCGGAGGACCCATGACCGCCACGACCAGCGAGCACGTCGACGTCCTGATCGTCGGGGCCGGGGTGTCCGGCATCGGCGCCGCCCACCGGCTCCGCGAGGAGTTCCCGGACCGGAGCTTCGTGCTGCTGGAGGCCCAGGACGCCCCCGGTGGGACCTGGTGGACCCACCGCTTCCCCGGGGCCCGCTCCGACAGCGACCTGTTCACCTACGGCTACCGGCACAAGCCGTGGACGGGGCCGTCGATCGCCGCGGGCGCGGAGATCCTGGCCTACCTCGACGAGGTCATCGCGGAGGACGACCTGGCCGGGCACATCCGGTACCACCACCGCGTCACCGCTCTGAGCTGGTCGTCGGCGGAGTACCGGTGGACCGCGGAGGTGACGCGCACCGACACCGGTGAGACCCTGTCGACGACCGCGTCGTTCCTGTGGATGTGCCAGGGCTACTACAACCACGACGAGCCCTACACCCCGCAGTGGCCCGGCCTCGAGCAGTACGCGGGGACCGTCGTGCACCCGCAGTCCTGGCCGTCGGACCTCGACGTCACGGGCGCGAAGGTGCTGGTCATCGGGTCCGGCGCCACCGCGGCGACGGTCGTCCCGGCGACGGCGGCGACCGCCGAGCACGTGACGATGCTGCAGCGCTCGCCGTCGTACTGGTTCCCCGCGCCGACCGTGCACGACCTCGCGACGATGCTGGAGCCCCTCGACCTGCCCGCCGAGTGGACCCACGAGATCCTGCGCCGCACCTACGTCCAGCAGCTCGACTGGCTGGCCACCACCGGCCGCGACGACCCGGACGCACTGCACGAGTTCCTGATCGAGTCGATCCGGCCGCTGCTCCCCGAGGGCACCGACATCGAGAAGCACTTCGTCCCCCGCTACCGCCCCTGGCAGCAGCGCATCGCGTTCGTGCCCGACGGCGACTTCTTCGCCGCGATGCGCGAGGGGAAGGCGTCGGTCGTCACCGACACCATCGCCCGGTTCACCGAGAAGGGCGTCGAGCTGGACTCCGGGGAGGTCATCGAGGCCGACGTCGTCGTCACCGCGACCGGGTTCGACCTGGCCGTGTTCGGCGACATCCCCTTCACCGTCGACGGCGAGCCGGTCGACTTCACCCGCCACGTCACCTGGCGCGGGCTGATGATCGAGGGCATCCCGAACATGGCCTACGCCTTCGGCTACTTCCGGCACAGCTGGACGCTGCGGATCGACCTGGTCAACGACCTGATCGGCCGCATCCTCGCGCGCATGGACGAGCGCCGCCACCAGGTCGTCGTCCCCACCGTCGCACCGCAGGACGCCGACATGCCGCGCCTGCCGTGGGTTTCGGAGGAGAACTTCAACCCCGGCTACATCGGGCGGTCCGCGCACCGGATGTTCGGCCAGGGCGACCGCGAACCGTGGACCCACATGCACGAGCACGACGTCGACCGGGTCGAGCTGCCGAAGGCCGACCTCGACGACGGCCTCCAGTACCGCTGAGCACCGCCGAGCACCCCTGAGCACCCCTGAGCACCGCCGACCCGACCGCACACCCCCGAGGAGACCCACCGTGCCCCGCATCACCGTGTCCACCGGCGTCGAGCTGCACTACGAGACCGCAGGCGACGGCGACCCGCTGCTCATGATCATGGGGACGTCCGGCGCGATCCCGCTCTGGGGCGAGCTCGCGCACCGGCTGGCCCAGACCCACCGGGTCATCACCTTCGACAACCGGGGGCTGGGCGGCAGCGACCGCGGGTCCGGGCCGATCACGGTCGGGTCGATGGTCGCCGACACCTCCGCACTGCTCGACGCCCTGGAGATCCCGCGCGCGCACCTGCTCGGCTGGTCGCTGGGCTCGGCCGTCGCGCAGGAGATCGCGCTGACCCGCCCCGGGCAGGTCGCCTCGCAGGTCCTCTACGGCACCTGGGGCCGCACCGACGGCTTCCAGCGCGCGGTGCTGAGCGCGCTGCGCCTGCCCTACGTGCACCGCGACATGGAGTCCGCGCTGACCGCATCGGGGCTCGCGTTCTCCCCGCAGGCACTCGACGACCCGAACGTGGGCGCGCTGCTGGAGGCGCTGCTGCCGGCGTTCCCGCAGGACGAGGCACAGATGCAGGTGACCGTCGAGCAGTGGGACGCCGACCTCGACCACGACACCCTCGACCGGCTGGACGCGATCACGGCACCGACGCTGGTCGCGGTGGGCGAGCAGGACCTGCTGACCCCGCCCTGGCAGTCCCGCGCGGTGGCCGAGCGCATCCCGGACGCCCGCTTCGAGCTGGTGACCGGGCCGGGGTCGAGCCACTGCATGCACCTGGAGCGGCCCGAGGACCTGACGAAGCTGGTCACCGGGTTCCTCGGCCAACAGCGGATCTGAGCGGAGCGGCCGGGCGGGCCTCCCCGCCCGGCCGGCCCTCAGGACTCGCGGTGCGCCTTCGGCGACCGCCCGAACCGGGTCCGGAAGGCCCGGCTGAACGCCGCCGGGTCCGGCATGCCCCATCGGGCGCCGATCGCGCCGACCCCGACGTGCGCGAGCTCGGGGCGGCGCAGGTCGGCCCAGGCGCCCTGGAGCCGTTCCTCCCGGATCGCCCCGGCCACCGTGGTCCCCTCCTCGGCGAACAGCTTGTGCAGGTAGCTGACCGAGATCGCACAGGCGGCCGCCACCCCGGCGGGGTCGAGGTCCCGGTCGGCGATGTGCTCGCGGATGAACCCGCGGGCCCGGGTGACGTGCAGGTTCTCCGGCACCGCCGCCGGCACGGTGCTGCGCACCAGCGCGACGAACACGTCCCCGATGGTGCGGGCGACGGCCTCCTGGGCGGCCTCGGGCACGTCGTCGCCGATCGCGCGGTTCAGCGACGACAGCAGCGGCGGGAGCATCGCGCCGATGCCACGCCGGCCGTCGAAGGTGATCGCGGTGACGGCGGCGGTCTCGGCGGCCGACAGCGGCAGGGAGCCCTTCGGGTGCAGGCAGACCTGGTACTCGAAGCAGTCCGAGGTGACGAAGGTGAACGGCCGGCTGCTGTCGTAGATCACGAACTCGCCGGGGCCGATCACCGCCTCCCGCCCGTCCTGGACGACCAGGGTGCGTCCACGGCGGGCGAGCGCGATCTGGAGGAAGTCCTCGTCTGCGGAACGAACTTGCCGTACAGTCCTGTCGAAGCGGTGCGGAACCGAGGCTATCCGCCGCAGGTGAGTACCCGCGACGGACGCCGCCGTCACTCGTCCGGAGACCAGGCCGCCGGTGGAGGGCCTGACGTCGAGGGGCACGAACTGGTCGCAGACCGTCGAGCGCCAGAAGTCCAACCGGTCGGTCTCGGCCACGGTGGTGGTGTCGAGCGTGACCAAAGCCATACCCGAGCATCGCACGCGCACGTCACGATCGTGTAGCTCCGATGTGAGGAACGCGTTCCGCGGCGCGCGCCCGGACCCCTTCGTCCGTGCAGAACCCGGCCCCCGAGCGCTTGAGACAGAGCAGGCCCAGCAGCCGGCCCCGGTAGTCGACGACGGCCAGGCGCCGCCGGCCGGCCCCGGCCATCGCGCCCCGTACGGACTCGGCGTCGGCGGCCGGGGCGACGGTCCGGCCGGAGAGCCCACCGAGCCAGCGCACCGGCGCGGCGGCGGGGCGCCCCTCCAGGTCGGCCCGCTCGACGACGGTGAGCAGCACCCCCCGGTCGACGACGAGCAGCGCGTGCACGTGGCCGTCGCGCAGGGCCTCGCGTGCCTGGTGCACCGTGGTGGTGCGCCCGCAGGTCTTCGGGCAGCCGATCATCGCCCGCCCGACCGTGCCCGGCGACCACCCGCCGCCGGGCCCCGCGGCCGGGGCGCTCATGCCGCGTCGCTCGAGTGGCCGGGCACGACCGGCAGGTCCGGTCGCACCAGCGGGACGAGGTTGTTGACCGCCAGCGCGGCCTCGCCGAACCCGACCGAGATGAGCCGGACCTTGCCCTCGAAGTCGGTGATGTCCCCGGCCGCGAACACCCGCGGCAGCGTGGTGCGCATGGACCGGTCGACGGCGATGTGGCGCCGGCTCATCCCGATCCCCCAGCTCGACAGCGCGGCCAGGTCGGCCTTGAAGCCGAGCGCGGCCACGAGCTCGTCGACCTTCAGCGTCTCGACGCCGTCCGGGCCGGCGACGTCGACCTCGGCCACCCGGTCGTCGCCGCGGACGTCGGCGACCTCGTAGGGGGTCAGGATCCGCACCGAGGAGGCACGCAGCTCGGTGACACTGCGCTCGTGCGCGCGGAAGGCGTCGCGCCGGTGCACCAGGGTGACCGACGCGGCCAGCGGCTCCAGGCACAGCGCCCAGTCCACCGCGGAGTCCCCGCCGCCCACGATCAGCACGTCCCTGCCGGTCAGCTCGGCCGGGCGCGGCACGGCGTAGCGCAGCCCGCGTCCGACGTAGTCGCCGCCCGCGGGCAGCGGGCGCGGCGTGAACCGGCCCATCCCGCCGGTGACCAGCAACGCGCCCGCCCGGATCCGCACGCCGCGGTCGGTGGTGACGGCGACGCCGTCGTCGAACTGCTCCAGCCCGACGGCGTCGTGCCCGAGCAGGTAGGTCGGTTCGGCCAGGGCCGCCTGCTCGATCAGGGAGTCGACCAGGTCCTGGGCGCGGACCCGGGGGAAGCCGGCGACGTCGAACACCGGCTTCTCCGGGTAGAGCACCGACATCTGCCCGCCGAGCTGGTCCAGGGCGTCGACGACGACCACCGACAGCCCGCGGAAGCCGGCGTAGTAGGTGGCGTAGAGCCCGGTCGGTCCGGCACCGACGACGACCAGGTCCGCGCTGAGCTCGCCGCTCACCGGGGCTTCCGCGCAGCGACGATCGGGTGGTCGCCGTCGGCGGGGTCGGCGTCCTCGCCACCGCCGGAGAAGCCCTGCTCGCGTACGAACAGCGCGTTCGCCTCGACGAAGTCGAGCTGTTCGGCGGGCATCTTGTGCTCCCAGTGGATGGCCTCGCTGGGGCAGGCGGGCATGCACTTGCCGCAGTCGACGCACTCGTCGGGATGGATGTACATCATCCGCTCCCCCGGGTAGATGCAGTCGACCGGGCACTCCTCCATACAGGCACGGTCCTGCACGTCGATGCAGGCTTCGGTGACGACGTAGGCCACGGGGTCTTTCCTCCGATGTGGACGGTGGTGACAGGTGGGTGGGCGACCCGGCCGGAGAGGGGGCTCCGGCCGGACCGCGGCTCAGGCGGTCTCGACCTCGACGAGGGTGTCGGAGAACGTGGGCGCGTTGCCCAGGTCGCCGAACACCGTCGGGTTGACGGCGGCCAGGGTGGAACCCGCCTTGGAGTTCTTCCGCCAGCCGCCCATCGGGCTGACGACCACGCCGGGGGACACGGTGTCCTGCAGCGAGGCGAGCACGGTGAACTCACCGCGGTCGTTGAACACCCGCACCGGGGACCCGTCGGTGATGCCGCGGGCGGCGGCGTCGTCCGGGTGCACGATCAGGGTGTGCTCGTTCGCGACGCGGCGGTGGAACTCGTGGCTGCCGAAGCTGGAGTTCACGAACGCGTGCGACTTGGGCGTGAGCAGGTTCAGCGGGTAGCGCGCCGCCAGCTCCGGGTCCGCCGCGGCGGACTCGCGCGGCGGGATGTAGTGCGGCAGCGGGTCGACCGGCTCGCCGGGCTGGTGGTCGTTGGAGCCCTGCCGGAACAGCGGGACGACGAAGTTGCCGCCCGCCGCGGCGGAGGAGACGAACTCGACCTTGCCCGACGGCGTCGGGAAACCGCCCTCCGCGTGCGGGGCGTAGGCGTCCGGGGCGGGGACGTTGAGCCGCTGCCAGCCCTGCTCCTTCAGCGACTCGACGGTGATCCCCTCCATGTGCGGGTGGGACCAGTCGAACGCCTCGGCGATCATCTCGGCGTCGGTGCGGCGGAAGACCGGGTCGTCGAAGCCCATCGCGGCCGCGATCCGGCGGAACATCTCGGTGTTCGGGACGGCCTCGCCGAGCGGCTCGATCGACTGGTGGTTGTAGGTCACGTAGAGGTGGCCCCAGGAGAACATGATGTCGTCCTGCTCGATCTGCGTCGTGGCCGGCAGGACGATGTCGGCGTACTCCGCGGTGTCGGTCATGAACTGCTCCGACACGACCGTGAACAGGTCCTCGCGCTGCAGCCCCGCGATCAACCGGTCCTGGTCGGGGGTGGTGACGACCGGGTTGGAGTTGTAGACGAACAGGCCCTTGATCGGCGGCCCGGCCGGCACGTCACCGGACAGCGCGGCACCGAGCCGGTACTGGTTGATGACGCGGGTGCCCGGGGTCAGCATCTCCGGGTGCATGAAGGCGCCCCAGTTGACCGGGAACGCCCACAGCGGCAGCTGCAGGATCCCACCGCCGGGCTTGCGCCAGGCGCCGACGAGGCCGGGCAGGCAGGACAGCGCGCGCACGGTCTGGCCGCCGCCCGCGTGCCGCTCGACGGCGACGCCGATCCGGATCACCGACGGCTGGGCGCCGGCGTACTCGCGGGCCAGCGTGCGGATGGTCTCGGCGGGCACGCCGGTCTCGGACTCGGCCCACTCGGGGGTGTAGCGGGGCACGCGCTCGGCGAACTCGTCGTAGCCGACGGTGTGGTTCGCGATGTAGTCGTCGTCGGTCAGGCCCTCGGCGATGATCACGTTCGCCATGGCCAGTGCGAGGGCGCCGTCGGTGCCGGGGCGGATCGCGATGTGCTGGTCGGCGGCGGCCGCGGTGCGGGTGCGGACCGGGTCGACGACGACGACCTTCGCCCCGTTCTTCTTCGCCTTCGCGATGTAGGGCCACAGGTGCAGGTTGGTGCTCATGATGTTGCACGCCCACACCAGGATGAACTTGGAGTGCACGAGGCTCTCCGGGTCCACGCCGGCGGTGTCGCCGATGGTCATGGCGTAGGCGGTGCAGGAGCCGGAGTCGCAGTAGGTGCGTTCGGCGACGGTGGCGCCCAGCTTGGCGAAGAACGGATCGCCGACGTTCAGGCCGTTGAGGATGCCCTGGGTGCCCAGGTAGCTCACCGGCATGACGGCCTCGGGACCGTGCTCGTCGGCGATCGCCCGGAACCGGGTCGCGATCTCGGTGACGGCGTCGTCCCAGCTGATCCGCTCGAAGCGGCCGCTGCCCTTCGGTCCGGTCCGGCGCATCGGGAACAGCACGCGGCCCGGGTCGTAGACCCGGTCCAGGTAGTTGTTGACCTTCACGCACAGACCGCCGTTGGTGTACGGGTGGTCCGGGTCACCGACGACCGAGGTGGCCTTCCCCTCGCCGTCGACGGTCACCAGCATCGCGCAGGTGTCCGGGCAGTCCTGCGGACAGGCGGCCTTGACCACCTTCTCCGTCACGGTGGTCGCCGGGGCCTCGTGCGTCGCGGTCATGGATGCTCCTCGCCTCGTGGTGGGATGGCGTCGCCCACGAGACTGGCCGCCCGACGACCTGCGGTCTTGGCCCGGGGAGCACACCCGTTGTCCCGGGGAGCACAACCGCGCTCCCCGGGGTCCGGGGCAGGTGACTCAGGAGTAGGTGTAGAAGCCGCGCCCGGCCTTCTTGCCGAGCAGCCCGGCGTCGACCATGCGGGCCAGCAGCGGCGGCGGCGCGTACAGCGGCTCCTTGAACTCCGCGTACATCGACTCGGCGACGGCCTGCACGGTGTCCAGGCCGATCAGGTCGGACAGCGCGAGCGGGCCCTGCGGGTGCGCGCAGCCGCGGACCAGTCCCTCATCGATGTCCTCGGCGGTGGCGAAGCCGGACTCCATCATCCGAATCGCCGACAGCAGGAACGGCACCAGCAGCGCGTTGACGACGAACCCGGCGCGGTCCTGGCAGTCGATCGCCTTCTTGCCGAGCCCCTCCTCGACGAAGGTGCGGGCGGTGGCGAGCGTGTCGTCGGCGGTCATCAGGCTCGGGACGAGCTCGACCAACGACAGCACCGGCACCGGGTTGAAGAAGTGGATGCCGACGACCTTCTCCGGCCGCTTCGTCGCCACCGCCAGCTTCATGATCGGGATGGACGACGTGTTCGACGCCAGCACCGCATCGGTGTCGGTGACGAGCCGGTCCAGCTCCCGGAAGACGCCGGTCTTGAGGGCCTCGTCCTCGGCGATCGCCTCGACGACGAGCTCCCGGTCGGCCAGCGCGTCCAGGCCCTCGATCACCTCGATGCGGGCCAGGACCTCCTCCGCCGAGTCGATCCGGCCGCGCTTCTCCGCCCGGGCCAGCGACGACTCCAGCCGCGCCCGGCCGGCCTCCACGGCGGCGGCGGAGGTCTCCACGACCCGCACGCCGTACCCGGCCCGTGCCGCGACCTCCGCGATCCCGGATCCCATCTGGCCGCAGCCGACGACGCCTACGCGCTCCATGAGCACCTCGTTCCCTCGCACGCGTCCCGGGATCTCCGGGACACCGACGGTCGACGACCTCCGTCGTCGTCGGACCGTGCACAACCCTGCCCGCAGGGCGTGTCCGGGCGCACGCGGGGCGTCGGCTCAGCGGCGGTCGGCGGGCGTCCCGACCGTTCGCGGCGCGTCACCGCGGCCGACGGCGGGCAGCTGCACGGTGGCGTCGTCCACCGGGGCCGCGGGAGCGGCGGGCCCGGTCGGGAGCGCGGGCCCGGCAGGCGCCGCAGGGGCTGCGGGGGCTGTGGGAACGACGGGGCCGGATCCGGAGCCGGCCGGGCGCGGCCCGCGGGGAGCCCCGCCCCCGCGCAGGCTGCGCACCACGCCGAGCTCGGCGGCGAACCGTCCGCGCAGCACGACCAGCGTCCCGAGCGTGGCGATCCCGCCGGTCAGGGCGGCGACGGCGAGGGTGACCAGGTCGATCCCGAGCGGGCGGACCAGCGTCGCGACGCCCCAGGTCGCCGCGACGGTCAGCACCAGCGCCGGGACGTGCTTGAGGTACATCCGCAGGACCGCGCCCATGAGGCCGGGTGAGACCCGTGCGGAGAACTGCAGCATCACCAGGAAGTGGATCACGATGGCGAGCGAGGCCCCCGCCGCGACGCCGACCAGGCCCCACAGCAGCCCGCCGGTCACGGTCAGCACGACGACGTAGCCGGCGTAGAGCCACTGCCGCCAGGCCGCCCGGTAGACCGCGCCGGTGGCCCGGGTCAGCGAGGTGCTGATCTTGTAGGAGGTGCGCGGCAACAGCACCAGCGCGAACAGCTGCACGAGCGGCACGACGGCGTCCCACTGGTCGCCGAGCAGCACGTGCACGACCTCGGGCGCGAGCACGCACAGCAGGACCGCGGCCGGGACGGTGACCAGCGCGACGAGGCTGGCGCTGCGGACGTAGGCGGCGCGCAGCCGGGGGCCGTCGTCGCGGACCCGGGCCATCGCCGGGAACAGCGCCTTGTCCGCGGCACCGCCGATGATGTTGGCCGGCTCGGAGAGCAGGTTGTAGGCGCGGCCGTAGACGCCGAGCGGGCCGGTACCCAGGGCGTTGGCGACGACGAGCTTGTCGGCGTTGAGCGCGAACCAGTTGCCGAGCTGGGCGAGGGAGAATCCGGCGCCGTAGCCGAGCAGCGGACGCAGCCGGGCCCAGCTCGCGGCGGGGCCCTCGGGCCGGAACCGAGGCCGGGTCAGCACCAGGTAGCCGACGCACTTGGCCACGGCGGCGGCGATCTCGCCGTAGGCGAGCGCGGTGGCGCCGTACCCGGCCGCGGCCAGCGCCACGCTCACCCCGATCAGCGCCGGCCCGGCCGCGACGAGGTCGACGGTGGCCATCGAACGGAACCGCAGGTCGCGTTGCAGCAGCCCGAGCGGCGTCGCGGCGGCACCTGCGAACAGCAGTGCCACCGACAGCAGCGGCAGCAGGCCGGAGTCGGCGGGCAGCCCGACGAGCGGGCTGAGCACCGGCGACCCGGCCGCGAGCACGGCCGCGAACACCGCGGCGACCAGCACCGAGAACCAGAACGCGGCCGTCACGTCGCGGTCGTCGAGGCGCTCGCGGTGCACCAGCGACGCGGCGACACCGAGCTGGGTCACCAGCTGGGTCAGCCCGACGACGAGCAGCGCGGCCGCGGCGGCACCGAACTCGTCCGGGGTCAGCAGTCGGGCGAGCGCGACGGTAGCGCCGATCTGCAGGACCGCCTGGCCGACGGTGCCGGTGAACGCCCAGGCGAAGCCGCGCGCGGTCCGTGTCGTGAGCGAGGGTCCGCCCGTCGCCCGGTCCGGCGACGACGGCGGGCCGTCCGGTGGCGGTGGGTCGGCCGGGACGGGCCGCAGGGGCCGGGTCGGGTCGTCGGGCAGGTCGCCGCCGGGTCCGGTCACGCGGGTCCTCCGGTCGTCGGGGCGGGTCGGCGCGCCGGAGGGCGCGCCGTCAGTGCCGCTTCCCGCGGAGTGCGGGATGCAACCGGCCGACGGTACCGAGCGCGCTGTACCACGCGAGCTGGGTGGCCCCGCTGTGCGCGGCGTCGCCGCGACGGGGCTCGGCGAGCAGTCGGGCGCGGTTCATCCCGGAGATCGCCGGATGGAACACCGAGTTCCCGACGCCGCGGGTCAGCACCAGGTCGGGCAGTCCCTCCACCGACGCGCGGTACTCCGCGGGCACGCCGCGCAGGCTCCAGCAGTCCGACCACGACGGCGGCTCGCCCGGGTAGTCGAGGACGAACTCCAGGTCGAGGACCTTCAGTCCGGCACGCTCGTCCCACACCAGGTTGTGCGGAGACAGGTCGAGCACGAAACGGCCGCGCTCGTGCAGGTCGCGGCAGAACCGCAGCAGCGTCCGCACGACCTCCGGGCGCAGCTGGGCGAGCTCGCCCGGCAGCCGGCGCACGACGTGCCGGCCGGTGTCGCCGTAGAACGGGGTGAGCAGCCAGTTCTCCCCGCGCTCGAGCAGCTCCGGGACCTCCGGGAGGTCACCGAGCTCGAGGCGGGCACGCAGCTCGCGCTCGAACGCCTCGCGCGCCCCGGGCCGGAACACCTTGCACACCGACGGCCCGTGCACCGGGTGGCGGACCAGTGCGACGCGGGCACGGAACCCGGGCGAGGTGCCGCCGAGCATCCGCACGACCGGGAAGGGCATCGCGCACCGGCGGCCCAGATCGGCGACCGGGCCGGCGATGCGGTGCAGGATCCCCGGGTCCCCGAGCGCGTCGAGCAGGGCGAGGGCGTGCTCCGGCGACGACGACGCCTGCACCGGCAGGTAGTGCTCGCGCGGCGGGACGCGGCGCAGCACCCGCTTCTCGGTGTAGTCGAGGACGGCGGCGACCCGGTCCTGGGTGGCCCGCACCCCGGAGGTGCCGACCGGGGCGACCACGTCGCAGGCGACCACGAGCGCGTACGGCGCGCCGGCCGGGGCCGGCCGGGCGGGCGGTGCGGGCACCTGGCCCCGGACCCGGGTGACCTGCTGGTCGTCGAGGACGACGACGTCGAGGATCTCCAGCCCGCGGGCCACCCCCGCGACGGCCTCGTCGAGCAGCGGAGCGGCCGCGGAGCGGACCACGAACACGGCCAGGCCGCGCCACCGGTCACCGGTGTCCGGACCGGTCGGACGGACCTGTTCCAGGGTCATCGAGGCGCTCCAGCCGGTTGCGTCATGGGCTGATCCTAGGGCGAACTTGAACAAACCGTTAACCCGACCGGTCATCCGATTGTCCCCGGGATGGCGGTTTCACCACATCGGGTGAGGGTGTCGCCATCACTCCACTGCGCCGCCCGTGTCGCTCGAACGGGTTCCGGACTACGTTCGCCGGGTGTGAGCGACAGTCACCCCGGCGCCGGCCTCGACGACCTCTACGACGACCTCGCCAACCTCGACGACCTCGCCGACCTGTACCGCGACCTCCACCGCCGTCCCGAGCTCTCCTTCGCCGAGACCCGCACCGCGGGGATCGCCGCGGAACGGCTGCGCCGGTGCGGCTACGAGGTGACCGAGGGCGTGGGGCGGACCGGCGTCGTCGGCGTGCTGCGCAACGGCGACGGCCCCACCGCCCTGCTGCGCGCCGACATGGACGCACTGCCCGTCGCCGAGGACACCGGCCTCGACTACGCCAGCACCGTCCGCGCCGTCGGCCGCGACGGCGAGGAGACCGCCGTCGCGCACGCCTGCGGGCACGACATGCACGTGACCTGCCTGGTCGGTGCCGCCGCCGAGCTCGCCGCGACCCGCGACACCTGGCGGGGCACGCTGCTCGTGGTGTTCCAGCCCGCCGAGGAGTTCGGCGCCGGGGCCGACGCGATGCTCGACGACGGCCTCTACGACCGGTTCGGCACCCCCGACGTCGTGCTCGGCCAGCACGTCGCGCCGCTGCCCGCCGGGCTCCTCGCCGTCGCCTCCGGGCCGGCCTTCGCGGGCAGCGACAGCCTGCGGATCACCCTGCACGGCGTGGGCGGGCACGGGGCGCGCCCGGAGACCACCGTCGACCCGGTGCTGCTGGCCGCGGCGACGACGCTGCGGCTGCACACCGTCGTCCCGCGCGAGATCGCCGCGACCGAGACCGCGGTGCTCAGCGTCGGGATGCTGCGGGCGGGCACCAAGGAGAACGTCATCCCCGACTCCGCCGAGCTGGGGCTGACCGTGCGCTCGTACACCCCGTCGGTGCGCGGGCGGGTGCTCGCCGGGATCGAGCGGACCGTGCGCGGCGAGGCCGCGGCCTCCGGGGCACCGAGGGACCCCGAGGTCCGGCTGCTGGAGTCGTTCCCGCCGGTGGTCAACGACGCCGACGCGGCCGAGCGCACCCGGGCCGCGCTGGCCACCGTCACCCCGCTCCCGGTCGTCGACCCGGGGCCGGTGACCGGGAGCGAGGACGTCGGGCGGTTCGCCGTCGCCGCCGGGGTCCCGTGCGTGTTCTGGCTGCTCGGCGGGGCCGACCCGGGCGCGTTCGAGGGCGCGGCCGGCGTCGCGGAGATCCGGGAGCGGAGCGCGTCGCTGCCGTCGAACCACTCCCCCCGCTACGCGCCGGTGATCGAGCCGACGTTGTCGGTCGGGGTCGCGGCGCTGGTCGCGGCGGCGCGGGAGTGGCTGCCGGCGGGCTGACGCGGCGACTCAGAGCGCGGGGGCCCGCAGCGCGTGCACCGCGACCCGGGCGGCGGCGCCGATCGCGGCGTCCGCGCGCGGCACGGTGGTGTCGCTGCGGGCGGAGTGGGTGAACACGGCGACGGCGACCGGGTGCTCGCCCGGGTAGGTCACGACCCCGACATCGTTGCGCACCGCGCCGACCGTGCCGGTCTTGCCCGCCACCTGCGTCGGTGCGGGGAACCCGGCACGCAACCGGTGCGGCCAGATCTGGGCCCCGAGCAGCCGGCGGGCGAACGCCGTCGACGCCTCCGACGCGAGCTCGCCGCGCCACAGCAGCGCGAGCAGCGCGGTGACGTCCGCGGCGGTGGTGGCCGACCCGTAGACCGGGCTGAGCGCGCGGACCTCGACCGGGACGTCGTTGTCGGCGAGCACCCCGAAGGCCGCGGCGACGTCGTCGGTGCCGGTGTCGGCGAGCAGGTCGGCGAACACCTCGTCGGTGCCGCCGCGGATGCGGGTCCCGGGCAGGCCCAGCTCGGTGGGCAGCGCAGCGACCCGGTCCCGGCCGACCCGGCTGTGCACGACGTCGGCCGCGGCGTTGTCCGAGGCCGTCACCATCGACGTGACCAGGTCCCGCCAGCTCATCGTCACCGGGTCGACGAGCGCGGAGATGCCGGTGAGCCCTGGCGTGCGCGGCACCGGGACGACGACAGGCTCCCGCGGGTCGACCGTGCCCGCGTCGACCTCCCGGCAGTAGGCGACCAGCACGAACAGCTTGTAGACCGACGCCATCACGACAGGGGCGTGGGCGCCGGCGTCGACGTCGCGGTCGGAGTGGTGCGGGCCGTCCCCGGAGACCGGGCGGGCGTGCAGCCAGCCGCGCACCCCGGCGTCGCGGAACACCGCGCGGACCTCGTCGGCGGGGCTCACCCGGGCTCCCGCAGCGCCGCGACGAGCGCGTCGACGACGCCCTCCGGTGTCCCGGTGCGGTGCACCACCCGGACCCGGAACGGCACCGGCTCCCCCGCCGCCGATCGGCGGGCGACGCCCTCGGCGCTCAGGCCGGGGTCGGGGGTGAGCGCGAACGCGGCACCCGTCGCGACCAGTGCGAGCGCCTCCGACGGCGAGGCGGCCCCGGCCGCGGTGACCGGGCAGCCACGGATGTCGAGGGTGTCGAGCAGCAGGTCGTGGGCGGCCGGGGCGTGGGCCCGCGGCGCGGTCGCGAGCTCCAGGCCGCGCAGCGTCCGCAGCACGACCGGCCCGGGCCCCGCAGCGGCCGGGTGTCCGGCGGGCAGCAGCAGCGTGGTCGGCAACGCCACGACCGGACCGGCGCGCGCCGACTC
This sequence comes from Pseudonocardia sp. HH130629-09, assembly GCF_001294645.1. Classification (NCBI taxonomy): domain Bacteria; kingdom Bacillati; phylum Actinomycetota; class Actinomycetes; order Pseudonocardiales; family Pseudonocardiaceae; genus Pseudonocardia; species Pseudonocardia sp. HH130629-09. The sequence goes on from NZ_CP011868.1 coordinate 4,742,497, forward strand.
CAGCACCGCCGGGTGCGCGACGACGGCCACGTCGAGCGTCCCGTCCGACACCGCGTCGACCAGGGCCACCGTGGTGGCGACGGTGGGGGCCACCCGCAGCCCGGTCACCGCCGCCGCGCGGGCCGCCAGCCGTGCGGTCGCGGCCGGCCCGAGGTCGGCGACGGCCCCGAGCCGCAGCACCCGGGCGGCCTCGGCGTGCCGGACGGCGGCCAGGACGAGCGCATCGGCGTCCTCCAGCAGCGCACGGGCGCGGGGCAGCAGGTCGCGCCCGGCCGCCGTCGGCGCGACGCCACCGGGTCCGCGGTCGAACAGCACCACCCCGAGTCGGGTCTCGAGCCGGCGCAGTCCCTGCGACAGCGGCGGCTGCGCCATGCCGAGCCGGGCGGCCGCGCGGCCGAAGTGCCGTTCCTCGGCGACGGCGACGAAGAAGCTCAGGTGCCGTAGCAGGTCCACCGGCCTCGCCTCATATCGAACGGGTATCACACGCGCAGCTCGATCGTATTCGCGCTATCGCCGCGGATCGGCCACGGTGCGCCCATGACGATCTCCCGTCGCTCCCTGCTCCTCGCCGGCGCAGCACTCGGCGGCACCGCGCTGACCGGCTGTGCACCGCCCGCACCCGCTCCTCCCGCAGCCGCTCCGCCGGCCCCGGACACCGGGACCGCGCCGATCCCCGCGATGGCCGACGTCGAGCGCACCTACGCCCGCACGATCGGGGTGCACGTGCTCGACACCGGCACCGGCCGCAGCGCCGGGCACCGCGACGGCGACCGCTTCCTGATGTGCTCGGTGATCAAGGCGCTCATGGCCGGGTTCACGCTGCACCGCTCGCTGTCCGACCCCGGCCTGCTCGACCGCCCGGTCCGCTACGGACGCGCGGACCTGCTGGAGTACGCGCCCGTCACCACCCGGAACCTCGCGACCGGGATGACGGTGGCCCAGCTGTGCGAGGCCGCCGTCACCGTCTCGGACAACACCGCCCACAACCTGCTGCTGCGCGAGGTCGGCTCCCCCGCCGAGCTGACCGCCTGGCTCCGCACCACCGGCGACACGGTCACCCGCTCCGACCGGGCGGAGACCGCGCTGAACGACCGCGACGGCGAGCGCGACACCTCGACCCCGGCCGCGCTGGCGTCCACGCTGCGCACCCTCGTCCTCGGCGACGCGCTCCCGGCCCCACAGCGCGACCGGCTGGCCGGCTGGCTGCGCGCGAACACCACCGGCGACCGGCAGATCCGCGCGGCGGTCCCGGCGGGTTGGGGCGTGGGTGACAAGACCGGCTCCGGACCACTCGGGGAGCGCAACGACTCCGGGGTGCTCTACCCGCCGGACGGCGCACCGCTGGTCCTGACGGTGTTCACCGTCCCGGCCGACCCGGCCGACGAGCAGCGCGGGGAGGACGCCGTCGCCGCCGCGGCCCGCGCCGCCGTCGCCGCGCTGCGCGGCTGATCCGACGGCGCACCCGACCCGACCGGACACGGAGGTCCGGCCGGGGGCCGGGAACGGGCGCGCCGGTCAGATCCGGGCGAGCACCGCCCGCAGGATCGCGACCTGGCCGATCGGGCTGGGGTGCAGGCCGTCGTCCTCCCAGAAGTCGGGCCGCACCGGCATCCCGGACAGGTCGACCGCATCCGGGTCGACCTCCAGGACCGTCGCGACGAGCCCGGGGACGTCGGCCGGGTCCCACCACTCGCCGGTGAGCTCGCGGGTGGCGGCCACCCGACGGGGGTCGACCGGCGGCGGGACGACGAACCGCACCCGGGCGCCACTCTCGGTCTCCAGCAGCAGGCGCAGCGCCCGCAGGTTCCGTGCCGTCTCGCTGATCGACACCATCCGGATCCCGGTGGTCGTGCCCTCCCGGCGGATGTCGTTCGTGCCCAGCATGACCAGCACCCGGGTCGGCACCCGGGAGACCAGGACCGGGCCAAGCGCGAGCGCCTCGGAGCTGGTCCGGCCGGACAGCGCGAGCACCTCGACCGTCGTCTCCGGTTCGACCATCGGGACCAGCTCGGCGAGCAGCCGTGCCCAGCTCAGCCGGTCGGCGGACAGCGAGTCGCCGACGACCACGACCCGCTCTCCCGGACGCAGCCCCATCCGGTGCAACCCGGCGGCGACCGGCGGCTCGTTCCGCAGTGCCCGCGCCGCGGACCGGACCCGTGCGGCGAGCCCGGCACGCACCCCGGCGACGGCCGACGGGTCCAGGCCCGCGGTCGTCGCGAGCAGCCGGTCGATCGACTCCTCCTGCACCCCGAGCGCCGCGAACGCCGGCCAGGCGGTCAGGTCGGCGAACCGGATCAGCCGGCCCATCAGGTCCTCGTCCACGTCGCCTCCTTCTCCGGGCACGGTCCACCGGGTCCGGAGAAGGGATCATCGCCCACCCCCACCGGTCCGCCGCGCACGGCTCCCGGGACCGCCGGCGCGGGGGCCCGTGCGGCGGACGGCGGACGCGACGGGTGACCGACGGCTGCCGTCACCGGCCCGCCACCTCCGTGCCCACTGCGGATCACCCATCCGACGGGTGCGCAATATGATTCATACCACTCGATTGAGAGGTGTGCCGCAACAGACCCCTAGGGTGTGTCTCCCAATGCGCGGAGCCAGGTGACGATTGCCTTCAGGACGGCGCCGCCGCGGAAGGTCAGGGCGAGCTTGTCGTAACGGGTGGCCAGCCCGCGCCACTGCTTGACGTGGCAGAATCCGCGCTCGACGACGTTGCGGTTTCGGTAGTCGACCGGATCGAATGCGGGCGGTCGGCCGCCGCGTGAGCCGCGTCGTTTGCGGTGTCCCTGCTGGTCAGAGGGCTCCGGAATGACAGCGATGATCCGGCGCTCGCGCAGGTGCCGGCGGATCGCGCGTGAGGAGTAGGCCTTGTCCGCGCGCACGCGTTCGGGCCGGGTCCGGGGTCGTCCCGGGCCCGGTCGGGCGATGCTCAGGTGCGCCATCAGGTGCGGAAACATTGGCGAGTCGCCGCCCTGGCCGGGGCCGAGGAGGACCACCAGCGGGCGGCCGTGCCCGTCAACGAGCTGGTGGATCTTCGTCGACAGCCCTCCGCGGGACCGTCCCAGCGCGTGATCTGCTGGTTCGGCGAGCAGATTCGTGTAGTTCGATCCGGCCCCCTGTGTCGCGCTTGAGGGTCGCGGCGTGCTGGTGGGCACGGATGATCGTGGAGTCCACGCTGACCGCCCACCCGAGCACCTCGGCGGCGTCGGCCTCGACCAGAAGAGCAGCCAGGATGTGGTCCCAGGTGCCGTCGCCGCTGTAGCGGCGGTGCCGCTTCCACAACGTCTGCCACGGCCCGAACTCGGCTGGGACGTCGCGCCAGGGAAGCCCGCACCGATACCGGTAGATGATCCCCTCGAGCACCCGGCGGTCATCGCGGAACGGGCGCCCGCGACGACCCTCGGAGGAGGGCAACAGCGGCGCCAGACGGGCCCACTGGGCATCAGTCAGGACAGCGGTGCGCGGCACCGATCAAGCATCGCGCACCCCGGTCCGCCTATTTGGGAGACACACCCTAGGTCGGGAGTGCAAGTGAGGCGGCCCGCACCGCCGGTCAGGCGAGCCTCTGTTGACTGGCGCGCGTCACGCGGCCCCGACAACCTGAGCGCCATGACCACGGCTCAGGACATGCCCCAGGTTCAGCAGTGTGCCGCCACCAGCTGCTCCTACAACTCCGACTCCAGCTGCGGTGCGGGGGCGATCACGATCTCCGGTGAGCACGCCCACTGCGGCACCTTCGTCGAGATCTCGTTCCGCGGTGGCAGCGGCAACGGTCTCGTTGGTGCCTGTCACCGATCGGACTGTCGGTTCAACGAGAAGCTCGAGTGCACCGCGTCGTCGGTGGACATCGGCGCGGGCGCCGACGCCGCCGACTGCCTCACCTACGAGGCCAAATAGGCCAGCTCCTCCATCCGGACCTCGCCGCGCTCGTCGACGCGCACCGCGCCGTCGGCGACGGCGAGGGCCGCGACGGGGTCGATGTCGTCGACGAGGACGGCGACCCCGTCCGCGACGACCGCCCGCAGTGCGAAGAGCACCGTGCTGCGGTCGTGCGCGTCGAGGCCGTCGGTCAGGCGGTCGGCGAGGACCATCGCGGTGAGGCCCCGACGGACCGCCTCCACCGACGCCAGCCGGTCGGCCGCCGACTCGGTCGACCGCGCGCCGAGCCTGCGCACCACGGCATCGTGCCCGTCCGCGCACCGACCACTCGCGTCGTCGAGCCGGTTCATCGTGCGGCGACGCTGCACCGACGGTCCGAGCAGCACCGTGATACTGCCGGTCGGCAGACGCAGAGACATGAAAGCCCTCCCTCACCGGTACTGAGGCGAGGCTAACCGATGATCTCGGTCAGGTGAAGGCCTTGCGGTAGGTCTCGCGCAGCTCGCGCTTGAGGATCTTGCCGCTGGGGTTGCGCGGCAACGCCTCCACGACGTCGACCGAGCGGGGCCGTTTGAAGCCCGCGATCCGTGGCCGCACCCACTCGATGAGCCCCTGCGGATCGACCGTCGCCCCCGGCCGCGGCACGACGACGGCCTTCACCGCCTCGCCCCAGCGCTCGTCGGGCACCCCGATCACCGCGACGTCGGCGACGTCGGGATGCTCGGACAGCACGTTCTCCACCTCGATCGGGTACACGTTCTCCGCGCCGGTGACGATCATGTCCTTGATCCGGTCGGTGAGGAACAGATAGCCCTCGGCGTCGAGGTAGCCGCCGTCGCCGGTGCGCAGCGTGGCGTCGTCGCCGAGCGCGACCGCAGTGTCCTCGGGCCGGTTCCAGTAGCCGGCAGTGACCTGGTCGGAGCGGATCCGCACCTCCCCCACCTCCCCCGGTCCGAGTACGCGACCGGTCGCCGGGTCGACGATCGTCAGCTCGACCCACGGGTAGGGCCGGCCGGCCGAGCGCATGAGGTGTGCCCGCGGGCCGTCCGGGTCGTGGTCGGCCGGATCGAGCTGGGTGATCGCACCGGTGGTCTCGGTCGCGCCGTAGACCTGGAACAGCGGCGCCCGGAAGGTCTCGACGACCGCACGCAGCGCGCCGACCGTGATCGGCGAGGCGCCGTAGGCGATCGACCGCAGCGCCGACCAGTCCCGGTCGGCGGCACCGGGCACCGCGGACAGCATCTGCAGCACGGCGGGGACGAGGAAGGCGTTCGTGACACGCTCGTCGGTCATCGTGTCGAGCAGCGGGCCGGGGACGATGTCGGCGACCAGCACACAGCGCGCGCCGGCGGCCAGGCACACCAGCGCGTAGCCGACCCCGCCGATGTGGAACAGCGGCATCGCGACCAGCGCCGACGACGTGTGGTCGATCGACCAGTGCCCGGCGGCGAGCAGAAGCGCGCTGAACTGCCGGTGCGCGAGCAGCACACCCTTGGGCAGGCCGGTGGTGCCGGACGTGTAGAGCTGCAGCACCGTGTCGTCCGGGCCGGATCCGGCAGGCGGCGACGGCGGCAGGACGGTGGTCGTGGCATCGCGCCAGGCCGCGTGGTCCTCCCCCACGACGACGACCGGCCGCTCCCCGAACGCCACGCGCAGCCCGGCGAAGTCCGGGCCGAGCACCACCAGCCCGGCCCGGGCGTCGTCGACCAGCGCCAGCAGGTCGGCCTCGGTGAGCCGGGTGTTGAGCGGGACCGACACGGCGCCGATCCGCGGGGCGGCGAAGAGCAGCTCCAGGAACTCCGGCCGGTTCTTCCCGATCCACACGACGCGGTCCCCCGCGCCGAGACCGAGGTCGCGCAGCGCCGCCGCGGTCCGCCCGGCCCGCTGCTCCAGCTCGCCGTAGGTCGTGGCGACGCCGTCGACCGACAGCGCGACGAGGTCCGCACGGGCCGGATCGGCCAGGATGTCGGTGAGCCGGAAGTCCTCGGCAGAGCTCTGACCTGGCACGTCGTTCTCCCTCGGTCGTCGGTGACGCAGGTTCGACAGAATCGTATATGATAGTTGTCGTGTCGACGGCCGACTCCGTGCTCGACCTCTCACCGGGTCGCACCCCCCAGCTGCCCGACCGGATCGCGCTCGTCCTGCGGGACCGCATCCTGTCCGGCGAGCTCCGACCGGGCACCTTCCTGCGGATGGACCGGATCGCCGCCGACCTCGGCGTCAGCCACACCCCGGTCCGCGAGGCGCTCCAGTCGCTGCGCGCCGAGGACATGGTCCACGCGGTGCCGCGGCGCGGGTTCGTCGTCGCCGAGCTGACCCGCGACGACGTCGCGGATCTGTTCGAAGTGCAGGCCGACCTGACCGGGACGCTGGCCGCGCGTGCCGCGCGACGACTGTCCCCCGCCGACCTCGCACCGCTGCGCGAGCTCGCCGACCGGATCGCCCGGCTGTGCGAACGCACCCCCGAGACCCACGACCCGGCCGAGCTGGACCCGCTGGTGTCGGCCGAACACCGGCTGCACGCCGAGATCAACCAGTCGGCGGGGTCGCGCAAGCTCGCCTGGCTGGTGGGGCGCTCGTCGCACTACCTGCCGGCGCACTTCTACACCGGTTCGCCCGCCTGGCGGACCGGCGCGGTCGACGCGCACGTCGTCCTGCTGGACGCACTGGGCGCCGCCGACCCGGACGCGGCGCAGGCTGCGATGCGCCGCCACGTCCTCGACGGCCGCGACCTGTTGCTCGCACACCTGGACCGCACCGGAATGTGGACCCACCACGACGAAGGAGTCATCTGATGCCCGTCACCCTGACCGAGGAGCAGGCCGCCCTGGCCACCGCGATCGGTGAGTTCTGCCGCCGCGAGGTCGGCTCCAAGGAGCGCCGCGACGAGCTGACCGACGGCGGCCGGCACGCCCACTCCGACGAGCTGTACCGGAAGATGGCCGAGCTGGGCTGGGTCGGCATCGCGGCCCCGGAGGCCTACGGCGGCGCGGGCCAGGGCATGCGCGAGCTGCTCGTGTTCCTGGAGGAGACCGCCTACGGCCAGGCTCCCATCGCCGGCTTCGGCACGACCGCCATCACCGCGGCCGCGATCGAGAAGTTCGGCACCGCGGACCAGAAGCAGGAGCTGCTCGGCGGGATGTGCCGGGGCAACGTCCTGGCGATCTCGATGTCCGAGCCCGAGGCCGGCTCCGACGTCGGCGGCCTGAAGTGCAAGGCGACCAAGACCGAGAGCGGCTGGCGGATCGACGGGCAGAAGACCTGGTGCTCCAACGCGCACATCGCGTCGCACATCCTGCTGGTCGCCCGCACCTCCACCGAGGGCGGCAAGCACGACGGCCTCACCATGTTCGTCGTTCCCGCAGACGCCGCGGGGCTGACCGTGCGCGGCATCGAGACGATGGGCGGCAAGGAGGTCAACGACCTCTACTTCGACGCCTGTGAGCTGCCCGCCGACGCCGTCGTCGGCACCGAGGGGCAGGGCTGGCGCCAGCTCATGGCCGGCCTGAACCTGGAGCGGATGATGCTCGCCGGGCTGATGCTCGGGCTTGCCCGCCGCGCCTTCGACGACACCGTCGCCTACGTCAAGGAGCGCAAGCAGTTCGGCCGTCCGGTCGGCACCTTCCAGGCGCTGCGCCACCGCATCGCCGACAACGCCACCGAGCTGGAGGCGACCCGGCTCCTGGTGCACGACACCGCGCGGGTGATCGACGAGGCCCCGGCCGGAGCGCTGTTCCCGCGCGAGGCCTCGATGGCCAAGCTCAAGGCCACCGAACTCGCCAAGCACCTGTCCCTGGAGGGGATGCAGATGCTCGGCGGCTACGGCTACGCCACCGAGTACGGCATGGAGCGGCTGCTGCGCCAGAGCGTGGTCTCGACGGTGTACGGCGGAACCAGCGAGATCCAGCGCGACATCATCGGCAAGTCCTACGGGCTGTAGGCCTCAGGCCGCGGAGTTCCGGGCGAGCTCCGCGGCCCCGCGGTCGTCGTCCGCCTCGGCCTGCTGGTCGGGACGCGGGGCGGGGACGGCCGTCGGACCGACGTGGGCCGCCGCCTCCGCGCGGACCCGCGCGGCCTCGGCGGCACGGCGGATGTGCGCCGGGACGAGCGCGGACCGCTCGGGCAGCCGCATCGGCGGCACCGCGCCACCGTTGCGGCGCACCTCACGGGACCGCTGCAGGTAGGCCCAACCGCCACGGGCGAGCCGGCTGCCGCGCTCGACCAACCCGCTGTCGGGCATCGCGTCGCCGGCGCCGGCCTCGCGGTCGGAGATGTGGCGCAGCCGGGCGACCGCGGCCGGGAGTCGGCGCAGTGCGACCGACCGGCCCTGCGGGGACAGCGCCACCTTGGCCAGGAAACTGCCCAGCCCGACGGCGTAGCCCTCCATCTGCTTGCGCAGGGCGGCCTGGTCGGGGCGGTGGTGGTGCCACAGGTAGGCGCCGGGTGCGTAGCCCAGGACGTGGCCGGCGAGGATCGTGCGGACGAGGAACTCGCAGTCCTCGCCGCCGTGGGTGGGGGTGCCGGGGCCCATGGCCTCGTCGAAGCCGCCGACGGCGCGGGCGGCGCTTGCGCGGACGGCGAGGTTGGCGCCGATGCCGAACAGGCCGGGGGCGAAGGGGAAGATCGGGGAGTCCGCGGGGGGTTCGGCGAGGGTGAACCGGCGGGGGGTGAAGCCCTTGTTCCAGGCCAGGGCGACGTCGGCGGCGCGTTCCTCGGGGCTGGCGAGGCGGGCGGCCAGGACGGGGCCGGAGACGCAGGCGAGTTCGGGGTCGGCGGCGAAGGCGCCGGCGATGCGGGAGGCCCAGGCGGGGTCGACCTCGGTGTCGTCGTCGGTGAAGGCGACGATCTCGGTGCGGGCCTCGGCGAGTCCGCGGTTGCGCCCGATGGACGCGCCGCGGCGCGGCTCGCGGACGTAGCGGACCCGGTCGGAGCCCGCGGCACGCACGACCAGCTCGGTCCGCTCATCGTCCGGGTCGTTGTCGACGACGACGACCGACAGCGCCGGGTGGTCGGAGGCTAGGACCGCGCGCAGGCAGCGGGCCAGCGACTCGGGGCGGTTGCGCGTCGCGACGACCACGGTGACCGGGTCGGTCGCGGACGGCGCGGCGGCGACGGTGTCGGCCGCGGGCAGCCCGCCCACGGCGAGCGCGAGCTCCGCGGCCGTCGCCCGGCCGCCGCTCAGCGGCACCGTGACCTGGCCCTGCGGGGTGCCACCGACGGTGACCAGCAGCCGTGCCGCGGCGAACCGCGGATCGACATCGAGGTCGCGGGCCGGGGCGAGCCGGTCGAGCTCACCCACCCAGGTCGGTACGTCGGGAGTCGTCGCCATGAGCCCTATCCTGCTCACCGTCGCTGTGACGACGCTGAGACCGACCTGTGGGGACCACGGAGTGTGGGACGCACCACCCCGGACGGAGCCCCGCCCGGTGCCGCAGACCCGCCACGAGCCCCGGGGCCGGGGCCTAGGAGCGCTCGCGCGCCGCCAGCACCTCGGGGATCCGGTCCTCGATCCAGCCGACGAGCCCCGCGAGGTGACCGGTCACGGCAGCTGACCTGCGGCGGGGTGGTCGGCACGACCTCACAGCGCCCGGCCGCCGTCCGGTGGCGGGCGGGCCGGGCGAGCACGCCGGGCGAGCCTACGAGCTGCGCGGTCCGCTGTGGACCTACGACGAGCTGGCCGCGACCATCGCCGCCGAGTCCGGGCAGCCGGTGACCCACCGCCGGATCCCGCTCGACGAGGCAGGCGACCTGGCGTTCGTGAGCGGGCTCATCTCGTCGGGACTGTTCTCCGAGCCGTCGGACGACCTCGTGGCGCTGCTCGGCCGTCCGGCGACCGGGATGCCCGAGCTGGTCCGCGCCGCCCTGGCCTGAGCCGGGAACAGAACGACCGGCCCCGCGGTTGTGGTTGACGCATCAACCGAATGGGCCGGAAGGAGGCCGCACCGATGAGGATCGACGCGCTGTCCTGGATGACCGGGACGGAAGCAGGGCCCGCCGACCGGTGGGAGCACGCCGGGTACCTGTTCGACTCCGGCGACCCCGCGGGGGCTGCGACGGTGCTCGCCGAGCTCGTCGCCGAGCAGCCCGAGGCCACCGCGGTCCGACTGCTGCTGGCCCGCGCGTACTACCACTCCGCGCAGCTCGGCCGGGCCGAGACCGAGCTCCGCGAGCTGGTGGAGCGCGAGCCCGCCGACGGCTACGCCCACCTGCTCCTGGGGCGCACCCTGCAGCGCCGTTCGCGTCACGACGAGGCCGCGCCGCACCTGCGGCTGGCCGAGGCGATGGGCGTCAGCGCCGGGTGACCGTGCTCGGCAGCGCCGGTTCCGACCGGCGCTGCCGGGGCACCACGACCGGGCCGGTGAGCCCGTCGACGACCGGGACACGGTCGACGAACAGCAGGTAGCCGCCGCAGGTGAGGGTGGCGAACAGCCCGAGCTCGACCGCGGCGTGCACCCCGTCGGACAGCATCACGATCATGCCGAGGTGCAGCCCGAGCCCGGCGACGACGGCGACCGGCCGCAGCCGCGACGACCACAGGCCGAACGCCACGAACAGCTCGGTGAGCACCGCACCGAAGGCCATCGGCACCAGGAACAGCGGGGTCAGGATCGCCGCCGGGACCAGCACCGAGTCCCATGCCCAGGACGCCAGCCCGTTGCCGGACAGGAAGTCCGGGCGGATCTTCGAGAGCGCGGCGTAGACGTAGACGATCGTGATCTGCGCCCGCAGCACCAGGACCGGCGCCGCCCACACCCGGCCGGTCCCCTGGTCACGCCACGAGCGGACAGACCAGGCGGCGTCGGAGTCGGTGAACGACAGCAGCACCGCCACGGTGAACAGCAGGTAGGTGTGGTTGGAGTAGTAGCCCGCGCCCCAGACGAAGCCCGCGGTGCACGACGCGACCACCAGGGCCGCCACCCGCGCGTTCCACCCGACGACGAGGGCCAGCGCCGCCAGCCCCATCACCGCGCCGAGTGCGAGCCAGACCGGTGCGGGCACCACCGGGCCGGCCCCGAACAGCGGCCCGGCCCGGGTCCCGAGCAGCGGGCTCGCGCCGAGCTCCAGCGCCTTCGCCCCGGCGACGAGCCCGACCAGGACGCGGTACCCGGCCAGCGGCCGTGCGGGGAGCGTGTCGGGGATCCTCAGCACGGCTGCTCCCGCTCCGGACGGCCGTCCCAGGTCCGGGACACCGCGGTGAGGTCGGGGTTCGCCGCGCACAGCAGGTCCGGGACCGTGGACCCGTAGTGGACGGTCCGCTGGGGCCACGGCAGCACCGCCGTGTCGAGACTCCGGACGGCGCCGTCGGCGGTCCGTCCGGAGTAGGCGTAGTCGGTCGAGGAGGCGACGAACATGCTCCACGAGTAGCTGCGCGGCGGGTCCGTGGTGATCAGACCGACCGCGGGGATCACGGCCTCCACGACGACGACGCCCGCGAGCAGCCATCCCGCGGTCCTGCGCGTGAGTAGCGACACATCCTTCCCATCGCGCAACGGCGTCCTGGCGTTAGCCGGTCACTTCGGGTCGAGGGAGTAGATCCGGACCCAGTCCACCTCGTAGGTCGCCGGCTGCATGTTGCCACCGAAGAAGTTGTCGAGCTGGATCGTCAGGTGCCCGCTCGGCATGGCCTGGATGTTCCTGCGGCCGGACCGGGCCCCGTCGGAGAAGGAGAACCACTCCTTGCCGTCGATGAAGCCCTTCACGTGGTCGGGCGTCCACTCGATCGCGACGTTGTGCCACTCGCTCAGCGGGGCGCCGCAGTCCCGCTCCTCGGCGTACTCCTGCTGCACCGCGCCGCGCCCGTGCGGGTAGTGGATGAACGCCTCGGCGCACGGCTCGCCCGGGGCGCCGTTCTCGAGGAAGTCGTACTCGCCGTCCTGGGGCCAGCGGTCCGACTGCGGCCAGATGATCAGCAGCGGGTGGTACTGCCTGCCGTTGTCCGGCCCGGTGCCCTCAGAGCGGACGCGGGCCTCCCAGCGGCCGTACTGCTGGTTGAACTTCGACGAGATCCAGGCCGAGTCGCCGTTGCGGAGCCCGGTCTGGACGAGCTTGCCGTCCTGCACGGTGGACCGGCTGGCGCAGCGGCCGCCGTTGCCGGCGTGACCGGGCCAGCACTCGCCCGCCTGGTTCCACTTCGCCGGGTCGGGCGGGCCGGTGTAGTCGAACTCGTCCGAGGCCGGGAGGGGCGTGCCCCAGCCGAAGCGCTCGGCCGCGGTGGTGGCGCCGGGGCGGGGCCGGCTCTGGTCTGCCGGCCGGGCCGAGGGATCGGCGGGTTCGACCGCCGTGGGGTCGGTCGGGGCAGCGGCCGAGGGGTCGGCGGGCTCCTCCGCCGGGCCCGCGGGCTCCTCCGCCGGGCCCGCGGGCTCCTCCGCCGGGCCCGCGGACCCGTCGGCCGGTCCCGGCACCGGGCCGTCGGCCGGAGCGGCGCGCGGCCCCTGGGGCAGCACGTCGGCGGGACCGGTCCCGCCCGGATCCTCGGCGGGGCCGGCGGTGGGGCGCGGGGGCGCCTCCCCGGGCGCCGCGGGCCGGGGTCCGGACCCCGCGGGCTCCGTGCCGGCCCGCCGGGCGGCGGGATCGGCGGCGGGCTGTTCCACGGGACCAGTCTCCCCGGTGTCCGGGCCCTCGTCGACCGGCCCGGGTGTCACCGCCCCGACCTGCGCGGACGCACCCGGCGACGCGGCGCCGGGACCGGCAGGCCGGGCCGCGACGGGGGCGGCGTCGAACGAGCCGTCGCTCCCCCGCCCGGCGCTCCCCGACGTGCCGGCGGTCGTCGCCACGCTCCCGTCGGCACCCGTCCCGCCGGCGGCCGACAACGACCGCGGAGCGGAGTCGACCGGGAACGCCGGAGCCCCCGGTGGGGTGGCCGTCGGGCCGGTGGGCACGTTCGGTGCCCTCGCCTCCGGCGCCGGCGCGGCGACGCCGGACACCGTGGGTGCCGCAGCAGCGGAGGCCGTCGCACCACCGGTGAGGGTCACGACCCCTCCGGTGAACATGACAGCACTGACCGTCACCACCGCCGCTGCGTTCATCACCGTGCGTCGTGCCAGTCCGTGCCTCATGTCCTCGATCCCGTCCCGTCCGTGTCCGGCTTGTCCGATATCGGGAACGCTAGGAGCACGGTGTACACATCAGCCACATCAGCCACCCGTCGGTGCGGTGACATCACCCTCAGGACGGTCACCCGAACCGGGCCCGCCGGCGCCCCGGGCCGCGCCGTAGACACCGCCGTGGACACTGTCGTCGTGGACGACGATCCGATCGCCCGGCTGGAGCGGCTCGCCGGGCCGGAGGGCACCGCTCTGCTGGAGCGGCTCGCCGCCGCCGACCGGGGCGGCGACGCCGCGCTCCGCCTGGGGAGCGCGCTGCGCCGCGAGCACGACGCCGGTCTCGTCGCCGACGCGATGGCCCAGGCCGGGCTGCGCGACCGGGCGGCCCGCAAGTTCGCCCGGGCGTCGCAGATGTGGTTCACCCGCGCCGGGCTGGAGCAGGCATCGTCGGAGGCGGTCGCCCGGCACCGCGCCGCCCGCTTCGCCGGGCGCGCGGTCGTCGACCTGTGCTGCGGGATCGGCGGCGACCTGGTCGCACTGGTCACCGCGGGCCACGACGTCACCGGCGTCGACCTCGACCCGGTGCACCTGTGGATGGCCGCCCGCAACGCCGCCGTGCACGGCGGCCGGGCCCGGACGGTGCGGGGCGACGTCCGCGAGGCCGACCTGTCCGGCGCCGACGGCGTGTTCGTCGACCCGGCCCGGCGGGCCGGCGGCGCCCGGATGCGGACCGGGGAGTCCGAGCCGCCGCTGGACTGGTGCCTCGGGCTCGCCCGCCGGGTCGGCGCCGTCGGGATCAAGGCGGCCCCGGGCATCGACCACGACACCGTCCCGCCCGGCTGGGAGATCGAGTTCCTGGCCCTCGGGCGTGAGCTGAAGGAGGCATGCGCCTGGTCCCCCGCGCTCGCCGGGACCCGCACTCGCGCCACCGTCGTCGACGACGACGGCCTGCACGACCTGCACGGCGAGCCCGACCCGCCGGACGGGGACACCGGGATCGCCGTCGGCGAGCCGGGGGGCTGGCTGCTCGACCCCAACCCGGCCGTCACCCGGGCCGGGCTCGTGTCGGCACTGGCCCGGCTCACCGGGACGTCCCGGATCGACCCCCGGATCGCGTTCCTGACCGGCGACGACGAGCCACCGGCCACCCCGTTCGCACGACCGCTGCGGGTGCTCGACTCGCGCCCGTGGGACCAGAAGCGGTTGCCCCGGCTGCTGCGCGACCTCGACGTCGGCGCGGTCGACGTGCGCCGCCGGGGCCTCGCCGGTGACGTCGAGGCGATCGCCCGGAAGCTGCGGGGCCGCGGGTCGCGGCACGCGACCGTCGTGATGACCCGCGTCGACGACCGGCCCTGGGGCCTGGTCTGCGTGGCCCCCTGACCTCCGAGTTCGCTATCCGCGGCCGGGGAAGTGGATGAACTCCAGCGCGATGCCGTCCGGGTCGCGGAACTCCAGCGTCGCGTAGCCGGTCGGGTCGGTCCGGTCGACGACCCCGCCGTGCGGCACCGTGAGGGCGTCCAGCCAGGCCTCCCACGCATCGAGGGTCGCCCGGTCGGCGACGCCGAACGCAAGGTGGCCGAGCGCGACGCGGGCCCGCCCGCCGTCACCGACGGCCGGGGCGTGCAGCTCGATCATCATCCCGGTCGCGGCGTCCAGGAGCAGCGCCGCCTTCTCCGATGCCCCGTCTGCGGCGTCGTGGTGCGGGAAGGTCATCGGCAGCCGTTGCAGCCCGAGCACGCGCTGGTACCAGAGCGCACTGGACTCGACATCGGTGACGGCCGCCGAGACGTGGTGGAGGCCGGTCACCGCCGGTCGTTCGATGGCCGGGCCCATGGTCGTCCTTGTCGTAGCGGACCACCCGCGGGCGGCCGGTGCTCCTCGTCGTCGCGGTGTAGTACACCACCGGCCCCCTCGGGGGCGGGCGACGCCCGCCGGCGTGATCGACCGCGCGCGCACCGGTCCGTCCCGCGCGGCCGGCGCACCGCGTTGCCAGGTCCCGACCGCGCGTGCCACCGTCGTGCCCGTGACGCCGATCGCCGGTCCCCGCGAGGTCCTGGTGCGGATGGCGTCGGTGGACCACGTCGACCCCGAGCACGCCGGTGACGCGTCGTCTCCGGACGTGTCGCAGCTCACGCTGGTCGTCCGACCGTGACACCGCCCGCGCGTACGGCGGTGGCCCCGGGCTGGACCGCGACCGTCGCGCGGCTCGTGCACGCCGCCCCGGCCGGACCGGCCGGGAACCGCCTGGTCACCGTGGACGGATTCTCCGGGGCCGGGAAGTCGACCCGGGCCCGGGAGCTGGCCGACCGGCTCGGTGCTCCGCTGATCGAGATCGAGGACCTGTGCCCGGGCTGGGACGGGCTGTCGCGGGTGCCGGCGCTCGCCCGCCGCGGGATCGGCGACCCGCTGGTCGCCGGGACGACGCTGCGGTGGACGTCCTGGGACTGGGCGCACGACCGGCCGGGGCCGGAGCGCACGCTGGCGCCGGCCGCCGTCGTCGTGCTGGAGGGGTGCGGGAGCGGCGCGGCCGCACTGGCGCCGGTGACCTCGCTGGCGATCTGGGTGGAGGCGTCGGCGGAGGAGCGGGAGCGGCGGCTGTGGGAGCGGCCGGACTGGCCGGGCTACGCCCCGTTCCGCGACGGCTGGCGGCGCGCCGAACAGGCGCTGGCCCGCTCCGGCGGTGCGCCGGAGCGGGCCGATCTCGTCCTGTACGGCGGGGCCCGGCGTCACCCCCCATGACGGCGCCGGGCCCCTGGAGGGTCCTCCGTCAGGGGGTCGCGCGGCGCACGACCAGGTACCCGGCCCCCGCCGCGACCGCGGCGAGGATCAGCGGATAGCCGGCGAGCAGCACCGACGTCGGCGTCTCGACGAAGAACCGGCCGAACGCCCCCCAGGCGTCCTGCCAGGTCAGGACCATCACCCCGGCCGCGGCGACCAGCACGGGCACCAGGACCGCGACCCAGATCCCGAGCTGTCCCCAGCGCCGGAACACCGCGCCGAAGAGCACGAACACCAGCGAGACCGTCAGCAGCGGCACCCAGTACGCCAGCACCTGGGCGACCGGGTTCGGCTGACCCATGAAGCCCATCTCGAAGAACTCGACCCGCAGACCCCAGCCGTCGGTGGCCTGCTCGACGGCCAGCAGCACGCTGAGCCCGATTGCGCTGACCAGGGTCTCGGCGGCCACCAGCAGGACGGTGCCGAGGTAGAAGTGCCGTCGCGTGATGCCCAGGCTCAGCGCGAACGGCATCACCTGGGTCATCAGCGCGAGGTAGGTGCTGGCCAGGATGAAGAAGAACGAGGTCAGCGCGCCGGTGTAGCCGGTCGGCTCGTCGCCGCCATTGCTGCGCACCACCCACCAGACGGTCTGGTGCAGCACGAAGACGACCCCGAGTATCAGCCAGGCCATCCCGAACCGGCGGCCCCAGTTGACCGTGCCCATCCGGATCGCGGCGCGCACCCGGGCGGGCGTGCTCTCGACCGGGCTGTGGTCGGCGGTGACGGCGGTCATGACAGGACCTCCTCGGCGACGCCGGCGTCCGGCGCCGCGCTGTGCTGGGTCGTACGGACGACGAGCTGCTGCAGCGAGACCGGCTCGAACCGCAGCCCCGATCCGGCCGTGCCACCGGGGTCGGCGTCGACCCCGGCGAGGGTGAGTCGCAGGAACCCGCCGAGCTGCTCGCGGTGGAGCTCGGTGTGGCCGCGGGCGAACCGCTCCACCGACTCGGCCGGGCCGGAGACGGTGACCGCCCGGCCGCGCAGCCTCTCGGCCTCCTCGTCGATGAGCACACGGCCCCGGTCGATCAGGACGACGTGCTCGATCAGGTCGGAGACCTCGTCGATCAGGTGGGTCGAGAGCACGACGGTGCGCGGGTGCTCGGCGAAGTCGGCGAGCAGGTGGTCGTAGAACATCTGCCGGGCGACGGCGTCGAGACCCAGGTAGGGCTCGTCGAAGAAGGTCAGCGGGGCCCGCGAGGCCAGTCCGATGATCACCCCGACCGCGGACCGCTGGCCGCGGGAGAGCTTCTTGCAGATCCGGGTGAGCGGCAGCCCGAACTCGCCGACGAGCCGGTCGGCGAAGGCGTGGTCCCACTGCGGGTACACGCTCGCGGCGGCCCGGAGCGCGTGGTGGACCCGGTACTCGTCCGGGTACTTCAGCGACTCGCGGATGAAGCAGGTGCGGGCGAGCACCCGGGCGTTCTCGTAGGGCTGCTCGCCGAAGATCTCGGCGCGCCCGGAGGTCGCGAAGTTCTGTGCGGTGAGGATCTGCATCGCGGTGGTCTTGCCGGCGCCGTTGCGGCCGAGCAGCCCGTGGATGCGGTTCTCCTCCAGCGCGAACGTCACGTCGTCGAGCGCGGTCACGTCGCCGTAGCGCTTCGTGACGCCGTGCATGGCGATCACGTCGGTGCTCATCGGTCGTCCCCCCAGACGTCGATCATCTTCTTGAGCTGCTCGGGGTCGATGCCGAGCTTGCGGGCCTCGGTGACCAGCGGAGCGATGTACTGCCGGGCGAAGTCCTCGCGGCGGCTCTCCAGCAGCCGGGACCGTGCCCCCACGGCGACGAACATGCCGATCCCCCGTCTCTTGTAGAGCACGCCCTGCGCGACCAGCTGGTTGAGACCCTTCGCCGCGGTGGCCGGGTTGATCCGGTGGAAGGCGGCGAGCTCGTTGCTGGACGGCACCTGGGTCTCCTCCGGGTAGGTCCCGTCCACCACGGCGGACGCGATGTCCTCCGCGATCTGCGCGAACAGCGGGCGGCCGTCGTCGATCACGGCGGCCTCTGGGCGCCGCAGTGCAGTGGTTCATTACTCATGTAAGGAACCATAGCGTCCGCGCCCCACCCCGTCCAGCCGTCTTCCATTTCCACCTCGTTTTATATAAGCTCGACATTATGGAGGCGTTCGATGTCCTGGGCGACCCCGTCCGGCGGCGCATCCTGGAGCTCCTCGCCGGTGGCGAGCGCACGGCCGGACGGGTGACCGATGTCGTCCGCGCCGAGTTCGGGATCTCGCAGCCGGCGGTCTCCCGGCACCTGCGGGTGCTGCGGGACAACGGGTTCGCCACCGTCCGCGCGGCGGGGACCCGGCGGCTCTACAGCGTCGACCCGTCCGGGCCGGCCGCGGCCGAGCGGTGGCTGGCCGGGCTGCGCGGCTTCTGGGCGCAGCGGCTCGACGCGCTCGACACCGAACTGGCCCGTGGATCGAGGGAGACACCGTGAACGACACCGGAAGCCGTGCCGGGGAGGTGGTCCGCGGCGCAGACGGGCGTGCCGTGCTGCGGTTCCGCCGCACCCACACCGAGCCCGTCGCCGACGTATGGTCGGCGGTGACCGACCCGGACCGCTGCGCGCGGTGGTTCGGCCGGTGGAGCGGCGACGGGCGGCCCGGCGGAACCGTCGAGCTCGTCCTGACCAGCGACGTGGACGGCGGCGGCCCTCCGTCCACCGTGCTCGTCCGCGACTGCGAGCCCCCGCACCGTCTGGTCGTCGACATCCGGGAGGGCGACGGCGAGCCGTGGGAGCTGTCGGTGGCCCTCACCCCCGACGGAGACGGCACCGTGCTCGTGTTCGAGCAGGTGCTGCCCGAGGGGTTCTCCCCGACCGACGCCGGACCGGGCTGGCACTGGTACCTCGACCGGCTCGCCGCCGTCCTGGCCGGGACGCCGATGCCGGACTGGGAGGCGACCCTCGCGGCGACGGCGCCGCACTACCGGGGCTGAACCCGGTAGTGCCCCGAGACGTCGGGCGCGCACTCCGGCACCTGCCCGCGGTCCAGGCCGCCCGCGTGGCCGGCGCGGTCGCGACTCCGCCGTGGGCGGGGGCCTGGTCGGAGCCCTCGACGCGGCGTCCGGACCGCAGGTCGCCGGGACGGCCCACCTCGGACCGGTACCGGACGGCGGTCCGACCACGATCAGAGCATCGCTCTCAGAACAGGTCAGCGCTCGATGAACGGTCCGGTGCTCTACCGTGGTCGCGTGAACGCCTCCCGCACCGCCCGCGAACGGGCCCGGGCCGAGCTCGTCGCCGAGATCACCGCGGCCGCCCGCCGCCAGCTGGCCGCGACCGGCGCGGCCGCGCTGTCCATGCGCGCCGTGTCCCGTGAGATCGGGATGGTGTCCTCGGCCCTGCACCGCTACTTCCCGACCCGCGACGACCTGCTCACCGCACTGATCGTGCAGGCCTACGACGCGCTCACCGACGCCGTCGGCGCGGCGGACCCCGGCACCGGCCCGGCCGTGCACTGGCGCGCCGTCGCGCACGCCGTGCGGGACTGGGCGCTCGCCCACCCCCACGAGTACGCGTTGATCTACGGCTCCCCCGTGCCCGGGTACCGCGCGCAGACCGACACCGTCCCGGTCGCGGCCCGGGTCCTGCAGCCGTTCGCCCGGGCCCTGACCGCCGCGCACACCGCGGGCACCCTCCCCGCGGCACCGGACCCGGACCCCGCGCTCGCCGACGACGCCGCCGGCATCCGGGCCGCGCTGGACGCCCCGGACCTGCCCGACGGCACCGTGCTCGCCGCGCTCACCGCCTGGACCGGCCTGTTCGGGCACGTCTCGTTCGAGCTGTTCGGCCAGTTCGACAACGCCGTCGAGGACCGCGACGCCCTGTTCGCCGGCACCGTCGAACGACTCGGCCGGGTCGCCGGACTGATCTGAGACCCGGCCGGTACCGGGCCGTCAGCGGCGCAGGCGCGCGGTCAGCCGTCCGAGGCGCTCGCCCACCTCGCGCAGCCCGCCCTGCTCGACCCGGACCACCAGCGCCATCGCGGCCGGCGCCACCAGCAGCGCGACGACCAGGTCGCCGAACGGGCCCACCCCCGGCCGCCCGCTGCCCAGGGCCGCTGCCGCCGTCCCGACCGGCGGCAGCCAGGACTGCGTCCCGGTCACCACGAGCACGACCAGCGCACCGATCAGCGCGACGCCCTCGTTGCGGACCACCGGCCGCGAGAACACCGATCCCACCGCGGCGCCGGTGATCCCGCAGGCCAGGTGGGCGAGCAGGCCGTCGAGCAGGCTCCCGGTCGTCGCCGTGCCCCAGGCGGCGATCACGCCCCACACCACGGCGAGCAGCCCGAGCAGCGCCACACCGGCCGTCGCGGCGATCAGCACGCCGGCCGCGACCGGCCACGGGCCCCCCGCCGCGGACAGGGTGACGGCGCGGGAGTCGTCGTCCTCGGACTCGGCCAACGCGTGTGCCAGCCAGGCCCCGACCGGGTAGAGCAGCAGCGCGCTGGCCGCCCACGGCGCGGGCAGCGGACCGGGCGCCCCGCCGAACAGCACGGCGAGGGCGCCGGCGTAGAGCACCAACGGGGCGACGAAGCGTTCGGTGCGGCCGACGTCCTCGCCCAGCAGCATCGCGACGGCGAACGCCGAGCGCATCCGCCGCGTCACCGGCGACCTCTCGGGGGAGCCGGACGGACCGGCCGCACCGAGCGGACCGCGCAGCCCGCGGCGAGCGCGGCCGCCAGCCAGGCGTCGCTCTCGGGGGCGGGGACCCGCACGGTGAACCGGCCCGGCGCCGCGCCCTCGACGCGGGCGGGCGGCAGCACCCGTTCCAGCAGCGGGCGGGGGTCGCCCGCGCAGGCCATGTCCAGGCGCATCATCGCCCCGGGCGGCGGCGCGGTCGGCAGCGGCACGGAGTCCGGGTCGGAGGCGGTCGCGATCCGGCCCTCGCGCAGCCGGTGCAGGCGGGCGCCGGGCAGGCCCGCCGCGGTGCCGGTGTGGTCGGTCAGCAGGGTCGGGGCGGCGCGCGCGGCGAGCAGCCTGGTCAGGGCGTCCGCGGCGTCGTCGTCGAGGCCGTTCCAAGGCTCGTCGAGCACGAGCAGCCCTGGCTCGCAGGCCAGCGCCTGCACCAGGCCGACCTTGCGGGCGTTGCCGGTGGACAGGTCGGCCATCGGCTCGTCGTCGTCGCCGTCGTAGCCGAGCTCGGCCAGGAGCTCATCGGCGCGGTCGGCGGCGTCGTCGACGTCCACGCCGCGCACTCGGGCGATGTGGTCGAGCCAGCGTCGCGGGGTCAGCTTGCGGGCGGCCGGAAAGCGGTCGGGCAGGTAGCCGACGACCTCGGGAACGTCCTCGACCTCACCCGCGGTCGGGGCGAGCGCGCCGGCGGCGATCCGCAGCAGCGTGGACTTGCCCGCCCCGTTGCCGCCCCGCACGACGGTCGGCACGGCAGGGTCGACGTCGAGGTCGGCGCCGCGCAGCGCGACCGCCCCCGACGGGTGGGTGTGGTGGATCCCGACCAGGCGCACCCGACCACCTCCACCGCTCGTCTCCCGCGTGCGTGACGATCAGGTTCGCACAGCGGCGCGGCCGTCCGGGCCGGCGGTGGCACGGCGGTACGGCCCGTGGCGGGGGCGGTACGCAGGGCTGTCGAGATCACCCGTTCGGCGCAGCCGGGCGTCGGCTCGGCGCGTTCAGCCGGTCCCGGTCGACACCGCGGCGTCGCGATTGCGGCGCAGCCGGGCGTCGGCTCGGCGCGTTCAGCCGGTCCCGGTCGACACCGCGGCGTCGCGATTGCGGCGCTGCCGGAGCTTCCGCACGACCAGCCACACGATCACCGCCGCGCCGAGCACGGCGACGACCTTGCTGATCGGCGACATGTAGACCTCGATGACCTCCCAGCGCTCACCGAGCGCGAAGCCGAGGTAGACGAACAGCGCGTTCCAGACACCGCTGCCGATCGCGGACAACGCGGTGAACCGCAGCAACGGCATCCGGGCGATCCCGGCCGGGATCGAGATGAGGCTGCGAACGATCGGGATGCAGCGCCCGCCGAGGACGAACCAGTTCCCCCAGCGCTCGAACAGGGCCAGCCCCTTCTCCAGGTCCTTCTGGCTGGAGACGACGAACCAGCGGCGGCCGCACAGCCGGTGCACCCGTTCGTAGCCGAGCCAGTGCCCCAGTGCGTAGAGCACGAGCGCACCGGCGACGGCGCCCATCGTGGCCGCCGCCCAGACGCCGACGGGGCTCATCGCGCCGGTCGAGGCGCGGAAGCCGCCCAGCGGGAGGATCACCTCCGACGGGATCGGTGGGATCACGTTCTCCAGAAAGATCAACAACCCGATGCCCGCGGCGCCGAGCCGGTCCACGATGTCGAACACCCACTGCGTCACGCACCCCATGGTGCCTGAAGATCAGATCGCCCGGTTGGTCCGGTTCGACCGGTCACGCCGGGCCGGGCCGGATCCGCTCGACCGACGAGCAGCGCGGCGGGAACGGCGCGCGGCCGATCCGGAACGCACGGACCCCCGCCGGCGAGGGGCCGGCGGGGGTCGGTGTCGGGCGGGGTCAGGCGGCCGCGGTGGCCGACTCCCCCTTCGCCGCGCGGTCACGCAGGGACTGCGGGACCTCGAAGCGCTCGCCGTACTTGGCCATGAGCTCGTCGGCGCGGGCCACGAAGCCGGCCGGGCCACCGGGGTAGCCCTCGATGTACTGCAGCACGCCACCGGTCCAGGCCGGGAAGCCGATGCCGAAGATCGAGCCGATGTTGGCGTCGGCGACGGTGGTCAGCACGCCCTCGTCGACGCACTTCACGGTCTCGATCGACTCGATGAACAGCATGCGCTCGGACAGCTCGTGCAGGTCGACGTCGTGGTTCGTCGCACCGAACTGCTCGCGCAGGCCCGGCCAGAGGCGGGTGCGCTTGCCGTTCTCGTACTCGTAGAACCCGGCGCCGGAGCTCTTGCCCTTGCGGTCGAACTCGTCGACGAGCCGGTCGACCACCGGGTCGGACGGGTGCGGGGTCCAGGTGCCGCCGGCGGCCTCGACGCCCTTCCTCGTCTCCTCGCGGATCTTGCGCGGCAGCGTGAGGGTCAGCTCGTCCATCAGCTGCAGCACCGGGGCCGGGTAGCCGGCCTGCGACGACGCCTGCTCGATCGTCTGCGGGTCGATGCCCTCGGCGATCATCGCGACGCCCTCGTTGATGAAGGTGCCGATGACCCGGCTGGTGAAGAACCCACGGGAGTCGTTGACGACGATCGGGGTCTTCTTGATCCCTAGGGTCAGGTCGAACGCCTTGGCCAGTGCCTCGTCGCCGGTCCGCTCACCCTTGATGATCTCGACCAGCGGCATCTTGTCGACCGGCGAGAAGAAGTGCAGACCGATGAAGTCGTCCGGGCGGTCGACCCCCTTGGCCAGCTCGGTGATCGGCAGCGTCGAGGTGTTCGAGCACAGCAGCGCGTCGGCGTTGATGTACTTCGCGGCCTCGCGGAACACCTCCTGCTTCAGCTCCACGGACTCGAACACGGCCTCGATGACGACGTCGCAGCCGGCGAGGTCGGCGTAGTCGTCGGTCGGCAGGATCCGGCCGAGCAGCGCGTCGCCCTTCTCCTGCGTGGTCTTCCCGCGCGCGACGCCCTTCTCGACCAGCCCCTGGGAGTAGGCCTTGCCCTTCTCGGCGGCCTCCTTCGAGACGTCCTTGAGGACGACCTCCCAGCCGGCGAGGGAGCAGACGTAGGCGATGCCCGCACCCATCATCCCGGCGCCGAGCACCGCGACCTTGGTGGGCTGCCACTTCTCCGGCGCGCTGGGGCGGGACTTGCCGCCGTTGATCGCGTTCAGGTCGAAGAAGAACGCCTTGATCATGTTCTTCGCAACCGGGCCGGTGACGAGCTCCGCGAAGTAGCGGCCCTCGATCTTGAGCGCGGTGTCGAAGTCGACCTGGCTGCCCTCGACGGCCGCGGAGAGGATGTTGCGCGGCGCCGGCATCGGCGCGCCCTTGAGCTGCTTGCGCAGGTTCGCCGGGAACGCGGGCAGGATCGACGCGAGCGACGGGTTCGACGGCGTGCCGCCGGGGATCTTGTACTTCGGCCGGTCCCAGGGCTGGGTGGTGTGCTCGGGGTTGGCGAGCACCCAGGCGCGGGCCTTGTCGAACGCCTCCTCGCGGGTGGCCGCGAGCTCGTCGATCAGGCCCAGCTCCAGCGCCTTGGCCGGCTTGTGCCGCTGGCCCTGCGCGAGGACGTTCATGAAACCGTTCGCGATGCCCAGCATGCGGGTGACGCGGGTGACGCCGCCACCGCCGGGCAGCAGGCCGAGGCTGACCTCGGGCAGGCCGTAGACCACGCCCTTGACGTCGACACCGACCCGGTGGTGGGTGGCCAGCGCGATCTCCAGGCCCCCGCCGAGCGCCGCGCCCACCAGGGCGGACGCGACCGGACGACCGAAGGTCTCCAGCGTGCGCAGCTGTTCCTTGACCTCGGCGACCATCGTGAGGATCTGCTCGGCGTCGTCGGGGCCGGCCGCGATGAGCTGGTCCAGGTTGCCGCCGGCGAAGAAGGTCTTCTTGGCCGAGGTGATGACGACACCGACGATGTCGTCCTTGTGCTTCACCAGGTCGTCGACGACCTCCCGCATGGCGTCGCGGTAGGCGTCGTTCATGGTGTTGGCGCTACTGGCGGGATCGTCGAGGGTGACGACGGCGATGCCGTCGGCGTCCTTCTCCCAGCGGACGGCCTTCTGCTCACTCACTGCTGTTCAGTCCTTCCGAGATTCCGGGAGATTCAGACGCGCTCGACGATGGTGGCGATGCCCATGCCGCCGCCCACGCAGAGCGTGGCCAGGCCGCGGCGCAGGTCACGGCGCTCCAGCTCGTCGACGAGGGTGCCGAGGATCATCGCGCCGGTGGCACCCAGCGGGTGGCCCATGGCGATGGCGCCGCCGTTGACGTTGGTGATGTCGTGCGAGATGTCCATGTCGCGCATGAAACGCAGGGCGACGGCCGCGAAGGCCTCGTTGATCTCGAAGAGGTCGATGTCGCCGACCGACAGCCCGGCCTTGGCCAGCGCCTTGCGGGCGGCGGGCGCCGGGCCGGTGAGCATGATGGTCGGGTCCGCGCCGGACAGCGCGGTGGCCACGATGCGGGCCCGCGGGGTCAGGCCGTTGGCCTTCCCGGCCGCCTCGGTGCCGATCAGGGTCAGCGCGGCGCCGTCGACGATGCCGGAGGAGTTGCCCGCGTGGTGGACGTGGTCGATCCTCTCGATCCAGTGGTACTTCTGCAGCGCCACCGCGTCGAACCCGCCGTCGCGGCCCATCATCTCGAACGAGGGCTTGAGCCCACCGAGCGTCTCGACGGTGGCGCCGGCCCGGATGTGCTCGTCGCGGTCGAGGACGGTCACCCCGTTGCGGTCCTTGACCGGGACGATCGAGTTCGCGAAGCGGCCGTCGGCCCACGCCTTGGCCGCACGGGTCTGCGACTCCACGGCGAAGGTGTCGACGTCCTCGCGGGACCAGCCCTCGAGGGTGGCGATGAGGTCGGCGCCGATGCCCTGCGGCACGAAACCGGTGCGGTAGTTGGTGTCGGGGTCCATCGCCCAGGCGCCACCGTCGGAGCCCATCGGCACGCGGCTCATGGCCTCGACGCCACCGACGAGGACGAGCTCCTCCATGCCGGAGCGGACCTTCTGGGTCGCGGTGTTCACGGCCTCCAGGCCGGACGCGCAGAACCGGTTGAGCTGCACACCGGCGACGGTGTCGGGCAGCCCGGCCGCGATCGCGGCGGTCTTGGCGATGTCACCGCCCTGGTCGCCGATCGGCGAGACGACACCGAGTACCAGGTCGTCGATGGTGTTCGTGTCGAGCTGCGGGTTCCGCTCGCGGACCGCGTCGATCAGGCCGGTCACCAGCGAGATCGGCTTGACCTCGTGCAGCGAACCGGAGGCCTTGCCCCGGCCGCGGGGTGTGCGGATCGCGTCGTAGATGTAGGCCTCGGGGATCTCGCTCATCCGAACCTCTCGTGGGTGGTCGGCGCCGGGGCGGCCGGGCGGCACTGCCCCTACTTACTAGTAGCTTTTGTTACAGCAGCACTGTCACATGGGTCAAGATGGCCGTCGAAGAACGTGACAGCGACCATGTCACACCACCACTGTCGCATAGGACGCCCGGCCCGTAACCTGCGGTCATGTCCGCCGCCACCGATGCCTCGACCGACGACGGCTCCCCCGAGCTGCTCACCGTCGACCAGCTCGCCGAGCGGACCGGCATCTCGGTGCGCACCATCCGCTTCTACGCTGGCAAGGGGCTCATCCCGGCGCCCCGGCTGCGGGGCCGCACCGGCCTCTACGACGCGGCGCACCGCGCCCGGCTGGAGCTGATCGGCGAGCTCACCGGACTCGGGTTCACACTGGCCGCGATCGAGCGGCAGCTGGAACAGGTGCCGCTGGAGACCGCGCCGGAGGAGCTGGCCCTGCAGCGGGCACTGCTCACCCCCTGGCTGCCCGAGGTCGACGAGGAGCTCGACCGCGCCGGCCTGGACCGCCGCGCCGGGCGTCGTCTGTCCGACGACGAGGTCACCACCCTGGAGCAGCTCGGCGCCCTGACCCGGCTGCCGGACGCGGGACCGGACTCCGTGCGGCTGCACGGGATGGTCGCGCTCGCTTCGGCACTGCAGGCGCTGGACGCGGGCCTTCCCCCGGAACTGTGGAAGCGCTCGCACGACCTCATCGAGCGGCACACCTCCGCGCTCGCGGAGGACCTGATGACGCTGTTCCAGGAGGAGGTCCTGCAGCCCTACCGGGACCGCGGCCGCCCCGCCGAGGAGCGACGACGGCTGGCCGCCGCGTTCTCCCGGCTCAAGCCGATCACCGTGCAGGGCGTCGTCGCCGCGTTCGGGCGTGCGGTCAACCGGGCCATCCGCGAACGCGTCGACTCCGGCCGCGCCGCGGCCGACCGTCAGGAGGGGTGACCGCGACGAGCCGGTCGTAGCATCGGTCCATGGCGAGCTTCGAGTTCCCGGTCCGGGTGCGCTACCACGAGGTCGACGCCCAGGGTGTGGTGTTCAACGCCTGGTACCTCGCCTGGTTCGACGAGGCGATGACCGAGTTCCTCGAGCACCGCGGCCTCACCTACCGGGCGATGCTCGACGCCGGCTACGACATCCAGCTCGTCCACACCGAGCTCGATTGGCGGGCCGGGGTCGGGTGGGGCGAGGACGTCGTCGTCGCGGTGTCGACGGCGCGGATCGGCCGGACCAGCTTCGCGCTCGACTTCCAGGTCCGCACCCTCGACGACACCGGCGAGCGCACCGTCACCTGCGACTGCCGCACCGTCTACGTGGTGATCGCCGTCGACGGCAGCGGCAAGCAGGAGATCCCGGCGCTGATCCACAACGCGCTCGGCGACCCCGAGCCGCTGATGCCACTGCGGCCCTGATCCGGTCAGGTGCCGCGGATCCGGCCGCGGACCTCGCCGAGGGCGATCCGGCCACCGTCGCGGGCGGGCGCGGTCGCGGTCATCACGACCTCGTCGCCGTCCTCCAGCCAGGTGCGTGAGGCACCACCGGGGAGCGCGACCGGGTCACGGCCGTTCCAGGACAGCTCCAGCATCGAGCCGAACTCCCGGCGCTCCGCACCGGAGATCGTGCCCGAGCCGAGCAGGTCACCGGCACGCAGCCCGGCCCCGCCCGAGGTCAGGTGGGCCACCATCTGTT
The DNA here is from genome assembly GCF_001294645.1 of Pseudonocardia sp. HH130629-09. Taxonomy (NCBI): domain Bacteria; kingdom Bacillati; phylum Actinomycetota; class Actinomycetes; order Pseudonocardiales; family Pseudonocardiaceae; genus Pseudonocardia; species Pseudonocardia sp. HH130629-09. The sequence goes on from NZ_CP011868.1 coordinate 4,769,842, forward strand.
CAGGGGACCAGTACAGGTCCCTCGCCGGCGGGGACGCGATCAGCTCCCCGTTGAGGTGCACGGCGAGGTCGAGGTCCAGGCCGAGCGCGGGGCCGGTCGGGGTGAGGTAGGGCAGCGACGCGGGGTCGTGCACGGGCAGCGGGACCCGGGCCGCGGACAGCTCGTCGAGCGGGGTCACCCAGGCCGAGATCGACGTCGCGAACGACTTGCCCAGGTGGGGGCCGAGCGGGCGGGACTCGAAGAACTGGATGTCGCGGGCGGACCAGTCGTTGAGCAGCACGACGCCGAAGACGTGGTCGGCGGCGGCGTCGATCCCGACCGGTCCCGGAGCCGGTCCGCCCAGGACGAAGCCGAGCTCCGCCTCGAAGTCGAGTGTGGCGCAGGGGCCGAAGTCCTCGGGCCCGCGCTGTCCCGACGGACGCGCGACCGGGATGCCGGTGACCCGGACCGTGCCGGAGCGGCCGTGGTACCCGACCGGCATCCGTCGCCAGTTCGGGGTGAGCGAGTTCGGGGCGTCCGGGCGGAAGATCAGTCCGGCGTTCCGCGCGTGCTGCTCGCAGGCGTAGAAGTCGACGTAGTCGGCGACGGCGAAGGGCAGCACCGGGACCAGTCCCTCGTCGGGCAGGCGGTGCGCGGCGGCCCGCTCGTGGTCCGCGCGCCACTCGCGCAGCCACTCGACGACCTCGCGCCAGGCCGGGGCGCCGGCGTCGAGCAGCCGGGTCAGGTCGGGTGCGGTCAGCAGGTCCGGGTACGGGCCGCGCTGCGCGGTGGCGAGCGAGCCGACGTCGAGCAGACCGCCGTCGGGCAGCGGGCAGGCGATGCGCGAGCCGCCGGGGCGTCCCTTCCCGGCGACGGCGCCGAGTGCGAGGGCGGGCACGGGCGGCGGCGCGGTCGTCACGGTCCCCGACCGTAGGCGATGCGACGACGGCGCGGGCGGGGAACTCACCGTGACGGTCGTACGTTACGACCGGTGTGCCCGGTCCGTCCGGATCGGGCGGGAACCGGACTCGAACCGGAACGCAGGAGGACACCCGCAGATGGGTCTGCTCGACAAGCTCAAGGAGCGCCTCACCGGAGGCGCGCAGGCACAGCCGCAGCAGGGCTTCGGGGGTGCGGGGCCGCAGGGGCCCGGCCCGACGCCGCAGCAGGGGTTCGGCGCGGCACCGCAGCAGCAGGACCCCGACCAGCAGGCGATCGAGCGTTACCGCTACATGCTCCGCACCGCACCGCCCGAGCAGGTGGAGCAGGCGCACGCGGAGGCGTTCGCGAAGCTGACACCCGAGCAGCGGCAGAAGGTGCTCGAGGACGTCGGCGGACAGGTGCCCGAGGCCGAGCGGGCCCGCTCGACCGATCCGCAGGAGCTGGCGAGGATGGCGACCCGCGCGGAGATGCGCAACCCCGGCACCATGGAGCGGTCGCTGGGCGGTGGCCGCGGGCCCGGCATGGGCGGCATGATCGCCGGGTCGCTGCTGGCCGGTGTCGCCGGTGCCTTCATCGGCACGGCGATCGCGGGAGCGATGTTCGACGACGCCGGTGCCGGTGAGGACGTGGCCGCGGCCGAGGAGCCCCCGGCCGAGGAGCCGCCCGCCGAGGACCCCGGTTTCGACGACGGCGGCGGGTTCGACATGGGCGGCGACTTCGACTTCTGAGCCCACCCGGGACGGCCCCGGCCCACGCGATCCGTGGGCCGGGGCCGTTCTGTTCCCCACATGCCGAACACCTGTTGCAGAGCCGGAGCCGACCTGGCACCGTCCGGTCACCCATGCCAGAGTCGCCATCCGAGCATGCGTCCCGAGCGGACGGCATCGAGGACGAGTGGGAGTACGAGTTATGGCACAGCAGGTACGCGGCGTCGTGGCCCGGGCCAAGGGTGAGCCGGTCACCGTCGAGACGATCATCGTCCCCGATCCCGGCCCCGGTGAGGCCGTGGTGAAGATCCAGGCCTGCGGGGTCTGCCACACCGACCTGCACTACAAGCTCGGCGGCATCAACGACGAGTTCCCCTTCCTCCTCGGCCACGAAGCCGCCGGCATCGTCGAAACCGTCGGCGACGGCGTCACCCACATCGCCCCCGGCGACTACGTCGTCCTCAACTGGCGCGCCGTCTGCGGACAGTGCCGGGCCTGCAAGAAGGGCAAGCCCCAGTACTGCTTCGACACCCACAACGCGTCACAGAAGATGACCCTGACCGACGGCACCGAACTGTCCCCCGCCCTCGGCATCGGCGCCTTCATCGAGAAGACCCTCGTCCACTCCGGACAATGCACCAAGGTCAACCCCGACGCCGACCCCCAAGCCGCGGGCCTGCTCGGCTGCGGCGTCATGGCCGGCCTCGGCGCCGCAATCAACACCGGGCAGGTCGAGCGCGGCGACTCCATCGCCGTCATCGGCTGCGGCGGCGTCGGCGACGCCGCCATCGCCGGCGCCAAGCTCGCCGGCGCCACCACCATCATCGCCGTCGACACCGACCCCCGGAAGCTGAAGTGGGCCGAAGAGTTCGGCGCCACCCACACCGTCAACGCCACAGAACAGGATCCGGTCGACTACATCCAGTCCGTGACCGACGGCAACGGCGCCGACGTCGTCATCGACGCCGTCGGACGACCCGAAACCTACAAACAGGCCTTCTACGCCCGCGACCTCGCCGGCACCGTCGTCCTCGTCGGCGTCCCCACCCCCGACCTCAACGCCCCCCAGATCCCGCTCATCGACTACTTCGGCCGCGGCGGCGCCCTCAAATCCTCCTGGTACGGCGACTGCCTACCCTCACGCGACTTCCCCACCTACATCGACCTCTACCTGCAAGGCCGCTTCCCCCTCGACAAGTTCGTCACCGAAACCATCGGCATCGACGACATCGAAACCGCCTTCGACAAGATGCACTCCGGTGACGTCCTGCGTTCGGTCGTGATCCTCTGATGGCCCCGACCGACTCCCCGATCGATCACGTCGTCACCTCCGGCACGTTCAACCTCGACGGCGGATCCTTCGACGTCGACAACAACGTCTGGATCATCGGCGACGACCGCGAAGTGTTCGTCATCGACGCCGCCCACGACGCCGACGCCATCACCGCCGCCGTCGGGGACCGGACGGTCAAGGCGATCGTGTGCACCCACGCCCACGACGACCACATCAACCAAGCACCCACCCTCGCCGACCACTTCGACGCGCCGATCCTGCTCAACCCCGCCGAACACGTGTTGTGGGACATGACCTGGCCCGACCGCACACCCGACCAGGAACTGTCCGACGGGCAGACCCTGACCGCCGGCGGGATCGACCTGCGGGTGCTGCAGACCCCCGGCCACTCACCGGGCTCGTCCTGCCTCTACGCACCCGAACTCGGCATCGTGTTCACCGGCGACACCCTGTTCCACGGCGGACCCGGCGCCACCGGACGCTCCTACTCCAACTTCGACACCATCATCGAATCCATCCGCACCACCCTGCTCACCCTCCCCGCCGACACCCGCATCCGCACCGGACACGGCGACCCCACCACCATCGGCGACGAAGCACCCCACCTCGACGAATGGATCCGCAACGGATCCTGACCCCACACACACGACACCCCCGCTGCGGCCCGGCCCCACACTCCGAGGGGGCCGGGCCGCAGCGGTTCCTACGCCGAGATGCAGCTCAGCGGGCTCGGACGAGTCACGGATCCCGCTGAGCTGCATCTCGGCGACCGGTCGAGCAGACAGCGCGGAACGAGGACAGCGCAGAGCCAGGGCGCGGGACGCGCCGCGACGCGTGCGTCTGACACGGTGGGGCGTGCCCCGCTCGCTGTCGTCGCTCCCGTTCCGTCTGCTCCTCGCCTCGACCGCGCTCGCGTTCGGCGGGTACGCCCTGCTGCTGCCGGTCGTCCCGCTGTGGGTGTCCCGGGGCGGTTCCGGCGAGTTCGGAGCGGGGCTGAGCACGGGCGTACTGATGGCGGCCACCGTCGGCACCCAGCTGCTGGTGCCCGCGATGCTGCGCCGGGTCGGGCACCGTCCGGTGCTGGTCGTGGGGTCGCTGCTGCTCGGTCTCCCGACGCCGTTGCTCGCGCTGACCGCCGACCTCGGTCCGGTGCTGGCGATCTCCGCCGTCCGTGGGCTCGGGTTCGGGATGGCCACGGTCGCCGGGAGCGCACTCGTCGCGGAGCTGGTCGAGCCGTCCGCACACGGTCGCGCGGCGGCGCGCTACGGCTACGCGGTCGGCCTGCCCCAGCTGCTGTTCCTGCCAGCGGGCGTCGCGGTCGTCGACGCGCTGGGGTTCACCGGCGTGTTCCTGCTCGCCGGGATCACCCCGGTCGCCGGGGCGCTGGTGGTGGCGTTCGTGCGGGGGCCACGGCGAGCCCCCGCACCCCGCCGTGACGACGCCGTCCCGCACCCCCGCGAGCCCCGCAGGCGACTCCCCGCCGCGCCGGTGCTCGCCATGCTGGGCTGCTCCACCGCGCAGGGCGGCGTGATCACCTTCGCCCCGCTCGTCGCGCCAGGGGCGACGGTCGCGGTGCCCGCCGCGCTGTTCGCCACTGCGCTCGGGGCGCTGCTCGGCCGCGGCGTCGCGGGCACCCTCACCGACCGCAGCGGACGTCCCGGCGCCCTGTTGCCGGTCGGGACCGCGTGCGCCACGGTCGGGCTGCTCGGGGTACTCGCCGCTCCGTTCGCGTCGGTCCTGCTGGTGGCGGGGGCGGCCGCCGTCGGCGCCGGGTTCGGGCTCGTGCAGAACGACGCCATGGTCGCCCTGTTCGCCGCCGCCGGGCCGTTGCACTACGGCCCGGCCAGCGCCGTCTGGAACATCGCCTACGACGCCGGGACCGGCCTGGGGGCGACCGGGCTCGGCGCGATCGCCGAGCCCTTCGGCTTCGCCGCCGCCTTCGGCACGACGGCCGCGGTGCTGTTCCTGCTCACCCCGGCCGTCCGCCGTCGTCGCGCCTGACCACCGCCACGAGGCCCCGGAGCGACGCCACGGCAGGAGCGTCGCGTGGCAGGGCGGGCCCCGGGGCCGGGCCACGCCCCACCCCGACGGGAGCGGGTCAGGCCTTCGGAATCGCCCGCTGCAGCTCGGGGACGACCGCGTCGAGCACGGACGGGAGGCTGAGCACGGTCTGCCAGGCGAAGGCCAGCTCGGTCGCCCCCTCCAGGAACACGGTGCGCCCGTCGCGCATCGCGGGCAACCGCGACAGCAGCGGATCCCCGACGACCGTCGCCTTACCGCCGGGGGTGAACGACAGCTGGTCCCAGACGATGAGGTCGTGGTCGAGCTCGCTCGCCTGCTCGAAGCTGAACTCGGTGTAGAACTTGCCCGCGGCCAGCTGGTCGATCCGCGGCGGCACGGTGAACCCCAGCTCGGTGAAGAACCGTGAGCGGGGGTCCTGCGAGGAGAACACGCTGATCTTGTCCGCGCTGCGGCTCGCGACGACGACCGAGCGCCCCTTCCACTGTGGATCGGCGTCGCGGGTGGCGACGAACCTGGCCTCCAGGTCGGCGACCAGCTTCTCGGCCTCGGCCTCCTTGCCCAGCGCCCGCCCGGTCTCGCGGGTGTACTCCTGCCACGGTGCGCCGTAGTCGTCGAACCCCCGCGGTGGGCCGACGGTCGGTGCGACGGCGCTCACCACCGGATAGCTCTGGGCATCGAGGTCGGAGTAGAGACCGATCACCAGGTCGGGGCGCTGTGCTGCGATCTTCTCGGGCTCGATGGAGGACATGTTCAGGACCGCCGGTGCCGCGCCCACCGCCTGCGCGGCTGCCTGGGCCCACGGCTGCACGACGACCTTCTCGTCGCCGTACCAGTAGCGGGCCGCCACCGGCGCCACCCCGAGCGCGAGGATCGCGTCGTGGTCGGTGTAGCCCACGGACACCACGCGCTGCGGGGCCTGTGGGATCGTCGCCGCACCGAGCTTGCCCTCGATCGTCACCGGGAAACCGGCGCTCCCCGTCGCGGCACCGGTACCGGTCTCCGACCTGCCGCCCCCGCCACACCCGGCCAGGGCGGCGCCACCGGCCGCTGCCAGCGTCCCCAGGAGCATCTGTCGCCGGGTCAGTCCCATGTCCGTTCCTTCCGCTCGTCCGGCGGAATGCTAGGACACGAACTTAGGCTTGCCTGTGCTGCATTCAGGTGGGGCTCAGCGCGCCCCTGCGGCGCGGGCCGGTGCGGGGCGTGGCGCAGCCGAGGTCGAACCCGTGTACCCGCGCTGCGGTACCGCCGAGCAGGGCGGCGCGCACGTCGTCGTCGAGCTCGGGAAACCGTCCGCGCAGCTCGTCGGGGTAGCGGAAGGTCATGAGGTCGCGGATCAGCCGCGCCGGACGCACCAGCGGGTAGCCGCTGCCGAACATCAGCCGGTCCGGGCCGTAGGCGGCCAGCAGCTCGCCGAGCGCCTCCGCGGCCGGCACCCGGTGTCGCCGCAACGCGATCAGCAGGTCGGTGAGCAGCACGTAGACGTTCGGCACGCGGGCCAGCCGGATCAGCGACGCGGTCGGGGCGCAGGCGGCGCCCACCACGAACCGGATCTTGGGCAGGGCCGTGGCCAGCGCGGCGACCTCGGTGACGTCGACGGCCCCGGCCGGCAGCGGCCCCGCGCTGCGCACCCGCACCGGCAGGGCGGACCCGGCGCGGACCGGCTCGGCCCACTCCGGCCACCGGGGCCGCGGAGCCGCCTCCCCCTCGGCCACGACGCCCGCGTGCGCCCAGTCCGGTGCCGCGCGCGACGGTCGCGCGGTCGGTGCGATCCCGATGTGAACCACCCCGGCGCCGGCATGCTCCGCCCGGATCAGGGTCCGTCGCAGCCACGGTGCTCGCAGGGACAGCGCGGTCTCCGGACGACGGGCGGGCAGCACGGTCAGCGCGCGCAGACCGTCGCGACCGACCCGGGCCCCGATGCCACGGGCGCGGGCCCGGTCGGCGGGGTCGAGCTCGCCGGCGAGCGCGAGCCGACCGGGGTGCTCGGCGGCGAGCTCGGCGTGCCAGGCAGGCGCGGCGAACCCGAGAACGAACAGGTCCTCGAACCCGGCAGGGACCAGCACCGCGCGGTCCACCGCGGACAGCACGTGCGCGGCCAGTGCCTGTGGGGTGACCAGCTCGAACGCGTCCGCCGACAGCGGCCGCGGCGAGGGGTCGACCATCCGGTGGCGGTGCAGCAGGTCGGCGACGAACTGCTCCCCCGCCGGGCCCGACTGGTTGTGCGGCCTGCCGTCCCAGCCGTGCACCTGGGCGTCCACGACCGCCGGGAGACCACCACGCCCCGGGGGCGCTGGGCAGCACCGGTCCACGACGACCACCTCTCCACTGTCGCGGAGCGGCCCGGCACGCGCAGCGCGTGCCGGGCCGCTCCCCTGGGTTCCCTGTGACCGGGCTGGCCGGTACCTACCCGACCGACGGGCCGAGCCCCATCGACTGGGGTGTGCTCGAGTCCGGGCTGGGCTGCGGGATGCCCTCGTCGAGCTGGCCGAACTCGGTCATGAGGGCCTTGTTCCAGGGCGTGACCTCCTCGGCCACCAGGGAGTTGGTGGTGAGGATCAGACCGGCGACCGAGGCGCCGTTCTGCAGGGCGGAGCGCACGACCCGCAGCGGGTCGATGATGCCCATCTCGACCATGTCCCCGTAGCGGCCCTCCAGGGCGTCGAAGCCCTCGTCGACGCCCATGGTGGTGACCTGCTTGACCACCTCGTCGCCGTCGTAGCCCGCGTTGGAGGCGATGAGGTGCACGGGCTCGGTGAGCGCCTGCCGGACGATCTCGACGCCGATCCGGTAGTCCCCGGTCACGTCCAGCTCGTCGAGGGCGGGCTCGGCGTGCAGCAGCGCCGCGCCGCCACCGGCGACGATGCCCTCGGCCACCGCGGCCCGGGTCGCCTGCAGCGAGTCGTCCACGCGGTGGCGGATCTCGCGGGCCTCGGCGTTGGTCGGTGCCCCGACCGAGATGATCGCGGCCTTCCCGGACAGCCGGGCGATGCGGTCGGAGAAGAAGTCCTCGTCGGTGCCGATGGTCGCGCGGGCCAGCTCGGCACGCAGCTGCGACAGCCGGTACTCCAGCTTCTGCTTGTCCCCGCCACCGCCGATGATCGTGGTGCCCTCGCTGGTGACCCGCACCTGCACGGCGCGCCCCAGGTGCTCGACGTCGATCTGCTCGAGCGAGAACGAGGAGCTCTTGGAGTGCACCTGCCCGCCGCAGAGCGCGGCCATGTCCTCCAGCAGGTGGATGCGCTTCTCGCCGAAGCCCGGCGCCTTGATCGCGACGGCCTGGAAGTGCCCGTTGACGTGGTTGTGGACCAGCATCTGCAGGGCGGTGCCCTCGACGGTCTCCGCGACGATGACGAGCGGGCGCCGGTCGTTGCGCATGATCCGGTCCAGGACCGGCATGATCTGCTGGACGTCCTTGATCTTGTGCGCGGTGAAGAGGATGTAGGGGTCGTCGACGATCGCCTCGAGCGTGCCGGGGTTGGTCACCATGTACGGCGAGACGTAGCCGTTGTCGAACTCGAAGTCCTCGACGAAGTCCACCGAGACACCCGGCAGCGGGGTGTCGTCGACGGTGACGACGCCGTCGTCGCCGACGGTGTGCAGCGCCTTCGCGACGACCCCGCCGATCGTGTAGTCGTCGTTGGCGGAGATGGAGGCGACACGGGCGTAGTCCTCCTCGGTGCTGACCGGGTGCGACACCGTCTGCAGGCGGTCGACGAGCGCGTTGACCGCGATGTCGATGCCCCGCTTGACCAGCACCGGGTTGCCACCGCCCTCGATGGCGCTCATGCCCTGCTTGACGATCGCCTGGGCGATGACGGTCGCGGTCGTGGTGCCGTCGCCGACCGTGTCGTTGGTCTTGACCGCCGCCTCCTTGACCAGCTGGGCGCCCATGTTCTCGAAGGGGTCGCGCAGGTGGATCTCGCGGGCGATGGTGACGCCGTCGTTCGTGACCTCGGGCGAGCCGGTGATCTTCTCCAGGATGACGTTGCGGCCCTTGGGGCCCAGCGTGCTCTTGACGGCTTCGGCCAGCTGGTCGACGCCGGCCTGCAGCAGATGACGGCCCTCGGCGCCGAAGCGGAGTTCCTTGGCCATGGTGGGTCCTCCCGGAGAGAGTCGGTCCAGGTGCGCGGGTGTGGATCAACGTGCGCAGCCGAGGCGCCGTCGAGGCGCGCTGCGCGGGTGGAACGCACCGCCCGGGCCGTCGCCGACCGTGGTGGGCCGGGGACGGGTCGTCGTCCCGGGCGGTGCGATCCGGGTGAGGAGCGGGTCCTACACCGGCTTCAGGTCGAAGTCGATGTACTCGGCGGCGTCCTCGGGATTGGCGAACATGATCGTCTTGTCGTCCAGGTGGACCATCCGCCCGTAGTGGGTGGACATGTTCTCCTCGAACTGGGCGGCGTCGAACCAGCCCTCCTCCTGGCCGGCCTCCTCGTCCATCGCCTCGTAGTCGAGCTCGAACTTGCCGGTGCCGTCGACGCGGATCATCGAGGGCAGGTGCTGCACGGTCACGTTGTCCTGACGGTCCAGGACCGTCGCGATGACCGCGCCGATCTGGTTGTTCATCAGCGTGAATCCGCACATGTTCGACGCGGTGCTGTCCTGCTTGAACGGGCTGTCCGTGCTGGTCACTGCTTCAGCTCCTCGGGGACGTCGAGACCGAGATCGCTGCAGATCCCGGCGAACCGGTTCTTGGCGCGGTCGAGGGAGTCCTCGAACGTCGGCGGCTTGGAGTCCGACTGGGACCACATCGGCTGCATGGTCCGGGCGGCCTCCAGCGCCTGCGGCACGTAGGTCCGGAGCCAGCCGCCCATGAGCTCCCGGTTGTGGTCGGCGAACTCGCGGTCCTGGGTGAGCGGCGCGAAGCAGGCGATCGACCAGCGCAGGTCGCGCTGGGCGTAGTCGAACTCGCCGGCACCCATGACCGTCGGGGTCACGTAGTCACCGTTGGTGGCGGCGGACTGCATGACCAGGTTCGACCGGAACAGCTCGCCGACCAGGGGCTCGAACACGCAGTTCGCCGCGAAGATCGCCTCGCCCCAGTCGTCCTGGACCGCGGTGAGGGCCTCGGTCATCCTGCGGGCGCCCTGCCACTCCGGAGCGTTGTCCCACGCGTCGAGGTGGGCGGTGCCGTCGAAACCGTCGATCTCCTCGGACAGCGTCAGGTTGTAGAGCGCGAGGTCCTGGGCGAACCGGATCTTGCGGGTGGAGTTCGCGGCGAGCGCGGTGTTGTGCATGTTCGTCGGCGCGGACCGCTCGTTGGACGCGAAGACGTAGAGGCCGAGGATGTGCTCGATGTGCATCCAGGCCCCGACGTTGCGCTCGACGAAGCGGATCCAGTTCGGGTTCCAGAGCTCGAACGCCTTCGCGTTGCGGGCGTTCTCGATGTTCTGGGTGAGCTGGCGGACGACGTTCGCGTTGTACCGGTAGAGGCTCTGCTCCCATTCCTCGTTCGGGTCGCGGAACTCGTGCCAGCCGTGGGCCGGCCAGTTCTCGACCGGCAGGCCGCCGGTGCCGATGCCGCGCTGGGGCTCGGGCTCGTCGACACCCCATGCCTTCAGCTTCGTCCAGTGCAGCGGGTAGCCGCCCTCGCCGTTGGCGAAGCCGTAGATCCAGCCCTGGGCGAGGTAGTGCCGCGGGTCCGGCTGGACCTCGACGGTGGTGTCCTCGTACAGCGTCTGCTTGCGCTTCGCCGGCTTGTAGTAGTTGTAGTGGCGCGCGTTCGAGCTCGAGTCGGGGAACTCCCGCGCCCCGGCCTCCGCGTCGGTGAAGACGGGCTTGGGAACGCTGCGCTGCGAACCGGACGACGTGTCCTGCGTGGTGGGGGACTGAGTCATTGCTGTCCGTCCTCGCCTTCTTGCTCACCGGTCGTGGTGAACTTGTCGTAGAAGATGTTGGTCTCACTCACACCCAGCTGGGTCAGCGTCGCGATCGCCGCGTCGACCATCGGCGGGGGACCGCAGACGTAGGCATCCGCTCCCTTCAGATCGGACTCGTTCTGCCTGACCACCTCCGTGATCAGGCCGGTCTCGCCGGCCCAGTCCGCGCCGCCGTCCACGTCGGACAGGGCGGGGACGTACCGGAAGCCGCCCAGCTGGGGCGCCAGTTCGGCGATCTCCTTCTCGAAGCAGAGATCGGCCGCGGTGCGCGCGCCGTAGTAGAAGGTGGCCCGTCGTTCGACCCCGCCCTCGGCCATCGCCCGGAGCAGGCCCAGCACCGGCGCCATCCCGGCGCCACCGCCGACGAAGACGATCGGCGAGCTGCGGTTCTGCCGGAGGGTGAAGGTGCCGAAGGGCGCCTCGACGTCGAGCCGGTCACCGGGGGCGGCCTTCTCGTCGAGCCAGGTCCCGAACAGCCCGCCCGGGTAGACCTTGATGACGAACTCGTAGGTGCCGTCCCGGTTCGGGGTGTTGGCCATGGAGAACGAGCGGCTCTCCTCGGTCCCGGGGCAGACGAGGTCCATGTACTGCCCGGGGAAGAACTTGATCTCCGACGGCTCGACCAGCTTGACGGTCAGGTGCCGCATGTCGTGGGTGACGGCCTCGACCGACACCACCTCGACCACGCCCTTGGTGAGGGGCAGGCCGGAGCGGATGATCTCCTCGTCGTAGTTGGTCAGCTCGATGACCAGGTCCTCGTAGGCGTGAGCCCGGCACAGCAGGGTGTGCCCCTCGTCCTTCTCGTAGTCCGGCAGCGCGAACGTCGAGTAGCTGTCGTACTCGATGTCCTCGCCCTCCAGGACGAAGGACTTGCAGGCCGAGCACTGGCCCTCCTTGCAACCGTGCATGAGCTGGACGCCCTGCTCGGCCGCGGCACGGAGGATGTTCTGGTCCTCGTCGACCTCGATCTCGATGCCGACGGGCTCGAACCGCACGACGTGTTTGTCGCCCACGAGCGCAGACCACCTCTCTTGGCGTGACGAATGGCGTGAGAAAAAAGACCAATCGGACAGACGTGGGCAGGCGTCGCCCCGGGCCCCGCCCGACGGACAGGGGTCCCGGGGTGACCCGGCCGGGGAAGACGACCCCCCGGCCGGGCCGCGGGAAGAGAGCCCCGTCATGGAGTGACGGGAACCCTCTCCCCTCGCCTGACCCGCGCTCAGGCGTCGGTGGGCGCGGGCCGGCCTCCCGGCCCCTGGCGGTTGTAGTCCGCCACGAACGCCTCGCGCTCGGCGTCGCTCATCTCGTTGAGGATGACGTTGGGGCTGGCCAGGTGCGGCATGCGCCGCATGTGGTCCAGCGTCCACATCTTCTTCGGGTCGAGATCGAGGTGCGGCTGAGCGGTCAGCGTCTTGCCGTCGTCACGGACGAAGCCCATGTCCTGGATGACGTCGGCCCAGTTCCAGCCGTGGTAGAGCGTCTCCCACTCGCGGTGACCCACGAGCTTGCCCATGTTCGGGGTCTCGCGACCCTGGTACACGGGCCGGAAGGCCTCGGCGTCGGTCCAGCGGCAGACCTCGTGGCAGTACGTGCGCCACTGGCCGTCCACCTTGTCGACGACCATGTCCTCGCGCACCAGACACGGGACCATGCAGGTCCAGCAGCGGTGCGGGTACACGTAGTCGACGTCTTCGGCCACGATGGCGTGGTGACCGTTCGGCTTGGCGAGGCGGTTGTAGTTCTCCCACCACTTGCCGTACCGGTCGTACCAGCCCGGGTACTTGTACTCGAACCACTCGAAGTCGGTGTCGGTCATGCCGTCGATGCGCCAGTAGTTGGCGCACCAGCCGGTGGCGAAGAACTGCGCGACCTCGTGGACGTAGCCCTTGTTCCAGATCTGGTTCCAGGACTCCTCGACCAGGTCGTGCGGGATCACCAGGCCGTACTTCTCGAGCGGCAGCAGGTAGCTGCGGTAGTAGTCGTCGTAGATCCAGCGGCGCCACATCTCCGCGTAGGACTCGCGGTCCTTGCGACGGTCCTTCGTGCCGTACTCGATGAAGGTGCCGATGGCGGCGTCGACGACGCGGTGGTTGTTCCACCACGCGTAGCGCAGGTCGCGCTCGAGCAGCTGGCGGTTGTCCTCGTCCGACAGCGCCATCAGGAGCGTGGCGTAGCCGTTGGAGATGTGCCGCGACTCGTCGGACTGCACCGAGTGGAACACCGTCGGCAGCAGGTAGTCGCCGTTGGCTGCCGCCTCGGCCGGCATCGCCACGAACAGGGTGTTCGTGAACGCGGTCTCCGCGACGATGGTCAGGTAGATCGACGCGGCGGTGATGGCGTCACCGGTGATGAACCCCTCGGCGAACTGGCGGCCGATCGTGCCGCAGTAGTCCGACTGGAAGTTCCGCAGCGAGTTGTTGAAGCCCGCCGGGTCGATGTAGTTGTTCATGTAGAGGCGCTTGAGGTTCTGCTGGATCGTGCTGTGCCGAACCTCGTCGATCATCTGGATCGCCTGGCCGTTGTGCAGCTCCGGGTTCGGAACCACGTGGAACAGCATCGGCATCGAGCGCGCCGCCGAGATCTCCGGCAACGGGATGATCGACAGGAAGAGCTTCTGCCACTCCAGCCAGCGCTCCTGCACCTGCCGGAACATGTTGCCGCGGATGGCACCGTCCTGGGCGCCGTAGACGCGGTGGTCCTTCTCCTCCTCCATCGGGAAGTACGAGCGCAGGACCTGCTTGAGCGGGTCCTTCTTCGCCGCCTTCTTGAAGGTGTAGTCGGTTCCGTACTTCATGTACGGCTCGTGGTACTGCGGCTCCCAGGAAAGCTCCTGGATCTTCTGGTGAGCCTTCGCCAAACTCTGCCGACTCACGTCGTCTCCTCACGGTGGTGGGTTGTGGTCGGATCAGCGGGCGAGCGCGGGTAGCCCGATGTCGTGGTCGAACGCGGAGGTCGGACGACCCGGTGACGTGGGTGGATGCCGCGGCGCCGGTGCCGCCCGTCTTCCGTGCTGCGAATCACACATGGTCCGGCAGGCATTCGAGGTCTCAATATGAGACTCTTCCGCCCCGCCACCTGTGGTGATCTTGCTCTCACGGCGCGTACCGTCGCCGTGGCCACGGGATCCGGGCAGGTCACCGCTGTCGCACGCGGATCCCCGGTGGTCGTGTCCCGAGCTCGACACTGGCAAGGAGGCCGTATGTGAGACCCCTGCCCGACGGCGCGCAGGGCGCCACCCGGGCGGGCCGGCCGACGCCGCGCCCGCGACAGCCCGGGGACGGATCTGACGTCTCCGCCACCGGCTCGGCGCCCACACCCGTGTCCAGGACCGCCACCAGCACCGCGGCCAAACGGATCGCTGCGGCCCGCGAGGCGTTCCTGCACCACGAGCAGATGCGTGAGGACGCGGTCCGCCCACCGATCCTGGCGTCCTGGATCCGGTCGCGGGACAGCGACGTGGCACCGGACTCCATCGACCTGCCCGAGGTCGGCCGCGAGACCGACAGCCCCCTGGTACGGGCGGCCACCCCGATCGTCTCCGAGCTGTGCGACCAGTTCGCCACCGAGCCGGTCAGCCTCATCCTGTGCGACTCCGACGGTGTCGTCCTCGACCGCCGGACCGGTGACTCCGCGCTGCGTCAGCACCTGGACCGGGTGTGGCTCGTCCCCGGTTTCTCCTACGCCGAGCAGCACGTCGGCACCAACGGCATCGGCACCGCGCTGGAGGGCAGGCGGCCGACCGAGGTGTTCGGGCACGAGCACTTCGTCGATCACCTGGAGGACCTGGCCTGCGCCGGCGCTCCGATCCGGCACCCGGTCACCGGCAAGATCCTGGGCGTCATCGATCTGACCTGCTGGCGGACCGAGGCGAACGCGCTGATGGTCGCCACCGCCGCGACGACGGCCCGCCGCATCGAGGAGGCGCTGCTCGCCGCGTCCGGGCGGCACGAGCTGACGCTGCTGCACGACTACCTGACCGCGGTCCAGCACGGAGGCGACTCCGCGGTGCTCGCCGTCGGCGACGACCTCGTGATGATGAACGACCGCGCCCGCGAGCTCATCGCCCCCGGCGACCAGGCCCCGCTGCTGGCCGGGGCGACCGACGCGCTGCGGGCCGGGCGCAACCGCCAGCTCGTCGTCGACCTGCCGAGCGGGGCGACCGCGCGCATGCAGTGCCGACCCAGCTGGAACGAGGCGGGCTCGGCGGGCGGCATCCTGCAGGTGAGCCTGACCCACCGCGAGACCGTCGGCCGCGGCTCCGCGACCCCGACGATCACCACCGCGCTGCCGACCGCCGTTGGCTCGGGGGCGTTGTGGACCAAGTGCGCCCAGGCCGTGGACCGGCACTTCCGCACCAACGAGTGGCTGGTGCTGCAGGGCGAGCCCGGCTCCGGCCGGACCACGCTGGCCCGCGCCACCCACCACCTCCACTCCCCCGCCGGGCACGTCCGCGTGCTCGACGCCGGCGACGTGGGCCCGCGCTGGTTCTCCGAGGTGACCGACGAGCTCGACGGAGGCGGCGGGACGCTGGTGCTGCGCGAGGTCGACCGGCTGCCCCCGGCCGCCGCGGCGGCGCTCGCCGACGTGCTGGAGCCGCACCGCGAGTCGACCGACCCGGAGCGGGCCTGGGTCGTCGCGACCCGCGGCAGCTCCCGGACGACCGACTCGCCCGAGCTGGCGTCGCTGCTGGACTGCTTCCCGCGCACCATCGAGGTCCCGCCGCTGCGCCACCACGTGGAGGACGTCGCCGAGCTGGTGCCCTATCTGCTCGCCCGGCTGACCCGCGGCGCCGACCTGACCTGTGCGCCGGAGGCCCTGCGGGTGCTCATGCGCCACCGGTGGCCGGGCAACGTCGAGCAGCTCTACCAGGTGCTGCGCAAGGTCGTGAGCCGTCGCCGGACCGGGGTGATCCGGCTGGAGGACCTGCCACCGGAGACGCGGGTGCTGGCCCGGCGGGTACTGACCCCACTGGAGTCGATCGAGTGCGACGCCATCGTCGACGCCCTGCTCGACGCCGACGGCAACAAGGCCGAGGCGGCACGCCGGCTCGGGATGAGCCGGGCGACGATCTACCGGAAGATCCGCGGCTACGGCATCGCGACGCCGGAGGGTGCGGGGATGGCCCGGTAGCGGCCGTCGCACAGGGCAGACGTCGGCGCGCGGTGAGGTCCGTCCAGGGCTGCGGCACCCCCGTTCGGCCCCTACCGTCGGTCCATGGCACTACTCCGACGGTTGTTCGTGTTCCCCGACGGCACCCCGGCCCTGGTGCGCGGCGCGGTCGGTGGCCTGATCGTTCTGGTCTCCGTACTCTGGCCGTCCACAATGCTGCCCGCGGGCACCTCGACCGTGGCGATCGTCGTGGCGGCCGCGCTGTCGGCCTTGGTGCTGTCCGCCGTGGCCACGGCGCTGCTGCGACGGCGGTACCCGGACGCCCCCGCTGACCCCCGGGGCTGTTGATCTACGGTCCGTGCCCATGACGGGAACGGACATCACCGCACCCTGGCCGGACTCCGCGTTCCCCGCGGACCCCTATCCGGGTGCCCGGCCGCCGTGCTCGTTCCTGCATGTCGACGGCCGCACCCACCCCCTGACGGCCGACCCGTCGACGCCCTCGGGATGGCGGGTCGACGGTCGTTGTCTCGACGACGCGCTCGCCGGACGGAACGCGCCGCCGATGGCCGGGCGGGTACCGCTGCTGGCCTACGGCTCGAACGCCTGCCCGTCGAAGATCTCCTGGATGCGCGAGGCCCGCGGGCTGACCGGACCGGTCGTCGTGCTGCGGGTGCGCACCGAGGGCCTGGCGGCGGTCTGGTCGGCCGGCCGCCGGGTCGTCGACGACCAGCGCCCGGCCACCCTCGCCGCCGTCGGCGGGGCGGTCGAGGAGCACACCGTGTGGCTGGTCGCACCGGAGCAGTTCGCCGCGCTCGACGCCGTCGAGGGCCGCGACGCCGACCCGCCGCGCTACCGGCTGGCCCGGGTCGCGACCGGGCGGATCACGCTCGTCGACGCCGCCGGGGTGCTGGGCCGGCCGTGGGCCTACCTCGCCCCGGAGGTCCCCACCGGCGACGCCCGCACCGACCGCCGTCCGCTGCACGTCGACGGGGCCCCGGTCCGCTGCGCCGACCTCGCCCAGGCCGGGGCCGTCGCGCTGTCCGGGGCACCCGGCCCGGACGGTCTCGACGCCACGACCGTCGACGGCGTACCCGTGCCGGAGCAGTGGCCGTCACGGGTGTTCGTCTACGGCACCCTCATGCCCGGTCGCCGGGCCTTCGGGATGCTGCGCGGGCACGCCTCCGACGTGCTGCCCCAGCCGGTGGTGCTGCCGACCGGCGCGGTCGCCGACACCGGCCGCGGGTACCCCGCGCTGACCCTCGACACCGGCGACGGGGGGCCCGGCTGGGTCGTCGAGCTGGCCGACCCGGAGACCGCGCTGGCCGCGCTCGACGCCTACGAGGGCCCGGACTACGCGCGGTCCCGGGTGGTTCTCGACGACGGCACCGTGTGCTGGGCCTGGGTGTGGACCGCGGCGCGGGACGGCCACGTGCCGCTGCCACACGGCTGGTCCCTGCCCTGACACCGACCGGGCCCGTCCCCGTCGGGGACGGGCCCGGTGTGGACCGGCGCTCCGGCTCAGGAAGCGGTCTTCGCGGCCTGCCGTGCGCGGTGCTCGGCGAGCCCGGGGATCTCCCGGCCGGAGATCGACACGCCCCTCGTCTCGATGACGAAGTAGAGCGCGATCATGCCGATCACGCAGGCGCCCATCATGTAGTAGGCCGGGAACAGGACGTCGCCGGTGCCCTCGATCGCCGACTCGTTGATCAGCGGCGCGGTGCCGCCGAACGCCGCCGTCGCCACGTTGTAGGAGATCGCCATGCCGGCGAAGCGGACGTGGGTCGGGAACATCGCCGGGAACGTCGCGGAGATCGTCCCGAGCTGGAGCAGGTAGATCAGCCCGAGCACGGTGAACCCGAGGATCGCCAGCGGCACGCTCACCGCCATCAGCATGTACATCGGGATCGCCAGCACGAATATGCCGACCAGCGAGATCCACCAGCACGGTTTGCGGCCGATCCGGTCCGACAGCGCCCCCGCAAAGGGGATCAGCAGCATCATCACGACCTGGCCGACCACGGCGACCGTGTCGGCGCTCGCCGAGTCCATCGACAGCGTCGTCTGCAGGTAGGTCGGCATGTAGGTCAGCAGCGTGTAGTTGATGACGTTCAGCGCGATGACCAGGCCGAACAGCGCGAGGATCGGCTGCCAGTAGCGGACGAGGAGGTCCTTGAGCGCGCCGGTCGCGGCGGACTCGGACTCGCCGGCGGCCTCCAGGTCACGGAACACCGGGGTGTCCTCGAGCTTGGTCCGGATGTAGAGGCCGATCATCGCCAGCGGCAAGGCGATCATGAACGGGATGCGCCAGCCGTAGTCGAGCATGGCCTGCTCGCCGATCGCGGTCTCCAGGCCGAAGACGACCAGCACCGCGAGCGTGAAGCCGGCCAGGGTGCCGAACTCCAGGAAGCTGCCCCAGAACCCGCGCTTCCGGTCCGGCGCGTACTCCGCCATGAACGTGGCGGCGCCGCCGTACTCACCGCCGGTCGAGAAGCCCTGGATGATCCGCAGCAGGAACAGCAGCGCCGGGGCGGCCCAGCCGATCGTCGCGTAGGACGGGATGACGCCGATCAGGAACGTCGCGACGCCCATCAGGATGATCGTCATCGACAGGACCTTCTGCCTGCCGATGCGGTCCCCGAGCGGCCCCCAGACGAAGCCGCCGAGCGGCCGCAGGATGAAGGAGATCGCGAAGCCCAGCAGCGTTCCCAGGTAACCCAGTTCGCCCGGGAAGAACGTGTTCGTCAGTTCGACGGTCAGGTAGGCGTAGATGCCGTAGTCGAACCATTCCGTCGCGTTCCCGATCGCCGACGCGGCGACCGCCCTCCGCAGTACGGACGGCTCCACGTCGTTCTCGCCACTCTGTTGACCAGCATCTGCCGGAACCGATGACATTCGAGGACCCCCACTCACGCAATGCGTAAACCGCTACCGGAAGCGCATTTCGTTACACGATCGACATATCCCAGCACCATTGCGGTGTGCGGAGCCTACAGAGCGGAAAGGGGGCCTGCCACCCACGCCCGCTGATCGAGACCGGTGCGCGACCTCTGCCCCGTGTAGCGTCGCCGACGTGCTGGCGATCGACGGCCTCGCCAAGCGGTTCGGCCCTGCCACCGCCCTCGACGAGGTGAGCTTCACGGTCGGTGCGGGCGAGGTGTTCGGCTTCGTCGGCGGCAACGGGGCGGGCAAGACGACGACGATGCGGATCGTGCTCGGTGTCCTCGACGCCGACGCCGGTGCGGTCGCCTGGAAGGGCGCGCCGCTCGGTCTCGCGGAACGCCGCCGGATCGGGTACCTGCCCGAGGAGCGCGGTCTCTACCCGCGGATGCGGGTCGCCGAGCAGCTCGTCTACCTGGCCCGGCTGCACGGGATGTCACGGTCGGAGGCCCAGGCGGCCACCGAGACCTGGACCGAGCGGGTCGGGCTGGCCGGGCGCCGCGGCGACGAGGTGCAGAAGCTCTCGCTGGGCAACCAGCAGCGGGTGCAGCTGTGCGCCGCGCTGGTGCACGACCCCGATCTGCTGGTGCTCGACGAGCCGTTCTCCGGGCTGGACCCGGCGGCCGTCGACACCCTGGGAGCGGTGCTGCGCGAGCGCGCCGCGGCCGGGGTGCCGGTGGTGTTCTCCTCCCACCAGCTGGAGCTGGTGGAGCGGCTCTGCGACCGGGTGGGCATCATCTCGGCGGGCCGGATGGTGGCGGTCGGCACGGTCGACGGGCTGCGCGCCGGTGCCGCGGACCGCTACGACGTCACCGGCCCGCCACCGGGCTGGGCCGACGACCTACCCGGGGTACGGGTCCTCGGCGTCGACGGTGCCCGCACCCGCGTCGAGCTGGCGCCGGGCACCGACGACCAGGCGCTGCTGGATGCGGCGCTGGCCGCCGGGCCGGTGCACGCGTTCGGTCCGTACCGGCCGCCACTGACCGAGCTGTACCGCGACGCCGTGCGCGACCGCGCCGTCCCGGCGGACCCCGCCCTCCCCACGGACGGCGCCCTCCCCACCGACCGCGCCCTCCCCACCGAGCGCGCCCTCCCGACGGACCGCACCCGATGAGGACGGTGCTGCTCGTCGCGCGGCGCGAGATCACCACCCAGCTGCGGTCGCGGACGTTCGTCGTCGGGATCCTGCTGATGCTGCTGGTGTTCGGCGGCTACGGCGCGGTGATCGTGTTCGCCGGGGCGCAGGGCTCGTCGTCGTCGCTGGTGCTGGACGGGCCGGCCCGCGAGCTGCGCGGCGAGCTGCAGGGCACCGCGGACCGGCTGGGCACCACGCTGCGCGTGACCGAGGCCGGGAACCGGGACACCGCGGAGTCGATGGTCCGCACCGGCGAGGCCGATGCGATGCTCACCGGGGCGCCGGGGACCTACCAGCTCGTGGGCCTCGACGACGTCGCTCCCGGGCTGCGGTCGCTCGTTGTCGACGTGGTGGAACAGCAGGCCGTGCGCGAGTCGCTGCTCGCCGCGGGCGCCGACCCGGACCGGGTGAGCACGCTGTCCGGGGTCGGGGTGCGCACCCTCGAACCGGTCGACACCGAGCTCGGGCAGCGCATCGGCACCGCGTTCGTGGTGACGTTCCTGCTGTTCTTCTCGGTGACCGCCTACGGCGCGGCCGTCGCACAGGGGGTGGTCGAGGAGAAGGCCGGGCGCGTGGTCGAGCTGCTGCTGGCGACCGTCCCGGCGCGGCAGCTGCTCGCGGGGAAGGTGCTCGGGCTCGGCCTGGTCGGGCTGCTGCAGCTGCTGATCCTCGGCGGGGTGGGCGCGGCCGTCGCGGTGGGCACCGGCGTGCTCGCGGTCCCGGCGCTGCTGCTGCCGACGCTGGTGTCCGCGCTGGCCTGGTACCTGGTCGGGTTCTTCCTGTTCGCGACGCTCTACGCGGCGGCGGGCGCGCTGGTGTCCCGGCAGGAGGAGCTCCAGTCGGTGACCGCGCCGATCGCCATCGTGCTGCTCGTGCCGTTCCTGCTCGCCGTCGCCGTGCTGCCCGTGGACCCGCGCAACCCCGTCACCACGGTGCTGTCGTTCGTGCCGTACCTGTCGCAGACGCTCATGCCCGCGCGCACCGCGCTCGGCGTCACCGCGTGGTGGGAGCCGGTGCTCGCCTATCTGCTGGCGCTGGCCGCGCTCGCCGGGATGGTGCTGCTGTCGGCGCGGGTGTACCGCAACTCGGTGCTGCGCACCGGGGCGCGGGTCCGCTGGCGGGACGCGCTCAGTGCCGGGCGGCCTTGACCTGGTCGTAGCGGGCGAGCGCGTCCTGGCGCTCGGCCTTGTGGTCGACCATCGGCTCCGGATAGCCCTCCGGGATGCCGCCGGGCAGCTTCCACGGCTGGTGCACGGCCCTGCCCCCGACCTCGGCGAGCTCGGGCACCCAGCGGCGCACGTAGTCCCCGTCGGGGTCGAACCGCTCGCCCTGGGTGATGGGGTTGAAGATCCGGAAGTACGGCGACGCGTCCGTCCCCGACCCGGCGGTCCACTGCCAGCCGTGCTGGTTGGAGGCCAGGTCGCCGTCGACGAGCAGCGCCATGAAGTGCCGCGCGCCGCGCCACCACGGAAGGTGCAGGTCCTTGACCAGGAACGACGCGACGATCATCCGCACCCGGTTGTGCATCCACGCCTCGCCCCGCAGCTGGCGCATCCCGGCGTCGACGATCGGGAAGCCCGTCCGGCCCTCGCACCAGCGCTCGAAGTCGGCGTCGGCGGCCTTCCCGGTGCGCAGCGGCAGGTGGTCGAAGGCCCTGTCGTAGTTCTCGCGCGCGGAGTCCGGGCGCCGGTACAGCACGTCGGCGTAGAACTCCCGCCAGGCGATCTCGGTGCGGTAGGTCTTCACCGAGTCCCCCTTCTGCTTCGCCAGGTCCGCGAGCAGCGTGCGCGGGTGGACGCAGCCGTACTTGAGGTACGGCGACATGCCCGAGGTGCCACGCTCGGCGGGCAGGTCGCGGACGGACCCGTAGTCCGCCACGCCCTCGTCGAGGAAGTCCGCCCAGCGGGCCCGCGCCGCGGACTCCCCCGCCTCGGGCAGCTCGGCCTCGACCGGCTCATCGTCGGGGATCTGCACCGCGCGGGGTCCGCCGTTCTTGTCGGCGGGGTCCATCCACCTGCACGTCGACGCATCGGTCGCGGCCGGGGCGCGCCAGCCGTGGTCTGCCCACGCCCGGCTGAACGGGGTGAACACCTTGAACGGCCCGCCGGTGCCCTTCTCCACCCGGCCGGGCGCGACGGCGTAGGGCGAGCCGGTCCGGACGAGCTCGACGCCGTCCTCGGCGAGTGCCTTCTCGACCTGCTCGTCGCGCGCGCGGCCGTAGGGGCCGTAGTCCGCGGAGACGTGCACGGTCTGCGCGCCGACGGCCGTCGCGATCCGCGGGACGACGTCCGCCGGGTCCCCCTTCACCACGAGCAGCCTCCCGCCGAGTGCCTCGTCGAGCTCGCGCAGGCAGCCGAAGAGGAAGTTCGCCCGCGCGGCGCCGGAAGGCGCCAATAGCGCCGGGTCCAGCACGAACAGCGCGAGCGCGCGGTCGGCGGCGTCGGCCGCGGCGAGGAAGGTGGGCTGGTCGGCGACCCGGAGGTCTCGTCGGAACCAGACGACGGCAGTGCTGGGCG
Organism: Pseudonocardia sp. HH130629-09; assembly: GCF_001294645.1. Classification (NCBI taxonomy): domain Bacteria; kingdom Bacillati; phylum Actinomycetota; class Actinomycetes; order Pseudonocardiales; family Pseudonocardiaceae; genus Pseudonocardia; species Pseudonocardia sp. HH130629-09. The sequence goes on from NZ_CP011868.1 coordinate 4,792,362, forward strand.
CCATGCCGGTCGACGCTAGCGCCGCCGCGTCCCACCCGCCCGCCGAGCCGCGCCCCTCACCGGTCGCGCTCCCGGCCTCCGGAACGCACGGGCGGGCCGCTCGTACGACGAGGTCGTACGGACGGCCCGCTCGTGCAGAGAGGCTGGTGCGGTGGTGCTACGTGGTCAGCGCTGGCCGACCGGGACGTAGAGGCGCTCCGCGGAACCGGTGTAGAGCTGGCGCGGACGCCCGATCTTGTTCTGCGGGTCGTTCATCATCTCGCGCCAGTGCGCGATCCAGCCCGGGAGCCGGCCGAGTGCGAACAGCACGGTGAACATCTTCACCGGGAAGCCCATCGCCCGGTAGATGACGCCGGTGTAGAAGTCGACGTTCGGGTAGAGCTTGCGCTCGACGAAGTAGTCGTCGGCCAGCGCCTTCTCCTCGAGCGTCATCGCGATGTCGAGCAGCGGGTCGTTGACGCCGAGCTTCTTGAGGATCGTCTCGGCCTGCTCCTTGACGATCTTCGCGCGCGGGTCGTAGTTCTTGTAGACCCGGTGCCCGAAGCCCATCAGCTTCGCGCCCTGCTCCTTGTTCTTGACCCGGCTGACGAAGTCGTCGACGTTGCCGCCCTCGACGTCCTTGATGCGGGTCAGCATCTCCAGGACCGCCTGGTTGGCGCCGCCGTGCAGCGGGCCGAACAGCGCGTTCACGCCGGCGGAGATGGAGGCGAACAGGTTGGCCTGGCTGGAACCGACGAGGCGCACCGTCGAGGTCGAGCAGTTCTGCTCGTGGTCGGCGTGCAGGATCAGCAGCGTGTCGAGCGCGCGGACCATGTCCGGGTCCAGCTCGTAGGGCTCGGCGGGGAACCCGAAGGTCATCCGCAGGAAGTTCTCGACGAGGCCGAGGGAGTTGTCCGGGTACAGGAACGGCTGCCCGACGGACTTCTTGTAGGCGTAGGCGGCGATCGTGAAGACCTTCGCCATGAGCCGGACGGTGGAGAGCTCGACGGCCTCCTCGTCGTGCGGGTCCAGCGAGTCCTGGTAGAAGGTCGACAGCGCGCTGACCGCGGACGACAGCACCGGCATCGGGTGCGCGTCCCGCGGGAAGCCCTCGAAGAAGCGCTTCAGGTCCTCGTGCAGCAGGGTGTGCCGGCTGATCCGGGTGGTGAAGGCGTCGAGCTGCTGCTGGCTCGGCAGCTCGCCGTAGATCAGCAGGTAGCTGACCTCGAGGAACGTGGAGTTCCCTGCCAGCTGGTCGATCGGGTAGCCGCGGTAACGCAGGATGCCGGCGTCACCGTCGATGTAGGTGATCGCCGAGGAGCAGGCCGCGGTGCTGGTGAAGCCCGGGTCGAAGGTGACCAGGCCGGTCTTGCCGAGCAGCTTGCTGACGTCGACGGCCTGCGACCCCTCCGTCGGGGTGTGCACCGCGGTCTCGAACTCGCCGCCCGAATACCGGAGTACGGCGGTGTCGGACTTGGCGGCGGTCTCGTCGGACATGTGGAGGTTCCCTCTCACAGCGGGGATCAATCGGGTCTCGGGCACACGCTAGCCCGCCGGGGCGAATCCGCAGAACGCGGCGACGATTCTCACCCTCCGTCGCGGGGCGCGCGGTAGCGGAGGAACTCCGGGAAGCGCCAGACGCACAGCAGCACGCCCACGATCACCGCGGCGCCGCCGAGCGTCGCGGTGACACCGGGCCCGATCAACGACGCCGCCGAGCCGTGCCACATGTCGGCCAGCCGGGGCCCGCACGCGACGACGACGATGAACACGCCCTGCATCCGGCCGCGCATCTCGTCTGTCGCGACGGTCTGCAGCATCGAGGACCGGTAGACCGAGCTGACCAGGTCGCCGGCGCCGGCGACGGCCAGCGCGAGCACCGCGAGGAACAACGACCCGGTCAGACCGAACACCAGGACCCCACCGCCCCAGACGCACACCGCGACCACGACCGCGACGCCCTGCCGCTGCACCTTCTGCAACCAGCCCGACAGCACGCCGCCGGCGACCATCCCGATCGGGATCGCCGCGTAGAGCAGGCCCTGCTGGACACCCCCGTCGGCCGTACCGCCGAAGGTGTCCACCGCCATCTGCGGGAACAGCACCCGGGGCATGCCCAGACCCATCGCGATCACGTCGACCAGGAACGAGACGAGCAGGATGCGCTGGGTACCGACGTAGCGGAAGCCGTCGACCACCGCGCGCAGCCCCACCTTCGGACGCTCACCGTCCACCCGCTGCGCGGAGCTCGGCAGCGCGGGCAGCCGCCAGGTCGCCCACAGCGTCGCCAGCAGGAAGATCGCGTCGACCAGGTAGAGGGTCGACAGCCCGATGAACGGGATCAGCACCCCGGCCAGGAGCGGCCCGAGCACCGCGCCGACCTGCACGACGGTCATGTTCAGCGCGTTCGCGGCGGGCAGCTGCTCGGCGGGCAGCAGCCGCGGGATGACCGCGCTGCGGGTGGGCTGGTTCATCGCGAGCATCGCCGACTGGAACGCGAAGAGCACCAGCACGACCCACACGTTCCCGGCCCCGCTGGCCGAGACCACCCACAGCGCCAGCGAGCTCAGCGCGATGCCGGACCCGGTGAACAGCAGCATGACCCGCCGGTCGACGGCGTCGGCGATCGCGCCACCCCACAGCCCGAACACCACGAGCGGGACCAGGCCGAACAGACCGGTCAGCCCGACGTAGGCCGACGACCCGGTCAGCTGGAAGATCTGGATCGGCACGGCGACGACCGACAGCTGGGCGCCGATCACCGTCACGATCCCGGCCGCCCACAGCCGCCGGTAGGCGGGCGTGCGCAGCGGGGTGGTGTCGGCGAAGGTCGACCGCAGCAGCCCGGTCAACCGCGACGCGCGGGTGCGGACCGTCGGCCCCTCGTCCGTGGGCGCGGGGACGGGGCGGGTCGGGGTGTCCCGTTCGGCGCCCGGCAGCGGCTGCGTCGGCCCCTCACCGGGATCGTTGCGCGTGCTCACGATGTCAAGGTGTACACGGACGCCCCGACATCACGCCTCCGGGTTGCCCCTAGGGGGCGAGCCGGCACACCGACCAGGAGTCGTCGCGGCCGACCTCGAACCGCAGCCGGTCGTGCATCCGGTCGGCGCGGCCCTGCCAGAACTCGACCTGCCACGGCACGATCCGCCAGCCACCCCAGTGCGGCGGTCGTGGGATCTCCTCGACGCCCTCGAAGCGGCGGGTGACCCCGGCGAGCGCCTGGTCGAGGACCGTGCGCCCGGCGACGATCGTCGACTGCGCCGACGCCCACGCCCCCAGCTGCGACCCGCGTGGGCGCAGCGCCCAGTAGGCGTCGGACTGGGCCTCGGAGCAGCGCTCGACGCGACCGGAGAGATGCACCTGACGCTGGAGGTCGTACCAGGGGAAGGTGACCGAGGCGACGCGCGTGCGGTTGAGGTCGTGGCTCTTGGCGGAGGTGTAGTTCGTGTAGAAGACGATGCCGCCGGCGTCGAGGCCCTTGCACAGGACGGTGCGCGACGACGGCAGCCCGTCCGGGTCCGAAGTCGCCAGCACCATCGCGTTCGGCTCGGTCAGCCCGGCCTCACGGGCCTGTTCCAGCCACGCGGTGAGCTGTGCGTACCAGATCGGAGCCAGGCCGTCGACGTCGAGCGGTCGACTCGCGTAGTCGATCCGCATCCTCTCCAGCGCGGGTGCGTCCGTCATCGGTTCCCCTCACTCACGGTCGGTGCCGCCGACGACCGTAGGCACGCGCCCGCCTCCCGCGCACCCGCCGTTCGGTCCCCGACCGCCGGATCACCCATCGACGTCGTTGCGTCCTGCAATCAATAGTCGATCCGTGCCCACCCGACGGGGGGATGGTGGGTACGCACGACGCCCCCCGCTCGGATGACGAGAGGGAAGACGATGCGTGTGACGAGGATGTTCGCGCCGGTCGCGACGGCGCTGGCCGTACTGCTCACCGGGGCCGTGGCGCTCGCGCCGGTGGCGGCGGCGTCGGCGGCGGGGACAGGGACAGGGACGGTGGCTGCCGCAGCGGCGGCGCCGGAGCGGCAGGCGACCGCGACGGTGCGCACGGTGTCGTGCGGCAAGATCGACCGGGCCGCCTACGCGCCGATCGGCGGAAAGTGGAGCCGCACCTACAACGGCAGCTGCGGACACATCGCCCGGCAGAGCAAGCCGTACATCACGGTGTCCTGGGAGGTCCCGCGCTTCTCCTCCGGCCAGGCCTGCGTCAAGGCCCGCGGGTTCCGGTGGAGCGACGGCAAGGAGTACCGGGTGTCACTCGGCTGCGGCAAGAGCGGTCACGGGACGGTGCACTGGGGCAAGGCGGGGACCCAGATCATCGCCACCACCGCGGTCAAGGCGCTGAGCCAGAGCATCGTCACCGGGGTCCCCGTCTACTTCACAGACTGACCCCGGCGCGCGGACCGTGTGCGGGGCGTCCCGCCGCCCCGCACACGGCCACCGTTCACGCACGGGTGTCCGGTTCGTGATCGACACCACCGGCCGGTCACGTTGCCCCGCCCCGGCCGTTCGGAGCAGGGTGACGGCGACCATCCGAGCCGAAGGAGACCCGGTGACCGAGACGCTCGCGCACGAGGTGCCCCCGCCGCCCCCAGGATTCAGGTCCGGACTGGAGGGCCACGTCGCGTTCCGCACCGAGATCGCCGAGCCCGACAAGGACGGCGGCTCGCTGCGCTACCGCGGCGTCGACCTGGAGGACCTCGCCGGCACGGTGACCTTCGGCGACGTCTGGGCGCTGCTGGTCGACGGCCGCTTCGGGCAGAGCCTGCCGCCGGCGGAGCCGTTCCCGATCCCGGTGCACACCGGTGACGTGCGGGTCGACGTGCAGGCCGCACTGGCGATGCTCGCCCCGTACTGGGGCTACCGTCCGCTGCTCGACATCGACGACGCCGAGGCCCGCGACAACCTGGCCCGCGCCTCGGTGATGGCGCTGTCCTACGTCGCCCAGTCCGCCCGCGGCATCGGCGTGCCCGCGGTGCCGCAGTCGCGCATCGACGAGTGCTCCACGATCACCGAGCGCTTCATGACCCGCTGGCGCGGCGAGCCCGACCCGCGCCACGTCGCCGCCGTCGACGCCTACTGGGTGTCCGCCGCCGAGCACGGCATGAACGCCTCGACCTTCACCGCCCGGGTGATCGCCTCCACCGGTGCCGACGCCGCCGCGTCGCTGTCCGGCGCGATCGGCGCCATGTCCGGCCCGCTGCACGGCGGCGCCCCGGCCCGGGTGCTCCCGACGATCGACGAGGTCGAGCGCACCGGCGACGCCCGGGCGCTGGTCACGGGCCTGCTGGACCGCAAGGAGAAGCTCATGGGCTTCGGGCACCGGGTCTACCGGGCCGAGGACCCGCGGGCCCGCGTGCTGCGCCGCACCTGCCAGGAGCTGAACGCCCCGCGCTACGAGGTGGCCGCCGAGCTGGAGCGCACCGCGCTGGCGATCCTGCGCGAGCGACGCCCGGACCGCCCGATCGAGACCAACGTCGAGTTCTGGGCGGCGGTGATCCTCGACTTCGCCGAGGTCCCGCCGCACATGATGCCCGCGATGTTCACCTCGGCCCGCACCGCCGGCTGGTCGGCGCACGTCATGGAGCAGAAGCGCGAGGGCAAGCTCGTGCGCCCGAGCGCGCAGTACATCGGCCCGGGCCCGCGCAGGCCGCAGGACGTCGAGGGCTGGGACTCGGTCTCCGCCCGCTGATCCCCCTTCCCCGGGGGAACTCCCGTGGCCGAGCGCGCTACGGCTGTTCCCCCGGTGAGGGGCCGACCACCCCGGAGCGGCGGCCCCGCTGGTCGTGGTGCAGCAGCGCCGGCGCGGCGACCGATACCGGGAGCACCAAGCCCAGCAGCAGGACGTAGGCCACCCCGACGACCGCCAGCCCGAGCGTCGGGCTCACCGTGAACATCAGGGCGAAGGTCACCGCGAACACCGGGATCATCACCACGACCGCGGCCGCCGCCACGGTCAGCCCGACCAGCATCAGCACGCCGAAGCAGCGCCACCAGGAACCACGGACCAGCTCGACCGACCGCCACAGCGCGTCCCGCGCACCGAGGCCCTCGGCGACGACCGCGGGCGACGCCAGGGACAGCAGGATCGCGATCCAGGTCTGCGCGGCGTAGACCACGACGACGAGGAGCAGCCCGGCCGCCGCGGCCACCCCGCCGGCACGCCACAGCGGCAGCGCGACGAAGGCGCCGACCGCGATCGGGACGAGCCCGATCACCAGCTGCGCCAGCTGGACGCCGTAGAGGCCGGGCAGCCGGGGGCGGCCCTGTGCCCAGGCCGCGGCGATCCCGGTCCGCGAGCCGTACACCGCCGAGGTCACCGCCGGGAGGACCGCGGCGAGCACGAGCGGCGCCACGGCGGCCGCGACGAGCCCGAAGGGCAGGCCGGACAGCGTCGCCTCCAGGAACGTCCCGACCGGGTCGAACGGGTTCGCCGGCTGCAGTGCACCGACCGGCTGCAGCAGCCACAGCGTCCCGAGCACGACGACGGCGTAGAGCAGGCCGGGCAGGACCGTCCACGGGGTCCGGCGCAGGAACCGCCACACCCCGCCCACGACCTCCCCCGCGTCCAACGGTCGCAGCGGCACGATCCCCGGCTGCGGCGGCACGGGCTCCCCCGGGCCGGGATGGTTCTCGGTCACGACTCGCCCCTCTCGTCGGCTCCCCGCGTCGTACCGGACACGGAGCACGTCGGTGGCGGATCGGGACGATCGTGAGCAGATGGTGATCAGCCCGCGGGCGACGGCACGGGGGCCCGGTGGCGCCGGATCGCCAGCGACAGCCCGGCCGCGACGACGCAGAGGACGGCGCCGCCGTACCAGGCCATGTCGTAGCTACCCAGGGCGTCGCGGACCAGACCCGCGACGAGCGCGGCGAACGCCGCCCCGATCTGGTGCGAGGCGAAGATCCAGCCGAACACCACCGCCGAGCGGGCGCCGAAGGCCTCGCGGGCCAGCGCCATCGTCGGCGGGACGGTCGCGACCCAGTCCAGGCCGTAGAACACGACGAACGCGAGCATGCTGGCGTTCAGGTCGGTCCCGAACAGCGGCGGGAGCAGGAACAGCGACAGCCCGCGCAGCGCGTAGTAGGCGCCCAGCAGCAGCCGCGGGTCGATCCGGTCGGTCAGCCAGCCGGAGAAGATCGTCCCGAGCAGGTCGAAGATGCCGACCAGGGCGAGCAGGGAGGCCGCCGTCGTCGCGGGCATGCCGTGGTCGTGCGCGGCCGGGACGAAGTGGGACTGGACCAGCCCCGCCGTCGTCGCGCCGCAGATGAAGAACCCGCCGACGAGCAGCCAGAACGTGCCGGTGCGCGCGGCGTCGGCCAGCGCCCGCACCGCCAGCCGCGCGGCGCCCGTGCGCTGCGGCGCGACGACGTCGGCCTCGGTGCCGCCGTAGGGCAGGACCCCGGCGTCGGCGGGCCGGTCCTTCAGGAACAGCCACACCACCGGCACCACGGCCAGTGCCGCGCCTGCGGTGATCAACGCCGCGGGCCGCCACCCGCCCGACTCGACGACGGCCGCGACCAGGGGCAGGAACACCAGCTGCCCGGTGGCGGTGGCGGCGGTGAGGACCCCGGAGACGAGGCCGCGGCGGGCGACGAACCAACGGTTCACCACGGTCGCGACCAGCGCCATCGCCATCGAGCCGGTGCCCAGCCCGACGACGACGCCCCACAGCAGCACCAGCTGCCAGACCGCCGTCATGAACACGGTCGTGCCGGCGCCGACCGCGACCATGACCAGCGCGGTCGCGACGACGCGGCGCACGCCGAAGCGCTCCATCAGCGCCGCCGCGAACGGCGCGGTCACCCCGAACAGGGCGAGGTTCACCGCGAGCGCGAAGGAGATGGACCCGATGCCCCAGCCGAACTCAGCGTGCAGCGGCTCGACCAGCACCCCGGGGGTGGACCGGAACCCGGCCGCGCCGAGCAGGGCGAGGAACGTCGCCCCCGCCGCCCACCAGGCCGGGTGCACCCGGCGTGCTCGTGTGTCCGCCGTCGTGGGCGCTGTCGTCATGGGGGTCATCGTGCGGGGGCGGTGCGGCGCACAACAGTGGCCGGACGGACGACATGTGCAAGAATTCGGCCATGCACCGGGTCGGAGTACTCGCCGTCGACGGGGTCATCGCCTTCGAGCTCGGCATCCCCGAACGAATCCTCGGCACCACGACCACGGCGGACGGCATCCCGCTCTACGACGTGCGGGTCGCCACCGTCGACGGCGGCCCGGTCCGCACCAGCGCCGGGTACCGGGTGCTGCCCGAACACGGGATCGACGTGCTGGAGCGCGCGGACACCCTGGTGGTACCGGCCGTGCGCGGCCCGAACACCGACGACCCGGGCGAGGCCGTCCTCGGTCTGGTGCGCCGGGCCGCGCACCGCGGCGCACGGGTCGTGGCGATCTGCACCGGCGCGTTCACCCTGGCCGCCACCGGCGTGCTCGACGGTCGCCGCGCCACCACCCACTGGGCGCACGTGGACGCCTTCCGCGCGCTGTACCCGCAGGTGGAGCTGGACCCCGACGTGCTGTTCGTCGACGACGGCGACATCCTCACCTCGGCGGGCGTGGCCGCGGGCATCGACCTGTGCCTGCACCTGGTCCGGCGCGACCACGGCGCGGCGGTGGCCACCGCGACCGCGCGGCGCAACGTCGTCGCACCGTGGCGGGAGGGCGGGCAGGCCCAGTTCGTCGCCTCGCACGTCCCGGACCCCGGCGGCCCGGCCACCGACGCCGTCCGGGAGTGGGCGCTGCACCGCCTCGACCGGCCGCTCACGGTCGAGGAGCTGGCGGCACAGGCGTCGATGAGCGTGCGGACCTTCACCCGACGCTTCCGCGCCGAGACCGGCACCAGCCCCGCCCGCTGGCTGGCCGCGCGCCGTCTGGAGCTGGTGCGCCGCCTGCTGGAGACCACCGACCTGCCCGTCGAGCAGGTCGCCGCGCGCGCCGGGTTCGGCACCACCGCGGCGCTGCGGCAGCGGTTGCACGCCGAGATCGGGATGGCGCCGCTGGCGTACCGGCGCGCCCACCGGGCACCCGCCGGCGCGTGATCCGCGCGGTACTGGGCGCACGTCACCACAGGTACTGCTGCGACACTGGGACCGTGACCTCTCCTGCCGATCTGAAGATCCCCGGCGATCTCCTTCCGCAGGACGGCCGCTTCGGATGCGGTCCGTCCAAGGTGCGCCCCGAGCAGCTGTCCGCCCTCGCCGCGACCGGCGACTCCCTGTTGGGCACCTCGCACCGGCAGAAGCCGGTGAGGGAGCTCGTCGGACGGGTGCGCTCGGGCCTGGCCGAGCTGTTCTCGCTGCCCGACGGCTACGAGGTCGTCCTCGGCAACGGCGGCTCGACCGCGTTCTGGGACGCGGCGGCGTTCGGCCTGGTCCGCGAGCGCTCGCTGCACCTGACCTACGGCGAGTTCTCCCAGAAGTTCGCCGACACCACCACCGGCGCGCCGTTCCTGGCCGACCCGGTGGTCGTGAGGGCCGACCCGGGCAGCGCGCCCGAGCCGGTGAGCGACCCGTCGGTCGACGTCATCGCCTGGGCGCACAACGAGACCTCGACCGGCGTCGCTGTGCCCGTGAACCGTCCCGCGGGCACGACCGAGGACCAGCTCGTGGTGATCGACGCGACCTCCGGCGCCGGCGGTCTTCCCGTGGACGTCACCCAGTCCGACGTCTACTACTTCGCCCCGCAGAAGGGCTTCGCCTCCGACGGCGGCCTGTACCTGGCGTTGATGAGCCCGAAGGCACTGCAGCGGGTCGCCGAGCTCGCCGCGTCGGACCGGTGGATCCCGCCGTTCCTGTCGCTGGCCACCGCCGTCGACAACTCCGGCAAGGACCAGACCTACAACACGCCGTCGCTGGCGACGCTGTTCCTGCTCGAGGACCAGGTCCGCTGGATGAACGCGCTCGGCGGGCTCGACGGCTGCGTCGCACGCACCCGCGACTCCTCCGACCGGCTCTACACCTGGGCCGAGAAGAGCAGCTTCGCGACGCCGTTCGTCACCGACCCGGCGCACCGGAGCCTGGTGGTCGGCACGATCGACTTCGACGACGCCGTCGACGCCGCCGCGGTGGCGACGGCGCTGCGCGCGAACGGGATCGTGGACACCGAGCCGTACCGCAAGCTGGGCCGCAACCAGCTGCGGATCGGGATGTTCCCGGCGGTCGAGCCGTCGGACGTCTCGGCGCTGACCGCGTGCATCGACTGGGTCGTGGAGCGGCTGGGTTCCTGACACCTGCTCGTCGACGATCCGCGACGGCCGTCCCCACCTGGGGGCGGCCGTCGTCGTGTGCGGGGGTTGCGTCGCCACGCAGCGTCGTTGCGTGATCGATAGCAACTCGTTGTAGTCACACGCGCAACACACGCCCCAATTTCCTCGTGCGTCACGAACCGTGCGACGCTGAGCACGGTCAGTGAGAAAGGTCCGGTGGTCCCCCGGGCGAGTAGGTGTTGTCGACCAGGCAGAACTCGCCCGGCGCGCCTCACCCGGCACGGACCCCTCGCCATCTACCGTCACCCGGACGGGGACGACAGCAGGAGGTCAGGTCGATGCGCGCGTTGCGGGTCGTGGGGGTAACCGGGGACGGCTCGGTCGTCCTCGAAGACCCGGGCCGCCGCGAGCGCTACACGGTGCCGGCCGACGAGCAGCTGCGGGCCGCGGCACGGGGTGACGTGACCCGGCTCGGCCAGATCGCGATCGAGTTGGAGAGCCAGTTGCGCCCACGGGAGATCCAGGCCCGCATCCGGGGTGGCGCGTCGGTCGACGAGGTCGCCGCCGCGGCCGGCGTCCCGACCCAGAAGATCGAACGCTTCGCCTATCCCGTCCTGCTCGAGCGGTCGCGGACCGCCGAGCTGGCCCAGAGTGCGCATCCCCAGCGCGCCGACGGCCCCGACTCACGGACGCTCGGTGAGACCGTCGCGCACACCTTCGGCCTGCGCGGACAGGACTACGCCGGGGCCGGCTGGGACTCCTGGAAGGGCGAGGACGGCAAGTGGGTCGTCGTCCTGACCTGGCAGACCGGCCGCTCGGACAACGCGGCGCACTGGGCGTTCCAGCCCGGTGCGCACGGCGGCACCGTCGTCGCGCTGGACGAACACGCCTCCGACCTCGTCGAGGGTCTGCCCGCACGTCCACTGCGTCCGCTCGGGTCGGTGGTCGACATGGCCCGCGACGAGGACCACGCCCCCGAGGCGCCGACGACCGCCGCTCCTGCGCGCGCCGTCGCGGCGGCCGGCGGGCAGCAGCCCGAGGCCTGGGCCGGGCGCGGGATCGCGCCCGAGCAGCGTCGGGCGAGCCCGCCGCCGCCCCGCACCCGCGTCGAGACACCCGGTCGCACCGTGGGCACCCGCCCGGACGACACCCGGGCCCCGGCCGCTGCGGCGCCGGTGGTACCGAAGCGCGTCGAGCAGGTCGAGGCCACCGACGCCGTCAACAGCACCGACGCCACCGGCGGGACCGGGTCGGCCGGCGCGACCGACACCGCGCAGTCCGACAGTGCCCGGTCCGGTACCGCACGGACCGGCAGCGTGCAGACCGGCAGCGCGCAGGCCGATGACGGGGCCGTTTCGACCGGCGCTCCTGCGACGGCGGACGCGCTCCCCACCGGGACGACCCCGGCAGACGCCGGCCCGAACGACACCTCGTCGAGCGGACCCGCCTCGAACGGTGTGTCCGCGGATGGCACGACCCCGGGCCGCACGACCTCCGGCGGCGCGAGCTCGACCGGCTCGGACGGCGTGGACCCGGTCGTCCCGGCCCCGGCGGCCACCGCCACGGACGCGGACGCGGACGCGACGGCCGCAACCGGTAGGGGCTCGTCGGCCACCGGGCCCACGCACGACGCGGCGGCCACGTCGACGGAGGCGGCCACCTCGGCGTCGGGCGCCGACGCAGCGGGCAGCCCGGCCCCGGCCGGCACGTCACCGGCCGCCACCGCACCGGCCACTCCGGAGGGCACGACCGCGGAGGCAGCGCCGAGCACCGCGGGGTCGTCCGCTGCGGCGCCGTCCACCGCGGCACAGTCCACCGAGGCGCAGTCCGCGGGCACCGGAACCGGCTCCACGGCGGCGAGCACCACGACCGACGACCGCGGGGTCGCCACGGACGACGGGTCCGCCGACGAGCGGACCGAGGCTCCCGCCGCGGCTCCCACCGAGACCTCGGCCACGTCGCCGACCGACTCGGCGCAGGAGACGGCCCCCGCTCCGGCACAGGACACCGAGAGCGCGGCCCCGCGCCGCGCGTCCACCGCAGGATCGCGGCGGACGAGAAAGGGCAAGCCCGTCATGCCGTCGTGGGACGAGGTCCTGCTCGGCGTCCGCGGCCAGCGCTAGGACCTTCCCACACGGGTTCCGTTCTCCCACACCGCATCCGGTCCCGTGTGGGGGCCCGGATCCGGTGTGGGAGCACGGCCGGGGTCAGCCCCCGCCGGTGACGGCGTGGAAGGCGACGGCGGCGGCCGTCGCGACGTTGAGCGAGTCCACGCCGCTCGCCATCGGGATCCGGACACGGCGGTCGGCGGCGGCGAGAGCCTCGTCGGTGAGGCCGGGGCCCTCCGCGCCCAGCAGCAGGGCGACCTTCCGGCCGCCCAGGCCAGCCGTGGCGAGGGGCTCGGCGTCGGAGGCGGGGGTGAGTGCCGCGACGGTGAACCCCGCCTCCCGCACCCGGTCCAGCGAGGCGGGCCACGCGCCGTCGAGGGTCGTGAACGGGACCCGCAGCACGTGCCCCATCGAGACGCGGACGCTGCGCCGGTAGAGCGGGTCCGAGCAGCCGGGGCCGAGCAGGATCGCGTCGACGCCCAGGGCGGCGGCGTTGCGGAACAGAGACCCCAGGTTCTCGTGGTCTCCCACCCCCTCGCAGACCGCCAGCGTGCGGGCGCGGGCCAGCACGTCGTCGAGGAACGGCGCGGGAGCACGGTCGGCGACGGCGAGCACCCCCCGGTTCAGGTGGAACCCGACCGCACGGGCCATCGTGTCGGCGTCGGTCGCGTAGGCCGGCACGTCGACGCCGGCGAGATCGTCGGAGAGCTCGTCGAGGCGGCGCGGGACCCCCAGCAGGGACCGCACCGGATACGGAGAGTCGAGCAGACGACGCACGACGACGACACCCTCCGCTATCACCAGCCCGCGCCCACCGGGCCGATCGGGGCGCCGATCGGCGGTCGTGAGGTCGCGGTAATCGTCGATACGGGGGTCGTCGGGGTGCTCGACCGTGGTGAGTATGGCCACGACGCCCGATCGTCCCACGTCACTGACCGTTCGCCGCGTCTGGTCGCCCGGTCAGCCGGTACCGCCCGGTCCGGCGATATGACACGGTGTAGTGTCGCCTCCCTCGGCACGGCCCTCCGCCGTGCGGGTGAGGAGGCGCTCCCCGTTCGATGGAGGTCGGTTCGCGCATGGGTCAGGTGGTCGACCGGACGACGTTCAGCCGGCGCGACCGCCAGCGTTACCGGATCAAGGTGCAGCGCTGTCTGGACACTCTCGGTGACCTGCTCAGCAGCTACCCGTTCTCCGACACGGAGCCGATGACCGGCGTGGAGATCGAGTTCAACCTGGTCGGTCCGGAGCTGGCGCCGTCGCTCAACGGGACCGACGTCCTGGACACGATCAACTCCGGCGAGTGGCAGACCGAGCTCGGCCGCTGGAACCTCGAGCTGAACCTCCCGCCGCGCCCGCTGCCCGGCGACCAGTGGCGCCAGCTGGAGCACGAGCTGCTCGACCTGCTCGCGGGCGCCGGGGCGAAGGCCGGGGACCTGCACACCCAGCTCGTCATGATCGGCATCCTGCCGACGCTGGACCCGGGACACATGACCGCCGAGGCGATCTCCCCCGAAGACCGCTACGAGGCGCTCAACGACCAGATGCTCAACGCGCGCGGGGAGCCGATCCGGATCGACATCGCAGGCTGCTCACCGGAGGAGCGGGTCAACGCCGACTTCGACACGATCATCCCCGAAGCGGCGTGCACGTCGATGCAGCTCCACCTGCAGGTGGCGCCGGCGGACTTCGGGCGCTACTGGAACGCGGCACAGTGCCTGGCGGGCGTGCAGCTGGGGCTCGGATCGAACTCGCCGTTCCTGCTCGGGTCGCAGCTGTGGTCGGAGACCCGGATCCCGCTGTTCGAGCAGTCCTGCGACGTGCGGACCCCGGAGTTCCACAACCAAGGTGTGCGGCCGCGGGTCTGGTTCGGCGAGCGCTGGATCGACTCGGCGCTGGACCTGTTCTCCGAGAACGCCCGCTACTTCCCCGCCCTGATGCCGCTGACGTCCGATGTGGATCCCGTGGCCCAGATGCGCGAGAAGGGTTTCCCGGACCTGCCCGAGCTGACGCTGCACAACGGGACGATCTGGCGCTGGAACCGGCCGATCTACGACAGTACGGGCGCGACGCCGCACGTCCGGCTCGAGAACCGGGTGCTGCCCGCAGGTCCGACGACCGTCGACATGGTCGCCAACGCGCTGTTCTTCTACGGCCTGCTGCGCACGCTGGTCGAGGCCGACCAGCAGCTGTGGCGGGCGGTGTCGTTCGAGGCGGCGCGGGAGAACTTCCAGACCGCGGCCAAGCACGGCATGCACGCGCCCCTGTACTGGCCCGGCACCGGCTGGGTCCTCCCCGACGAGCTCGCCCTGCGCAAGCTGCTCCCGCTCGCGCACGAGGGTCTCGCCCGCTGGGGCGTGTCCGGCGCCGTGTGCGACCGGTACCTGACGGTGCTCGAACGCCGCTGCGTCACCCGCCAGACCGGGTCGTCGTGGCAGATCGACACGGTCGCCGCGCTGGAGGCGCGGGGCGCGGACCGGATGACCGCGCTGCGCGGCATGCTCGAGCGCTACCTGGCGCACTCGGCGGCCAACCAGCCCGTCCACACCTGGGAGATCCCCGACTGATCGGCTTCGCCATCGCGAAGCATTCTCCGCGACCGGGCCCGCTCACCCCCCTCCCGTTCCTACCGTCCCCCTCCGCACACCCGCCCCGGGTGCGCGTACGGGACGGAGGGACATGTCCATCCAGCACCAGCCCGACCGGCGTCGATGACCCGGGCGACGACGATGTCCCCGTTCCGGCTGTTCGGCCGCACCTCCCGCGACGAGCACCTCCTCGACGACGGTCCCGACCCCTGGCTCGACGACCCGGCGCCGCGGCCCGTCCCGCCCCGGGCCCGGGAGGCCTCCCTGGCGCCGTCGACGGGCGGGATGCCCCCGGCGCCGTCGACGGGTGCGACGGCGCTGCCCGCCGAGGGTCCCGCGACCGCGGCGGCGCGACCGGCAGTCTGGACGCCGCGGCGGCCGCCGCAGGAGCCGATCGCCGAGCCGGAGCCGGTCACCGATCCCTTCGGCTTCCCGCCGGTGCCGCCCCCCTGCCGCCTCCTCCTCGGCCCCCGCCCCCGTCTCCGACGAGGTCGCTGCCGCCTGGGCGGCCTGGGCGCCTGCCGCGGTGTCCCCGGCCGAGGGCGGGGCGGATCGTGCAGCGTCCGGAGCCGCGTCGCCGGCACCCGTCACGCCACCCAGCACACCGCCCACCACGACGACCGGCACGACGACCGCGGCGCCCGGTCCGGCGCCGTCGGGGCCCGAGCACGATCCGGCTGCCCGTCCCGCCGGAGCCCCGGTCGCATCGACAGGGACCGCGCCCGGCACCGCTGCTGCCCCGTCATCCGCCCCCGCCGACGCCTCGGCCGTTTCCCCCGACCCGCCACTCAGCTCCGCCGATCGGTCGCCCGGTCTTGCCGAGCAGTCGCCCGGCCGCGCTGACCCGTCACCCGGCCACGCCGAACCCTCCTCCGGCCGCTCCGACGCGTCAGCCGGTCCTGCCGACCCGTCGCCCGGTCCTGCCGACCTGTCACCCGGTCCTGCCGACCCGTCGCCCGGCCGCTCCGACCCGTCGCCGGTCCCAGCCGGACCCGACTCCCGCCACGCCCAGGCGCGGCCCGCCACCGGCTCCCCCGTCGGGACCGCCCCGCCGCCCCTCGTCGACCCCGCCGAGGCGTCCGCGCTGGCCGGGGCCTTCGCCGCGGACCTGCTGTCCTGGGACGAGGACGACGTCGACCGCCGCGCCCGTGTCCTCGCCGACTACCTGCCCGCCACCGCGGCCGACGGATTGCTCGGCTGGACCGGGACCGGGCGGCAGCGGGCCGACCTCGTGCTGCCGGGACGGGTCCGCGCCGATGCCGACCGGGCCGTCGTCGACGTCCGGGTGCGGGTCGTGCCCTACCGCCGTGTCGACGCCCGTGGGACGGCCGCGCCGGAGCCCGAACCCGACGACCCGATCGGGGCGCCCGCCGGGGCACCCGCCCCGGCCGCGCGCGGCTGGCGCGGGCTGGCCGCGCGGTGGGTCCGCCTGGAGGTGGCCGTCGCGCTCACCGACGACGGGCTCGTCGTCGACGCGGGGCCCGCGGCCGCGCCGGCCCGGCGGCCGTCGCCGGTCGACCTCGCGCGGGGCGGTGTGCGGTGACCGGGCGTGTCCCCGTCGTCGGGGGCCTGGCCGGCGGGGTCGGGACGACGACCGTCGCCCGGGCCCTGCACGGCCGTGACCTGGGGCGCGTGTGCGGGCCGGACCTGCTGCCCGACGTCGTCGTCACCCGGGACACCGCGGCGGGGCTGGCTGCCGCGGCCCGCGTCGCCCCGATGCCCGGGCCGGGCTCACCGGTCCTCGTCCTGCACCCCGGCACCGCCAGCACCGCCGACCCCGACGGCATCGACGCCGACGCCGCGGGGCCCGGGTGGGCAGCCGTCGTCGCGCTGCCCGCGGTGCCGGGCTGGGCCCGCTCGGCGGACCCGTGGTCGGACGCGGCCGGGGTGCTCACCCGGTCCGGGCCCTCGGCCGCCGTCCGCCGCTACGCCGACGCGATCGGCCGGGTCGTCACCGCGCTGACCACGTCCGGACGGCTCGACCGGCCGCTCACCCCAGCCGGCGTCGGTGGGCTGCGACCGATGCGTGGGGTACTGGCCCTCCCGACCGGGCCGGGCCGGGCCGGTGAGCCGTGCGCGCGCTGCTGATCGTGCCGGTCGTCGTCGCACTCCTGCTGGGGACGGCGGGTCAGGTCCTGGCCGCCCCCGCCGCGGAGCCGGTCACCTCGGGCATCGACGCGGCACGGGTGCCGGAGGCGGCGCGGCCCTACCTCGACCTGGTCACGGAGCTGACCTCGCAGGGCTGCCCGGAGCTGCCGCCGGCCTGGGTGGTCGCACAGGTGCAGGCGGAGTCGGGCTGGGACCCGGAGCTGCGCACCGGAACCGCCGCCGGCCTGCTGCAGGTCTCGGAACGGACCTGGGTCGCGGCCGGCGGCGCACCCTGGCCGGACGCGGCGCTCACCGAGCCGGAGGGGCACCTGCGCGTCGCCGTGCCGTGGCTCTGCTCGACGCTGCGCGCCGCCGCCGGGTATCTCGCGACGACCCCGAAGGACGTCCCGGTGCTCGACGCGATGCTGGTCTGCCACATCGCGGGCTGTAGCCGGGTCACCGGGTCGAGGTCGGGGGTGCCGGCGGCAGGGGAGGCGAACTGCTCGCAGGCGTGCGCGTCGGCGATCCGGCGCTACCTCGACGCGGTGCACGGCTTCGTCGCCGACTACTCCGGCACGACGGCCGTCGACGACCGCGAGTCGTCCCCGCCACCGCCGCAGAAGGCCGCCCCGGCGAAGGACGCCGCGTCGGTGCCGGCGCCCGCCTGGACCGGCGGTGCGACGGGGTGCCACGAACCCGACCCGGTGCGCTCCGACGGCTGTCTCACCGGCGCGTCGAAGCACGGCCTCGATGCCGTCGAAGCGGTGTTCGGCCCGACGATCGAGACGGTCGGCTGTTGGGACGAGCACCTGCAGAACCCGCGGTCGGACCATCCGAAGGGCAAGGCCTGCGACGTGTTCACCGGGAAGGCCGGGGCGTTCGCGAAGGGCGCCGACCTCGACGAGGGCTGGGCGATCGCCCACTGGCTGGAACGCAACGCAGCCCCGCTGAAGGTCAAGTACCTGATCTGGCAGGGCCGCTACTGGGACCCCTCGGTGCGCGCCGACGGCTCCGGCTGGGGCCGTCGCTACACCGGCGGCGGGGTCTACGACACCGCCGACGCGACCGGCGGCCACTACGACCACATCCACATCAGCTTCGCGGAGTGACCCCGTGCGACGTTCCCTGCCGCTGCTCGTGCTCGCCGCGGTCCTCGCGGTGCCCCTGGCCCTGCTGGTGCCCGCGCTGCTGCCCCGACCGCCGTCGCAGGCGGTGCTGACCTCGGCCGACCGGGACGCCCTCGGCGATCCCGGCCCCGTCCGCGGACCGGAGCCGGCCGTGCCGGCGACGCGGCCCGCGTCGCCCGGGGCGGTGGCGCGCGCCTACCTCGTCGCCGCGCACGGCACCGGTGCCGACGCGGCCGGGGGCACCACCCTCGACGGCACCCCGTACGCGCTGCCCGGCAGCCCCGCCGCCGCCGGAGCGCCCGTCCTCGCCCCGCCGCCACCCGGTTCGGGCCGGACCGCCGAGGTCGAGGACCTCGACGAGAGCGCCACCGACTGGGCCCGCGGACGCACGGCGCTCGTCGCGACCGTCCGCACGACGACGGTCGGGCCCGGCGCGGCACCGGAGGTCCGCCGCTGGCGCACCCGGGTGGTCCTGGCGCTCGACGCGGCGGGCCACTGGCTGGTCACCGCCGACACCCCCATCACCACCGACACCCCCGATGTGGACGACTGACGTGACCGAACCTTGGAGTGGGCGATGACCGCCGACGAGCTGGAGCAGCTGCTCAAGTCCCTGCTGGCCAAGGGGGTCACGGTCGTCCTGCTGGCGCTCGGGCCCGCCGGGGAGCTGGTGGGGGTGGAACCCGGGGGCTCCGCGACGCCGTCGACGAGCTCCGGGCAGGACGCCGCCGGTGCGCCGCGGCCGGACCTGGAGCTGGGGGCCGGTGGTGAGGTGTGCGTCGGCACGGGGTCCGGGTCGGGCTCCGGTGGGTCCGGGTCCAGCGGCTCGGGTTCCGGCGGCTCGGACTCCACCTCGGGTTCCGACAGCTCGGGTTCCGACAGCTCCGGGTCCGACAGCTCCGGGTCCGACAGCTCCGGGTCCGACGGCTCCGGCAGCGCCGACGACTCCGCCGACGACTCCGGCAGCAGCTCCGACGGCAGCTCGACGGACCGCCGCGGCGGCGGGGGCGACGGCGGAGCGGGCGGCTCCGACGACAGCGGCCGGTCCGGCGGGTCGGGCGATGCGACCGGCTCCGGCTCCGGCTCCGGCTCCGGCTCCGGCTCCGGCTCCGGCTCCGGCTCCGGCGGCAACGACTCCGAGCGCGGTGGCGGTACCGCCTCCTCCTCCGGTTCCGACAGCGGGACGGGCCGCGATTCCGGCAGCGGCACCACCGCCGCCCCCGACGAGTCCGGCGCCACCGCCTACGGCACGAGCGACGACGCGGCCGCCGGGCTCCTCACCGGCGGATCCGGTACCGCCGGCTCCCGGACACCGCCGCCCTGCCGCCCCAGCGGCACCAGCGGCACCGACCCAGCACCCGCCACCGGGAGCGCAGAGGGCACCACGGCGGCGGCGAAGCTGGGCTGGGGACAGCCCGTCCGGGCCGACGAGTTCGACAACGGCACCGAGGGCTGGAGCATCTACGACGGCGCCGGGCACGCGGGCAACGGCCGCCGCACCCCGGACGCGGCGAGCGTGGCGGACGGCGTCCTGACGATCACCGGGGACAGCCAGGGCAACACCGCGGGCATGGCGTGGAAGGAGGGCTCGCAGCAGTACGGACGCTGGGAGGGCCGGGTGCGCGCGCCGGTCGGGGACCCGTCGTACAACGCCCTGCTGCTGCTCTGGCCCACCGCGGAGAACTGGCCCGAGGGCGGCGAGCTCGACTTCATGGAGATGATGGACCCACAGCGGCAGAAGACCAACGCGTTCTTCCACTACGGCGCGGACAACTCCCAGGTCGAGGGCTCCGTCGAGGTCGACGCGACGCAGTGGCACAACTGGGCCCTGGAGTGGACGCCGGACCGGATCACCGCCTACGTCGACGGCGAGAAGTGGTTCGAGACCAACGAGGAGAAGGTGCAGCCGCCGGGGCCGATGCACCTGTGCATCCAGCTCGACTGGTTCCCCAAGGGCGGCGGCTCGGGGAAGGAGACGCAGATGCAGGTCGACTGGGTCCGCCAGTACACCCTCGACGGAGGTTCGCCCGGCGCGACGACCGACAGCGGGGCGGCACCGGGTTCGGCCGGCTGACCGGGCGGCCCCCACCCGAGGATGATCACCGGTTGGGGAGTGCGGAGGTGCGCAGGACGGCCTCTCCGCTCCACAGCGGTCGATCATGCAGCCACCTCGCGGGGCGCTCCGGCCCGGTGCACGGTGCGCGGTGGCCCGGGCCTCTCAGCTCCCCCACAGCCGGCCGCTCCTAGGCTGCCGCCGACCCGCCGTCGACGATCAAGGAGTGGGTCGTGCAGGAGCAGACGGAGCAGGAGCACGACCCCGAGGCCCCGGCGCGTCGCCGCTGGCCCGCGGTCGTCGGCCTCGTGGCGGGTCTGGCCGTACTGGCCGGGATCGTCACGGTCGCCGTGGAACCGTCCCTGCTCACCGGCTCGCCCTCCTCGACCCCCGCACCGGCGGCCCCGCCGTCGCCGGGCGGGATGCACGACCAGGAGCGGCCCACCGAGGTCGGTGAGCTCGACCCCGCGTCGCGCTCGGACACCGAGGCGGCCGTGCGCAACGGCTGGCGCCTCACCGACCACGACGAGTTCGACGGCACCGCGCTCGACCGCACGCGCTGGAGCCCGTACACGGGCGAGACCACCGGGGGCAACGGCCGGCACCGGGCCGAGAACATCGCGGTCCGCGACGGCGAGCTCGTCCTCACCAGCCGCGGGAGCACCTCCGCCGGGCTGGCCTGGCGGGGTGGCCAGCAGTACGGCCGCTGGGAGATCCGGGCGAAGACGAACCCCGGCGTCGGCTACGGCGACGTCGCGCTGCTCTGGCCGGACGCCGAGGACTGGCCCGAGGGCGGCGAGCTCAACTTCATGGAGATCCCGAAGCCCGAGCGGAACGAGACGCACACGATCGTCCACTACGGCGAGGACAACAGCCAGGTCGGCAAGACAATCCGTGGCGACTTCACGCAGTGGCACACCTACGCCGTCGAGTGGCTGCCCGACCGGGTCGTGTTCTACATCGACGGCGCCGAGGTCTTCCGCACCACCGATCCGGAGCAGATCCCGCCACGGTCGATGCACCTGGCGATGCAGCAGGACATCGGCCCCTACGGCGACGACTGGATCCCGGCGCCGGACGCGACCTCGCCGGAGACGCTGGACTTCCAGGTCGACTGGGTCCGCATCTACGCGCCCTGACCCGCTCGGCGGCGGGACGGGTGTGACTGGGGAAAGAAGGAGGCCCCGGACCCTGTGGGGTCCGGGGCCTTCTCCTGTCCCGAACTGACGCGCCGCTCCCACCACGAAGCGACCTCTGTAAGTTAGCGCAGCCTTGCCTAAGTAGGCAAGAGTGGTGGGCGGAAAGTTCTAACCGAGCAGCTCCCGCAACGGTCCCACGCCGAAGTACCCCACGAACAGCACCGCCACCACCCACATCAGGGGGTGGACCTGCTTCCCGCGCCCGGTGGCCGCCGCGAGCGCGACATAGCTGACGAACCCGGCGCCGATGCCGTTGGCGATCGAGTAGGTGAACGGCATGACGGTGATCGTCAGGAACACCGGGATCGCGGTGCGCAGGTCGTCGAGCGAGACCGAGGTGATCTGGCGGAACATCAGCGCGCCGACGACGACCAGCGCCGGGGCGGCGGCCTCGACCGGGACGATCGAGTACAGCGGCGTGAAGAACATCGCCAGCAGGAACAACAGACCGGTCAGGACGTTCGCCAGCCCCGTCCGCGCGCCCTCGGCGATACCGGCCGCGGACTCGACGAAGATCGTGTTCGACGATGCGGACCCCACACCACCGGCGACCGCGCCCGCACCCTCGACGACCAGCGCCTTCCCGACGTTCGGGAGCTTGTCGTCGGAGTCGGTCAGGCCCGCCTGGCGACCGAGGCCGGTGAGCGTGCCCATGGCGTCGAAGAAGTTCGCCAGCACCAGGGTGAAGATCAGCAGGACGACGGTGATGATGTCGAGCCGGGTGAAGGCGCCGAGCGAGACCTGGCCGACGAGCGACAGGTCCGGCAGCCCGACGATCCGGTCCGGGATGGCGGGCACCGCGAGCGACCAGCCGCCGGGGTTGGTCGGGCCACCGGGGCCGACCCGCACGATCGCCTCGACGACGATCGCGATGATGGTGTTGACCACGACGCCGATCAGGATGCCCGCCCGCACGCCGCGGGCGACCAGCACGCCGACGATGATCAGCCCGACGACGAACACGAACGTCGGCCACGAGGCGATGGAGCCGCCGGTGCCCAGGCCGACCGGGACCGTGGTGTTGGCCGCGTCGGGCAGGCGGCGGACGAAGCCGGAGTCGACCAGGCCGATCAGCGCGATGAACGCGCCGATGCCGACCGCGATCGCCGTCTTGAGTTCGGTGGGGACGGCGTTGAACACCGCCGTCCGGAAGCCGGTCAGGGCGAGGATCACGATGATGATGCCGTTGATGACGACCAGGCCCATCGCCTCGGGCCAGGTCATCATCGGCGCGATGGTCACGGCCAGCAGGGTGTTGATCCCCAGGCCGGTGGCGATCGCGAACGGGTAGTTCGCGATCACGCCGAAGAGGATCGTCATCACGCCTGCGACCAGGGCGGTCACCGCGGCGACCTGGGCGACCGGGAGGATCCCGCCCAGCGCGTCGGCCTTGGCCGACGGGTCTCCCGGCGTGACGCTGCCGAGGATCAGCGGGTTCAGGACGATGATGTAGGCCATCGCCATGAACGTGACGAGTCCCCCGCGCAGTTCGCGGGAGACGGTGGAGCCGCGTTCGGACACGCGGAACAGGCGCTCGATCACGGCGACACCCTAGACGCGGCGCAACGCTGCGGGTTCCGTCCGTGCACCGTTTAGGCTACGGCCCCGTGACGGCCCACGAGAGCGAGCGCGCGAGCGATCCACCGCCCCCGCCGCCCTTGCCGGCGCGCTTCTACGAGTCCCCGCCGGTGATCCTCGGCGGGATGCTGCTGTGGGCGATCGGCGCGGGCGTCGCCGCCGTGTTCGCGATGGTCACCGGCTCCGGGTTCGACCCCGCGAACGGTGCCGGCGCCTGGTTCTGGACCTGCGTGGCCGGGACCGGGGTGGGCCTATTCGGGGCCGCGGTGTTCTCCGCGCAACGGGCCGCGGCCCGGCGCGGGGACAGGTCGGCACAGCGCGGCGTCGAGCCGAGGTAGGTCATAGGCTCGACGGCATGACCGCGAACGACCGTCCGACCGCCGTCGTCACCGGCGCCTCCTCCGGGATCGGCGCCGCCACGGCCCGCGCACTCGGGGCCGCGGGCTTCCACGTGGTGCTGGGAGCCCGCCGGGTGGAGCGCTGCGAGGAGATCGCGAAGGAGATCGACGGGACCGCACTGTCCCTCGACGTCACCGACCGGGAGTCCGTCCGCGCGTTCGCCGATGCGGTGCCCGAGGCGAAGCTGCTGGTCAACAACGCCGGCGGCGCGAAGGGCCTGGAGCCCGTCGCGGACGCCGACGAGGACGACTGGCGCTGGATGTGGGAGACCAACGTCGCCGGCACGCTGCGCCTCACCCAGGCGTTCCTGCCGAAGCTGCGGGCCTCGGGCGACGGGCACATCGTCACCGTGACCTCGATCGCCGCGCTGGACTTCTACGACAACGGCGCCGGCTACACCGGCGCCAAGCACGCCCAGGCGATGCTGCACCGCACCCTGCGCGGGGAGCTGCTCGGCGAGCCGATCCGGATCACCGAGATCTGCCCCGGCATGGTGGAGACGGAGTTCTCGCAGGTGCGTCTCGGCGACGCCGAGAAGGCGGCGAAGGTCTACGAGGGCCTGACCCCGCTGACCGCCGACGACGTCGCCGACACGATCGTCTTCGCCGCGACCCGGCCGTCGCACGTCAACCTGGACCAGATCGTGCTCAAGCCGCGCGACCAGGCGTCGGGCACCCGGCGGCACCGTCGCTAGAGGGTCTCCTCCGACCGGCGGTTCTCGTCGGCGTCGTCGCCGGGGCTCTCGCCCCGGACGGCGCCGGCGATCCGCTCCTCGGACTCGCCCAGGATCTGCGCGGCGTCGGGATCGGTGCCCTCCTCCTCCGGCAGCGGGGTGGATCGGCTGGCGGCGCGGTCGTCGGGAACGCTCATGCCCAGCGGGTACCCGCTAGGACAGCGCCGACAACCCCTTCCACTTGTCCCAGGACAGCGTCCAGTCCCAGAGGTCGCCGTCGCGGGCGGAGAGCTGCACCGGCGTGCCGGTGACCTCGACCGGGTCGCCGTAGAGGACGGTGTCGTAGTACGCCTTGGCGTTCTCGATCGACAGGTTCACGCAGCCGTGGGTGACGTTCGCGGTGCCCTGCGCGGCGGCCGACACCGGGTTGGCGTGGATGAACTCGCCGTTGTTGCTCATCCGGACGGCCCACTTCTCGACGACGTCGTAGCCGTACTGCGCGGACACCATCCGCTTGTCGGTGAACTTCTCGGTGACGACGTGGATGCCCGAGCGGGTGTTGCGGTTCGGGTCGTCGGCCAGGCCGTAGGACGCCGGGTAGTCCGCGACCTGCTTGCCGTCGCGGATCACGATCATCCGGAACGAGCGGGCGTCGGCCTTGACGATCTGGGCGCGGCCGATGGTGAACGAGGTGCTCAGGTCCTCGGCGCCGTAGCTGCCGCCGCCGTAGTCGACGCCCTTGAGCGGCGCGTCCACGGTGACCTTCGTGCCCGACGGCCAGTACTCCTTCGGCCGCCAGTGCACGCGCGAGCCGCCGTTCTCGTCGGGCAGCCAGCCCCACGCGCCCTCGACCTGCTTCGAGGTCGTGACTTTCAGGACCTTCTCGATCGCGGCGCGGTCCTGGACGTGCCGGTCGAACTGGATCTCGATCGGCGCGGCGATGCCGACGGTGCGGTCGTCGCCGATGTTCAGGGTGCCGCGCACGGTGTGGGCGGGCTTCAGCGTCGCGACGGTGCCCTGCACCGGGGTCGCCGTGCCGTCCGGGGCGACGGCGCGACCGTGCCAGGTGTAGGTGGTGGCGAAGTCCAGGTCACCGCTGCTGGTCCAGGTCGTGCGGTCCGGGGACAGTGCGCCGTCGACGGCGTCGCCGTACGGGTCGGTGAGCGACACCCCGTCCAGCGTGCCGCCCGCCGTGCGGACCGACACCGGCTGCGCCGGGTTCGCCGTCGCCGCCGAGACGGTGTCGGTACCCGCTCCGCCTGCGCTGCGCACGGGCGGCTGGTAGCTCACCTGCGGCCCGGCCGGGGGCGGTGCGGCTTGCGGCGCCGCCGGGTCCTGCGGCGAGGCCGCCAGGGCCACAGCCCCGACGATGCCCAGCGCGCCGATCAGCGCCACCACGACGATCAGTACCCGTCGCAACCGTTCCCCCGCGTACTCGATCTCCTGCGTTGGACACCGACCGTACGCCCGGATCCGGCGCCTCCGACCGGCAGGAGGACGGCACTCCCCCGTGCAGCGTAAGACGAACCGGACGCCAGACCACAGAGGGTGTCAGACGGCGCAGTTCACCAGCACCGGTTCGGGGTGCAGGGTCACGTCGAACCGCTCGGCGACGCCGCTCTGGACCTCCCGGGCCAGGGCCAGCAGGTCGGCCGTCGTCCCGCCTCCGCGGTGGGTCAGGGCCAGGACGTGCCGGGTGGACAGCGACACCCGCCCGCCGGGGCCGGCGTGCCCGCGGCCGAATCCCGCGTTCTGGATCAGCCCGGCGGCGCTGAGCTTGACCCGGCCCTCCCCCGCGGGCCAGGCGGCCAGCCCGTCGACCTGCGGCGCGCGGTCGACGGGCAGGATCGGGTTGGTGAAGAACGAGCCGGCCGACCAGGTGTCGTGATCGTCGGCGTCGAGGACCATGCCCTTCCCGCGACGCAGCGCGAGCACCGCCTCGCGGACGGCGGCCGGGTCGGTCCGCGTCTCCGGATCGACGCCGAGGGTGCGGGCGAGCTCGCCGTAGCGGATCGGGGCGGAGCGGCCGTCGGCCTGCAGGGCGAGGCGCACCCGCAGGACGATCGCGTCGTCGTTGCCCTTGAGGATGCTGGTGCGGTAAGCGAGCCCCAGGTCCGAGTCGGGCACGTGCTCGCGGACGGTCCCGGTGCGCCGGTCGTAGAGGTCGACGTCGACGAGCAGGTCGGCGACCTCGACGCCGTAGGCGCCCACGTTCTGGACCGGGGTCGCGCCGGTCCGCCCGGGGATCCCGGACAGGCACTCCAGCCCGCCGAGCCCGTCGGCGACGGTGCCGGCCACCAGCTCGTCCCAGTCGACGCCCGCCTCGACGGTCAGCAGCACCCGGTCGCCGTCGCGCTCGTGGCGGACACCCTGCCCGGCGATCAGCACGGCGGTGCCGTCGAACCCGGCGTCGGCGACGACGAGGTTCGACCCGCCGCCCACCAGCAGCACCCGCTCCCCCGCCCGGTCGGCGCCGGCCACCGCCTCGACCACCTCGGCCGCGCCCTCGGTGCGCACGATGCGGGAGGCCGGTCCACCGAGACGCAGTGTGGTGTGCGCGCTGAGCATCGGGTCGACCGTCGTCGGAGCGGGGGAACTCACGACCGCAACGGTAGCCTTCGCCCATGCCGCGCACGATCGACTACCGCGCAACGTCCGCGCACCCGTCCTCGACGGTCTACGCGGCGATGATCGACCGCGATCTGCTGGAGGAGCAGCTGCGCCACATCGGCGGTCCCGGGGCCGGGGTGACCGCGTACGAGACCACCCCCGACGGTGTCCGCTACACGCTGCGGCACGGGATCCCCGGCGAGCACCTGCCGTCGATCGTGTCCTCCTTCGTACCCGGCGGGGACCTGCAGATCGACCGCACCGAGCAGTGGCGGGCAGGCGACTCCGGCGTCTACGACGGCACCGGGTCCGTGCAGGTCATCGGCACCCCCGCCACCGCCCGGTCGGTGATGCGGATCGCCGACGTCGACGGCGGCAGCGAGGTCCGGATCCGGGCCGAGGTCACGGTGAAGGTCCCGCTGGTGGGTGGGACGATCGAGCAGGCGGTCGCCGGGCAGATCGAACAGCTGCTCGCCGCCGAGACCGAGTTCACCCTCTCCCGGATCTCCTGATGTCCCACTACGTGATCACCCTGTCCTGCCCGGACCGCACCGGCATCGTCGCGCGCATCTCGACCTTCCTCGCCGAGCTGGGCGCCTCCATCACCGAGGCCGCCTACCACGCCGACGTCGAGGCCGGGGTGTTCTGCACCCGCCAGGTCGTCGACGCCGCGTCGGTCCCCTTCGACGTCGACGAGCTCCGCGCCCGGTTCGCCCCAGTCGCCGCCGAGCTGGGCGGCGAGCACCGCATCTCCGACACCGGCGTCCGCAAGCGCGCTGTGCTCCTGGTGACCCGCGACCAGCACTGCCTGCACGACATCCTCGGCCGGGTCTGGGCCGACGAGCTGCCGGTGGAGATCACCCGGGTGATCGGCAACCACACGTCGCTGGAGCCGGTCGTCGCCGCGCACGGGGTGCCGTTCCACCACGTGCCGTTCCCGGCCCCCGGCGACCCGGCCCGCGAGCAGGGCAAGGTCACCGCGTTCGAGGAGATCCGCAAGCTCATCGACGCCGACGACCCCGACGCGATCGTGCTCGCCCGCTTCATGCAGGTCCTGCCCGCACACCTGTGCGAGGCCTGGGCCGGGCGGGCGATCAACATCCACCACAGCTTCCTGCCGTCCTTCGCCGGGGCACGGCCCTACCACCAGGCCCACCGGCGCGGGGTGAAGCTGATCGGCGCGACCTGTCACTACGCGACCGCGGACCTCGACGCCGGCCCGATCATCGAGCAGGACGTCGCCCGCGTCGACCACGGGGACACCGCGGCCGACATGGTGCGCCGGGGCCGCGACATCGAGCGCCTGGTGCTGGCCCGTGGGCTGCGGTGGCACCTGGAGGACCGCGTCCTGATCCAGGGCAACCGGACCGTCGTCTTCCGCTGAGGTCGTGGGTCCGAGCCGCGCCCGGGCGGTGCGTCACGCGCACCGTGAGGCGCGGTACGTCCCGCGCGGGGCGGACCGGGCCCCGGCCCGACGGAGCGCGGCGGAACGACGTCGAGATGCAGCTCAGCGGGCCGCGAAGATCCACACTTCCCGCTGAGCCGCATCTCGGCGTACGTCCTCGTTCGCGATGGCGACGGAGTCCGGCTGATCCGGTCCGGCGGGCGCTGCGCCCGGCGCACGATCGGTGCATGACGATCCCCGGATGGCCCGAGGTGTTCCGCGGGACCGCGGCCCTGGCGGCGGGTCTCGTCACGCCCGACCTCCTGCGCGGGCCTCGCTTCCGCCGGCTGCTCCCGGACACCTACGCCCCTGCCGACGCCCACGCCGACCTGCGGCTGCGGTCGCTGGCGGCGTACCTGTGGGCCGGACCGGACGCGGTGCTCTGCGGGTACTCCGCCGCCGAACTCCTGGGCGCGTCCTGCGCCCCGCGGGCCGCGCCCGCCGAGGTCGCGGTGACCGCGGTGCGCGCCGGGCCCCGATCCCGCGACGGCGTCGTGGTCCGGCGCGACGTCCTGCATCCCGACGAGGTCACCGGCGTCCGCGGTGTCCGCGTCACGACCCGCCTGCGTACCGCCTTCGACCTGGCCCGGTGGTCGGGCCCGACCGAGGGTGTCGTCGCCGTCGACGCGTTGTCCCGCGGGTCGTTCGCGCCGGACGTACTGCTGCACCTCGCGGCCCGGCACACCCATGCCCGTGGTGTCCGGCCGCGTGGTCGACGCGCTGGTGTGGGCCGACCCCCGCGCAGGCTCCCCGCCGGAGACCCGCCTCCGGCTCGTCCTCGTCCTGGGTGGCCTGCCGCGGCCGGTACCCCAGCACCCGGTGCTCGACGACGCCCGGCGCACGGCGCTGTGGCTGGACCTGGCCTACCCCGACCACCGACTCGGCATCGAGTACGACGGCGGCGGTCACTTCGCGACGCCCGAGGCGGCCCGCGCCGACGCCGGGCGGCACACCCGTCTCGTCGCGGCGGGGTGGCGGGTGCTGCGCTACACGGCCCTGGACATGCACCGACGGCCCGACGAGATCGTCGCCGAGGTGGGCCAGGTGCTCGACCACAGTCGTCGAGATGCAGCTCAGCGGGCCGTGGAGATCGACAGTTCCCGCTGAGCTGCATCTCGGCGCAGTTCCCGGATCGACTAGGGCGCGGCACGGGGCGGCGCGCACACGACGGTGCCCGCCCCGCGTGTGCGGGACGGGCGCCGGTTCGTACGGCTCACGCCGCCGGTCGGACGGGGGTCAGGCCGCGGGCTGCTCGGCCTCCGCCGCCTCGTGGGCCGGCTCCAGAGCGATCCGGAGCACCTCGGCGACGTCGGCGACCGGGTGCACCCGCAGCTCGGCGCGCACCGACTCCGGAACGTCGTCCAGGTCGGGCTCGTTGCGCTTCGGGATGATCACGTCGGTCAGTCCGGCCCGGTGCGCGGCGAGCAGCTTCTGCTTCACCCCGCCGATGGGCAGTACCTTGCCCTGCAACGTCACCTCGCCGGTCATGCCCACGCTCGACCGGACCGGCCTGCCGGAGGCGAGCGAGGCCAGCGCCGTCGTCATCGTGACGCCGGCGGACGGGCCGTCCTTCGGGACCGCACCGGCCGGGACGTGCACGTGCAGCTTGCGCGACGCGAGGTCACCGGCCAGCCCGCGCGAGCGCAGGTAGGACAGGGCGATCGAGACCGACTCGGTCATGACCTCGCCCAGCTGCCCGGTGATCTGCAGGCCCGGCTCGCCCTCCATCGCGGTGGCCTCGATGAACAGCACGTCCCCACCGGCGCCGGTCACCGCCAGTCCGGTTGCGACGCCCGGCACCGAGGTCCGCTCGGCGGACTCCGGGGTGAACCGCGGCCGTCCGAGGTAGGTGACGAGTGCGTCGGCGTCGACGTGCACCGGGCGTGCCGTGTCCGAGGCGCCCAGCTGCACCGCCACCTTGCGCAGCACCTTCGCCAGGCCCCGCTCCAGCTGCCGGACCCCGGCCTCCCGGGTGTACTCGGCGGCGATCATCGACAGCGCGACGTCGGTGAACTCCACGTCGCCGTCGTCGAGACCGGCCTTCGCGATCTGCCGCGGCAGCAGGTGGTCGCGGGCGATCGCGACCTTCTCCGGCTCGGTGTAGCCGTCGAGCGTCACGATCTCCATGCGGTCGGCCAGCGGGCCGGGGATCGCGGAGGCGTCGTTCGCCGTCGCCAAGAACAGGACGTTCGACAGGTCGAGGTCGACCTCCAGGTAGTGGTCGCGGAAGGTGTGGTTCTGCGCCGGGTCGAGCACCTCCAGCAGCGCCGCGGTCGGATCACCGCGGAAGTCGCTGCCGACCTTGTCGATCTCGTCGAGCAGCACGACCGGGTTCATCGAGCCCGCCTCGCGGATCGCGCGGACGATGCGGCCGGGCAGCGCGCCGACGTAGGTGCGCCGGTGGCCACGGATCTCCGCCTCGTCACGCACGCCGCCGAGCGCCACGCGGACGAAGTTGCGTCCGAGCGCGCGGGCGACCGACTCCCCCAGCGACGTCTTGCCAACACCGGGCGGGCCGACCAGCGAGAGCACCGCGCCCGAGCCGCGGCCGCCGATCGTGTCGAGCCCCTTGCGTCCGCGCCGGGCGCGCACGGCGAGGAACTCGACGAGGCGCTCCTTCACGTCGTCGAGGCCGGCGTGGTCGGCGTCGAGGACGCGACGGGCCTCCACCAGGTCCGACGAGTCCTCGGTCGTGGTGCTCCACGGGATGTCGAGGACGGTGTCGAGCCAGGTCCGGATCCAGCCGGACTCCGGGCTCTGGTCCGAGGCACGCTCCAGCTTGCCGACCTCGGTCAGCGCGGCCTTGCGGACGTCGTCGGGCAGGTCGGCGGCCTCCACGCGGGCGCGGTAGTCGTCGGAGCCCTCCGGGTCGTCCTCACCGAGCTCCTTGCGGATGGCCGCGAGCTGCTGGCGCAGCAGGAACTCACGCTGCTGCTTCTCCATGCCCTCGCGGACGTCGTTCGAGATCTTCTCGCTGACCTCCTGCTCGGCGACGTGCTCCTTGGTCCATTCCAGGAGCTTCTCCAGCCGGGCGTCGAGGTCGGTCTCGGCGAGCAGCTCGGCCTTGTGTGCGACGTCGAGCCACGAGGCCCACCCGGCGAGGTCGGCGAGCGCGCCCGGGTCGTCGGTCTGCTGCACCGAGTCGATCACCTGCCAGGCGCCCCGCTGCTGCAGGATGCCGACGACCAGGGCCTTGTACTCGCGGGCGAGCTCCTGGGTGCGGCCGGTGGGCGCACCGGCCTCGATCGGCTCGGCCTCGACCCAGAGCGCCGCACCCGGACCGGAGACGCCCGACCCGATGCGGGCGCGCCGCTCACCGCGCACGACGGCGGCCCGGTCCCCGTTGGGGAGCCTGCCGATCTGCTCGAGCACGGCGACGACGCCGATGGCGCCGTAGCGGCCGTCGATGCGGGGGACGACGAGCACCCGTCTCCCGTCGTCGCGGTCCTGGGCCGCGGCGGTGGCCGCGTCGACCGCGGCACGGGTGTCGGAGTCGTCGAGACGGAAGGGGACGACCATGCCGGGCAGGACCACGGCGTCGTCGAGGGGCAGGACCGGGAGCGTCAGCACGTCACTCATGCCCGGCACAACCACGCGGAGGGCCCTCCGCTTCCCGGAGTTGAGTCATGTCCGCTCAGGGCGAACGCGGACCCCGGCGGGCCGGGACGGCCGTGAGCACCCCGGGGACCGGGTGGGTCACCAGCGCGGTCCGCCGCCCTGGACCTCCATCACCGCGGGCTTGACATCGACCAGGTAGACCAGCGTCGCGACGGTGGCGGCCAGCCAGAACATGGCCCCGCCGTACATCGGGCCGCCCGTGACGAGCAGGAGCAGCAGCGCGACGCCGGTGATGCCCAGCCAGGCGTTCTTGGTGAGCTTGCCCGCCGCGGTGAAGGCGTCCGCGCGTTGCCTCAGCGCGTGCCCGAACGAGAACCCGCCGACCACCACCATGATCCACTTGATCACGAAGATGATCACTTCATCGGGGGAATCTGGCAGCGACAGCACGCAGCCAGAGTACGGACAACCCGGGCGCTGGTCACGTCCGGCGCCACATCCCGGGCGGCACGATCCACGGCCCCGCACACGACGACGCCCCCGGCCGATCGAGGATCGGCCGGGGGCGCGGTGCGTGCTCACCGGGCGCGGGGCCCGGCGGGTGTCACTTCTTCGCGGCGGACGCGCTCGAGGTGCCACGGCGGGTCGTCGGCTTGCGGGCCGGGACCTTCGCGCCGGTGGCGGTCTTCGGGTCGGTCTTGGCGGCGGTGCGGCGCGCGGTCGAACGCGTGGTGGACGCGACCTGGTCGCCGGCCTCCTCGATCGCCTCGGCGGCCTCCTTCGAGACCTCGGTGACGGCCTCGGCGACCTCGCCCGCGGCGGTCTGGGCGCGGCGGGCGACCTTCTCACCGACCGAGCGGGTCTGCGTGGTGACGGCGCCGAGGGTCTTGACGGCGACCTCGTGGGTCTCGTCCACGAACTCGTCGACGCGGGTGTCGAACTTCTCGGTCAGGTCCTCGACCGTCGCGATGGCCTGCTTGACCTGCGGCTGCTTGCGGATGCGGCCCCAGGCCTTCTCACCGCGCTGGGCGAAGCCGACGTAGACACCCTCGACCTCGGAGCGGAACTCCTCGATCTGCTTGCGGATGTTGTCCGAGGACAGCTTGCCGCGCAGCTCCTTGAGCTCCTCGGGGAGCTCCTGGACGCGGGTCTGGACCTCCTCGGCGCGCTTGGTGGCGGTCTCGCGGGCGTCGGTGACCACCTTGGTCACGGTGCTGTAGGCGTAGTCGCCGGCACCGAGGACGGCGAGCAGCGGGGTGCGGACGACCTCGGCCTGCTCGGCGGTCTGCTCACGCAGCTTCTGGACGTCGGCGCTGGTGGGGAGGTTCACGGCCATGATGATCACTTCCTGGATTCGGTGGACGTGTCGTCGGGATCGGCGGTGAGACCGTTCTCCCTGCGGAACGACTCGTAGACGTCGAGCAGCACGCGTTTCTGCCGCTCGCTGAGGGTCGGATCGGTGAGCACCGCGTCGGTCACCTGACCGGCGGGCCGCTCCTCGAGGATGCCGGCGCGGACGTACAGCGCCTCGGCCGAGATGCGCAGCCCCTTGGCGATCTGCTGCAGTATCTCGGCGGACGGCTTGCGCAGTCCCCGCTCGACCTGGCTCAGGTACGGGTTGCTGACGCCCGCGGTGCGGGCCAGCTGCCGCATCGAGACCTGGGCGGCCTCGCGCTGGGCGCGGATGTAGGACCCGATGTCCTCCACCGCGTGCCCCACGGTCTGCCCGACGCTCTCGACGGCCTGCGCGACGCGCTCGGCGGGCTCGACGGACTCACGGTCTCCGGGCTTGCGCTCGGTGGCCATCCGTCTCACCTCCGCCTCGATCCGTTCTTCATTGACGGAATCGACCGTACGCGGTGACGCTAGCTCCTGCAAGCAGGGTGCTAGCGCTGTTCACGTGGTGTGCGCCACGTCCATGACGGCGCGATGACGGCGCGATTTCCTGCGGGGGCACCTGACCGATCACCCGATGACGAGCTCCCCCACGGCGTGGATGACCAGGCCGGCGAGCGCGCCGACGACGGTGCCGTTAATCCGGATCCACTGCAGGTCGCGGCCCACCTGGAGCTCGATCTTGCGCGAGGTCTCCTCCGCGTCCCAGCGGGCGACGGTATCGGTGATCAGCGTGGTGATCTGGCGCCGGTAGTGCCGCACGACGTACGACGCGGCGTCGGCCAGCCAGCCGTCGAGCTTCGCGCGCAGCTCGGCGTCGCGACCCAGCCTCCGCCCGAAGGCCATGAGGCCGTCGCGCACACGCAGGCGCAGCTCGTTCGACGGGTCGTCCGCGGCGTCGAGGACCATGGCCTTCACGACCGTCCAGGCGCGGCCGATGAAGTGCTGCACCTCGGGGTGCTCGACGACCTGGCGCTTGACCTGCTCGGCGCGCTCCATGGTCGTCTCGTCGTGCTGCAGGTCGCGGGCGAACTCGGCGAGGTAGCGGTCCACGGCGTGCCGCAGCGGGTGCTCGGGGTCGGTCTTGACGGCCCAGGCGTAGCCACGGACCTCGGCGAACAGCTTGTCCGCGACGAGGTCGTCGACGAAGCGCGGGGTCCAGGAGGGCGCGCGGTCGTGCACGACCCGCAGGACCATCTCCTGGTTGTCGGCGACCCAGTCGTAGGCGCGGTCGCAGACGAGGTCGACCAGCCTGCGGTGGGCACCGTCGACCAGGACGCCCTCCAGCGCCTTGCCCATCGGCGGCCCGACCGGGATCTCCATCAGCTTGCGCACCGCGACGGTCTCGATGACGTTCTGCACGTCCTCGTCACGCAGCACGGTCACGACCGCCCGCGCGGCAGTGGCCAGCTCGGTGGTGACGCGGTCGGCGTTGCCCTGCTCGGCGATCCAGCGCCCGACCGACTCGCTGACCCCGATCCGGTCGAGCTTGTCGCGGACGACGGACTCGGACAGGAAGTTCTCCCCGACGAAGTCGCCGAGGCTGTCGCCGATCATGTCCTTCTTGCGCGGGATGATCGCGGTGTGCGGGATCGGGATTCGCAGCGGGTGCCGGAACAGTGCCGTCACGGCGAACCAGTCGGCCAACGCGCCGACCATGCCGGCCTCGGCGGCGGCCCGGACGTAGTCCGCCCCGGGGACGCCGCGGACGACCTCGAAGTACTTCGCGACGAAGAACACGACCGTCGCGCCGAGGAGGAAGCCGGTGGCGACGGCCTTCATACGCCTCAGGTCACGTCGCTTCTGCTCGTCACCGGGCCCGAAGCCACCGAGGGGGACGGCGGGAACGGTCCCGATGGTGCGGTCCCGCTGCGGGACGGGGGTTGGGCGCTCCGGCGCGCGGGAGGTCTGCACACACCCATAGTGCCCGGGGACACCGACATCGGGCGGCGGGGGCGCCCGGAGCGGGGCCCGGCCGGGTCCGGCGATGTCCCGCCGGACCCGGCCGTGACCGGTGGAGCGGCTGCTCGGCGAGGGAGAAGTGCCCCCTCGGGCGCCACCTCCGCTGCGCACCACCCGGCCGGTGTCGGCGTCCGCACTCCAGATGAGACGAGCGGGGACGGCGACGAGACGCCCGGGCGGGCGGTACGCGGTCGCGCGGGCCGGATCCTCGGTTCCGTCCGGGCCGCGCGGGTGGATCAGCGGCGCAGGGCGCCCGGCATGCCGGACCGCTCGGCCCGCACCTCGTGCTCGTCGGGGAGGACCTGCTCGCCGGAACGACGGCGCACCGCGTCGCAGATCGCCTCGACGACGACCGCGGCCTCCGGCACCCGGTAGCCGACCCGCGCCGGAGCCACGCGCCACTGCACCCAGCCCTCGGGGCGCTCGGTCGGCGGGGCGACGACACCGATGCCGTCGGTGTGCAGCACCACGTCGGAGTGCAGGCTCAGCTCGGCGGGCAGCGCGTGCCGCGGGCTCATCGGGAACCACCAGGTGTCCTCGGGCGTCGCGGCGACCGGCACGACCTCGCCGGCCTCACGCAGCGTCCGGCAGACCTGGCGACCGATGACCGCGGGAACCTCGACCACGTCGAGGACGTCGCCCGTCGCCAGCATGACCTCCGCGCCCGGCCCCGGCACGAGCGGCCAACCGTGGTCGGCGTACTCGCGAGCGGCCGCTCGCAGCTCCGCGCCGTAGACGGCTCGGTAGCTGTCCCACCAGGACATGGAGGTCACTTCCTTCCGCTTGTGCGACAACCCCTGCGGTGCCGCTCACCTGTGAAGTACAACACCAGGATGCGGGCTCCGGGCACGACTTCGCGAGGGGTACGCGACGAGGGTGCGCAGCGGCGAGACGAGCGGGGACCGCCGACCGCACAACGCCACGGCCACCGGTGAACGGCAGGTGACCGGGCACAGCGGACCGACGACCGGCGGCAACCTCCACGCCGTCCGGCGCGGTGCCGGTCGTCGCACCGCTCGACACGCCTCGTGCATCGATTATCTTTACGATAGAGATATTCGCGAGATCGAGAGGACTGACATGGCGTCGACGACGGCGAGGGCCGGCCGTACGGCCGGCCCGGCCACGGGAATGGACACGGCACGGACCTGGGCGGTGCTCGCCGCGGCAGTACTGCAGGCGGTGGCGGGCTCGCTCGGCGGCAGCGGGACGTTCGGGGAGTCGCAGCGGGTGCTCAGCGACCGCTACCCCTCACTCATCACCCCCGCGACGGTGGCGTTCTCCGTGTGGGGCCTCATCTACCTGGCCCTGCTCGTGTACGCGGTGTACCAGTCACTGCCCGGGCAGCGGTCGCGCCCGGTGCACCGGGCGACCGGTTGGCTGTTCGTGGCGACGGCGGTGTTCAACGCGGGCTGGATCGTCGTGTTCTCCCAGGAGTTCCTGGGGACTGCACAGCTGCTGATCGTGGCACTGCTCGCGACCCTGGCGGTGGTGCTGCGCCGGCTGGCTGTATTCCCGGCCGAGGGGACAGCGGACCGAGCACTGCTGCACGGGCCGCTCGCTTTCTACGCGGGCTGGGTGTCGCTGGCGACCGTGGCCGGGTTCTCGGTGACGCTGACCTACTGGGGCGCGCCGCTCGGCCCGGTGGCGGCCGCGGCGCTGCTCCTGGTCGGCGTGCTGGGCGCGGGCGTCGCGACCCGGCGGACGACGGCGGCGCTGCCGTACGCGGCGACGACCGCCTGGGCGCTGGTCTGGGTCGCCGTGGAGTCCGCCGTGACCGGGACGGTGCCGGTGACCGTGGTCGCGGTGCTCGGCGTGACCGCGGTGGTCGTCGCGGCGGCGCTGCGAGGACGGGAGGGGCTGCGACCGGCCTTCGGCTGACCCCGGGAACGACGACGGCGCCGGTCCCCGAGGGGAGCCGGCGCCGTCGCGTTGCGCGGGTCGTGCCCGCGCAGAAGTCAGATCACGCGGACCGAGTCGGCCTGCGGGCCCTTCTTGCCCTGGCTGGCCTGGAAGTCA
The DNA here is from genome assembly GCF_001294645.1 of Pseudonocardia sp. HH130629-09. Lineage (NCBI taxonomy): Bacteria > Bacillati > Actinomycetota > Actinomycetes > Pseudonocardiales > Pseudonocardiaceae > Pseudonocardia > Pseudonocardia sp. HH130629-09. Next base: position 4,829,356 of record NZ_CP011868.1, read on the forward strand.
ACGCGCTGGTTCTCCTCCAGCGTGCGGAATCCGTTCGACTCGATGGCGGAGTAGTGGACGAAGACGTCCGGTCCCTCGTCGTCGGTGGCGATGAAGCCGAAGCCCTTCTCGGCGTTGAACCACTTGACGGTGCCCTGCGGCATAGCGTGTGTCCTTCTCAGATGGAGCGGTTCCGGCCCTCACAGCAAGAGCCGGAGGTCGCGTGGACACCGCCGCGGCACCTCAGCACCGATCGACGACGCCCACCGTCACAACTTCAACGGACGCTCGACGGCGATCGGAGAAGAACGACTGCAACCGCCGCGGACGCTACCACGGCTCCGTGGCACGTCGACCGTCCTCTCTCGACCCCCCGTACGGCCGGTTCCGCGGCACCGATCACCCGCCGCGCGACACCACGGGTGACCACGCCGCGTGAGATTCGGGCCGCCGATCGACGACGGGCGGTCATCACCACCCCGAACGAGTGAGCGCAACTCACGTTCCACGCCGTCGAGTGAGCACCGGGCGTCCGCGCTCCCCGTTTCGAGTGACGACGGCGGTTCCGACCCGCTCGGCGGCCACCCGTGAACCCGGACGGGGTCGCCCGTTCCGGGTGCAGCGCGGTGCGATCCGACCACAGCGTGACCGATGGGACCCCTGTGACGCGTGTGGCCACGATCAGGTCCCTGGTGGACGACGCCCCGTGACCGCAAGCTCAGCGCTGTCCGTCACCCCGTGCAGCAGCACAGCGAACTGGAGAGACCGTGCGATCCCGAGTCACCACTTCCGTCGCCCTGACCCTCATGATCGGCACCCTGGGTGTGTACGGCGCCGGCGTGGCCGGCGCGGCCGAGTCCGTTCATGCCTCCACCCCGGTCGTGCCGGCCGCGACCGTCGCCGACGCACCCGCAACGCCGTCCGACGGCCCGCTGGACCGGCTGTTCGACACGCTCTTCGGCGACGGCGCGGCGACCGCCCCGGCGACGCCCGCCGACACCGCCGTCCCCGTCCAGGACGTGCCGACGCCCGCCGTTCCGGGCGTCCCCGCGGCACCGGGAGTCCCGGCCGCTCCGGGCGTGCCGGTCGCCCCGCAGGCCCCCGCCGTCCCGAGCGCTCCGACAGCGCCGCAGGTTCCCGCGGTCCCGGGTACTCCGGCCGCACCGCAGGCCCCCGCGGTCCCGGGCGCCCCGGCGGCTCCAGCGGCTCCGCAGGTCCCCGCCGTCCCGGCCGCGCCGACCGTGCCCGCGGTCGTCGCGCCGGCGGTTCCCGGCGCCGCCGCCCTGCCCGCGGCTCCGGCAGCTCCGGTCGCTCCCGCGGCACCCGCGGTCCCGGCCACCTCCGCAACCCCGGCCGTGGCCGTCACCACGGACGTCACGGGCCAGCAGATCCCGGAGCCCCCGGCCGTCCCGGGCGCTCCGGGCGCCCCGCAGGCTCCGGCCGTCCCGCAGGCTCCCGCCGCCCCCGGGGTCCCGACCCTCCCCCAGGCGCCGGTGACCCCGGCCGTCCCGGGTGCGCCTGGTGCGCCGACCGCTCCGCAGGCCCCGGCCGTTCCGGGCGCTCCGGGTACCCCGATCCTCCCGGGCGCCCCCGCCGTACCGGCGGCCCCCGGTGCACCGGCCGTCGCCACCGCCCCGGCCGACGTGACCGCCCCGGGCGGCACCGTCGCTCCGCAGGCCCCGGCCGACGCCGCGGACCAGGACACCGCCACGACCCGCCCGAGCCTCTGGGAGCGGCTCTTCGGCACCACCCGCTGACCTGCGCCGCAGGCATCGCCACGCGACGGCGTCCCCGCACCGGGGCGCCGTCGCGGCGTGTTCAGGGCAGCTCGGTCGCCCAGCCCCGCTGCAACGACCGCAGCACCTCGTCGAGCAGGTCGGCGAGCTCGGCGGTGTCGTCGGCCAGCCAGCGCTCGTAGGCGGCGATGCACACGCCCAGACAGGCGTGCCCGACGCTCTGCGGGACGAGCCCCGAGGAGGCCTCGCCGCGCCGCTCGGCGACGTGGTCGGCCACGACCTCCCGCCACGAGGCGTAGCGCAGCGTCGAGTGCGCCTGCAGCGCCGGGGTCTGCAGGATCAGCCGCAGCCGGCGCCGGTGCCAGGGCTGCTCGGCCGGCTCGACGTGGTTGAACTCCAGCACCGCGCGCCGGACCCCCTCCAGCGTCGGCAGGTCCGGCGGCTGGGCCGCGAGCACCGCGCGCATCCCCACCAGCTGCTCGTCGAAGGCACCCCAGGCGATGTCGTTCTTGGAGGCGAAGTACCGGAAGAACGTGCGACGCCCGATTCCCGCGGCGTGCGCGACGTCGTCGACGGTCGTGTTCTCGAAACCCTGGTCGCTGAACATCTCCAGGGCGATGTGCTCGATCTCCGAGCGGGAGGTGACCGGACGCCGGCCGGCGCGGCGTGTGCCGCTCCCGCCGGTACTCCCGGTCCCGTCGTTCTCGGTCACCGCTGACATCGTCCCGCCGTGCTCCCCGACTCCTCCGTCGTGCCTGCGACCGGCGGACCGGGAGGGTCGAGCGGAACGCCGTCGGCGCCGATCATCCCACGTCGCGGTCGGCGCGTCGGCGCACGTCGCCCCTGTTCGGCGGCCGTTCGTCGCGCGGGCCCTCCACTTTGTCGGTGTTGCGCGGCACACTCGCGGCCAGACGGACCGGGACCCACCCGGACGGGTACGTCGAGGGGGAACCATGAGCGCACCCGCACGGGCCGCCGACACCACCGTGGACGAGCGGCCACCCGAGGAACGCCTGGAGGACCACCGGCGCGAGCTGACCGGTTACTGCTACCGGATGCTCGGCTCGGCCTTCGAGGCCGAGGACGCGGTGCAGGACACGATGGTCCGGGCCTGGAAGGGCGTCGCGAAGTTCGACGGTCGCTCCTCGCTGCGGTCCTGGCTGTACCGCATCGCCACCAACGTCTGCATCGACGCGCTGAACGGGCGCAAGCGCCGCGCCGTCCCGATGGACATCGGCGGCCCCGGCGCACCGGTCGCCGAGTCGCTGCGCGAGCCGCTGCCCGACGCCGAGTGGCTCGAACCGATGCCCGACGCCCGGGTGTCGACACCGGCCGGGGACCCGGCGGACAAGGCCGTCGCGAAGGAGACGATCCGGCTCGCGTTCATCGCGGCGCTGCAGCACCTGCCGGCCCGCCAGCGTGCCGTGCTGATCCTGCGCGAGGTCCTGTGCTGGAAGGCCGCCGAGGTCGCCGAGCTGCTGGACTCCTCGGTCGCCTCGGTCAACAGCGCCCTGCAGCGCGCCCGCGCCACCCTGGGCGAACAGGGCATCTCCGAGGCGGCGCCGAAGACCTCCCCGGCGATGGACCCGGCGCAGACCGCGCTGCTGATGCGCTACATGGCGGCGTTCGAGGCGTTCGACATGGAGGCGCTGACGGCACTGCTCCACGAGGACGTCGAGCAGAACATGCCCCCGCTGGAACTCTGGTTCCGCGGCCGGGACGACGTCATCGCCTGGATGGCGACCGGCCCAGGGCAGGGCTGCCGCGGGTCGCGGGTGGCTCCGGTGGAGATCAACGGGACGGTCGGCTTCGCCCAGTGGAAGCCGTCCGGGCCGAACGGGGAGTTCGAGGCCTGGGGCATCACGGCTCTGCGGATCGAGGACGGTACCGTCACCGGGCTGAGCGTCTTCCTCGACACCGAGCTGTTCGGCTATTTCGGGCTGCCGCTGAAGCTCGCCGACCGGCCGGAGCTGTGGGAGCCGAAGGCGGGCTGACGCCGCCCGGGCTCGCCGCCTGGCCGGGGCTGCGCATCACGGCCCGGCTCGGTGGCGGGCACCGCGGCGCGGTTTGGGCGGCGACCGACGGGAGCCGACGGCTGGTGGTCCACCGGAGCGGGCGGACGCCCGCGGCGCTGGACTGGGAGCTCGGCCTGACCGGCGAGCTGCGGGCCCACGGTTTCCGCGTACCGGACGTCGTCCCGACCGGTGACGGACGACGGCGGTGCGGGGCGGTCGTCGTCCGGACCTGGCTCGACGGCGACCCACCCGGGCCGGGTGACGAGGCGGCCATCGCCGCCGAGCTGCACCGGCTGCACGCCCTCACCTCGGGGCGGGGCCAGCGGCCGGGGTTCGTGGGCACGATCGAGCTGCTCGCGGGCACCGTCCGGGGCGGGGACGTGGACCTGACTGCGATGCCGTCCGACGTCGTCGCGGAGTGCCGGGCCGCGTGGGCCATGGTGGACGGTCCGGTCGCCGTCGTCCACGGCGCCCCCGGCCCAGGCAACATCCGTGTCCTGGACGGACGTCCGGGCCTGCTCGACTGGGACGAGTGCCGGGTGGACCGGACGGCGCTCGACCTCGACGGTGGGCCCGGGGCGGCCCGCGAGGTCCGCCGTGCCGTCGACGCGTGGGAGGTCGCCGCCTGCTGGACCGTCAAACCCGGCTACGCCCGGGAGCGGCTCGCCGCGCTGCGCGCCACCCCCTGACCGGACCTCACGCCGCCGGCGTCACCGCGGCGACCCGCTCCCCCGCCGTCCGGGCGTCGACGCGGGCGCGCTCGCGCTTCTCCGCGGCCAGCGGGCGTAGCTCGCTCATCGCGGGCACGACGTCGGCCAGGGTCAGCTCCGTCTCCACGACGGTCACGTCGGCACCCCAGACGTCGCGCAGGATGCGGGTGATCCAGCCGGAGCCGTGGTCCCAGCCCTCGCGCGGGGTGCCCGGCCCGTAGCCGCCTCCCCTGGAGACCACGAGCACGACCGGGCGGCCGGCGAGGGGCGTACTGCCCGGCGCGAACCGGGGGTCGGTGATCAGGGCGTCGCCCCAGGCCTTCAGATGCGCGGCGATGCCGAAGTTGTAGAGCGGCGACCCGATGACGACGGCGTCCGCCGCCAGCACCTCGTCGGCCAGCTCCGCGATGCGTGCGAGGGCCCCGCTCTGCTCCGGGGTGCGGTCGGCCTCGGCCACGTAGCCGGCAGCGACCGCGGTGGTCCACAGGTCGGCGGGCAGCGGGGCGGTGCCCAGGTCACGGCGGACGACCTCGGCGCCCGGTCGCGTGTCGAGGTAGGCGCGCTCGACCTCGTCGGCGATCTCGCGGCTGACGGAGCCCTCGGTGCGGATGCTCGCGTCGAGTCGGAACAGGGACATGGCGACCTCCCGGTCGATCTGGGGTGAAGATGTTCTGTTTAACAGAGTATCTGCATGGGAGAAGACCTTGGCAAGCACGTATCCTGAGACGATGTCCGGTCCGTCCGCCCCGCAGAGCGTCGAGTGCGACCTGGCGTGGGCATTGACCCGGGTGGCGCGCGACCACGCCACGGCGGTGCAGTGCGTCGTCGGCACGCTGCCCGGCGGTCAGCGCGGTTTCCAGGTTCTCGCCGCCGCGGCCGGGGACGATCCGCCGACCCAGCTCGCACTGGCCCGCAAGCTCGGGGTGGACCGCACCGTCATGACCTACCTGCTGGACAAGATCCAGGAGGCGGGCCTGATCGAGCGCCGCCCCGACCCGACCGACCGCCGTGCCCGCCGGATCGTGCTCACTGACGCCGGCCGGGCGCTGCTCTGCGACACCGAGAAGCGGATGCGCAGCGCCGAGGCCCACATCCTGGCGCCGCTCACCGCGGACGAGCAGACCGCGCTCCGGACGCTGCTGCGCCGAGTGGCGACCGCGGGCACCGACCCGACCTCCGCTGACGGCGAACCCCGTCCGCCGGCGGCGTAACCGCAGGTCGGGCGGCCGGGCCCGGATCTAGCGTCGGACGGACACCCGAGGAGCGGAGATCCGATGCCTGTCCTGTCCACCCCGTCCGACCCCGCCGACCGGCTGCTCGGCGAGCGGATCGTGCTGCTCGCCCGCGAACTCGACGACGAGGTCGCCGCCGAGACCTGCGCACGCCTGCTGCTGCTGGCCGCGGAGGACCCGCGCCGCGACGTCACCCTGCACGTCCTGGCCCCCGGCGGCTCCCCGGTCGCGGCGATGGCGGTGCACGACACGATCCGCACGCTCGGTGTCGACGTCGCGACCGTCGCCGCGGGGTCGCTCGCGGGCCCGGTGCCGTTCCTCGTCGCGTCCGGGACGCCGGGCAAGCGGCTCGCCCGCGCGCACGCCGCGTTCCTCCCGACCGCCGACGGCCCGGTCCGCGGCTCCCACCCCGGCGACGTGCGGGTCCGGGCCGACCACCTCGCCGGGCGTCGTCGCGAGATCGAGTCGCTGACCGCGACCTACTGCGGCGCCCCGCTGCCCGACGACGCCCGGGAGCGTTGGCTGTCGGCGTCGGAGGCGGTGACGGTCGGCCTCGTCGACGGACTGTCGGAGCCCCGGGTTCGAAACGGATAGCTAGAGTCTCGCAGGTGCGAGTCTCGGATCTGTCCCGGTCGTCCGGCGTCCCCGTCGCGACGATCAAGTACTACCTGCGCGAGGGCCTGCTCCCCCGCGGCGAGACGACGTCACCGAACCAGGCTCGCTACGACGACACCCACCTGCGCCGGCTCCGCCTGATCCGGGCACTCGTCGAGGTCGGCGGGCTGCCGATCGCCAACGTCCGCGAGGTGCTGTCGGCCGTCGACGACCCCGCGGTCAGCCTGCACGCCATGCTCGGCCGGACGGTCTACGCGATCACCGGCGACGTCGGGGCGTCCGGCTCGCTCGACGAGGCGGAGGCGGACCTGGAGCAGGCGATGACCCACGTGGACTGGCAGGTCGAGCACGGAGCACCCGCCCTGGCCGGGGCCCGGTCGGTGCTGGCCCGGATGCGCGAGCTGGGCCTGGCTCCCGGCGACACCACGCTGCGGGCGTGGGCCGAGGCCGCCGACCGCGCCGCGGAGGGCGACATGGCCGCGATCGGGCGGACCACCGGCCGTGAGGAGGCCGCGGAGACCGCGCTGATCGGCACCGTCCTCGGCGACGCCCTGCTCGCGGCCCTGCGCCGCATCGCCCAGGAGAGCCGCTCCGCGCAGCTCTACCGCGACGGTTCCTGAGCGTCGGGCAGCCGCACCGTCACCAGCACCGCGCGGTGGTCGCTGCCCGGGGTGTCGAGGACGACGTGACGGCGGGTCACCGACCCGCGGGGCACGAGCACGTGGTCGATGCGGATCCCGGCCCAGCGCGGCAGCGACGACGGGAAGGTCGCCACGAGCCCCCGCCCGGTGCCGTCGGTGGCGTCGACGCAGCCCCCGGACGCGTCGCGCAGCCGCCGGTGGTCGACGACGGCGTTGAGGTCCCCGGCCACGATCGGCGCCGGCCGGGTGCGGGTCCACTCCCCGACCAGCGCGAGCTCACCGGTCCACAGCTCGGTCCACCGCGGGTTCGTCGGCGCGGAGGTGTGCACCGCGTACAGCGTCCGGGCGCCGAGCAGCCCGCCGGTGACCTCCAGGTGCGGCAGCCGCATGCCCTCCCCGGGCCGGACGTCCACGTCCCCGGCCCTCGGCGCGGCCAGCACCACAGTGCCGCGCTGGTCCGGGACGCCGCTCGGGACCGACGACCAGCCGCGGTAGCCGGCGAGCAGGGGCAGGAGCCGGTCGAGGTAGGAGACGCCCGCCTCGGGCAGGACGACGACGTCCGGCCGCTCCCGCGTCACCGTCGCGGCGAGCGCACCGGTGTCGGCCCGCCCCAGCAGCACGTTCGCGACGAGCACGGTCAGCTCGGGCCCGTCCGGCAGCGGGCCGGCCGGGCGCGGCAGCACCCGTCGCAGCGCGGGAGCGGCGGCCGCGGCGCCGGCCAGGCCCACCGCCGTCGCGGTGCGGCGCAACCCGGCGATCCGCAGGAGACCCGCGCCCCCCAGTCCTGCGACGCCGAGGTGCGGGCGCAGCGCGGACAGCCCGACCAGGGCGGAGCGCCGGTCGGTCCGCCACCGCCGCGGCAGCACGGTGACGGCGGTACGCAGGGCTCGGTCGACGATCACGGACACGGGTGGACAACGGATGCGGGCCGCACTCGGTTCCACCTGATCCAGATGGACAGCATCAGTATCCGATAGTTATCGTATCCACATGAGCGGCATCGTCGCGTGGCACCGTCCGTTGATGGTCGTCGGTCTCGTCTGCTCCGCGGCCGCGCCGCTCGGCGTCCTGGGCAGCCTCGTCGACCCGCGTGAGGTGCTCGGCGCGCCGGTGTGGCTCAAGCCCACCAAGTTCGCCGTCTCCATCGCGATCTTCTGCCTGACCTGGGCCTGGCTGTACGACCAGCTGCGCTCCCGGCGCGGCCGGACCCGCGGCGCGTTCCTCGCGGGCGCGGTCGCGGCGGCGGCCCTCGCGGTGGAGATGGTCGTCATCGCCGTCCAGGCCGGGCGGGGCACGACCAGCCACTTCAACTACGCCTCGCCGCTCGACGCGGGCCTGTGGGCCACCATGGGGATCTCGATCGTCCTCGCCTGGCTGGCGACGTTGTGGGTCGCCGCCGGCCTGTTCGCGGTGCGCGACCTCGACCCCGCCCGCACCGTCGCGATCCGCGCCGGGGCGGTGCTCGCGCTGGTCGGGATGGCGCTCGGCTTCCTGATGACGTCACCGACCCCGGACCAGCTCGCCGACTTCCGTGGGATCGCCGGAGCGCACACCGTCGGCGTCCCCGACGGCGGCCCGGGCCTGCCGCTGGTCGGGTGGAGCACGCTGGGCGGTGACCTGCGCGTCCCGCACTTCGTCGGGATGCACGCGCTGCAACTGCTGCCACTGCTGCTGATCGCGTTCGAGCTGGCCGCCGGGCGGATGGGGCGGCTGGCCGACCCACGGGTGCGCCGCGACCTGATGACGACGGCCGCCGCCGGCTACACCGGCCTGCTCGCCCTGCTGACCTGGCAGGCCCTGCGCGGACAGCCGCTCGTCGCCCCGGACGCGCTCACCGTCGCCGCGGCCGGGGTGCTGACGGTCCTGGTGGTCGCCGGTGCCGTCGTCGCGCTGCGGGAGCGGCGACCGGTGCTCACGCCAGGCAGGTGAGCGGGCGCCCGCCGTTGTACTCGACCATCTCGGCGAGCGCGGCCGTGATGTCGATCGGGGCGCCGCGCTCGGCGCCGTCGAGCTCGGCGTAGGCACGGTGCAGGTTCCCGACGATGCGCTCGGCGTCCGGCCAGTCGGTGAACCGGCCGAGGTCGGTGTCGCGGGTGGCCTCCAGCGGGCGGATGCCGGCGTCGCGGGCGCGCTCGGCCAGGTCGAGGACGAACCGCAGGTAGTCGAGCGTGTCCCGGACCGGCCCGTCGCCCTGGAACACCGGCCCGTGGCCGGGCACCGTCGTCGCGGCCCCGAGCGGGAGCACCACCTGCTCCAGGACGTCGATCGCGCCGGTCACCGAGCCCATCAGTAGGAACGGCGTGCCGCCGTTGAAGACCAGGTCACCGCAGTAGAGGACCGACCGCTCGGGCACGTGCACGAGGACGTCGTTGGTGGTGTGGGCGGGCGTCCCGACGTGGAGGACGTCGGCCCGCAGGTCCCCCAGGTGCAGCGCGATGCGGTCGGTGAAGGTGAGGAACGGCGGGTCCAGCGGGAGCGAGCCCCAGTCGCCGTGGTCCCAGAACGGCAGGTCCCGGGGCGGGCCGAAGGCGATCATCTCCGTGCGTGCCCGCTCGTGTGCGACGACCGTCGCGCCGGAGAACAGGGCGTTGCCCCACGTGTGGTCGCCATGGTGGTGGGTGTTGACCAGCGTGCGGACCGGCCGGTCGGTGACCTCGCCGATCGCGGCAGCGAAGGCCCGGGTCCGGCGCTCGGTGAAACAGGAGTCGACGGCGACGGCGCCCTGCGGCCCGACGAGGAGGCCCGCGTTGTTGATCCACCAGGTGCCGTCCGGCTGGACGTAGGCGAAGAGCCCGTCGGAGATCTCCTCCAGCCGGGGCGGGCCGGGGACGGTGATGTCGTGCGGGTGGGCGCTCATCGGCCGATCATGACCGGAACCGACCCCGGACGCACGAGAGCCGGTCGGTGGCTACCGACCGGCTGTGCGGGGGATCAGGACTGTGGCCAGGGGCGGGGTCGAACCGCCGACCTTCCGCTTTTCAGGCGGACGCTCGTACCAACTGAGCTACCTGGCCCCGGTCTCCGGTGAACCGGAGACCCAGAGAGTGGAGCGACCCAGACGGGACTCGAACCCGCGACCTTCGCCGTGACAGGGCGACGCGCTAACCAACTGCGCCACTGGGCCTTGCTCTCGCGAGAGGAGTCGTAACCGACACCTCTCGCGGCACCCCCAACGGGATTCGAACCCGCGCTGCCGCCTTGAAAGGGCGGAGTCCTAGGCCGCTAGACGATGGGGGCTGGGACCAGGCCCGTGGGCCTCGACCTTCCCTCAACGGCTGTCCGTTGGGAGTGAGTAAACCTTACGACACCGGTCCGGGGGACCCTGCAACCACCCCCCGGTTCCGGCGTCGCCGCAGGTCAGCGGGCCACGGGTGGCGGCTGTTCCGGGTTGCCGGAGATCAGCCCCAGCATGTCGAGCAGCTCGCGCAGGTCGTCGGAGTCGCCCGAGTTCCGGGCGACGACGAGCCGGGCGCGCTGCACCTGGTCGTCGGAGACCTTGAAGGCGTCGGCCGCGTTCCGCGGCGCCGGAATGGAACTGGTGTCGTCGTCGATGCCGCGCTTCGCGCCGATGGTCACGAGGCCTCCCCGTAGGCCGCCAGGACCCGCTCCGGGCCCGTCCGTGGGACGCGCCGCGTGCCGGTGTCCGTCGGTACCGCCACGTGTTGTGGCCGTGACCAAGACGCTACCCATCGTGCGGGGACCCTGCACGCCCCTTCCCGGGTGACGGCCGGTCACCCAGCGCTGTGCGGGGCGGGTGCGGCTCAGCGATCCGGCGAGACCCGACAGGGGCTGCCGGACAGCTCCCCGACCGGCACGGATGCCGCCAGCGCCCGGTAGCCGGCGGGCGACGGGTGGAGCCCGTCGCCGGAGTCCAGGTCGGGTCGGAGCCGGAGCGGGTCACCCGGGTCGCCCAGTGCGGCGGCCGCATCGATCACCCCGTCGGCCCAGCGGCGGCCGTCCGAACGGAGCCAGCCGTTCACCTCGTCCCGGGCCGCGACGGCCGTCGGGGTGGCGCGACCGCCGCTGGCCGACGGCGGGATGGTGGTGAGGAACACGCGCAGCCCCGCGGCGCGGGCCCGCTGGGCGAAGCCCTGCAGCCCGGCGACGAGGTCACCGCCGGCCGCGCCGGCGGCGAGGTCGTTGGTGCCGACGAGCAGGACCACGTCGCGCACGCCGGGGACGGCGGCCACGTCGTCGTCCCAGCGGGTCGACGGCGCGTCACCACCGGCCGGCGGGTCGTCCTGCAGCAGCTGGTTGCGCGACAGTCCCGCGTTCAGCACGGTCATCGGCCGGTCACCGCCCGCAGCGGACAGCCGGGCGGCGAGCTGGTCGGGGAAGCGGTCGTCGCCGCCGGGGGTGGAGCCCACGCCGTCGACGAGGGAGTCCCCGATCACGAGGACGGCGCCGTCCGGGCGGGGCGCCAGGACCTCCAGCCCGGTCAGCACCGGCCAGGACTGCAGGGTCGTGTCGAAGCCCGCCGCGTCCGGCGCCGCGGTGTGGTCACCCGGCCCGGACAGCCACGCGGTGCGCATCGCGACCGGGTGCGAGCCGATCGTGCGCGGCACCCCGGCGAGGAACAGGCTCACCGTCAGCGGCACGCCCGTCGCGGCGACGACCGGTGCGGGATCCGTCAGCACCTCGGCACCCGCCGGGACGTCGGCCACGGGGGCACCGCCGACGGTCAGCGGGACCGGCCGGGTCACCGCGGCGCCCGGGCCGGCGGTGCCGACGGTCATCGCCGCGATCCGCAGCGGACCGTCGCCGTGCCGGTTGGACAGCCGCAGCCGCAGCTCCTCCCCCGCCGCGCCGGGCCGCACCACCATCCGCAGCGTCCGGCCCGCGAGGCTGTCGCCGGGGACGGCCTGCTGCGCGGCGTGCCAGGCGGCCGTCCAGCCGGGGGTGCACGTCGTCGCCGCGGCCGCCGCCGGGACGACCGACGGGACCGGGGCGCAGCCCGCGGCCACGAGCCCGGCGAGCAGTGTGCCGAGCACCGCCGCACCGGCGGGACCCCGCCTGCCACGCCACCGGACCGCACCGTCGTCGGGCCGCACCGGCACCGCCTCTCCTCCACGCGCCCCGCCCGCGGATCGGACGGGTGTCCCACGCGCTGTGTCGAGCCGTCACCCGATCACGTTACGGATCCGGCCGGTCACACTGCGACGATCGGCGCTCCGTGGTCGGCGAGCGGCCTCCCCTCGGGATCGGTCCTGCCGGGCGAGGGCTGCGCACTGTCGGTGCCCCGTCCTAGGGTCGTCGGCGACACGAGGGGCGGCCACCGTGGGCCGCCGGGATCCCCAGGGGAAGAGGACGACGGTGACCGCCTACGAGGAGATCTTCCGTTCCAGTGTGGACGACCGTGAGGGCTTCTGGCTCCGCGCGGCCGACGGGATCGACTGGGACGTCGCCCCGACCCGCGCACTCGACGAGTCGAAACCGCCGTTCTACCGCTGGTTCCCCGACGGGGAGCTGAACGTCGCGCGCAACGCCCTCGACCGGCACGTCGACGCCGGGAACGGCGACCGCACCGCGCTGGTCTACGACTCGCCGGTCACCGGGTCGCGGCGCACCTACACCTACGCGGAGCTGCGCGACGAGGTCGCGCTGTTCGCGGGCGTGCTGCGCGACCAGGGCGTGGGACATGGCGACCGGGTCGTCGTCTACATGCCGATGGTTCCCGAGGCCGCGATCGCGATGCTCGCCTGCGCCCGCCTCGGCGCCGTCCACTCGGTGGTCTTCGGCGGGTTCGCCGCCAAGGAGCTCGCCGTCCGGATCGACGACGCCGGGCCCAAGGTCGTCGTCTCGGCGTCCTGCGGCATCGAGGGCAAGCGCGTCATCGAGTACAAGCCGCTGCTCGACCGGGCCATCGAGCTGTCCGACCGCAAGCCCGACTCGACGGTGATCCTGCAGCGCGAGCAGGCCACGGCCACGATGGGCCCGACCGACGTCGACTGGGCCGAGGCCGTCGCCCGCGCCACGCCCGCCGACCCGGTCCCGGTGAAGGCCACCGACCCGCTCTACGTGCTCTACACCTCCGGCACCACCGGCAAGCCGAAGGGTGTGGTGCGCGACTCCGGCGGCTACGCCGTCGCCCTGGCCTGGTCGATGCCCAACATCTACGACGTCGGCCCCGGCGAGACGATCTTCACCGCGTCCGACGTCGGCTGGGTCGTCGGCCACTCCTACATCGTCTACGCGCCGCTGCTGGCCGGGGCGACGACCGTGCTCTACGAGGGCAAGCCCGTCGGCACACCGGACGCCGGCCAGTTCTGGCGGGTCGTCCAGGAGAACGGGGTGAAGTCGGTCTTCACCGCGCCCACGGCGTTCCGGGCGATCAAGAAGGAGGACCCGAAGGGCGAGTTCCTCGGGCAGTACGACGTCTCGTCGCTGCAGTACCTGTTCCTCGCCGGGGAGCGGCTCGACCCCGAGACCCTGCGCTGGGCCTCGGAGCTGCTCGACATCCCGGTCATCGACCACTGGTGGCAGACCGAGACCGGCTGGCCGATCGCGGCCAACCCGGCGGGCATCGAGCTGCTGGAGATCAAGCCCGGCTCCCCGACCCGTGCCATGCCCGGCTGGGACGTCCAGGTCCTCGACGAGCGGGGCAACCCGGCCGAGCCCGGTGTCGACGGCGCGATCGTGGCGAAGCTGCCGCTGCCGCCCGGCGCGTTCCCGACCCTGTGGAACGACGACGAGCGCTACGTCAGCTCCTACATGTCGGCGTTCGAGGGCTACTACCTCACCGGCGACGGCGGCCACCTCGACGCCGACGGCTACGTCTTCGTCATGGGCCGCACCGACGACGTCATCAACGTCGCGGGCCACCGTCTGTCCACCGGCGGGATGGAGGAGGTCCTGGCCGCACACCCGGACGTCGCGGAGTGCGCGGTGATCGGCGTCGCGGACACCATGAAGGGCCAGATCCCGCGCGGGTTCGTGGTGCTGAAGTCCGGCGTCGACAGCGACGCCGAGGACTACGAGGACGGCCTGCGCACCGAGCTCGTGCAGATGGTGCGCGACCAGATCGGTGCGGTCGCCTCCCTCAAGGACGTCGCGGTCGTCCCGGCCCTGCCCAAGACCCGCTCCGGCAAGATCCTCCGCAAGACGATGCGCGGGATCGCCGACGGCGTCGAGGAGCCGGTGCCCTCCACCATCGACGACGCGTCGGTGCTGGACACGCTGCGTCCGGTGCTGCGCAGGGAGTGAGCGCTCTCCATCGGGTGGTCCGGAGGCGTTCCGCTTGACCCGGATCACCCGATGGCGGTAACGGCGGGCGGCCGCGTCCCGATGGTTGGTCGACGGCCGCTGCCGCTCCCCGGCCTCCTTCCGCGCGGTCGTCGACGTGGAGGTGTGCGTGGACTCGGCGCGACTGCGACTCGCGGCACTGGCCGCCCCGGTGGCGCTCGGCGTCGTGCTCGGTGTGGCCGCGATGCTCGAACCCGACGACGTGCGCATGCCGTCGGTCGGCGGCATCCCGGTGACGACCCGGGCGACGACCGCGCTCCTCACCGGGATACCGCACACCACCCCGCCGCCGACGCCCGTGCAGGCCCGCGCGAACCTCGCTCCGCAGCCGTTGCCGACCGCCGCCCGGACCGGCGACGGCCGCTGACCTGCAGCCTTCCCGACCGAGGAAGGGAAGCATAACCGCAGGTCAGGGGGCCCTCAGTCCTGCGGCGTCGACCCGACGGGGGCACCATGGGTGCCATGAAGGTCATCGTGGATTTCGACCGCTGCGAGAGCAACGCGGTCTGCATGGGTGTCGCGCCGGAGGTCTTCGAGGTGCGTGACGACGACTACCTCTACATCCTCGACGAGAACCCGGCCGAGGCGCTGCGGCCGAAGGTCGAGGAGGCGGCACGGAGCTGCCCGAAGGCCGCCATCACGATCGAGGACTGAGCCCCGGCGGTCGAGGGGCGAAGCAGCAGCACCGAGCCCCGGCGGTCGACGGTCGGAGCAGCAGGTTGCCGGGTACTCCCCGCGGCGAGCAGGATCGCGACGACGAGTGCACCGCCTGCGAAGGAGCCGACCGTGACACAGGGCGCGACGACCGACGTCTGGACCACCCCGCTCACCCCGCTGGCCTTCCTGGGCCGCTCGGCCGAGGTGTTCGCGGAGTCCGCGGCGATCGTCTACGGCGACCGCAGGTACACCTATGCCGAGTTCGCGGCGGAAGCGACCCGGGTGGCGAACGCACTCGCCGCATCGGGCGTCGAGCCCGGTGACCGGGTCGCCTACCTGCTGCCGAACGTCCCGGAGTTGCTCGTCGCGCACTTCGCGGTGCCGCTCGCGGGCGCGGTCCTGGTCGCGATCAACACGCGCCTGTCGACCGAGGAGGTCCGCTACATCCTGGACCACTCGGCGGCCACGGTGCTGGTCGTCGACGCCGTCCTGTACGAGACGGTCCGCCCGGTCGCCGACGAGCTGGCGACGGTCCGCGAGATCGTCACCGTCGTCGACCAGGCGGCGCCCGGCGACGGCGTCGGCTCCGGTCTGGGCTACGCCGACCTGCTCGCCCGCGGCTCGGACGCCCCGCGGCCGTGGGCCGTCGACGACGAGCGCGCCACCATCACGATCAACTACACCTCGGGGACGACCGGCAACCCGAAGGGCGTCGAGTACCACCACCGCGGTGCGTACCTGAACTCCTTCGGCGAGATCGTCCACTCCGGGCACAGCGCGGACAGCGTCTACCTGTGGACGCTGCCGATGTTCCACTGCAACGGCTGGTGCACCCCGTGGGCGGTGACGGCGATCGGCGGCACCCACGTCTGCCTGCGCGAGGTCCGCGGCGACACCATCTGGCGGCTGATCGGCGAGCACGGGGTCACCCACCTCAACGGCGCCCCGACCGTCGTCACGACGGTCATGAACGCGCCCGAGGCCGTCACCCTGGACTACCGGCTGGTGATCACCACGGCCGGGGCGCCGCCGTCGCCGACCACGATCCTGCAGATGGAGCGGATGGGGTTCCGGATCGTGCACGTGTACGGACTCACCGAGACCTACGGGCCGTACGCGGTGAACCAGTACCAGCACGCCTGGGACGACCTCGACGCCGAGGAACGCGCCCGGCTCCAGGCCCGCCAGGGCGTCGGCATGGTGTGCGCGGACCGGGTGCGGGTGGTCGACGAGCTGATGGCCGACGTCCCCCGCGACGGCGCCACGATGGGCGAGATCGTGATGCGCGGCAACAACGTCATGAAGGGCTACCACCGCGACGAGGAGAAGACCGCGGAGGCGTTCCGGGGCGGCTGGTTCCACTCCGGGGACCTGGGGGTCGTGCACCCCGACGGGTACGTCGAGCTGCGCGACCGCGCGAAGGACGTCGTGATCTCCGGTGGGGAGAACATCTCCACCGTCGAGGTCGAGCAGGCGATCGTGTCGCACGACGCGGTGCTGGAGGCCGCCGTCGTCGGGGTGCCGGACGAGAAGTGGGGCGAGGTCTGCAAGGGCTTCGCCGTGCTCAAGCCGGGTCGGTCCGCCGAGCCGCAGGAGATCGTCGACCACGTCAAGACGAGGATCGCCCGCTACAAGGCGCCCAAGTACGTCGAGATCGTCGACGAGCTGCCCAAGACCTCCACCGGCAAGGTCCAGAAGTTCGAGCTGCGCGAGAAGGAGTGGGCAGGTCGCGGGAGCTCCCGCATCCAGGGATGACGCCTATCGGTTAGCGTTGCTGAACGTGAGCATCGCAACCGAAACGGGCACGACGGACACACGGACACCGCGGCACCGTCCGCCTTCCGCGTCGCCACCGGCGCGGTGATCGTGACGACGGCGTCGGTGCTGCCGGTGTTCCTCACCGGTGCCCTGGCGGTGCAGCTGTCGCGCGACCTGGCCTTCGACCCCTCCGGGCTGGGGCTGGTCGTGGCGCTGTACTTCGGGGTCAGTGCGCTGTGTTCGCTGCCGGTCGGGATGGTCGTCGAGCGGTTCGGGTCGCGGGTGACCAGCCGGATCGCCGTCGTCGGGGCGGCGGTGCTGATGGCGGCCCTGGGCCTGGGCGCGCGGTCCTACGTCGCGCTCGTCGTGCTACTGCTCTGCGGCGCCTGGTGCAACGTGATGGGCCAGCTGTCGTCGAACCTGACGCTCGCGCGCTCGGTGCCCGCGCACCTGATGGGGCTGTCGTTCGGGGTGAAGCAGGCCGCGATCCCGGCGGCGACGCTGCTGGCCGGGCTGGCCGTGCCCGCGGTGGCGCTGACGGTGGGCTGGCGCTGGGCCTACGGGATCGGCGCCCTGCTCGCCCTCGCCGCGCTGTTCGCCTGCCCGCGGGCCGACGCCCGGCCGCCGGCCCGCGCCGGGAAGGGTGACCGGGCGACGGGCGCGCTCGCGGTGATCGGCGCGGCCTCCGGGCTGGCCGCCGGGACCGCGACGGCGCTCGGCATCTTCCTGGTCGCATCGGCGGTGGACCGTGGGATCGACCCCGGTCTCGCCGGGCTGGTGCTGACCCTCGGCAGCGTCGTGGGCCTGTCGGCGCGGTTGCTGCACGGGTGGCTGGCGGACCGTCGCACCGGTGGCCACGTGGCCGTGGTGGCGGCGAGTCTCGCGGCCGGCGCCATCGGTTTCGTGCTGCTCGCCGTCCCGGGGACGCCCGCGCTGGTCGTCGGCGTGGTGCTGGCGTTCGGGCTCGGGTGGGCGTGGCCGGGCCTGCTGCAGTTCGCCGTCGTGCGGCTCACCCCGTCCGCCCCGGCCGCGGCCACGTCGATCGTGCAGGTCGGCGTCTACGCCGGCGGCTTCGCCGGGCCGATCGTCTTCGGCTCGCTC